>DATHRC010000001.1:0-17994 GCA_035481975.1 Steroidobacteraceae bacterium
TTCAGGCGCTTCCAGTCGCGCAGGATTTCGCGCGCCGCGTTGTGGCCCGGGATGCCTGACACCCCACCCCCGGGGTGCGTCGAGGAGCCGCACTGGAACAGTCCGGCGATCGGTGTGCGGTAATCGGCCCAGTGCGCGGCCGGTCGCTGCCAGAACAGCTGGTCCGCGGTGAGCTCGCCGTGAAAGATGTGACCCTGCGGCAGCCCGACGATACGCTCGAGATCCGGGGCGACCAGCAGCTCGAAGTCGATGATGCACTTGGAGAAGTCGGGGGCCACCGCGTCGAGCGCGGCGAGCGCGGTGCGTGCCAGATTGTGCCGCTCCGTGGCCCAGTCGCCTCCTTTGAGCGCGTACGGCGCGTGGCCGCCAAACACATTGATGACGTGTTTGCCGGCGGGCGCAAGGGTGTCATCGACGATCGTCGGCACGACCGGCGTGAGGAACGGCTGCCGGGAGTACCAGCCGTATTTGGCATCGTCGTAGGCGCGCTCCAGATAATCGATGTCGGGCGCGATATGCACGTAGGTCGGATAGCCGAAGCCGGTCTTGCGCGGGTCGAACGCGCGGTACTGCGGCGGCGCCTCGGCCGCAATGTTCATCTTGAACGCCGTCGAGAAGGTGCGGAACGCGTCGATCTCGGTCAGCAGCTCCGCCGGCAGGTGCTGCCGCGGCAGCAGTCGGCGGAACAGCGTCTGGGCACTGGCGTTCGAGGCGACCACGCGTGCGGTGAACTCCCGGCCGTCGACGGTGCGCACGCCGGTGACCCGGCCGTCCCGCACGAGCACCTCGGCTACCGCGGCGTCGGTGAGCACCTGCATGCCGAAGCGCGCCCCCGATTGCGCGATGCCCTGGGTGATCGAACCCATGCCGCCGCGGATGAAGCCCCAGCCGCCCGCGCCGGCGTGCTCGCCCATCAGGTGATGCAGGATGACGTAGGCGGTGCCCGGCGAACGCGGCCCGGCGAAGGTACCGATGCAGGCGTAGTAGGCGAGCACTGCCTTGATCACGTCGCTCTCGAACCAGACTGACAGATAGTCGTAGGCGCTCTGCGTCAGCAGATCGATCAGGCGGTACATGCGCTCGCCCACCGTGCGCTGCCGCCACAGCAGCGCCGCCGACTCGCGGAAGTTCTTCCAGCGCCGGCGTGTCGGGTCGATCGGCGTCTCGAACAGCAGCCCGCGCACCAGCCGCGCCGCCTCGTCGAGATGGCGGGCGAATTGCGGATAGATGTCCGCGTCGTGCCGCGAGAAGCGCGCAAATTCCGCCTGCGTCCTGGCGACATCGTCGCTGAAGACGATGTAGTCGTCGCCGCCCAGAGGACAGAACAGATCGTTCGCCGGCAGCACCTTCAGCCCGAACTCCGCCAGCTCCAGGTCACGGATCACCCGCGGGTGCAGCAGGCTCATGACGTACGAGAAGCGCGAGGCGCGAAAGCCGGGAGTGAATTCCTCGGTGACCGCCGCGCCGCCGACGATCTCGCGCCGCTCGAGCACCAGGGTCTTCAGGCCCGCCCGGGCGAGATAGGCAGCGCACACCAGGCCGTTGTGCCCGGATCCGATCACGATCGCGTCATAGTCGGCCGTCATGTCTTCCGCCGCGTCCTCGTGGGGAATGGCCGCAGCCGCGCTCAGTTGACCAGGTGCTGCGGCCGGCCGGCGACGAAGGCTTCGATGTTGTCGATGAGCTGATCGGCGAGGAACTGCATCGCCCCCTCGCTCGCCCAGGCGATGTGGGGGGTGAGGATGAAGTTGGGCATGCGCAGCTCGAGCAGCGGGTTGCCCTCCTTCGGCGGCTCCGTCGTGAGCACGTCGAAGCCGGCACCCGCGATCCAGCCCTCGCGCAGCGCGCGCACCAGCGCCTGCTCATCCACCAGACCGCCGCGTGAGGTATTGATCAGCAGCGCGGTACGCTTCATCCTGCGCAGCTCGTCGCTGCCGACCAGGTTACGGGTGGCATCGCTCAGCGGCACGTGCAGCGAGATCACGTCGCTGTCCGTCAGCACCTGCTCGAACGGCGTGAAGCTCACGCCCGCGGCCTTGGGCGGAGCGTGATCGGCGAACAACACCTGCATGCCGAAGCCGCGCGCGATGTGTGCGGTCGCCTGCCCGAGCACGCCCTCGCCGACGATCCCGAGCGTCGCGCCGTGCAGATCGCGGATCGGGTGATCGAAGAAGCAGAACTGCTCAACCTGCTGCCACCGGCCGCGCTCCACGTCCGCGCGATAGGCGAGCAGATTGCGGCGCAAGGCGGTGATCAGCGCAAAGGCGTGTTCCGGCACCGTGTGCACCGCGTAGTTGCGGATATTTGCCACCGCAATGTCGTGCGCCTTGCACCAGCCGACATCGACAACGTCGTAACCGGTGGCGGCCAGGGCGATCATCTGCAGCTGCGGCAGGCGTTGCAGCGTCTCGGCGCGCAACGGCACCTTGTTGGTGATCGCTATGGTGGCTCCCGCCAGGCGCTGCGGCAATTCGCCCACCGTGGTGACCGGGTACTCCTGCCAGGTGTGCTCGAAGGCCGGTCGGCGCACGTTCGCCTGCAACGTGGAGCGATCGAGAAACACGACGCGGTGCGGCATGCGGGTCGGTTCGCGTCCTCAGCCCTGAATCGATCCGGTCGAGTGAGCGGCGTAGAACTGCTGATCCTGGCTCACCCTCTTCTTCGGGATCGGATCGTGCGAGCGCCAGTAACTGGATGCGGCGGCGACGCCGCTGCCGGGGGTGACCTTGATGCCGACGTCCTGCATGGCCATTTCCGCGCCGGCGATGGCGCCCATCAGCATGAGCTCGTTCAGATCGCCGAGATGTCCGATGCGGAACAGCTTGCCGGCCACCCGCGCCAGGCCGGCGCCGAGGGCCAGGTTGTAGCGACGGAAGGCCACGTCGATCACGTGCGCACCGTTGACGCCCTCGGGCACCATGATGGCGCTGACCGTGTCGGAATACCATTTCGGCTCCCGCGCACACAGCTTCAGGCCCCAGCCCTCCAGCACCGCGGCGCGCACCCCTTCGGCCAGATAGTGGTGGCGGAAGAAGATCGTCTCCAGGCCCTCCTCGAAGATCATGTTCAGCGATTCGCGCAGTCCGTAGAGCATCGGCAGCGACGGCGTGTACGGGAAGTAGCCGGTGGCGTTGGCCTTGATCATGTCGGCGAGATCGAAGTAGCAGCGCTTGGACCTGGCGCCCTGCATCGCCTTGAGGGCCTTCTGACTCACGCCGAGAATCCCCAGGCCCGCCGGCAGCATCAGCCCCTTTTGCGAGCCGCTCACCGCCAGATCCACCTGCCATTCGTCCATGCGAAAGTCGATGCTGGCGAGCGAACTGACCGTGTCGACGAACAGCAGCGCCGGGTGGCCGCTGTCGCCGAGCACCCGGCGCACCCCGGCGATATCGCTGGTGACGCCGGTGGCGGTCTCGTTGTGGCACGCCAGCACGCCCTTGATCTCGTGGCGCTTGTCGGCCCGCAGCACCTTCTCATAGCGATCCAGCGGCACCCCTTCACCCCACTCGACCTCGAGGACCTCCACGTCATAACCGAGCCGTTGCGCCATGTCGATCCACAAGTGACTGAACTGGCCGAAGCGCGCGGCGAGGATCTTGTCGCCCGGCGACAGCGTGTTGGTCAGCGCGGCCTCCCAGGCGCCGGTCCCGGAGGACGGGTAGATGAATATCTGGCCGCTGTCGGTCTTGAACACCTTCCGGAGATCATTCAACACGCTCATCGACAGCTCGGGGAATTTCGAGGAGCGATGATCTTCCATCGCCACCACCATGGCCCGCTGCACCCGGTCGGGTATGTTGGTGGGTCCGGGAACGAACAGGAAATTTCGGCCTGGCATTCGGGTCTCCTAAAGTCCCCATCCTGCCAATTCCACAACCCGCGCAACAGGCGGAAATTCGGATGGCAGGAATCACAATCCGTTATCGTCGCCCCGCCGCAGCGGTGCTGGCACAGCTATGACACGGCCAAGTTGTTGAAATAATTATATATTGCCGGCATGAGCTGCGCCGGCGCCGCGCTCCTCGCAGCGGCACGATCGCGGCGACCGTGATAACAATGGCGTGGTAACGATGCAGCGTTACGCCACTAGCGCACGAGGTAAAGCCGACGTGGGAACGACCGCAGGTGAGCACTTACCGTTTCGCGTAGGCGAGTGGCTGCCGTCCGATCAGGCCTTTCTCGAGAAATGGCTCGAAGCCATGAGCGCGAAGTCGCACGCCGAGCCGCAGGCGCTGCGCCCGGTCATCGCGGAATTCCGCGACCTCATCGAATCGGATGCCACGATCTTCATGCTGTTCAGCCAGATGTTCGCGCAGGTGCCGGGGCGGCCGCCGTACAACAAGGATCCGTGCGGCAGGCCGCAGGTGCGGGACTATCAGCACATGCTGCGGCTGCTGAACACGATCATGACGCACGCGCCGGAGTTCGACCGGAGCGGTCTGGTCGGCTGCCCCATCAACGCGATTCTCGACTGGTCGATGGGCACCGCGGCAGGTATGGCGGCATTCCTCAACGAGCGGGTGAATGGCGCGCTGCAACAGGTGTTGAACGCCTGGGGCCGCTTCCTGAGCTGCGGCGATTCCGCCTACGTGCTGAATGATGATCCGCACAAGGGCTGGTTCGGTGCCGATGCCCTGAAGGCGATGCCGAACTTTGCGCGCGACTTCCTCTGCGAGCCGGATCGGCCGCACTGGGGGTTTCGCTCCTGGGACCATTTCTTCACGCGGGAATTGCGCCGCGGCGCCCGTCCGGTGGCGCAACCCGATGATGACAGGGTCATCGTCAACGCCTGCGAGTCGGCTCCCTACCGCCTGGCGCGCGAAGTGAGCTTCCGCGACACCTTCTGGATCAAGGCTCAGCCCTACTCGATCGTGCATATGCTGGCGAACGACCGCCTGGCGCCGCTGTTCGCGGGCGCAACGGTGTACCAGGCGTACCTGAGCCCGTTGAGTTATCACCGCTGGCACAGCCCGGTGAGCGGCACAGTGGCCAAGGCGTACGTCAGGTATGGCAGCTACTTCGCAGAAGCCGCTTCGCACGGCTTCGACCCCGCCGGGCCCAACGATTCACAGGCCTACATTACCGAGCTGGCCACCCGGGCGCTGATGTTCATCGAGGCGGATAATCCGGCCATCGGACTGATGTGCGTGCTCGCGGTGGGCATGTGCGAAGTCTCCAGTTGCCAGATCTCGGTGTACGAGGGACAGCACGTCAGCAAGGGAGACCAGCTCGGCATGTTTCATTACGGCGGCTCGACGCACTGCCTCATGTTCCGCCCCGGCGTGCAGCTCGAGTTCGACCATCACGGCCAGAAGCCCGGGCTGAAGGCCCGGAACATCCCCCTCAATGCGCGCATCGCGCTCGTCACAAACTAGACCCTGGGTGCGGCTGCCGAGCACCCGCACCGGCAAATCATGCAACTGCCATCGCGGCACTATCGCTTCCCAACAATTGGCCGAGTTCCTCAGCAAGCACCGGCCGGCAGAAATAGTACCCTTGACCCTGGGGACAGCCGTGCTCCTGCAGGACTTCGAGTTGCGCCCGTGTTTCCACCCCTTCGGCCACAACCCGCATATGCAGGCTCTTTCCCATCTCGATCACGGCAGTGACAATGCCGGCATCATCCTCGTCGGCTGTCAGGTTGCGCACGAAAGACTGATCGATCTTCAGAGCGTCGATTGGAAAGCGCTTCAAATGGCTCAAGTTCGAATAGCCGGTGCCAAAGTCATCCAGAGCCAGCAGCACGCCGACATCTTTTAGTTCTTTAAGCACCTCGGCAACGGAGCGCGCGTCCTCTATCAGTACCGATTCGGTAAGCTCGAGCTCCAGATAATGGGGCTCGAGGCCGGTCTCCTCGAGAACTGCCCGTACCCCTGCTACGAAACCCGGGGCACGCAGCTCCACGGCGGAGACGTTTATCGCCACGCATAGCGGCGGCAGTCCCGCAATTTGCCAGGCACGGGCTTGGCGGCACGCTTCACCGAGTACCCAGCGACCAATCGGCACGATGAGGCCGCAATCCTCCGCAATCGTGATGAATTGTCCCGGGGGGAGAAGGCCGCGCTGCGGGTGCCGCCAGCGTATGAGTGCCTCGGCCCCGATGATCCCGCCGCTGGCCAAATTAAACTTCGGCTGGTAATGCAATACCAACTCCTGCCGCTCGACCGCGTAATGCAGACTGTCCTCGAGCGAACGCCGCTCGAGCGCGCGTGCGTTCATCTCCGGCTTGAAGAATTGATAACCGTCGCGGCCGGTATCCTTGGCGTGGTACATCGCCAGATCCGCCTTCTGCATCAACGTCTCGACATCCGTGCCGTCATCGGGATAGGTGACGATGCCGATGCTTCCAGTGATATGGAGTTCATTCTCCTCGATGAAATGGGGTTTACGCAGCGCCTCGAGTATTTTGGCTGCGGTGAGGGCTGCATCCTCCGCGTGTCTCACCTCCAGGAGGAGCACCACGAATTCATCGCCCCCCAGGCGGCCGACGGTGTCCGAGCTGCGCACACACGTGGAGACTCGCTGTGCCACGGATTGCAGCAGGCGATCGCCTACGACGTGGCCCTTTGAATCGTTAATGTGCTTGAAGCGATCAAGGTCCAGAAATAGTACCGCCAGTTTGCGCCGGTGCCGGCGGGACAGGATTATTGCTGCATGCAGTCGGTCGGTGAGCAGCACGCGATTGGGTAAATCGGTGAGGCTGTCGTGTTGAGCCAGATGCGTCATCCTGCACGTCATCGCCCGCGCCGCACTGACATCGTGAAATACCATGACAGCGCCCGTCACGCTTCCGCGACGATCGTGGATGGGTGCGGTGGAATCCTCGATGGCCGCTTCGGTACCGTCGCGTCGAACCAGCACGCAGTTGGGGGGAAGCGCGAGCGCTCTGTCGTCCCTGATCGCCAGCATAGTGGAGTTTTGCGCGGCATGGCGGGTCGTGGCATCGATGAGCTGCAAGACTTCGTCGAGCGGATGACCCACCGCTTCGTGCTGCGACCAACCTGTCAGGTCTTCAGCGACTACATTCAGATAGGTGACCCGGCCCGAAACGTCCGTGCTCACGACCGCGTCCCCGATCGAGTTGAGCGTGACCTGCGCGCGCTCCCGTTCCACGAACAACGCCTCTGCATAGGCGGCCCGCTCGATCATGGTCCCCAGGGTCTTGGGCAACAGATAAGCGTCGAGCCGGTCTTTGAACAGATAATCCTGTGCTCCACACTGCACCGCCAACCTGGCGGTTTCCTCGTGTTGTGGATCAATCAACAGCAGGATCGGAATGCTGGGCGCGGCGCGAAACAGACGGTCAAACGTGTCTATGCCGCGGCTGTCAGGCAGGATGAGGTCTACCAGTATCGCCTCGACGCCGTCCAGTTTTTCCAGGGCTTCAGAGCAGCATCCAGCCCAGCGAACTTCGAAGGATTCCTCGCTGCAGTGACTCAGCGCGTCGATAATGGTCTTGGCGGCGGCTGCGTCGCTCTCGATCAGAAGTATGCGTTGAGACATAGCTCGAGTCCGCCGCGTCATAACCCAACTTGTCAATAATTTCACCACGCTGTCGGGGAAACCCTGTGTTCGGTAGCGCACCTAAAATCCTTGCGGCGCGCAAAGGATGCTGTTTTTGTGCGACGCATCACATTCGCTGACGGCGCCGGCCCCACCGCGCACGCATATCAGCGCGGCCGCAACTTCTGCCGATGATTGTCAGCCCGACAAACCGCGCCCAGGATTACCCAGCGCTGGAGTGTTGGTCAGACCAACCAGCAATCCCTCCTGGGAAAGAAATCGTGTGACGGTCTGACCCCCCATGGCTCCCTCTTGTTCTTGATGAGCGTTCGATAGCCTCGCGACTCCAGTTCTGCAGTTGCGCCGGCAACGTCATCGACATCAAATTCGAGCCATGCCTGGGGAACCGGCGTGTTCGCTGGCCAGGAATCCTTACCAAAGCAGGACTGCGCCGCCTGGTCGAGCGGCCACAGCGCAAAACTCCGAACTCCTTGCAAAGCCTCGGTATGCAGGTAACCGCCCTGTTCCTCCTTGGCCAGCGCAGCTTCCGGGAAAGGAATTCGCGCCACCGCCACAGAGTAATTCGCTGAACCAGGAGCAGCAAAGGACGCCAGTGGCCGCCGTCCTCATGCGTAGGTGCTGCGATACCTAGAGGTCCGACAGTACGCCAGGCTCTCTCTATACTGCATGCACGTGCAGGCTCCGTCACTACGCAACATTTCGCGGGTGCGGGTGCTCGTTCACAAATAGAGAGTCCAAGGGAGCTAAACAAATGAATGCTTTTGTTCTGATTCTTACACTCTACACAACGCACGGCGTCACCATCTATTCCGTACCGGGGTTTAGCGAGGGTGCTTGTGCTTATGCGGTCATCAACTGGAACGCCGACATAGAGAAGCGCTTTCACACGCAAGGCAGCGCTGTTTGTGCAAAGCAAAACTAGCGGCCCGCTCGCCACGGTCGCCTTCGGGTCCAAAACGGGTCGTAAGTCGTTGATGGTGAAGTGGGGCGTGACGGAATCGAACCGTCGACCAGCGGATTAAAAGTCCGATGCTCTACCGACTGAGCTAACGCCCCGGCGAAAAACCGGCAGGCGGCCTTGGGCTCCGGGCAGGCCCGCCGCGCGGGCGCGGGATGATACTACAGCCCCTGATAGCGGGTCGGGTCCGGGGACCCGGCAGCGGCAAAGCCGTCGCGGCGCAGCCGGCAGGCGTCGCAGCGGCCGCAGGCGAGCCCCTGCGCGTCGGCCTGGTAGCAGGACACGGTCTGCGCATAGTCCACGCCGAGGCGCAGGCCCGCGCGGATGATCTGCGCCTTGGTCCAGTTGATCAGTGGTGCGCGCATGCGGCAGGGGTTGCCTTCCACGCCCGCCCGGGTCGCCAGCGCCGCCAGCACACCGAAGGCCGCGATGAACTCCGGGCGGCAATCCGGGTAGCCGCTCGAGTCGAGCACGTTGACACCGATGAACAGGTCGCGCGCGCCAAGCACCTCCGCCCACGCCAGCGCGAGCGCCAGCATGATGGTGTTGCGTGCCGGCACGTAGGTGATCGGTATGCCGGCACTCGGTTGCTCGGGGACTGCGATGGACGCATCGGTGAGCGCCGAGCCGCCGATGTCCGCGAGATCGACGCGCATGATGCGATGCTGCACGGCACCGCCGCGTGCGGCGACGCGACCGGCCGCCGCCAGCTCGGCGGCGTGCCGTTGTCCATAGTCGACCGACAGCGCGTAGCAGCCAAAGCCCTGCTCGCGGGCGATCGCCAGCGCGGTGGCTGAATCGAGCCCTCCGGAGAGCAGCACCACTGCCGGCGGCTGCGTCACTGCTGCGCTCATTTGCCTGCTATGTTGCCCCACAGGTACTTGTGCAGCTGGATCTGGAAGCGCACCGGCAGGCGATCCGCGAGAATCCAGTCGGCGAGCTCGCGCGCCGGCAGCTGCTCGTGGCTCGGCGAGAACAACACCGTGCAGCGCTGTGACAGTGCCAGCTCCTGCAGCTTGCCGCAGCTCCACTCGTAGTCACTGCGGTCGCAGATTACGAACTTGACCAGGTCCTGCGCTCCGAGCTGCGCCAGCTCTTCGTAGCGATTGCGGCGCTCCTCCCCGGAAGCCGGCGTCTTCACGTCGACGACCTTTACCACCCGTGGATCGACCTCTGCGAGCGGCATGGCGCCGCTGGTCTCGAGCGATACGCGCAGCCCGGCATCGCACAGCAGCGTCAACAGCGCGGGACAGGCCTTCTGCGCCAGCGGCTCGCCCCCGGTCACGCACACGTAGCGCGTGGCGAACTCGCGCACCCGGTTGAGAATGTCCTGCATCTGCCACCATTGCCCGCCGTGAAAGGCGTAGGCGGTGTCGCAGTACTGACACCGCAGCGGACAGCCGGTGAGGCGCACGAACACCGTCGGCACCCCCACGGTATCGGCTTCGCCCTGCAGCGAATGGAAGATCTCGGTGATTTTCAGGCGCGTCATCGCGTGCGCGCGCTCCCGTCGCTCCCGTCGCTCCCGTTAGGCGCCGCGCCGCGGGCGCCGGCCGGTTCGCCCAACGTCTACTGCGCCGCGGGTGTCGCCGGCTGCGCGGGGATGCGCTTCAGCCGCTCGGCGGCCAGCTTCGCCGCGTCGCTGCCGGGGTACTTCTTCGTCACCTCCTGCAAGCTCACGCGCGCAGCCGCGTACTGCTTCTGCTCGAACTGCGTGTAGCCGAGCTTGAGCAGCGCGTCGCCCGCCTTGCGCGAGTCCGGCCATTTCCTGATTACGGTGCGGAAAGCCCCGGCCGCCGCATCGTAGTCGCGGTTCACGTAGTACGCCTCGCCGAGCCAGTACTGCGCGTTGTCCGCCAGCGGGCTCGCCGGGTAGGTGCCGAGAAATTGCTTGAAGCCGGTGATCGCCACCGAGTAGCTGCCCGCCTTCAGCGCGTCGAACGCCTGGTTGTACACCGCCTGCTCAACCGAAGAAGGCGCGTTGCTGCCGGCCGCGCCGCCGCCGGCGTTGTCCGCGCTGCCCGGCGCCGCCGCCGCCGATGCGGGAGGGTTCGCGCTGGCCGCCCCGCCCGTGGGCGCGGCGGTGCCTGCAGCCCCCCCGGCAGCAACGATGCGCTTGTCGAGATCGGCGTACAGGTCGCGTTGCTGCTTGCGCAGCGCCTCGTTGCTGTGCTCGAGCTCCTCCAGGCGCCCGCGCAGCTCGCGCAGGCTGGTCTGCACCTCATCCAGGCGCTGCGAGAGCTCGACCTGGTTGGCGCCGCCGCGCTCGATGCGCGCGACGCGCGCATCGAGCTCGGCCAGCTTGAGCTGCACCGGGTCCTGCTCCGGCGGGGTGCTGGCGCAGGCGGCCGCGAGCAGCGTGAGCCCCAGGGCAGCGGACATCCTCACCATGGCAACACCATCTAGCGCGGCGGCGGCGCCGCGGGGGCGGGCGCTCCCGGTCCCGCGGCCAGGTAGATGATCTCGACCCGCCGGTTCTTGGCCCAGGCGGCCTCATCGTGTCCGGGCACCGCGGGCCGCTCCTCACCGTAGCTGACGGTGGAGATCTGCGCGTCGGCTGCTCCCTGTAGCAGCAGCGCGCGGCGCACCGACTGCGCACGGCGCTCGCCGAGGCCGATGTTGTACTCGCGCGAGCCGCGCTCGTCAGTATGGCCCTCGAGCCGCACCCGGGCGGCAGGGTTCGCGGCGAGGAACTTCGCGTGCGCCGCGACCACGTCCGTGCCGGCGCCCTTGATCTCGCTGCTGTCGAAATCGAAGTACACCACGCGCGTGGCCAGCAACCCCGCCTGCGGGCCGGGGATCTCGTCATCGGCGCCGCGGTTGGCGTTGGCGCTGAGCGAGCCGCCGGCCTGTGCCCCGCCCTCGGCGCCGTTCGCCGGCGCGGCCGGCGCTTCCTTCGGGCGCTTGCTCGCGCAGCCGGCCAGACTCACCGCCGCCGCCAACAGCAGCACAGCCATCGCCCGATGTATAGAGAGCCTTGCGATCATTCCGCTACCTCCGCCTTGCGCCTTCAGGGGTTGTTGAACGGACCCCAAGCCGGTTCACGCACTTCCCCCTGCGGGGCCTTGAGGCGCAGCCCCGTCAGTCCGTCGGTCGAGACCGTCGCCAGCGACCCGCGGTCGGATTCGCGCTCCGAGTAGATAAGTGTAGCCCCATTGGGCGCGAAACTCGGCGATTCGTCCAGGTGACCATGCGACAGCACCCGCACCGTCCCGCTCGCCAGGTCCTGCACCGCGATGCGGTAGTTGCCGCTGTCGAGCGTCACCATGGCGAGCTGCGTGCCGTCCGCCGACACCCGCGCCCGGGCGCTGTAGGCGCCGCCGAAGGTGACGCGCTTCGGACGCGCACCGGCTGCGACACCGATCTGATAGATCTGCGGCGAGCCGGCGCGGTCTGAGGTGAAGTACAGCGAGCGGCCGTCGGGTGCCCATTCGGGCTCGGTGTCGATCGCCGGGTCGTCGGTGATGCGTATCAGGTTCTGCGAGGCGAGCTCGAGCACGTAGATGTCGGGGTTGCCGCCGGTGCCGCTCAGGGTAAGCGCCAGCTTGCGCCCATCGGGCGACCAGGCCGGCGCGCCGTTGATGCCGGCGCGGGCCGAAACCTGCCGCCGCTCGCCGCTGCGCACCAGTTGCACGTACACCGCCGCATGCTTGCTCTCGAAAGAGACGTACGCAAGCCACTGGCCGTCCGGTGACCAGGCCGGTGACATGAGGGGGAAGCGCGACTCGAGCACCAGGTGGGCGTTTTCGCCGTCCGCGTCGGCGACGACCAGCTGATAGTGCTGGGCGGGAGGCGTGCCGTCGACCGCCACGTAGGCGATGCGCGTCGCGAAGGCGCCGCGCACGCCGAGTATCTTCTGGTAGACGGCGTCGCTCACGCGGTGCGCGGCGTTGCGCAGTGCGCTCGCGCCGCCGACGAAGCGCTGCGTCGCCAACCGTGTGCCGGTGAGCGTATTCACCAGATCGAAGTCCACCGCCAGATTGGCGGCGTCTAGCTCGGTGATGCGGCCGACCACCACGTAGTCACTGCCGCTCGCCTTCCACGCGCTGGCAGCCACCTCGTCCGCGCGCGTGGGCGTAGCCGGCATGCGCTCGCGCGCCAGCGCGCGGAAGCGGCCGCTGCCTTCCAGGTCGTGCTGGACCACGGCAGCGACATCGAGGCCGCCGTCGGCCGGGGCGGCGCGCGCAAACGGCACAATCGCGATCGGCACCGGATCGCGCACGCCCGAGGTGATCTCGATCTGCAGCTCCGCGCGCGCTGCCGGCAGTGCCAGCAGCGCCAGCAGCGGCAGCACCGCCGTGAGCCGGCGCAGCAGGCGCGGGTAGCAAGGGGTCGTTAGTTGCCGCATGTCCATCAATCCGGCTTGAAGTTGATCCTGAGATTGCGGTCGAACAGCGCCGGGTCGGGCGGCGGCGGCAGCGGCGAGGCGCGGTACACCGCGGCCTCGATCGACTCGCGTACCGCCTGGTCCCCGTTGCATTGCCCGATGCGCACCTGTGTTACCTCCCCTCCCGGCACCTGTGTGACATACAACATGCACTCGATTCCAGACCGCGCCGTCGGCGGCCGCAGCCACGCGCGCGTGATCTTCGCGGCAATCTGCGCCTGCCAGTTGGCGAGCGCCGGGCCCGAGCGCGCCGCCGCGGCCTGCTCCTCGGCGGCGAGACCGCGCTTCAGGTCCGCTTCCGCCTCGCGGGCCGCCTCGCGGGCCGCCTGCGCATCGGCCTGCCGCTGCCGCTCCTCGGCGTTACGCTTCTGCGCCTCCGCCTCGCGCGCCTTGCGCTGCTGCTCCGCCTGTCTGGCCGTCTCCTCTGTGGCCTTCTGCTCCGCGGCCTTCTGCTCCGCGGCCTTCTGCTCCGCGGCGTGTCGCTCGGCGTCGGCCGCGGCTTCGGCCTGGCGGCGCTGCTCTTCGCGCTGCGCCAGCTCCTCGGGCGTCGGCTGCGGCGGCCCCTCGGATTCGGGCGGCGGCTGCGGCGCCGCCGCGGGCGGCGTGGGCTGCGGCGGCGGCCGTTGTGCACCGCGCAGGCTGCGTGCGTCCACCACCGTGGCCTCGATCGCCAGCGTCGGCGCGGGTCGCGGCGGCCGTCGGAAAAGCAGCCAACCGTACACCAGCGCCGCGAGCAGTGCCGCATGCAGCAGCACCGACAGGCCGATCGATATCCAGCGATCACTCACCCGATGCGTCCGCACGGCGCCGTGTCAGCTCCCGCGGTCCCGGCCCGGTGGCGGCGGCAACGGGTCGGTGATGAAGCCCACCTTGCGCGCCCCGGCGCGCTGCAGGATGACCATTGCCTCCACCACACGCCCGTAAGCAACCGCGCTGTCGGCCTTGACCAGCACCGGCGTGTCAGGCTCGCGGCCCAGCAGCGCCGTGGCGCGCGCGGCCAGCGTCTGCTCGTCGAGCGCCGCCGCCGGGTTGCCGCCGATGTTCAGATACATCCGGCCGGCCCGATCAACCGACAACACCAGCGGTTGGAGTCGCTGTGCTTCCAGAGGTTCCGCCCCGGCCTTGGGCAGATCGACCTTGACACCCTGAGTGAGCAGCGGCGCGGTGATCATGAAAATGATCAACAACACCAGCATAACATCGATGTAGGGTACGACGTTGATTTCGCCCATCAGCCGCCGGCCGCGAGAAGTCTGCGCCATGAGCCTAGCGCGCCGCAGTCCCGCCGGCACTCGTGCCGGCACCCATGCCCCCGCCGGCGCCGCGCGTCGCGTGCCGCTGCAGGATGGTCGAGAATTCCTCGATGAAAGCGTCGAAGCGCACCTCAAGGCGTGTCACCTGGTCGGCGAAGCGGTTGTAGGCGACCACCGCCGGAATGGCGGCGAACAGGCCGAAGGCGGTTGCCACCAGGGCCTCGGAGATGCCCGGGGCCACCTGCGCCAGGGTCGCCTGCTGCACGTTACCGAGCGATGAGAAGGCGCTCATGATGCCCCACACGGTGCCGAACAGGCCGACGTAGGGACTGGTGCTGCCCACGGTGGCGAGCGTGACCAGGTTGTGCTCGAGCCGATCGATCTCTTTCAGCTGCGCCACGCGCATCGCGCGCCGCGACCCTTCCAGGAGCTGATCGCTGCCCGCGGAGCCCTGGCGCAGGCGTGCAAACTCGCGGAAGCCGAATTCGAAGATGCCCGCCATGCCGGTGGCACCGCCGCGTGACTCGATGGCGCGATATAGCTGCGCCAGGTCATCCCCCGACCAGAAGCGCCCCTCGAAGCGGTCCGCTTCGCGGCGTGCGCGCCCGATGATGCGGCTCTTGCGAAAGATGATCGCCCAGGAGCTGAGTGAGGCGAGCAGCAGTAGCGCGATGACGAACTGCACCGGCACGCTCGCCTGCACGATGAGCCTGATGATGGAAAGCGGCTCACCCATGCGCCGCTTCCTCCGCCGCCACCGCATCGAGCACGAACTGCGGCAGGCGACGCGGCTTCCAGCTGCGGGCGTCGACGCACGCGACGCGCACCTGCGCTTCCAGCAACAGTCCGCGCGCGTGTGCCGCGGCGCCCTGACCTTTGCGGTAGATGCGCTGCGTGAAGCGCACCGAGACCGAGCCCTGGGCGCGCGGCTCGCAGGTGATCTCCAGCTCGTCGTCGAGGCGTGCCGGCGCGCGGTACTCCACCTGCAGGCTCACCACCGCGAACAGGATACCGCTGCGGCCGGCGAGCTCGCCTTGCGAGTGGCCGTGCGCGCGCAGCCATTCGGTGCGTGAACGCTCCAGAAAGCGCAGGTAATTGGCGTAATAGACGACCGCGCCCCCGTCGGTGTCCTCCCAGTAGACGCGCGCCGGCCAGGAGAAGGCGCTCACCGCTCACCTTCGAACAACGGCAGCGTCGCCGCACGCTCGGGGGGCTTGAGCCCGAAGTGCAGGTAGGAGGCGCGGGTGGCAATGCGGCCGCGGGCGGTGCGCACCAGGAAGCCCTGCTGGATGAGGAACGGCTCGGTGACGTCCTCGAGCGTGTCGCGCTCCTCGCCGAGCGCCGCCGCCAGGCTGTCGATGCCGACCGGGCCGCCGTCGAAGCGCTCGATGATCGCGCACAGCAGCTTGCGGTCGAGCGTATCGAAGCCGAGGGCATCGACCTCGAGCAGATCGAGTCCCGCGTCGGCGACCCCCTCGCCGATGCGTCCGTCGGCCCGCACCTGCGCATAGTCGCGCACCCGGCGCAGCAGGCGGTTGGCAATGCGCGGGGTGCCGCGCGAGCGCTGCGCGATGCGCCGCGCGCCGCCATCGTCGATGCTCACTCCGAGAATGGCGGCCGAGCGCCGCACGATGCGCTCCAGGTCCTCCACCGCGTAGAACTCGAGCCGCTGCACGATACCGAAGCGGTCGCGCAGCGGCGAGGTGAGCAGCCCGGCGCGCGTCGTCGCGCCAACCAGCGTGAACGGCGGCAGATTGAGCTTGATCGAGCGCGCCCCGGGCCCCTCGCCGATCATGAGATCGAGCTGGTAATCCTCCATCGCCGGGTACAGCACCTCTTCCACCACCGGCGCCAGGCGATGAATCTCGTCGATGAACAGCACATCGCGTGCCTGCAGGTTGGTGAGCAGCGCCGCGAGATCTCCGGGTCGCTCGAGCACCGGACCGGAGGTCTGGCGCAGGTTGACGCCGAGCTCCGCGGCGATGATGTGCGCCAGCGTGGTCTTGCCGAGCCCGGGGGGCCCGAAGATCAGCACGTGATCGAGGGCTTCGCCGCGCGCCCGCGCGGCGCTGATGAAGATCTCCAGCTGCGTCTTGACCGGCGTCTGGCCGACGTACTCGGCGAGGCTGCGCGGGCGGATCGCCCGCTCGACCGCCTCGTCCTCGGCGTTCACCGCAGCGCTGATGATGGGTTCGGATGTCACGGACTTACGGCCTACTCCCGCGCCGCGCCCTGCAGAGCGCGGCGGATCAGTTCCTCGGTGGAGTGTGTACCGGGAGCCACCGCTTTGAGCAAGCGCGCGGCTTCCGCCGGGCGGTAGCCGAGCGCCACCAGCGCCCCGTACGCCTCACTCTCAGCGCTCGCCCCGGCGTCCGGCGCCGCGCCACCACCCGGGGCGGGCTCCGGGGCCGCGAGGCGGTCGCGCATCTCAACGATTAGCCGCTCGGCGGTCTTGCGGCCCACCCCGGGCACGCGCGTCAGGGCAGTGACGTCCTGGCGCTGCACGCACTCGGCGAACGAGCTCACGCTGATCCCCGACAGCAGCGCCAGGGCAATCTTCGGCCCGACGCCCGATACCTTTATGAGGCTGCGAAACAGCCGCCGCTCCTCCTCGGTGGCGAAGGCGTACAGCACGTGCGCGTCCTCGCGTACCACCAGGTGCGTGAGCAGGCGCACCTCCTCGCCGAGCGCCGGCAGGTGAAAGAACGTCGACAGCGGCGCCTCGAGCTCGTAGCCGAGGCCGCCGACCTCGACGGTGAGTTGCGGCGGGCTCTTGGCGGCGATCCGGCCGCGCAGCGAGCCGATCATCGGCCGGCGCCCGCGAGCGGCGTGGCTTGCTGCGCCAGCAGCGCCACGCGGCGCGCGTGCGCGTGGCACACCGCCACGGCGAGCGCATCGGCCGCGTCCGCGCCGGGCAGCTCGGCGAGCGCCAGCAGCGCGCGGATCATGTGTGCCACCTGGAACTTCTCCGCGGCGCCCGAGCCCACCACCGCGAGTTTGACGGCGCGCGGTGCATACTCGAACAGCGGAATGCCCGCGGGGATCGCGCACAGCGCGGCACCACGCGCCTGCCCGAGCTTGAGCGCGCTGTCGGCGTTGCGGCTGACGAATACCCGCTCGACAGCAACCTCCGCCGGCGCATGCTCGCACATGAGGGCCTTGAGGCCTTCGAAGATCAGCCGCAGCCGCCGCGCCGGTGCCATCGTGGCGACGTTCAGGCAGCCGTGCGCCACGGAAACCAGCTGCAGGCCGCGGCACTCGATCACTCCGAAGCCGGTGCGCCGCGAGCCGGGATCGAGACCGAGAATGCGCACGCTCGCCGCCAGCGCAGCGGGCGCGGCGCCAGCCGGATCAAATGCGCGCCAGGACCTCGTCCGATATCTCGACATTCGAGTACACGTCCCGTCTAGGCACTTGATGAACGTGACCGGGCATGTCTAAGCGTAACTGAAAACAAAGACTTAGGCATCGCCCGGTCATGCTCCGTCGTGCCCGTTCTTGGCAAGGACGGCCTCACTTGTTCAGATCCGCTGTGAGACCTGCGGCGACTTTCACGCCTGGCAGCGCGCGGCCAAGGCCATCCATGCATTCATGGCAATGCCCTTCGGCGATGACCGTCTAGGCACTTGCGCCGCGGTTGCGCTGCTCGCGATGCGGGAAGAAGGCCGCGGAAGTCGCAATGATGCGACGCTGCCCTACCCGCTGGCGCGCGCGCCTGCCTGGGTGCGCGCGATCACTTGCGGTAACTGCGTAGGGGCGCGCCGCTGATTTTAGCGAGCAGTCGCTGTTTTCCGCCCGAGCCGCGGTGCATCCTCACGCGGTCTTGAATGGCAAACCCATCGAAAGGTGGGGACGCAAAGCCTCCGGTCTAA
>DATHRC010000002.1:0-7677 GCA_035481975.1 Steroidobacteraceae bacterium
ACGTGGGGCGACTCGCGCCCCACCGCATACGACTCGAAGCACCCGACCAGCGGCGCTTGCAACAGCTGCCACACCACCAGCCCGACGTTTGCCACCAATCAGTCGGGCAGCAGCGCTAAACCCTCGAACCACATTCCAACCACGGCGGCCTGCGCCCAGTGCCACACGACTGCAGGCAACTACGCGCTCTACTCGGTCACCGGCACGCACCAGGGTGTGACCGGGTGTCTGACCTGCCACGGTCCGGCGGTGGCGAAGACCTTTTACAACGTCACCATTGTCACCACGCCGAGCAATCACATCCCGATCGGCAGCCTGAATTGCAACGGCTCGGGCTGCCACACCACGACCAATGTGAACCCCGGTGGCTTCAGGCTCGGCACGGCGAACGTCAACACGCCGACGCTCACGGTCGCGGGCCACACGACCGTGGCGGTGGTGGGCGCCTGCTCGACCTGTCACGAGACCGCGCCCTACCTGGGGATGGCGGTAGGCACCGCGACCACGTGGGGCGACTCGCGCCCCACCGCATACGACAAGGCCCATCCGACCTCGGGCGAGTGCAGCGGCTGCCACACGACCACGCCGACTTTCTCCACCAATCAGATGGGCAGCAGCGCCAAGCCGCCCAACCACATTCCGACCACCGCACCCTGCGCCCAGTGCCACACGACCGCGGGCAACTTTGTCCTCTACGTGATGGGTGCGACCGGGCATGCGGGCATCACCAGCAATTGCGCGCAGTGCCATGCGTATGGGCTGAGCTTCTACAACATGGCGCCGCCGACCCTCAAGCAGCCGCCCTCCGGCGCCACCGGACACATTCCGTCGAATCCGCCCAACGGCACGGCCACGCTGGCCTGCGAGTTGTGCCACTCGGCGGCCGTGTTCACGGCGTTCTCGGGTACCGTCATGAAGCACGCGTACGTCGTATCGATGAAGTGCGACAGCTGCCACGAGTTGGGCATGACCTGGAAGACCAACGGACGCCTGTGGGTGCGGCCGAGCGCCAACCATCACGCCGGCGTGGATTGCGGCGGATCCGGTTGCCATAGTTCGCGCGATAAGCTCGCGATTCGGCCGGTAGCGACCGTGTCAACCGCTCCCACGAAGACCGCCACGGGCGTCACCGCCCGCACGGGCGCGGGTCCCGCCCTGCGCGCCGGGACGGCTGCGCCGGCTGTCGTCGCGCCTGTGGCTGGCGCCGCCGCGCCTGCGCTCGCGCAGCCGGCCACCACCGCGCCAGCCCCGGCTACCGGTCCTTTCAATCACGCAACGGTCACCGCAACCGCCTGCGTCACCTGTCACACCGCAGCGAGTGGCAGCGGCAAACCCGCCACCCACCTCGCCACCAGCAACAACTGTCAGAGCTGTCACACGACGCTCGCCTGGCTGCCGGTGAGGACCGTGGATCACACCCAGGTCACCGGCACCTGCGTCAGCTGTCACAACGGCGTCATTGCGATGGGCAAGCCCTCGCGCCACCTCGCGACCAGCGCCGGTTGCGCGAGCTGCCATACCACCAACGCGTGGATACCGGCGCGCTTTGATCACGCCTCGGTCGCCCCGCATACCTGCACCACCTGCCACAACTCCGTGCAGGCCATCGGCATGCCGCGCACCCACATTCCGACCACCCAGCAGTGCGATGTCTGCCACGGCACGCTCGCCTGGAAACCGGCGCGGATTGATCACTCGAGCTTCACCAGCGGCTGCGCCACCTGCCACAACAACGGCGGCGCCGTCGGCCTGTCGCCCGGGCATATGATCACGCGCCTTGACTGCGCCACCTGTCACAGCTACCCGGACTGGAGCGTCATCCGCTTCCGGCACACCAGCGCCGCCTACCCGGGCACTCACCGCACGGCGCTGAGCTGCACGAGTTGTCACACCTCCGATACCGACCGGGTGCCCTACCCCTCAGCGGCCAACGCCGGCACCTGCGCCGGCTGTCACGCGAAGGACTTCAAGCCCGCAGCGCACCCCAAGACGATCAAGGGTCTCAACTACACCGCCAGTGAGCTGGCCAACTGCAGTGGTGCCTGCCACGTCTACAGCGATACGACGCAGTCAACAATTACAAGGAGTCTGCCCGGACCGCATCACCGAGTCTCGGATGCGACGTTCCATCACTGAGCGCCGGCTCTACCCGCAGGGGCGCGAGCTCCGGAGAACCGAAGCCTGATGGCCTGATCTGCCTGGGGCCGGACTCGAACCGGCACGGGGTGTCCCCCAAGGGATTTTCATACCACTACAGCTTTCACTGCTGCAGGCATCGCCCGCATTTGTGGTCTGGACTTTACCTTTGCCGTCCCGTCAACACTCGTTTTGCGCGCACGGATTAGGCAGGGGCCATCAAGTCTCTACACTTTCCCTGGCCGCGTCGACCAGGGCTTAGCTCGGTATTGCAGACACTTGAGGTGTTACTGTTCCACCGAATTTGACCCCATTCACACCGGCCGTTTCCGAGCCGGGTGCTCAATTTCTTAAGTCCCTTGCGTCTACCGATTTCGCCACCCAGGCGTGGGTTGCGACCGCAATTGTACAGACAGGCGCCGATGTAACGCAGCCCCACCCACTTTTTGCGCCCGAGAGTCCCTGGACAGGATTTCCTGGTGGCGCTAAGCGACTGAATTTTCGAGGCTCGCGGCGACAGCATCCTGGTCCGTGGCTCGTGCTTACGGCGCAGCGGCGCCGGCCGGCGTCATGCGCCCAAGGCGCTGGTGTTGCAGACGCGCCTCAGGCGTTCTTGAGCAGCTCGGAAATGGCCGAAAAGGCGCGTGCACGGGCTACGTCCTCGGCGCTTGCCTTGTCCTTGTTGCGCAGCCGCGTGCTGGCGCCGGCCTTCAACAAGCGCTGCACCAGAGCCGCGTTGCCGTTGCGGCTGGCGATAATGAGCGCGGTGTCACCGAACTCGTTCTGTATGTCCTTGTCGGCGCGCCGGGTGAGCAGCTTGTCGACGATCTCCACGGCGCCGGCGTTCACTGCGAGCAGCAGCGCCGTATCGCCGCGCACGGTGCGCGCCTCGAGCTTCGGCCCTTTGGCGAGCATGAGATCCACGATCGCAGTGGCGGCGGCACCGCAGGCGGCCGCGAATGCGCTCTCCCCGGATTTATCCGCGTGGTCGGCGCTGGCACCATGCTCCAGCAGCAACCGGGCGGCCTCGAGCTTGCCCGCGCGTGCCGCGTACCACAACGCGGTGCGACCGGCCTTATCCACGCCTTCCGTGGCGGCTCCGCCATCGAGCAGGTGCCGCAGCGACTCCGAGTCGGCAGTCTGCGCAACCACCATCAGCGCGCTGGTGCCATGCTCGTCACGCGCATCGGGCTGCGCGTGGGCCGCGAGCAGCGCGCGCAGGATGCCGGCGTGCCCCGCCTTGGCGGCCGCCAGCAGCGGGGACTCGGGATCCTCCCGACGACCATCCGGCGATACACCATGCGCCAACATGCTGACGACGATGTCTTCCCGGCCGATGCGCACGGCGTCGAGAAGCACCGAGTTACCGCGCCGGTCGGCGCGCGCGGCCTGAGCTCCCGCGGCGAGCAAAGCCTCGACCAGAGGAGCGGTGCCGCTCAGCGCCGCGACCGTCAGGATCGGCATCCCATCGGGAGTGGTCGCATTGGGATCCGCGCCGCGCGCCAGCACTGCCTGCATCAGCTCGGGGGTCTCACGACTCGCGGCGACGGCGAGGTCGGGCCACCCGGCGTACAGATCACGCTGGGCTCTCTGCACCGAAGTCGGCGGGCTCTCCGACACGATGGCGCTGCGGTGCAGGGCCGTCGCGCCTTTCTCGCGCAGGCGCGCGACGACGTCAGCTGCGCCCTTGACCTCGGCAAAATCGAGCGCCGACCAGTCCTGCAGGTCGCGGGGCGTGACGCTCGCTCCGGCGGCCAGCAACCGATCGACCACCGCGAGCCGGCCGCCCATGGCGGCGTGCATCAGCGCCGTGTTGCCGCTCTGATCAGCCGCACCGATGTTGGGATGCGCCGCGAGCAGCGCTTCGACGCCCGCCGGCCCGCCCGCGCGGGCCGCCAGCATCAGCGGCGTGACGCCATGCTGATCGGCGGCGTCAACCGCCGCGCCCCGCCGAATGAGCAGCGCAATGGCCGGGGCCGAACCAGCCTCCGCTGCGCGCGCCAGCGCGCCACGCCCGAATTCGTCGCGCGCGGACACCAGCGCAGGATCCGCGAGTATCTCGAGACTCGGCACGTCACCATCACCGGCGGCGAGCCACAGCGCTTCGCGCCTGACCGCCGGATCGGTCAGTTGCGCAGCAGGCAGCAGACTCGACGGCGGTCCCGGCTGCGTGCCGGCGGCGCCAGGCGCCTGTGGGGGAGCGCTGAAACCCAGCTGCCGCGCGCGCGCCAGCCAGTGCGCTGCCGCTTGGCTGTCAGGAGGGTCCGAGTCGGCGAACAGGTTCGCCAGGCTGAACGCAGCGCGCGCGTTGCCCTGGCCGGCGGACTTCTCGAGCCAGGCCTTCGCCTGCGCCGGATCGCGCGGCCCGTTCACCCCGTTGAGATAGAACGCCGCGAGCAGATACTGCGCCTCGGCGTTACCGGCGGCGGCCAGCCGTTGCAGCCCCGTCGCGGCCTCCGTGAAGTTCTTGAGGCGGATCGCGGTCTTCACGCCCTCGAGCGGATCCGCCGGGCGCGGAGCCTGTCGTGGGGCCGCCAGAGCCGCGCCGGCCGCCAGCACGCCGAGCACGGCAAGGAGCGCCTGCCTACTCCGTGCCACGTTTCGTTTCGACCGTGATTCCCACACGCTTCAGGAAATCCGAAGGTAACACGCCTCCGGCGCTCACGATGACCGCATCGTTGCGGACCTTGGAGATCCCGCTGTCCCCTTCGATGGTCACCGATTCCGCGTCGATCTGCTTCACGCTCGACTTCATCATGATCTGAAGCTGGCCGTTCTTCGCGGCCGCATTGATTCGCTCGCGATTGCGCGCCTTGGCGCGGTCGAACTCCGCCCCGCGATACGACAGCACCACGCCGCCGCTGCCAGATTCGGCAATGCTGGCGGCGGCCTCGAGCGCGCTGTCGCCGCCGCCGACCACCAGCACGTGCTGACCCTTATACTGTTCCGGGTCTATCAGCCGGTAGACCACTTTCGGCAATTCCTCGCCCGGCACGCCCAGCTTGCGCGGCGTGCCGCGGCGCCCGATCGTCAGCAGGACGCTGCGTGTTCGGTGGGTGCCACGGTTGGTTTTGACGGTGAAACCGTCGCCGTCGCGCGTAATCTCCTCGACGCGCTCCTTATAATTGATCTTCACGGCGGTCTTGCGCTCGGCGTCCTGCCAGAATTCCAGCAGCGCCTCCTTGCTGGTCTGACGGAAATTGACCTTGCCGATGAGTGGCACGGTCGCCGGTGCGGTCATCACCAGCTTGCCGCGCGGATACTGAAAGACAGCGCCGCCGAGGGATTCCTGCTCGACCGTCACGCAGCGCATGCTCTTGGCCTTGGCGGTGAGCGCGGCGGCAAAGCCTGCCGGACCTGCACCGACGATGAGCAGGTCGAGGCGGTCGTTGCCCGCCTTGCGACTCTGGGCGATCGCCTCGACCGCCTGCCGTCCCTGTTCGAGCGCGTTGCGGATGAGCCCCATGCCGCCGAGCTCTCCGGCGATGAAAATGCCTGGCACCGTCGATTCGAAGCTGGGCGTCAGGATGGGAATGTCGACGCCACGCCGCTCGCTGCCAAACACCAGTTTGATGGCATCGACCGGACAGGCGGTCTTGCATGCTCCGTGGCCGATGCAATCTCCGGGACTCACCAGGACGGCGCGCCCGTCGACGATGCCGAGGACCGTGTGGTGCGACTGCTCCGGACAGGCCTTGACGCACGAGGCGCAGCCGATACAGCGCAGCGGATCAATGATCGGGTGAAGCGATGCCGGCTCGGCGGCGCCGGTTTGCTCCAGCGCCTTGACACTGAG
This sequence comes from Steroidobacteraceae bacterium, assembly GCA_035481975.1. Taxonomy (GTDB): domain Bacteria; phylum Pseudomonadota; class Gammaproteobacteria; order Steroidobacterales; family Steroidobacteraceae; genus 13-2-20CM-66-19. Next base: position 5,933 of record DATHRC010000002.1, read on the forward strand.
CCTCTCGAGACGCCGCCGACGCAGAACGTGCCACACCAGCAGCACCAGGCCGGGCAACCCGTATATGAGATACATCGTCAGTGAATTCATCGAAGCAACACCACACTGGTTGCGCCGCCGTGGTACACAGCGCGGCACGTTCGCACCGAACAATCGGGCGCGCGCCATTGGACACGTGGCGGCACACTAAACTCTGTGACGGGATTCACGAATGGGGCTTTCCCCTACTTGTCATGGCGTGCTCGCGTGCGCACTCTACCAGTCATTCCGAATGCTTGTAATTACCTGTTTTCTCCGGTGTTTTTGTCGGTAGTTGGAGACAGGATGTCGGCAGCCTGAGACATCGCGACGTGCGCGCGGATCATGTGTATTGTCGCATCCGCGCGTGACTGAGCTCCAAGTTCACAATCGTGTTGGTGAGGGGGTCTTATCGCTTTTTTCTGGTTCATCGCAGGTGCGCTGGTGGGGGTTGCTGCGAGCTTCGTCGCTCTTCCCCTGTGGCGCACCGCGCTTACTCTCGGACGCGGGCGCATGCGCTACGGTGTTGCGGGCGCGTTTGTCGCAACCTTTGCGGCCGCCGCGGCGATCATCTATATCGCGATCGGCTCGCGCCACTCACTCGCCAGCCGGCCAGCCGCAGCGACCATGATGGCACCGGCTGCTGCGCCTGCCGTCAGCGCGTCCGAGAAGTCGGGCGCATCCGAGAAGTCGGGCGCAGCCGCGAAGTCGATGGAAGCGGAGGTCGCCGCTCTCGAGGCGCGTCTGGCGCGCAATGGGGGCACGGCGGATGACTGGACACTCCTTGCCAAGGCCTACGACTTCATGGGACGCTCCGACGATGCCCGCCGCGCGCGGTCCCGGGCCGCCAACCCCAGCGCGGGCGTTGTAAGCCAAATGAGCGCGGGGGCTCTGGTGGCCGCGGCGACTGCCACCGAGACCCGCCCGGCCTCTGCCGAACTCACACCTGCGCCGGCTGCCACCGCAGCCTCGGCCGCCGAGCTGGAGCAGCGGGTCAAGGCAAACCCACGTGACGTGCAGAGCTGGCTGGCGCTCGCCGACCTGCGCCGTGCACAGCACGACAACCCCGCTGCACGCGATGCCCTGGCGAGAGTCGTTGCGTTGAAGGGCATGACGGCCCAGTCCTGGGCGGACTACGCGGATGTGCTCGCGTCGCTCACCGGGGGCTCGCTCACCGGGGCCGCGGGCAGCGCGATCGACAGCGCACTCGCTCTGGATCCCAGTAACACGAAGGCGCTGTGGCTGAAGGCGAGTCAGGCACATGAGCAACGCCATTTCGCCGACGCGCTCACCTGGTGGAAGAGGCTGCGGTCGGCGCTGCCTTCCGATTCTCCCGACGCGCGCATCATCGACGGCAACATTGCGGAAGACACCTCGCTCGCGGGACTCGCCCCGGCGAGCGCATCACCCGCGGGTGCGGTGGCGCCGCCAGCCGCAGCGAGCGCTGCGGAAGTTTCCGGGACCGTCTCGGTCGACAGCCGTCTTGCCGATCGCGTCCAGCATGACGCGACCCTGTTCATCTACGCGAAAGCGGCGGACTCACCCGGCCCACCGCTCGCGGTTCTGCGCACCACGGCGGCCGCCTGGCCGGTTAGCTTCCACCTGGATGACTCCATGGCCATGATCCCCTCGCGACGGCTCTCGCAGTTCGACAAGGTGGTGGTTGAAGCGCGGATCTCCCGCAGCGGACAGGCCACCCCAAGCAGCGGTGATCTCTACGTCACCAG
>DATHRC010000003.1:0-88924 GCA_035481975.1 Steroidobacteraceae bacterium
GCCACGACCTGCTGACCGGGCTGGTCAACCGTCGCGAATTCGAGAGCCGTCTCGAGCGGGCACTGAAGAGCGCCAAGGCGCGCGAAGCCTCCTACGCGCTGTGCTACCTCGACATCGACCAGTTCAAGATCGTCAACGACACCTGCGGTCACAGCGCCGGCGATGCGCTGCTCGGCCAGGTGGGCGCACTGCTGAAATCCAAGGTGCGCTGGCGCGATACGCTGTCGCGCCTCGGCGGCGACGAATTCGGCATACTGCTGGAGAGCTGCTCGCTCGATGAGGCGATGCGTACCGCCGAGACGCTGCGCGAGGGAGTGCGCAACTTCCGCTTCACCTGGGACGACCGGGTGTTCCGCCTCGGCGCCAGCATCGGCGTGGTGCCGATCACCGCCGATAACGAGGACGTCGCTTCGATCCTCTCGGCCGCGGACAGCGCCTGTGCCGCCGCCAAGGAAGGCGGCCGCAACCGCGTCCACAGCTTCGCCGAGAACGACATCGAGCTGATGCGGCGGCGGCGCGAGATGCAGTGGGCGGCACGCATCAACGCGGCGCTCGAGGAGGGACGCTTCGAGCTCTACCGCATGGCGATCCAGCCGCTGCAGCGCGTCGAGGTCGGCGCGCACTACGAGCTGCTGCTGCGCATGAAGGACGAGAGCGGGCGCATCGTGGCGCCGAACGACTTCATCGCCGCCGCCGAGCGCTACGGCATCACCCCGGCGATCGACCGCTGGGTGATCGAGAACGCCTTCCGTTGGCTGGTGTCGGAGGCCGACGAGCGCCAGAACCTGTTTCAATGCTCCATCAACCTTTCCGGGCAAAGTCTCGGCGACGACAAGTTCCTGCCGTTCGTCATCGACCAGTTCCATCGCAGCGGGCTCGACGCCTCGAAGATCTGCTTCGAGATCACCGAGACGGCGGCGGTGGCGAGCTTCTCGCAGGCGAATCGCTTCATCCAGGCGCTGAAGGAGCTCGGCTGCAAGTTCGCGCTCGATGACTTCGGCACCGGGCTGTCCTCGTTCGGCTACCTCAAGCACTTCCCGGTCGATTACCTCAAGATCGACGGCAGCTTCGTGCGCGAGATCCTGCGCGATCCGATCGATCGCGAGATGGTGCGCTCGATCAACGAGATCGGGCATCTCACCGGCAAGCAGACCATCGCCGAGTTCGCCGAGAACGCCGAGATCATCCAGATGCTCACCAGCCTCGGCGTCGATTATGCGCAGGGCTACGGTGTCGCCCAGCCGCAGCGCGTGCTGAAGTCAGCGGTGGCTTGAGGCGGGCCCCCCCGCAGCGCCGCCGGCCGCGGCGGCGGGTCGGGTGATGACGCTGGCGCCGTAGGTCCCCGGCAACTCCCCGCTGCGCATGAAGTCGCGCATCATGGCGAAATAGCCTGCGGAATAGCGCGTCGACACCCGCTCACCGGCGGCATTGAACTCGTACTCGGTCAGGCCGTGCTCGGCGTGCGGAAAGAGCGCGAGGGTAATCGGGCGCCCCTCGGCCTGCAGCGTCCTGATGCGGCGGCTGGTCTCGGCGCTTGGCGCATCGAGATCGTCCTCGCCGAGAACCCACAGTTGCGCAACGTCCAGGGCGCGCAGCGTCGGCATGGGGTCGTAGCGGAAAGGCGTCCCCCAGTCGTACGCCTTGGCCTTGGCGCGCAGCTCCGCCTCGCTATAGGGCAGCAACGCCCAGGTATAGTTGCCATGCACGTCCTTGTACCAGGGTTCGTCGCGGTACCTGGCCCGCACGGCATCGAAGCGCTTGAACCCCGTGGTGAAGCCGCTCGCGATCACCGCTTCGGCGGCGGCCGCCACCTCCTGAGCCGCGGCGATCTCGCGCGGGCCATGGCCCTTCAGGCTCATCTCGAGAGCCACCTCCTGCTGGTCCTCGTCGATGACGGAGACCGCCAATCCGAAGCTTACGACAGCGAAGTCGACGGCTGCGCGCGCCGCTGCCAGCGGCACGACCCAGCCACCCTCGCTGCCGCCCTGATAGCCGATGCGTGCGGTGCGCGCACCCGCGAGGCGCCGCGCCTCGCGCATGGCCGCGACCGCGTCGTCGGCCAAAAGGTCGAAGTCCTGGCTGTAACGGCCGCCGGATGCGCCGGTGCCGCGCTTGTCGTACACGAAAACACCGACGCCTTCGGCAGGCAGCATGCGTTGCAGCGCATAGGAGTCGCGCGCCGAGGTGTGCTCGGCACCGTGCACCAGCACCGCGATCGGCAGCGGTGCGCTGCCCCGCGGCATGACCAGGCGACCGGCGAGCTCGACGCCGCGCCCCTGGAACTTCGTCTCGGTCACGTCGAAGTCGATACGCCGCCCGGCGAGCCCATCGAACTGGATCTCGCCGTTCGTGCATGCGGCGAAGGACGCGCTGTGTCCGTCGGGGCGATCGGTCCACCCGTAGGTGCTCGCCCAGCGGCCGTCCGGCCGGGAGTGCAGGGCGCCGCTGGTACCGTCGAACCTGCGCCAGCGCAGGCTGTCACCCTCGCCCGGGGCAATGTCGAGAAGACTCGTGTCGGCGAGCCGGTAGGCGCCCACGTGGCAGTCGGCCGGCGTCGATTCGGCGTGCGCGTAGCGGCCGAGCAGGAGCGCGCCGCAGGCTATCGCCGCCAGCTGAGAGAGCTGCCGCATGGTGCGCCGCCGATCTTACTTCGCCACGGCTCCGTAGAAGTAGTAGTCCGCGGTGTAGGGGATGCGCGCTTCGTGCCCCTGCGTGGTCGCATCGCAGCCGGCCGCCGGCGCCGCACCGCCGTGCGTGTGCAGGCGCTGAACGTGGGTCACCTGCGCGAACAGGCCGCTGCCTGAGTGGCCGACGACGTTCACCAGCAGCCAGGGGATGGCCTGCGGGTCGGGGGAATCAGCGCGCGCCACCGCCTTGCCGGTGATCTCGCTGCCATCCTGGTAGCGCCAGCTGGGGCCGGCGGAGTGGTGGCCGACGACGGCGCCCCGGGCGTCGCGCAGCTGCGCGTCGGGTGACTTCAGTGTCCACTGCAGTTTGCCGTCCGCGGCGGGCGCGCACCCGTAGATCTGCACGCCCGAGGCGTGCACCGCCAGCAGCAGTCGCGCGCCGGCGGGCGCGCTGAGCGCTTGCGGAACATCCGCCGGGGGAGCGAGCTGCGCCGCAACAGCGTGAGTCACGCACAGCAGCGCCGCAACCAGCGGCAGCCTGCGCAATCGGATGTGAGAGATCATGGCTGCCTGTCTTCGGTCAGGCGCATCGTTGCCTCCCATCTCGCAACCGCACGGAGTCTAGCGCATGCTCCAAGCCACCGCTCCAGCCGCGCGCCTCGTTCAGCTTCGCGACGCGCCTCATGTCGGCGGTGCTGAACTTCACCGACTGACGGCTGTCTCGAAGCAGGGGGGGCGGGCAATTCAGAGGATCCGAAAAACCATGCGCCTGCTCGGGAACTGGCATCTGGCGCTGCTGCTGGCCGGCTGCGGTGGGGGCGGCAACGGGATGCAGCCGGGCTCGAACGGCGGGCCGCCGCAGCGCGGCGCGCTGTTGCAGACGCCACCGCAGCTGTTATCGACAGTTACGACCTCTGCGCTGCTGGCCGAGCTGAACGCTGCCGCCGCGAACCAGCAGGTGCTGTCGCTCAGCGGTCCGCCGGTGTGCGACATCCTGATGTACCACATCGAGTACGAGACGGTGGGAGGCGCCGACGAGCCCACCACCGCATCGGCAGCGCTCATGGTGCCGATAGGCGCCGGGGCGAGCTGCACCGGCTCGCGGCCGATCGTCGAGTATGCGCACGGTACGAGCACCGAGCGCACCTTCAACATGGCCGACATGCATAATGCAGAGACGCTGCTGCTCGCAGCGCTCTTTGCCACGCAGGGCTACATCGTCGTCGCGCCGAACTACGCCGGCTACGACACCTCGACGCTCCCCTACCATCCATACCTGATTGGCGATCAGCAATCCAAGGACATGATCGACGCGCTGACGGCAGCGCGCGCGGCGCTGCCGCTTGCGTCGCTGACGACGGTACAGGATAGCGGGCAGCTGTTCCTCATCGGTTACTCCGAGGGAGGCTATGTTGCCATGGCCACGCTGCGCGCCATGCAGGCAGCCGGCATGCGGGTCGACGCCACCGTGCCGATGTCGGGCCCCTACGCGCTGGCCGCGTTCGCCGATGCGGTGTTTTATGGAGAGGTCAATGGTGATGCCCCGGTATCGACCACGTTTCTCGCGACCGCGTACCAGCACGCCTACGGCAACATCTACGCGAGCGCCACGGACGTGTTCGAGCCGCAGTATGCGAGCGGAATCGACTCGCTGCTGCCGAGCACGCTGTTGCGAAGTCAGCTCTACGCGAGCGGCAAGCTGCCGCAGTACGCCCTGTTCAGCTCGACACCGCCGACGCCGCAGTTCGCCGACATCACCCCGCCAACGACGCCGGCAGATCTCGCCCCGGTTTTCGCGCTGGGGTTCGGTGCGGACAACCTGATCCTGAACAGCTATCGGCTCAGCTATCTGCTCGACGCGCAGGCACACCCCGATGGCGGTTTCCCCACACTGACAACGGGTCTGCCCGCCGCGGCTCCGGGCCTGCCGTGGCGGCAGGCGCTGCAACGTAATGACCTGCGCTCCTTCAGCCCGACCGCCCCGGCGCTGCTGTGCGGCGGCGACCTCGATCCGGTCGTCTTCTGGCTGAATACCGAGCTCATGCAGAACTACTGGACGTCGCAGTCGCCGCCCTCTGCCCCCGTCAGCGTCCTCGATCTCGAGTCCGCGCCCACCGCCGACGATCCTTATGCCTCCCTCAAGCAGGGCTTCCGGCTCGCCAAGGCGGCCGTTGCGGCGCAGGCTGTTGCGAATGGGGCGACCGATGGCGGCGCCGCTGCGGTTTTCGAGGCCTACCACGTGACGCTGGTGGCACCCTTCTGCGTCGCGGCTGCGAGATCCTTCATCGCAGCACACTGAAACGCGGTGGCGCAGCGGCGCGCCACGGCGACGGGCGCGGCCTCAACCGCCGCCGAAGCTCAGGCGCATCGACAGATCCAGTGCGTGCACGTGCTTAGTGAGACTGCCGACCGAGACGTAGTCGACCCCGGTCGCAGCGACCGCGCGCACGCTCTCGAGCGTGACGCTGCCGGACGCCTCGAGCTTCGCGTGGCCGCCGCGGGCGCGGTTGAGCGTTACCGCTGCCTGCAGGTCCCGCAGGCTGAACTCATCCAGCATGACCACGTCCGGCTTGGCGCTCAGCGCCTCCTCGAGCTCGGTGAGCGATTCGACCTCGACCTCCACGGTGATGCCCGGAGCGCTGCTGCGCGCGGCCGCGATCGCCGCGGTGATCGAGCCGGCGGCCGCGATGTGATTCTCCTTGATGAGGACGCGATCGTAGAGACCCATGCGGTGATTGTCGCCGCCGCCGCAGCGCACTGCGTACTTCTGGGCGCTGCGCAGCCCGGGCAGCGTCTTGCGGGTGTCGAGGATGCGGCAGCCGGTGCCGGCCACGGCGTCGACGAAGCTGCGGGTAACGGTCGCGGTGGCCGACAGCAGCTGCAGGAAATTGAGCGCGGTGCGCTCCCCGCTGAGCACGGCGCGCGCCGGGCCGCTGATGTCGAAGATGACCTGCGCGGGCTCGAGCCGTGCGCCGTCGTCCGCGCGCCAGTCGAGGCGCACGCGGCTATCGAGCCGCCGGAAGGTTTCGTCCGCCCAGGCGCGGCCACAGAGAACTCCGCCCTCGCGCGTGACGGTTGCGCCGCGCACCTGCTGCGCCGCCGGCACCAGCACCGCCGTCACGTCGCCGCCGCCGATGTCTTCGCGCAGCGCCGCCTCCACCTGGCTGCCCAGATCGGCGGGAAGCTCGGGCACGGCGGCCCTGCTCAGGCTAGCGGCCGATGAACGGCAGTCCGTGGGTGGCACCGGCCATGCACATGAGCATGGGGATCGAGAGCACGAAGTTCACGCGCGAGGCGGTGCCGGCGATCTTGCGCGCTTTCGCCTTCTGCTCGTCGGTGGCGGCGACGATGCCGAGGATCTTCTTCTGGTTAGGCCAGATGAGTCCCCACACGTTGAACAGCATGATGGTGCCGAGCCAGGCGCCGATGCCGATGGTCAGCAGGTAGCCGGGCGGCGAGGCACCCGGCAGCGCGCCGAGCGTGAAGGCGCCGAGGAAGTTCCCGCCGCGCCCCAGCAGCCACGCGCCGCCGAGCCAGGTGGCGAGCGCCGACCAGCGGAACCAGAACAGCGCTCGCGGCGCCACGTACTTGGTGATGCCCGCGCCGCCCGGACCGCCCTTGTCGGCTGCCGCGTCGGCGAGCGCCGGGGTCTGGGCGACGTTGAAGTAGTACAGCAGGCCGATCCAGAACACCCCGGAGACGATGTGGAACCAGCGCGCCAGCCCGAGCTCGTAGAAATGAGTGCCGCCGATCAGCACCGCCAACACCAGCGCGACCACGATGCCCAGGATCAGCGATTGCCGGTGGTTGTTCAGGGGATTCATGGCGTTAGATCTCCAAGTTATTGTTTCTATGGGATCCCGTGACCTGCGGGCGTTTGAAGAATAGGCGAGGCACCCCCATAATTCAATGCGTGCCGCAGGCCTAAGGGCTACATGCCCGCCGATCGTCCGCCGTCCCCGTGCATCAATGTCTGCCGCCTCGGCGCGCAGGGGTTGTGCATCGGCTGTCTGCGCAGCGGCGAGGAGATCGGCCGCTGGACGACGATGAGCGCCCAGGAGCAATGGCGGCTGTTGGCCGAGCTCGCCGAACGACGGAAAACCTACGAGGTGCTTGCGATGGAAGTGGTGGAGAGAATCAAGGCAGAGCTGGGCTCGAGCCCGGTGGTGCTGTTCATGAAGGGCACGCCGGACTTTCCGCAGTGCGGATTTTCCGCCCAGACGGTCGCGGCGCTGCGTGCGCTCGGGGCCGAGTTCAAACACGTCAACATTTTCGAGGAGCCGGAGCTGCGCGAGGCGCTCAAGCGCTTCTCCAACTGGCCGACCTATCCGCAGCTGTACGTGAAGGGCGAGCTGGTCGGCGGCTGCGACATCGCCCTCGAGATGTACAAGAGCGGTGAGCTGCGCAAGCTGCTCGCCGAAGTGGGCGCCACCAGGTAGCCGCCCGCTGCGTCGCTACAGCGGCGGGATCTCCGTCTCCGGGGGCTCGTCGCCGCCGGGTTCGGTGCTGCTGCCGAGCCAGCCGAATTCCCGGGCGCACTCGGCGGCCGCGGCATAGCTGTCGCGCAGGCGGTTGCACACCAGGCAGAAGATGTCCGCGCTGCGCTCGGCGTCGTAGCGGGCGTTGTGGGCACTCTCGGCATCCCAGTTGAGTCCCGCCACCTTCACGGCCTTGGCGAGCACCGTCTGCCCGAGGGCTGCGCCGGCGAGCGTCGCCGTGTCGAAGCAGGAAAACGGATGGAAGGGATTGCGCTTCACCTCGGCGCGGGCGACCGCGGCGTTGAGGAAGCCGAGGTCGAACGCGGCATTGTGTCCGACGAGTATGGCGCGCCGGCACTGGTAGGTGCGCACCGCGTGGCGGATCTCGCGGAAGACCCTCTGCAGCGCGTCGCGTTCCGGCAGCGCCGGCCGCAGCGGATGGTACGGATCGATGCCGGTGATCGACAGCGCCGCCGGATCGAGGCGCGCACCGGCGAACGGCTGCACGTGGTAGTTGTGGGTGGCACCCCGGCGCAGCGTGCCGTCGGTGTCCATGTCGATGAGCACCGCCGCGATCTCGAGCAGCGCGTCGGTCGCGGCGTGGAAGCCGCCGCACTCCACATCGATCGCCACCGGCAGGTAGCCGCGAAAACGCCGCGCCATCAGCCCGGCAGCCGGGGCGGGCACGGCCGCCGGCTCGGCCGGCGCAGCGACGGGCAGCGGTTCGCTCATGCGACGATTCTAAACAAAGCGCTCATCTAAGCGAGACGCCAGCCGATACGCTCGCCGGCCCGCAGCGGCACCAGCTCGCCGGCACCGAAGGCGTAGTGCGCCGGTACCTCCCAGGCCTCCGGCAGCAGTGTAAGGGTGTCGCGGTTGCGCGGCAGACCGTAGAAGTCGGGTCCGTGGAAGGAGGCGAACGCCTCGAGCCGCTCGAGCGCGCCGGCCAGCGCAAACGCCTCCGCGTACAGCTCGATGCCGGCGTGTGCGGAGAAGATCCCGGCGCACCCACAGCCGCTCTCCTTGTCCGCGCGCGCGTGCGGCGCGCTGTCGGTGCCAAGGAACAGTCGCGGGCTGCCGCGGGCCACCGCCGCGAGCAGTGCGGCCCGGTCGGCCTCCGCCTTGAGCAGCGGCAGGCAGTAGTGATGCGGCCGCAGGCCTCCGGCGAACAGCGCGTTACGGTTCAGCAGCAGGTGCTGCGGCGTGACGGTGGCGGCGATGCCGTCGCGCGCAGAGAGCACGAACTCGAGCGCGGCGCGCGTGCTGATGTGCTCGAGCACGATGCGCAGCTGCGGGTGGCGCTCGCTGAGCGGGGCCAGCACGCTATCGATGAAGCGTGCCTCGCGGTCGAACGCGTCGACGTCCGGGTCGGTGACCTCGCCGTGCACCTCGAGCACCAGCCCCGCTTCCGCCATGCGCGCGAGGACCGCGTCGATGTGCCGCACGTCGCTGACGCCCTCCGCCGCATGCGTGGTGGCGCCGGCCGGATAGAGCTTGCAGCCGAGGATGCCGCCGGCGGCGCGGGCGCGCGCAATTTCCTCCACCGGGGTGTGGTCGGTGAGGTAGAGCGTCATCAGCGGCTCGAACTGCGTTGCGGCGGGCAGCGCCGCCAGGATGCGCGCGCGATAGGCGAGGGCCGCCGCGGTGGTCGTGACCGGCGGCCGCAGGTTGGGCATCACGATGGCGCGCGCGAAGCGCGCCACGCTGAACGGCAGCACCGCGCGCAGCTCCGCGCCATCGCGCAGGTGCAGGTGCCAGTCGTCGGGGCGGCGGATGACGAGGGCGCTGCCCACTTCAGTGACTCGCCAGCGACTGCAGCACGTTCCGCCGCAGCAGCAGCTCGAGCGCAAAGCGCACGCCGAAGCCGGTGACGTCGGTGTTCACGTGCGCCAGCCCGCCGCTACGGGTGGCGGAGGACAGATCCACGTGCGCCCACGGAATGTCCGCCGGCACGAAACGCGTCAGGAAGCGCGTGGCGAGGATGTGATCGCCCTTGCCCTCGAGCGCACACTGCACGATGTCGGCCACCCGGCTTTCCAGCTCGGCATCGTAGTCCGCTTCGCTGGGGAAGTGCCAGACGCGCTCGCCGCTCGAGCGTCCGGCTTCCACCAGCTGCGTGGCGAGCGCGGGGCGGTTGCTGAAAACGCCGCTCATGCGTTCGGTGAGCGCGTACACGCAGGCACCGGTGAGCGTCGCGAAGTCGATCATCAGGCGCGGCCGGGTGCGGGCGGCGAGTGCCAGCGTGTCGGCGAGCACCATGCGCCCTTCGGCATCGGTGTGGATGACCTGGATGGTGACGCCGTTGGCCGCACGCACCACCTCCTGCGGCTTGTAGGCGTGCGGACCGATGCGGTTCTCGGTGATCGCCAGCCACGCATCGGCGCTGCACGGGGCGCGCAGCTCCGCGAGCGCCACCAGCGTCGCCAGCGCCACGGCGCTGCCGGCCATGTCGGTGTGCATCTCGAGCATCGAGCGATGCGCCTTGAGATTGACACCGCCGGTGTCGAACAGGATGCCCTTGCCGATCAGCGCCACGTCGGGATGTGCGGCGCGGCGGTGGCGCGCCGGGCGGTAGCGCAGGTGCGCGATGCCCGCGCCGCCGGCGTCGTTGCCGGCCGCTACCGCGAGGAAGGCATTGGCGCCGGCGCGGCGCAGCGCGCCCTCATCAAGCCAGCGCAGCGCCAGTCCGTGCGTGCGCGCCAGCTGCGTGATCGCCCGCCGGTAGCCGCGCGCATCGAGCACGTTGGGCGGCAGCGCGGTCAGCCAGCGCGCCAGGTTGGTGCCGCGCGCGCTCGCGGCGGCGTAGTGCGTGTCGATCCGCCCATCGCCCAGCAGTACCAGGCGGCGGATGGGCCGCTCGCCGCGCGTTGGTGCCCGCCAGCTCGGCAGCGCGAAGGCCTGCGCCAGCGCGGCCGCCAGCAGAGCCTCGAGCGCCGCGCCCACCGCCGCGGGCGTGCCGGCGGCGGCGAGTCCCAGCGTCTGCGGTTGCCGTTCCGCGGTCTCCTTGAGCATGCGCCCGGCGAGGGCGAGACGCTCGAAGGTGCCGGCGTCGGCCGGCAGATAGCCGAGCACCGCGAGCGTCTGGCGCTGATTGCCGAGCACGCTGCTGCGCACCGCGCCGGCGCGCGCCGGGTTACGCGCATCGAGCTCGCGCCAGCGCGCACTCTCGGGCAGGTGGCGGAAAGCCGCGGCAGTCGGCGGGTGCGGCACGATCGCGAGCACGGCATCGAGCGCGGCGGCGCCGCGCTTGCCAGCGCGGACGATGGCGGGAGCGTGCGCGCTCGGCGGCAGCAGGCCGCCGCGCGTGCGTACGCCGGGCGACCTCACTTGCTTTACCTACCGCTGCTCGCCATCATTACTCATTCTAACGCGACACGGCCCAACACGCGCGCGACCGTGAGCCCGCGACCGCGCCGCCACATTGTCCGCATCGCGCGCATCGCGAGCACAGCGCATGACCGAACCGCCGAAGCTTGAAGATCTCGATCCCGTGGAGACGCGGGAGTGGCTCGAATCGATCGATTCGGTGTTGCAGACCCACGGGCCGGAGCGCGCGCACTTCCTGCTCGAGCGGCTCATCGACTACACGCGCCGCAGCGGCGCGTACCTGCCGTTCAAGCCCAACACCGCCTACGTCAACACCATCCCCACCGGGCGCGAGCCGGAATATCCGGGCAACCGCGCGCTCGAGCGCCGCATCGAGGCCTACATCCGCTGGAACGCGCTGGCGATGGTGCTGGCCGCCAATCGCGCGTCCTCCGAGTACGGCGGACACCTCGCCAGTTACGCCTCGTCGGCGACGCTCTACGAGGTGGGCTTCAATCACGTGTGGCGCGCGCCCTCCGAGCAGCACCCCGGCGACATGGTGTTCATCCAGGGACACTCCTCGCCCGGCATCTACGCGCGCGCCTACCTCGAAGGGCGCCTGAGCGAGGAGCAGCTGCGCTACTTCCGCCAGGAAGCGCGCCGCCCCGGCATCGGACTCTCCTCGTACCCGCACCCGTGGCTGATGCCCGACTTCTGGCAGTTCCCCACCGTCTCCATGGGCCTCGGTGCCATGATGGCGATCTTCCAGGCGCGCTTCACGCGCTACCTCGAGCACCGCGGCCTGGTGAAGCCCTCCGATCAGAAAGTGTGGGCGTTCCTCGGCGACGGCGAGATGGACGAGCCGGAGTCGATGGGCGCGCTCACCATGCCGGTGCGCGAAGGGCTCGACAATCTCATTTTCGTCATCAACTGCAACCTGCAGCGGCTCGATGGGCCGGTGCGCGGCAACGGCAAGATCATCCAGGAGCTCGAAGCGGCGTTTCTCGGCGCCGGCTGGAATGTCATCAAGGTGCTGTGGGGCTCGCGCTGGGATCCGCTGCTGGCGCGCGACCACCAGGGGCTGCTGCGCCGGGTGATGGAGGAGTGCGTCGACGGCGAGTACCAGAACTTCAAGGCGAAGGGCGGGGCGTACACGCGTGAGCACTTCTTCGGCAAGTATCCCGAGCTCAAGGCGATGGTCGCCAACATGTCCGACGAGGAGATCTGGCGCCTGAATCGCGGCGGCCACGACCCGCGCAAGGTGTACGCCGCCTACGCCGCCGCCATGGGCCATCGCGGGCAGCCGACCGTCATTCTCGCCAAGACGGTGAAGGGCTTCGGCCTCGGCAAGGGCGGCGAGGGGCAGATGGTGGCGCATCAGCAGAAAAAGCTCTCCGAGGAGGATCTGCGCGTCTTCCGCGACCGCTTCCATATCCCGGTCACGGACCAGGATCTCGCCGGCCTGCCGTTCCGTAAGCCCGAGGGCACTTCCGAGGAGGCCCGCTATCTGAGCGCCAAGCGCAGCACGCTCGGCGGCTTCCTGCCGCAGCGCCGGCGCACCGCGCCGCCGCTGGTAGTGCCGCCGCTCGAGGCGTTCGCTTCGCTGCTCGAAGGCAGCGGCGAGCGCGAGATCTCGACCACCATGGCGTTCGTGCGCCTGCTCAGCATGCTGCTCAAGGACAAGAACATCGGCCGCAACATCGTGCCGATCGTGCCGGACGAGGCGCGCACCTTCGGCATGGAAGGGCTGTTCCGCCAGATCGGCATCTACTCCTCGGTCGGGCAGCTGTATACGCCGCAGGACGCCGAGACCCTGATGTCCTACCGCGAGGACAAGAAGGGACAGATGATCGAGGAGGGCATCAACGAAGCCGGCTCACTGTGCTCGTGGATGGCCGCCGGCACCGCTTACAGCAATCACGGCATCAACATGGTGCCGTTCTACATTTTCTACTCGATGTTCGGCTTCCAGCGCGTCGGGGATTTCATCTGGGCCTCCGGCGACATCCAGGCGCGCGGCTTCCTGCTCGGCGCCACCGCGGGCCGCACCACGCTCGCCGGCGAGGGACTGCAGCACCAGGACGGCCACAGCCAGCTGGTCGCGAGCACCGTCCCCAACTGCGTGGCCTACGATCCGGCGTTCGCTTACGAGCTGGCAGTGATCATCCACGACGGGATGCGCCGCATGTACGCCGAGCAGGAAAGCATCTTCTATTACATCACCCTGATGAACGAGAACTACGTGCAGCCGGCGATCCCGCCGGGCGTGGAGGCCGGCATCCTGAGCGGCGGCTACCTGCTGCAGATCGGCGGCCGCGGCAAGGTGCGGGCGACCCTGCTCGGCTCGGGCACCATCCTGCGCGAGTGCCTGGCGGCGGCTAAGCTCCTCGAGGACGACTACGGCATCCCGGCGGACGTACTGTCGATCACGAGTTTCAGCGAGTTGCGGCGCGAGGCGCTCGAGTGCGAGCGCTGGAGCCTGCTGCACCCGCAGGAGCCGGCGCGCGTTCCCTACGTGCGGCAGATGCTGCACGGGCGCGACGGTCCGGTGGTGGCGGCGACCGACTACATGCGCATCGTGCCCGACCAGATCCGGCAGTGGGTGAGCGGACGCTACGTGACGCTCGGCACCGACGGCTTCGGGCGCTCCGACTCACGCGCCGAGCTGCGCCGGCACTTCGAGGTGGACCGCAACTACATCGTCGTGGCCGCTCTCAAGGCACTCGCCGACGACGCACGCGTCGACCAGGCGACGGTCGGCAAGGCCATCGACGCGCTCGGGGTCGATCCCGACAAGCCGGTACCCTGGAAGAGCTGAAGGGAGCGGACCCGACATGAATGCGGCCGTCGGCCTCACGGAAGTGCGTGTGCCCGACATGGGCAACTTCAAGGACGTCGCCGTGATCGACGTGCTGGTCAAGCCCGGCGAGAGCATTGCGGTCGACACGCCGCTGGTCACTCTCGAGTCCGAGAAGGCGACCATGGATGTCCCTTCCACGGCCGAGGGCGTGGTCGAGAAGCTGCACACCAGCAAGGGCGGCAAGGTCAACAGCGGCGACCTCATCGCCACGGTGAGAGCGGCCGCCGCGCAGCCCGCGCGCGAGGCCGAGCCGCCCGCCCCCGCGGCACCTGCCGCGGCCACCGCGCCTGCCGCTGCGGCACCCGCAGCACCCCCGGCCGCAGCGCCGCCGTCGGCCACGCCGCCGGCTGCAAAAGCGCCGCCGGCACCCGCGCCCGCCGCCAGGGCTCCCGCGGCCGCAGCGGCGGCAGCTCAGCCCGGTGCGGTGCTGACTCCGCGCTCGCGGCTGGGTGTGCCGACCTCTTATCGGGACGATCTGCCGCCGATCGACGAGCCGGGATTCTCGCGCGCGCATGCCAGCCCCTCGGTACGCCAGTTCGCGCGCGAGCTGGGCGTGAACCTCGCGCAGGTGACCGGCCACGGCTTCAAGGGACGCATCACCCACGAGGACGTCAAGGCGTTCGTCAAGAACGCGCTCGCGGCCCCGCCCGCGGCGGCGGCGAAGCCGGCCCTGCCGGCGGTGCCGGCTGTCGATTTCACCCAGTTCGGCCCCACCGCGGTCGAGCCGCTGTCGCGCATCCAGCGCATCTCCGGTCCGCGCCTGCACGCCAGCTGGGTGAACATCCCGCACGTCACGCAGTTCGACGAGGCGGACATCACCGAGCTCGAGCAGCTGCGCGCCGGCCTCAAGGATCGTGCCCAGGCGGTGGGCGTCAAGCTGACACCGCTCGCCTTCATCATGCGCGCCTGCGTAAAGGCGCTGCAGGAGTTCCCGCGCTTCAACTCCTCGCTCGATGCGGACGGCGCGAACCTCATTGTGCGCAAGTACATCAATATCGGCTTTGCCGCCGACACGCCGAACGGGCTGATGGTGCCGGTGGTGCGCGAGGCCGACCGCAAGGACCTGTACCAGCTCGCGCGCAGCCTCGGAGCGCTGTCGGAGAAGGCGCGCGCCGGCAAGCTGCCGCCGCCCGACATGCAGGGCGGCTGCTTCACCATTTCGAGCCTCGGTGGCATCGGCGGCACCGCCTTCACACCCATCATCAACGCTCCCGAGGTAGCGATCCTCGGCGTGTCACGCGCGGCGATGCGCCCGGTATGGCGCGATGGCGCGTTCGTACCGCGCCTGCTGCTGCCGCTGTCGCTCTCCTACGATCACCGGGTGATCGACGGCGCGATGGCGGCGCGCTTCACTACCTGGCTCGCCCAGGCGCTGGCGGAGGCGCGCGGCCTGCTCGAGGCCGTGCCGTGAGCGTGGATCTCACGATCCCGGACATCGGCAACTTCGCCGACGTGGAAGTGGTTGACGTGCTGGTGAAGGCCGGCGACCTCATCGAAGTCGATGCACCGCTCGTCACGCTCGAGACCGATAAGGCATCGATGGACGTGCCGGCGAGCGCCGCGGGCAAGGTCGTGGAGGTGCTGCTCAAGCGCGGCGACAAGGTCTCCAAGGGCTCGCTGATCGCCCGGCTCGAGCCCGGCGCTGCCGCGCCCGGCTCCGTCGGCGCTGCGCCTGCCGCAGCACCGCAGGCCGCCGCGCAACCCGCCGCGCAGGCCGCCGCGCAACCCGCAGCGCGACCCGCCGCGCAACCCGCCGCCCAAGCCGCGCCGGCCCGCCCGGGCGCGACGGCCCCGCCGGCCGAGGGCGCGGGCGACACGGTGCGCATGCCCTCGCCGCAGGCCGGCCGCAACGCCCAGCTGCTGGTGCTGGGCGCAGGTCCCGGGGGCTACACGGCCGCCTTCCGCGCCGCGGACCTCGGGCTGAAAGTCACCCTCGTCGAGCGCTGGCAGGAGTTGGGCGGAGTCTGTCTGAACGTCGGCTGCATTCCCTCGAAGGCGCTGTTGCACGCGGCCAAGGTCATCGAGGATGCCGCCGAGATGTCCGAACGCGGCCTCGCCTTCGGCCGCCCGCAGATCGATCGCGGCCGGCTGCGCAGCTGGAAGGCCGGCGTGGTCGCGAAGTTGACCGGCGGGCTGAAAGTGCTGGCGAAGCAGCGCAAGGTCGAAGTGGTACGCGGCGCCGGGCGCTTCGTGAGCCCGAACGTACTCGAGGTGGTGGGCGCATCCGGTCCGGAGCGCATACGCTTCGAGCAGTGCATCATCGCCGCGGGCTCCGAGCCGGCCCGCCTGCCAGGACTGCCGCAGGATCCGCGCATCCTCGACTCGAGCGACGCGCTCGAGCTGCCGGAAACTGCCGGCGGCCTGTTGGTGGTCGGCGGCGGGATCATCGGACTGGAGATGGCCTGCGTGTTCGACGCGCTCGGCAGCCGCGTGAGTGTGGTGGAGCTCACACCGCAACTGATGCCCGGGTGCGATCCGGACCTGGTTCGTCCGCTGGAGAAGAGAATCCGCGCGCGCTATCAGCAGATTCTCCTCGGCACCCGCGTGGCGTCCGTCGAGGGGCAGGCCGCGGGGCTGCGCGTGAGCTTCGCCGGCGACAAGGCGCCGCCGCCGCAGCAGTTCGAGCGCGTGCTGGTGGCGGTCGGGCGCGTGCCGAACGGCAAGACCATCGGAGCGGAGCTTGCCGGCGTGAAAATCTCCGAGCGCGGCTTCATTCCCGTCGACCGTCAGATGCGCACCAACGTGCCGCACATTTTCGCGATCGGCGACATCGCGGCGCCGCCGATGCTGGCGCACAAGGCGATGCACGAAGGCAAGGTCGCCGCCGAAGTCGCCGCCGGTCACAAGCGGGCCGCCGACTGGCGAGTGATTCCGTCGGTGGCCTACACCGATCCGGAGATCGCCTGGGTCGGCCTCACCGAGACCGAGGCACGCGCCGCCGGCACCGCCGTAAAGAAGGGCGCGTTCCCCTGGGTGGCGAACGGGCGCTCGCTGTCGCTCGGCCGTGAGGACGGCTTCACCAAGCTGCTGTTCGATCCCGACAACCACCGCGTGCTGGGAGGCGGCATCGTCGGCACCAACGCTGGCGAGCTGATCAGCGAGGTGGCGCTGGCGATCGAGACCGGCTGCGACGCTGCCGACATCGGCCTCACCATCCATCCGCACCCGACGCTCTCCGAGACGGTGGCCGGCGCCGCCGAGGCCTTCGAAGGAACTCTGACCGACCTGTATCTGCCTAAGAAGTAGGATCGTACCGCGGCTCGTTCCGCCGGATTACGGAGCACGTATGCGCACCACATTGGGATTGTTTGCCGCGCTCGCCGCGATCGTGTCGGTTCCGCTTGCTGCTTTGCAGAACGATGAGCCGTCGCCCGTTTACCTGCGGGGCTTCTACCGGCTCCACGACCGCTATGCGGTCTGGCAGTACAGCGATCGTTCGCCGTGGTACGTGCAGAGGAACGCCCCCTGGGCGGACCGGCGATTCGTCAAGTGGGGCTACGTGCCCGTCATGCACGACTCGCAGCGCTATTACTGTCTGATCGACCGCGATCCACCGACCGGCACGCGCATCGCCGAGCGCACCTTCACGTGCGGCGATCCCGCCACCGTGGAAGAGCTCTACCTCAGCAACCAGCGCCCGTTCGGGCTGTTGTACGGGGGGCCTTACTGAGCTACCGGGCACCGCGGGGGCGCCGCGTGTGCCGGCCGCGCGCCCGGCGCGCAGCCGAGGGCCGCGGGGCGGGCGCGGGTGTCTTGTGAGGGTACTCGCACAGATCGCGGATGATGCACTGCGGACACGCCGGGGCGCGCGCCCTGCACACGTAACGCCCGTGCAGGATGAGCCAGTGGTGCGCGTCCTTGCGGAACTCGGGCGGCACCGCGGCGCGCAGCGCCTCCTCCACCTCGCGCGGGGTGCGGCCCGGCGCCAGTCCGCTGCGGTTTGCGACCCGGAAGATATGCGTGTCGACGGCGATCTCCGTTTCGCCGAACACCATGTTGAGGATGATGCTGGCGGTCTTGCGGCCGACACCCGGGAGCGCTTCGAGCGCGGCGCGCTCGGCGGGCACCTCGCCGCCGTGCAGCTCGAGCAGCTGCCGGGCGAGGGCCACGAGATTCTTCGATTTGGTGTTGTACAGGCCGACGGGGCGGATGTATGGCTTCACGCCCTCCACGCCGAGCGCGGCGATCGCGGCGGGCGTGTTGGCGACGGGGAACAGCTGGCGCGTCGCGGCGTTGACGCTGCGGTCGGTGGTGTGGGCCGACAGCATCACCGCCACCAGCAGCTCGAACGGCGAGCTGTACAGCAGCTCCGTGGTCGGGGTCGGGTTGGCCGCCTGCAGGCGGCGGAAGATGGCGCGACGCGTGGCGGGGTGCACCCTGGCCTCAATCCGCCGTGCGCGCCGAGCGCTTGCGGTCGCTGAGCAGTGCCGCCCGCTCGGCGGCCTGTGCCGCGAGACGTTGGCCGTGCGCGTGGAAGCGCGTGCGATTTTCCGCGGCACTGGGAGCACGCGCCGCTGCGCGCAGCTGTGCACGCGGCACCATGACGATGCAGTCGACCGGGCACGGCGCGACGCATAGCTCGCAGCCGGTGCACAGCTCGACCAGTACGGTGTGCATTTGCCGATGTGCCCCGACGATGGCGTCCACCGGGCACGGCGGCAGGCAGCGCGCGCAGCCGATGCAGACATCCTCTTCGATCTGCGCCACGAGCGGCGGCGCCTCGGTGCCGTTGGCGGGATTCAAGGGCAGCGGCGCGCGGCCGAGCAGCCGCGCGAGCGCCGCGATGGTCGCCGCGCCTCCCGGCGGGCACTGGTTGATGTCGGCGCTGCCGGCCGCGATGGCCTGGGCATACGGCCGGCAGCCGCTGAAGCCGCAGCGGGTGCATTGCGTCTGCGGCAGCAGCCCGTCGATGTCGTCTTCGGCAAGCATGCGCTTTGCGGCCTTGCTGAATCTCAGGTGATCTTCATGCCCGGCGTCGCCCCGGAGTCGGGCGACAGCAGGTACGGCCCTTCGTGCTCGGCGCTCGCCGCCAGCACCATGCCCTCGGAAACGCCGAACTTCATCTTGCGCGGCGCAAGATTCGCAACCACCACGGTGAGGCGGCCCTTGAGCGCTTCCGGGGCGTACGCGGACTTGATGCCGGCGAACACCGTGCGGGTTTCCACGCCGAGATCCAGCGTGAGCTTCACAAGCTTATCGGCGCCGGCCACTGTCTGGGCGTCGACGATGCGCGCAACGCGCAGATCCACTTTGCGGAATTCCTCGATGGAAAGGCTCGCAGCCGCATCCACCGCGCCGATCGGCCCGGCACCGCCGTCCGGCGCGGCGCCGCCCGCCGCCGTCTCGGTCGCGAACAGCGCATCGAGCTGTTTCGGATCGACCCGTGTCATCAGGTGGCGATAGGGATTGATCCGCTCGGGCAGCACCGCGGCATCGCTCCAGCGGAACGGCCGCGGCAATCCGAACAGCTGCTGCGCGACGCGGGCCGCGACCTCGGGCAATACCGGCGCGAGCAGCACCGACAGCAGCTTGAAACCATGCAGCGCGCGTGAGCACACGTCCTGCAGTTGCGCCGTCTTGGCCGGGTCGCGCGCCAGCAGCCACGGCTGCTGTGCGTCGAACTCCTGGTTGATGCGATCGGCGAGCGCCATGATGTCGCGCATGGCCTTGCCGAACTCGCGCTGCTGGTAGCTCTCCTTTACCTGCAACGCCTGCGCCTGCGCCAGGGCGGAGAGCCGCTCGCTGTCACCGCTGTAGCGCAGCTCGCCGCCAAAGTGCCGGGTGATGAAATTCGCCGCGCGACTGGCGATGTTCACGTACTTGCCGATCAGATCGCTGTTGACGCGCGCGACGAAGTCGTCGGCGTTGAAATCGATATCCTCGACGCTCGCGTTGAGCTTGGCGGCGATGTAGTAGCGCAGCCACTCCGCGTTCATGCCGATGTCCAGATAGCGCAGCGGGCTGATGCCGGTGCCGCGCGACTTGGACATCTTTTCGCCCGAGACGGTGATAAAGCCGTGGACGTAGACGTGGTCGGGCACTCTGTAGGGGGGGCCGGCGAATCTGAGCATCGCCGGCCAGAACAGTGTGTGGAAGTAGATGATGTCCTTGCCGATGAAGTGGATCTGCTCGGTACCGGGCGCCGCCAGGAACTGCTCGAAGCTGCGTGACTCACCGTTCGCCTTTGCCTTGCCCAGGTCGAAGTAGCTCTTCAGCGCCGCCAGATAGCCGATCGGCGCGTCGAGCCACACGTAGAAGTACTTGCCGGGCGCATCCGGAATCGGGATGCCGAAGTAGGGGGCGTCGCGCGAGATGTCCCAGTCATCGAGCGTCTGCTCGCCACGACCCGACAGCCACTCGCGCGCCTTGTTGGCGACCTGCGGCTGCAGCCTGCCGGGCGCCGCCAGCCACTCCTCGAGGAAGGCGACGCATTTCGGGTCGGAAAGCCGGAAGAAGAAGTGCTCGGAGGTCTTCAATACCGGCTTGGCCCCCGAGAGGGTCGAGTACGGGTTGATGAGCTGCGTCGGCGTGTTGACGATACTGCACACCTCGCAGGCGTCCGCATACTGATCCTTGGTATGGCAGTTCGGGCATTCGCCCTTGATGTAGCGGTCCGGCAGGAACATGCCCTTCACCGGGTCATAGAACTGCTCGACCGCTTTGGCGTAGATCAGTCCGGCCGCCTTGAGACGGGTGTAGATGTCCTGCGAGAGCTCGGTGTTCTCGGGCGAGTCGGTCGAATGCCAGTGATCGAAGCTGAGGTGAAAGCCCTGCAGGTAGCGCGGGCGGTCCGCGGCGATGCGGGCGACGAGCTGCTGCGGCGTGATGCCTTCGCTTTGCGCCTTGAGCATGATCGGCGCCCCGTGCGCATCGTCGGCGCACACGAAGTGCACCGCGTGCCCCTGCATTCTCTGGAAGCGCACCCAGATGTCCGCCTGGATGTACTCCATGATGTGGCCAATGTGAAACGGGCCGTTGGCGTAGGGAAGCGCGCTGGTGACAAACAGGCTGCGGGCCATTCCCGCTAGTCTACAGGCTCGACGCCCGGGCTGCCGCGCGCCGCCGGTGGTGCCCGGGGGCGGGCGCGCGCGACGCGCGCTGCGTCAGCCGGCGTCCTTCAGCTCCTCGAACTTCGCCTTGTTGATGGCCTTCTTGTAGGCTTCCTTGCCGCTGATCTGGCGCTGATCGAGCAGCTGTTGGATCGCGGTGTCCATGGTGCGCATGCCGAACTGGCCGCCCGCCTGCATGGTGTTCTCGAGCTGATCGAGCTTGCCCTGGCGGATGAGGTTGGACGCGGCGGGCGTATTGACCAGGATCTCGAGCGCCGCGACCCGGCCCTGCTTGTCGGTACGCTGCAGCAGCTGCTGCGATACCACCCCGCGCAGCGAGGTGGACAGCATGGTGCGTACGTGCGACTGCTTGTCCGAGGGGAATACGTTCACCATGCGGTCCACGGTCGGCGCCGCGCCGTTGGTGTGCAGCGTCCCCATGACGAGAATGCCCATTTCGGCCGCAGTCACGGCGATGCTCATGGTCTCGAGGTCGCGCAACTCGCCCACCAGGATGACGTCCGGGTCCTCGCGCAGCGCTGAGTGCACGGCGGATGCGAAGCTCGCGCTATGCACCCCGATCTCGCGCTGGCTGATGAGGCAGTTCTTGCGCTCGTGCACGAACTCGATCGGGTCCTCGACGGTGAGGATGTGCCCCTTCACGCGCCGGTTGATGTCGTCGATCATGGCGGCGAGCGTGGTGGACTTGCCCGAGCCGGTCTTGCCGGTCACCAGGATCAGGCCGTTGTTGGCGCGGCACATCTGCCGCACCGCCTCGGGCATCTTCAGCTCATCGAGCGACAGCGCCTTGGAGGGGATGGCGCGGAACACCGCGCCCATGCCGTTCAGGTGGCGCATGACGTTGACGCGGAAGCGGCCGCGCTCGGGCAGCGTGTAGGCGAAGTCCGCGCCGTCCTTGGCCTCGAAGCGCTCCAGGGCCAGCTTCGGCATGATCTCGTAAAGCGCCTGTTTGACCGACGCGGCAACGAGCTTGTCGGACTTGAGCGGCGACAGGTCGCCGTACAGGCGGATGCGCGGCGGATCGCCGGCGATGAAGTGCAGGTCCGAGCCGCGCTTCTCCAGCACCTCGATCAGCAGCGCGTCGATCTGTGCCACGTGTGTCCCGCTGCTTCAGGCGGCGGAGTTGGCCGCCGGGGTCGGCGCCGCGCCAGTCATGTCGATCTTCGGCAGCATGCTGGTATCGGTAACGTACTTCTGGAAGGCGCGCTTTTCCGAGGCGTAGGTGTAGGCGTCATCAGGGTCGATGGTGCGCGCGGCGATGGCGGCGAGCAGCGCCTGGTCCAGCAGCTGCATGCCGAGGTCGCGCCCCATCTGCAACTGCGTCGGTATCTGGTGCGTCTGCTCGGTCTGGATGAGTTTGGCGATCGCCTTGGTCATCATCAGCACTTCGCAGATCGCCTTGCGCCCGTGGCCGTCGGCGGTCTTTACCAGCACCTGCGTGACCACCGCCAGCAGGCTCTGCGCCAGGAAGCTCTTGGTCTGCTCGCGCTCCTCCACCGGCAGCGCATCGATGACGCGGTCGATGGTCTTCACGGAGCTGGTGGTGTGCAGCGTGCCGAGCACCAGGTGGCCGGTCTCGGCGGCCGTCATGGCCATGGAAATGGTCTCCGCATCGCGCAACTCGCCGACCAGGATGACATCCGGATCCTCACGCATCGCGGCACGCACGCCTTCCGCGAAACTCGGGATGTGGGTCCCCAGCTCGCGCTGGATCACCTGGCTGTTCTTGCTGCCGTGAACGAACTCGATCGGATCTTCGAGGCTGATGATGTTGAGGCGGCGCGTCTGGTTCAGATGATCGATCATGGCGGCGAGCGTGGTCGACTTGCCGGTGCCGGTGGAGCCGGTGACCAGCACCATGCCCTGGTGGAAGTCGCACAGCTTGGTCACTATCGGCGGCAGCGCCAGCTTTTCCAGCGTCGGCACCACCGAGGGAATGGCGCGGAAGGTGGCCCCGATGCCGGTGTCCTTGCGGAACACGTTGACGCGGAAGCGTCCGCCCTCCGCCGACACGTAGGAAAAGTCGAGGTCGTGGCCGCGGGAGAAGTGGTCGTTCTGCGATTTCGTGAGGATCTCGGCGATGTAGCCCTCGAGCTCCACCGCCCGCAGCTCGCGAAACTTGATCGGCAGCAGGTCGCCATACAGCCGCAGCATCGGGGGAACCCCCACCGCCAGGTGCACGTCCGAGCACCCCTGCTGGGTGCCGAGCTTCAAAAAGGCATCGATGCGCGCCAAGCGGTTGCTCCTGAAGGAGTTTTCCCGGCAGCTGGTTTAGCCGGTTATGGCTTTGAGATCAACAACTTGAACTTGGAAATTTGACCTAACGCACGAACTTTGGCAACCGCAGGCTGCGAACGTTGCCGCTATACCCCGGCCGCAGCCCGTTCCCGACACGGTTCGAAAGATCAGGTTACGTAGCGCTCGAGCGCGGCGCTGAGCTCAGGCATAGTCTGGAAGCGCTTGGTTTTGTCCACGGCCATGGCGCGCATCACGATATCGGACAATTCCTGGGGCAGGGCGGGATTGACGTCCCTGGCGACGCGCGCCTTGCCCTGCACGTGCTGGTACATGACCGACATGTGGTCGCCGCGGGTGTAGGGCGGCACCCCGGTCAGGACCTCGTACAGAATGACGCCGAGGGCGTAAATGTCGGCACGCTGATCGACTTTCTTGCCGAGAATCTGCTCGGGCGCCATGTATTTCGGCGAGCCGATGACGTAACCGGTCTTGGTGAGCTGGGTATCGCCCTCGCGCTGCGCGGCGGCGACCCCGAAGTCCACGATCTTCAGCAGCCCTTCCTGGTTGATGAGCACGTTGGCCGGCTTCAGGTCGCGGTGCACGATGCCCACCTGGTGGGCGACCGTCATGCCGGTGCAGATGTCGATGCCAAACTGCACCGCGCGCTTGAGCTCGACCGGCTTCTCGTTCACGACCTCGGCGCCGAGCGTATGCGAGGGGAAGTACTCCATGGAGATCGCGTACAAGCCCTGGATGTACAGGAAGTCGTAGATGCGGATGACGTTCTTGTGCGTGATCTTGCGCGAGTAACGCAGCTCGTGCACGAAGCGCTTCATGACCTCCTCGTCCTGCGAGACGTTGGGATTCAGGAACTTGAGGATCAGCCGCTCGTCGACGACCGTATCCTCCATCAGCAGCACGGTGCCAAAGGCGCCGCGCCCGATGCGGTCGATGTACTTGTAGCGGCCCTCGATAATGTCGCCGGCTTTGAGCGTCTGAATGTCGAGCCGCGCAGCCTCCGCCTGCTTGGCGGCCTGCGCGACCGCCTGGTCCGAGATCAGCACCGTCTTGGCGGCTTCCGCGGTCGTCGGCTGCGGCGGACGCACCCCCGCCGCCTGCGCCGCGGCCGCGGCGGCCGCGGGCGGCAGCGGGGTCGTGCCGACGCCGAGAGCGGTGATGCCGGCAATGCGGTTATCGAGCTCGGTCACGGCGGCCGCGGCCATGCGCGAGATCGTCTGGTCGGGGGAAGCGACCTGCGCCTGCAGCTCGTTGCGCACCTGCTCGGCACGGGCTTCGTCCGCGACCCGCGACAACGCCTGGATCGCCTCGATGCGGATCTCGCGCTCGGGGCGCGCGATGAGCGGCAGCAGCGCGTCCACCAGCTTGCTGTCGCCGAGCTTGCCGAGCGCACGCACCACGATGGGTGCGGCCTTGCCGCTGGCCGGGCTGTGCAGCATCTCCATCAGGCGCGGGACCGCACGCTTGCTGCCGATCTCGGCGAGCGCGTCGACCGCGCGCTCGCTCACCCACCAGTCGGTGTCGCGCGTCGCCTGGATGAGCGAATCCACCGCGCGCTCGTCCTTGGTCTGGTTGAGGATCTCGATGGCGGCGCGGCGGATGTCCTCGTCCTTGTCGCGCACCAGTTGCAGCACCGCGTCGATCACCTTGGGTCCGCCGATCTTGCCGAGGGCGTCGGCGGCGCGGCTGCGCACCCACCAGTCGCTGTCCTTCAGCGAGCCGAGCAGGTACTTCACCGAGTTGGCGTTGCCGATCTCGTTCAACACCTCGACGGCCGCACGGCGCGCATTCTCGTTCTCGTCCTTGAGCACCTCGATGAGGTACTTCATGGTGTCCGGGTGATTGGCCTTGATGACCACGTCGATCGCGCGGTTGAGCACGTCGATCTCCGGATCGCGCAGCAGCGGCGCCACGCGCTCGATATCGATGGGGCCGTCCATGCGCTGCAGCGCCGCGAGGGTCGCCCCGCGGATCAGCTTGTTGGGGTCTTTCAGCAGCCCCTGCAGGGCGTTCTGCACTTCCGGTGTGTTGAACCGCGCCAGGGTATTGATGATGTGCACGCGCGCGATCGGGTCCTTACCCTGCACCCGACCGATGAGCTCAGGGAGCGATTGCCGGTCGGCGATGTCGGCGATGACGCGAAACAACGCCGCCTTCTCGTTGGGCTCCTGGCTGTAGGCGGCATTGAGCAGCTCCCGCACCGTGAAGCGTGATTTTTGCGCTGCGATCACCTCCAGGATCGTCGGCTTGGAGATACCCGTGGTGGCGAGCGCCTCGAGCAGCAGCTGTGGCGGGTAATTGCGGCTGCTGGTGAGTGCCCAGGAGATGCCCGATACCACGCGCGGGCTGCCTTCGACCAGTCCGCGGACGAACTGCGGGAACGTCTTCGGGCTGACGAGGCTCGCCAGCACGTCGACCAGCGCCATGGTGGAGGCCCGGTCGGCCTCGGGCAGCGCGGCGAATACCGCCTCGATGGCGCTCGGGCCGACGTCCTTCAACCGCGCGACTGCCTTCTGCGTGGCAGGGCTCGCGGGGTCGGTGGAGGACCGGATCTCGGTGATCAGCCGGTCGGCGCGCAGGTTCGAGAAAAAGCTCATTCAGCCTGTCCGCAGCAATAACTCCGCAGGGGTGTCCGCCGCGTCTTTGCCGGGCGGCAGGACGCGCAAGGTGGCAGGGAGCCGTCCGCGCCCGGCGCCGCGGTGGTTGCCGCCGCTGTCTGGTAAGGGAGTCCACTTTCGCAATTGCCAGCGATTATGCCATAGCCTTGAGCCCGGCCAGCCTCGGTCGGGCGCTGCGCGGTAGCCGGGCGGACGCACTACAATGCCTCGTCAACACGAGTCCGGAAGCGTCCGTGAACAGTCCCGCAGAGTCCGTGAACCGCGTGCGCGCAGCGCTCGAGGCGTACGTTGACCCATATCTCGGCGAAACGCTCGGCGCGGCGCAGGCCGTGGAGGAGGTCGTCGCCGCGGGCACGGGCTTCACGGCGCGCATCGTGCTCGGCTTTCCGGTCGGGGGGTACCAGGGGGAGCTTGCTGCCGCGCTCGACCGGCAGCTCGCCGGCGCAGGCGTGGCCGCGCCGCTCACCATCGAGCTGCGCGCGCAGATCCGCTCGCACGCCGTGCAGCGCAACCTCAAGCCCCTCGGGGAAATCAGCAACGTCGTGGCGGTGGCTTCGGGCAAGGGCGGTGTCGGCAAATCGACGGTAGCGGTGAATCTGGCGCTCGCCTGGGCGGCGCAGGGCGCGCGGGTGGGCATCCTCGACGCGGACATCTACGGACCGAGCCAACCGCTGATGCTCGGACTTGCCGGCCAGCGCCCGTCCTCCCCGGACGGCAAGCACCTGCGGCCGCTGGTCAGTCACGGCGTGGGCGCCATGTCCATCGGCTTCCTGGTGGACGCCGAGCAGCCGATGGTGTGGCGCGGGCCGATGGTGACGCAGGCGCTCGCGCAGCTGCTCGGGGAAACGCAATGGGGCGCTCTCGATTACCTGGTGGTGGACATGCCGCCCGGTACGGGTGACATCCAGCTGACTCTCGCGCAGCGCGTGCCGGTGGCGGGCGCGGTGATCGTGACCACGCCGCAGGACATCGCGCTCGCCGACGCCCGCAAGGGCCTGAAGATGTTCGAGAAGGTCTCGGTACCGGTGCTCGGCATCGTCGAGAACATGAGCGTCCACGTGTGCTCGAACTGCGGGCACATCGACCACATTTTCGGCGCCGGCGGCGGCGAGCGCATGGCGCGTGAGTACGGCGTGCGGCTGCTCGGCGAGCTGCCGCTCGATGCGCTCATCCGCGAGGAGGCCGACAGCGGCCGGCCCACGGTCGTCGCGGCGCCCGACGCCCCGCGGGCGCGGCCGTACTTCGAGATGGCGCGCCGTACCGCCGCAGCGCTGGCGATGCGCGCGCGCGACCGCAGCAGCGTGTTTCCGAAAATCGTGGTCGAAGAAACCTGAAGTCTCGCGCCCGCGACCCGCGGCGCACGCTGTGCGCGGCACGGTGTCGCCGTGGTTGCGGTAATCTTTGCGCGTCGCGCCCCGGTTGCAGCGACGTCGCTCACGCGAGGCGGGGAGCAAGATGAGCATCAAGTCCGATAACTGGATCCGCCGCATGGCACGCGAGCACGGCATGATCGAGCCGTTCGAGGCCGGTCAGGTGCGCGAGTCCAACGGTCACAAGATCGTCTCCTACGGCACCTCCAGCTACGGCTACGACGTGCGCTGCGCCAGCGAGTTCAAGATCTTCACCAACATCAACTCCACCATCGTCGATCCGAAGAACTTCGACGAGAAGAGCTTCGTCGATTTCGCCGGCGATGTGTGCATTATCCCGCCGAACTCGTTCGCGCTGGCGCGCACGGTGGAATACTTCCGTATCCCGCGTAACGTGTTGGTCGTAACTTTAGGAAAAAGCACATATGCGCGCTGCGGGTGCATCGTCAACGTAACGCCTTTGGAACCCGAGTGGGAAGGCCACGTCACGCTGGAGTTTTCCAACACCACGCCGCTGCCGGCGAAGATCTACGCCAACGAAGGGGTGGCGCAGATGCTGTTCTTCGAATCGGACGAGGTCTGCTCGGTGTCCTACCGCGATCGTGGCGGCAAGTATCAGGGTCAGCGCGGCGTGACTCTGCCCAAGACCTGAAGCGGCAGGCGCTGGCCGCGGCGCTACCCGCTCACTCGCGCTTGAGGCTCTGGATCTCCATGGTCCACTCGACGTCGTTAGCGCGCTTCTGCTGCACGCGCACCGGGATGTAGCCGTGATCGGGTGCGCACCAGTAACTGTTGATGCGCGGTGAATTCGCCTTGCTGCTGGTATAGATGACCGTGGGCACGGCACCGAGCGGCGTCTGCAGAGTCTCCTGGCCGGCGCGCGCATAGCGGTATTCACGCACCGAGTTCTTGTCGATCAGCTCGAAGCGATCCGGTGTCTGCCCGCGCAGCAGCGCGACCATCAGCGCCACCTGTATCGACGAGTCGTCCTGGACCTGCGGGGTGAGCGGCAGGTCGACCGGGGTCTGCTCGTACACGCCGGTCACGCGATGCTTGTCCCAATCGTACTTGAGGTCGATGCTGCGCTTGTTGGAGCTGGTGCCGTCGTCGCCCTGGTAGCTCAACGCCTGCACGCCGGCCGCGGTGACCCGCAGCACGCTCCCGGTCCTGGGGCGCTGCGACATCAGCTTGCCGATGCCGCGCGGCTCGCTGCGCGAGGTATAGGTCCAGGTATCAGCGCCGCTCTTCGCCAGCTTGAGGGTCGTCACTGCGACCGTCGTGCCGTTCCAGATCCAGGAATAGGTGGCCTCGAAGGGCTTCAGCTCGTCGGCGCCGGCGACAGCGGCGGCGAGCAGCGCGCTCCCCAGCGCGGCGGTGAGCACGCGCCGCAGCCGTCCGCTGCGCCGCGAGCTGCAATCAACCGGGCACTGCCGCACGAAAATCCTCCACCACCGGCGTGTCGAGTCGCCGGCCGTCCAGCCAGGCAGCGTTATCGTGCCATGCGAGGCGACCGAGCGCGAACCAGCCGAGCGCCCGCGGATAGATGATGTGCTCGGTGGCCTGCACGCGCGCGGCCAGGGCGGCTTCGCTATCCCCGCTGCGCACCGCGACCTTCGACTGCAGCACGACCGGACCGTCGTCGAGCGCGGCGGTCACGAAATGCACGCTGGCGCCGTGCTCGCGGTCGCCGGCGGCCAGTACACGCCGATGGGTGTGCAGGCCGGGGTAGGCGGGCAGCAACGAGGGGTGGATGTTGAGCATGCGCCCCAGGTAACGCGCGACGAACGCCGCGGACAGGATGCGCATGAAGCCGGCGAGCGCGATCAGCTGCGGCTGGGCGGCGTCGAGGGTCTCGCCCAGCTGCCGCTCGAAAGCTGCGCCGGCTGTTGCCGCCACGGTGACTGCGGGCACGCCGAGGCTCGCCGCGCTGGCCAGTCCTGCGGCCTGCGGACGGTCGGAGATCACCATCACGGGACGCGCGGCGATTGCGCCGGCAAGGCAGGCGCGCACGATGGCGCTCATGTTGGAGCCGCGTCCGGAAATCAGCACCGCCAGCCGCAGCGGCCGCGTGACGCTCATTCGCGGATGAACACGCCGCGCGCGCCGGCGCGCACCTCGCCGATGACCTGCGCGCTCTCGCCGCGCGCCTGCAGGAACTCCACCGCCGCGGGCGCGTGCGCCGCCGGCACGATCACCACCATGCCGATGCCGCAGTTGAAGGTGCGATCCATCTGCGCAGCATCGATGCGCGCGGTGCGCTGCAACCAGCTGAACACCGGATCCTGCGGCCAGCTGCGGCGCTCGAGCAGCGCCTCGAGGCCCGCGGGCAATACCCGCGGGATGTTGTCGCTCAGACCGCCGCCGGTGATGTGCGCGAGCGCATGCACCGGCATGGCCTTGAGCAACGCCAGCAGCGGCTTCACGTAGATGCGCGTGGGTGCCAGCAACCGCTCGAACAGCGGGCGTCCCTCGAGCACCGTGGCCGGCGTGGCGCCGGCCACGGCGATGAGCTTGCGGATCAGCGAATAGCCGTTGGCATGCGGGCCGGAGGAGCTGAGCCCGACGATGGCATCGCCGGCAACGACCGCGCTGCCGTCGATGATGGCATCCTTCTCCACCACGCCGACGCAGAAACCGGCGAGATCGTAGTCGGCGTCCTGGTACATACCGGGCATCTCGGCGGTCTCACCGCCCACCAGCGCCGCGCCCGCCTGCACGCAGCCCTCGACGATGCCGCGCACCACCGCCTCGGCCACCGCGACCTGCAACTTGCCGGTCGCGTAGTAATCGAGGAAGAACAGCGGCTCCGCGCCCTGTACCACCACGTCGTTGGCGCACATCGCGACCAGATCGATGCCGATGGTGTCGTGACGGCCGTTGTCGATCGCCAGCCGCAGCTTGGTGCCCACGCCGTCGGTGCCCGCCACCAGCACCGGCCGCCGGTAGCCGGGCGGCAGTTCCACCAGCGCACCGAAGCCGCCGATGCCGGCGAGCACCTCACGGCGCTGCGCGCGGCGCACCAGTGGCTTGATGCGCTCGACGAGCTCGTCGCCGGCGTCGATGTCAACGCCGGCGTCGCGGTAGGTGATGCCGGAGCCTTCGCTCATGGTGGTTCAGCGGCCGTGGACAGCGCAGCGCGTATGGTATTGTAGCCGGCGCCGCCCTCCGGTGCGCGCGATCCAGACAATGTCCCGAGCGGGCCTCAAATCAACCACGGCAACACGGCAGGTGCGCGCACTGCTGACGGTCCTCGCTGTCGCGTGCTGTGCGTTGTCGACGCCGTGCACGGCAGGACGGCCGGTGCGCGCCTACGAAGTCGACGTCGACAGCCAGTCGCTGCCCGCGGTGCAGGACGCGATGCGCCAGGCGCTGGTGCGGGCGACCGGCCGGCGCGAAGCCGCCGACGATCCGGCGTTCGCTGCGCTGATCGCCGATGCCGCCCGCTATGTCAGAAGCTATGCGACCGGAGCGCGCGGCGAGTCGCAGGTGGTGTTCGACGGCGCTGCGATCGAGCGCGCGATCGCCGCCGCGGGCCGCAGCCTCTGGCAGCGTGAGCGGCCGTTCACGCTGGTGGTGCTCGATCCGCCGCGCAGCCGCGCGGATGCCGACGCGGCCCGCGCCGAGCTCGAGCGTGTCGCGGCCGAGCGCGGCCTGCCGATCAGCCTGATCCCGCTCGCGCTCGCCGATGCCGGCGGCAATGCGTTGGGCGCGGATGCGCTGCTGCAGGCGGGACAACGCTACGGTGGCGACCAGCTGCTGGTCGGACGCGGGGCGGAATCCGACAGCACCCTGCAATGGACGCTGTACAGCCCGGCGCTGAGCGCCAGCTGGACCGGGCCGCTCGCGGCCGGAATCGATCACACGGTGGACCTGCTGGTGCCGCAGCAGCCCGGCTCGCTCGCGGATGCCGATGCCGAGGCGCTGGTGCAGATCGAGGGCGTCGGCTCACTGGCAGCCTACGCGGCCGTCGGCCAGCTGCTGCAGAGTATCCCGGGAGTGCGGCGCGCCAACATCGTCGCGGCCGAGGCCGGCAACGCCACCTTCGCGCTCACGGTGCGCGGCGGCGCGGCGGGACTCGAGCAGGGACTGGCAGGCTCGACGCACCTGCTGCGCAGCCCCGGCGGCGGCACGCGGCTGGTGTATCGCTATCAGCCGCAGGGCTGAGCGCCCGACGCAGCAGCGCGCTCGTGCGTCACCTCCCCAATCTCATCTGCCTGGTCCGCCTGCTGCTGATCTGGCCGATCGTGCGCGCGCTGCACGCGGGCGCCGAGCTTGCGGCGCTCATGCTGTTCATCGCCGCCGCGGTGTCGGACGGGGTCGACGGCTATCTAGCCAAGCGCTTCGGCTGGACTTCCGAGCTCGGCAAGTTCCTCGATCCTCTTGCCGACAAGCTGCTGCTGATGACGGTGTTCGTCGAGTGCGCCTGGCTGGGACTGGTGCCCTGGTGGTTGACCGCGGCGGTGGTGGCGCGCGATGTGCTGATCGGGCTTGGGGCGCTGATCTTCCGGCTGTGGTTCGGGCCGCTGCGCGGGCGGCCGACGGTGATCAGCAAGGTCAACACCGCGGCGCAGCTGCTGTATGTCATGCTGCTGCTGCTGCATGGCGCTGCCGGCGTACCGCCACCCGAGGTTCTCGATGCCTTCACGTGGCTCACTTTCACCACCACGGTGCTCTCCGGGGTGTACTACATCCTGACGTTCACACGGCGCGCCTGGACCCTGCCGGCGCGTACCGCGTAGGGCTCGCACGTGCAGCAGATCCCGCTGGGCGTGCGCCTGCCCGATCGCGCGGTGTTTGCCAGCTTCCTGCCGGCGCGCAACGCGCAGGCGGTCGAGCACCTGCGGCGGCTGGCCGCGGGCGAGGAGGAGGGCGGCCTCACCTGGTTGTGCGGGCCGGCCGGCTGCGGCAAGAGCCATCTGCTGCAGGCGGTGTGTACCCAGGCGGGGGAGCGCATGCGAGCGGGCTACGTGCCGCTCGCGCAGGTGGCGCAGCTCGGCCCGGGAGTGCTGGAGGGCCTGCCGCAACTGCAGTGCCTGTGCCTGGACGATCTGCAGGGTATCGCCGGCCGGCTCGAGTGGGAGCACGCTCTGTTCGCGCTGCTGCACGAGCTGCAGGAGGCGCACGCGCGGCTGATCGTGGCGGCGCCGGTGCCGCCGGCGCTGCTCGGCTGGGCGCTTGCCGATCTCGGCTCACGCTGCGCCGCGGGCGCGGTGTTCCAGCTGCGCGCGTTGGACGAAGAGGAGCAGCACGCCGCCCTGCAACTGCGGGCGCGGTTGCGCGGACTGGAGCTGCCGCCTGAGACCTGGCAGTGGCTGCAGCGGCGCGTGCCGCGCGACATGCGCACGCTCTACGAGCTGCTCGATACCCTCGATGAGGCGTCGCTCGCGGCGCAGCGGCGGTTGACCGTGCCGTTCATCCGCGAGGTATTGCGCGCCGCAGCGCTGCCGGGCGAGGACTGACGGCGCCTTCTCGCCGGGCGCGCTTCAGGGGCGGGACAGCTGCACCGCGAGCATCGCCACGCGCCGGCCGAGCGCCTGGGCCAGGGATTTCTCCGCCTCGGTGAGCAGCGGCGCCGTGCCCGCGCCACTGACGTGCGAGGCGCCGTAGGGAGTGCCGCCGCTGCGGGTATCGCTCAGTGCTCGCTCGGTGTACGGCAGTCCGACCAGGAACATGCCATGGTGCAGCAGCGGCAGCATCATCGACAGCAGCGTGGTTTCCTGCCCGCCGTGCAGGGTCTGGGTGGAGGTAAACACCCCCGCCGGCCGTCCGGCCAGCGCCCCCGACAGCCACAGGCTCGCCGTGGAATCGAGGAAGTGCTTCAGAGGGGCCGCCATGTTGCCGAAGCGCGTCGGGCTGCCGAGTACCAGACCGTGCGTGTCGCGCAGGTCCTCGAGAGTTGCATACGGCGCGCCGCTCGGCGGCACCGGCTGCGCCGGACCCTCGCTCTGTGCGGCTACCGGCGGCACGGTGCGCAGCCGGGCGCTCGCACCGGCGGCGCTCTCCACGCCCCGGCACACCTGGCGTGCCAGCTCCGCGGTGGCGCCGCTGCGCGAGTAATACAGCACCAGGATTTCCGTCATGTGCGGCTAAGTTGCCACAAAAACCGGGCGGCATCATCCGCACGCCCACCCTGCAGCGTCTCTAGTAGTATTCGCGTTTCCGCGAAGATTCCGGTGCGAAGTCAGCGGCATGACGTGCAAGAGGTGTCTCATCGGCGGGCGTGTGCAGGGAGTGTTCTACCGCGCGACCGCGGCACGCCGTGCCCAGGAGCTGGGCCTGCACGGCTACGCGCGCAACCTGGCCGACGGCCGCGTCGAAGTGCTGGCGTGCGGTGAGGAGAAGGTGGTGAATGCGTTCGTCAACTGGCTATGGATAGGCTCGTCCGCCTCCAAGGTCACTTCGGTCGAAGTGAGCGACGCTCCCCACGATCCGACCGCCGTGCGCAGCGGGTTTCATACCGCCTGATGAGTCGGCTGCCGACGCACACCCGCAGGGCTCCCTGGCGCAGCGCGCTCCTCGCCGCCCTGTGTCTGGGGTTGCCGGCGGCGTTCGCCCTGCAACCGCAGGCCGCGCCCGAGGCGTCGTCATCGCCGGCCGAGTCCCGTGAGCCGCCGCCGGGCGCGGCACCGGCGCCGGCAGAAGTCCCGCCCGCACCGCACGAGGCCCCGGCGCCCGCCGTGGCGAGCCCGCCCACGCGGCTGTCGTGGTTCCACCGCCACCGGCACCGCGGCCAGCAGGCGTGGGTGGCTGCGGCCAACCCGATGGCGGTGGACGCCGGACTGCAGATTCTCGCGCGCGGTGGCAAGGCCGTGGACGCGGCGGTCGCCGTGCAGGCGATGCTCGGTCTGGTCGAGCCGCAGAGCTCCGGTGTCGGCGGCGGCGCCTTCCTCCTCTACTACGACGCGCACACCGGCCACGTGACCGCCTGGGAGGGCCGCGAGAAGGCGCCCGCCGGCGTAACTCCCGACATGTTCCTCGACGAGCACGGCAAGCCGCTGCCCTTCGTCATGGCGGTGCGCAGCGGCCGCTCCAGCGGCGTCCCCGGCGCCATCGCCATGTTATATGCCGCGCACCGCAGCCTGGGTGCGCTGCGCTGGAAGGAGCTGTTCGAGCCAGCGATCCGCAGCGCCAGCGAGGGTTTCGCCGTCTCGGCGCGGCTGGCGATGTTCCTCGGCGAGGGCTCGCCGTTTCCGCCGACCAGCGAAGTGCGCAACCTGTTCGCGCGAGCGGACGGCGAGACCCTGGAGGAGGGCGACCTGTTCCGCAACACCGAGTACGCGCATACGCTGCAGGTCATCGCGCAGGACGGTCCGCGGGCGCTGCTCGAAGGTCCGATCGCGGCGGAGATCGTGCGGGTGACACACCAGCCGCCGCTGCCCGGGACGATGACGCTCAAGGACCTGAGCAGCTACCGCGCGGAGTCGAGCGATCCGCTGTGCCGCCCCTACCGCGGCTATTCGGTGTGCGTACCGCCGCCGCCTTCGAGCGGCGTAGCGCTGCTGCAGATGCTGTCGATCCTCGACCACACCGACATTGCCGCGCGCGGACCGCAGGATCCGCAGGCCTGGTTCCTGTTCGCGCAGGCGAGCCGTCTGATGTACGCGGACCGCGACCGCTACGTGGCGGATCCGCATTTCGTGCCGGTACCGGTGGAGCGCATGCTCGATCCGGGCTACGTGCGGCTGCGGGCGCAGCTGATCGGCGAGCATGCCGGCCCACCTCCGCTCCCCGGCGAAATTCCGTTGCCGCGCGGCCGCGACGCCAGCGCGGAGTCGCCCGGCACCAGTCATTTTGTGGTGGTGGACGCCGACGGCGATGTCGTCTCCATGACGACC
Organism: Steroidobacteraceae bacterium; assembly: GCA_035481975.1. Taxonomy (GTDB): domain Bacteria; phylum Pseudomonadota; class Gammaproteobacteria; order Steroidobacterales; family Steroidobacteraceae; genus 13-2-20CM-66-19. The sequence continues at coordinate 34,421 of DATHRC010000003.1, forward strand.
AGCGTCGAGTCGGTCTTCGGCTCCGGCCGTACCGTCGGTGGCTTCGTCCTCAACAATCAGCTCACCGACTTCTCGTTCGTGCCCGCGGAGGAAGGCCGGCCGGTGGCCAATGCGCTACGCGGCGGCAAGCGCCCGCGCTCCTCGATGGCGCCGGTCATCGTGCTCGATCACGGCGGCGAGTTCGTGGCGGCGCTCGGCTCCCCCGGCGGCTCGGCGATTCTCGAGTACAACGCCAAGACGCTGGTCGCACTGCTCGCCTGGAAGATGCCGCTCAAGCAGGCCATCGAGCTGCCCAACCTGATCGCGCGCGGCGACACCTTCAGCGGCGAGATCGCGAAGTTCCCGCCGGCCGTGGTCGTCGGCCTGCGCGAGCGCGGCATCGAGCTGAAGACCGGTCACGCCGAGAACTCCGGCCTGCATGGCGTGGTGCGGCGCGCCGACGGCACCTACGAGGGCGCGGCCGACTCGCGCCGCGAGGGCGTGGCGCGCGCGCTGCCGCTGCCGCTGCCGCAGAAGGCGCCGAAGCACGCTGTGGCCGGGGGCTGAGGCTTTAGCGGTCAGCGCGTGCCCGCCGCCTTGGGGAATCCCAGATCGTCCGCCCCGGCCCAGCGCGTCCACTGCGTGAGGACGAGGTCCGGGTAGCCGCGGCGCCCGACGGCGCCGTTGTAGCGCGCCAGCGCCCGGCGCACGTCGTTGTGTTCGTAACCGAGGTAGTAGCGCAGGATCGCGCAGCCCATGCGGATGTTGGCTGCCACGTGCACCAGCTCGTAGCGGCGCATGCCGAGCCGCTCGGGCCAGAACGGCATGACCTGCATGAGTCCCACCGCGCCCGCGGACGACACCGCCCAGCGATCGAAGCGGCTCTCCACGGCGATGACCGCCATTACCAGGCCGGGCGGCAGGCGGGCTTCGCCGCGGCGATGGGTCTCGCAGTACACCTGCTTGAGGATGTCGACCCGCTCGTCCTTTTCCTTCACCAGCGGGCGCAGCCGCGGCTCCATGAGCGTGTACCACACGGCCGAGTCGTACTGGTCAGTGAAGCATTGCGCCTGGGCGATCGCCCTGGCGACCACCGTTTTGAGCTCCGGATCGCGCTGCTGATCGGCGGCGCCCGGGTGCAGTGCGGATCCGGCGAGCGCCAGCAGCGCCGCGAGGGCGGTGCCGGGCAGAGGCCTGCGGCGCATCGGCCGCGGCGCGCGCTCAGCCGGCAAGCCGCTGGCGCAGGAAGTCGCGGGCGTCGGCAGCGGGGAACTCGATACTGGCGCTGTCGCGCCGATGACGGTACTCGAGCTTGCCCGCTTCCAGCGAGCGTTCGCCCACCACCAGGCGATGAGGAACGCCGAGCAGCTCGGCGTCCGCGAACTTGACTCCCGGGCGCGCATCGCGATCGTCGTACAGCACTTCGATGCCGGCGGCGGTGAGCTCCTCGTACAGGCGTTCGCTGACTTCGCGGACACGGGCGGACTTGTGCAGGTTCAGGGGTACCAGTATCACCTGAAACGGCGCAATGGGCTGCGGCCAGATGATGCCGCGCTCATCGTGGTTCTGCTCGATCGCGGCGGCCACGATGCGCGTCACACCTATTCCATAGCAGCCCATGAGCAGCGTCACCTCGCGGCCCGCCTCGTCGAGCACCGCGGCCTTCATGGGGCGGCTGTACTTGTCGCCGAGCTGGAAGATGTGACCCACTTCGATGCCGCGGGCGATCTTGAGGACGCCTTTGCCCGACGGGCTGGGGTCGCCCTCGACCACCTTGCGCAGGTCGGCGGCGGTCGCGCCCTGCACGTCGCGCTCCCAGTTGACGCCGGTGAGGTGCTGATCCTTCTCGTTGGCGCCGCAGACGAAGTCCGCCAGGGCGAGCGCGCTGTGATCGGCATAAATGCGGCACTTCAGGCCCACCAGACCGACGTACCCCGGCTCGGTCCCGGTCGCCTGCTGCACCTGCGCGGCGCTCGCCAGCGTCAGCGGAGCGGCTACCCCGGGGAGCTTCTGTGCCTTGAGCGCGTTCAGCTCGTGATCGCCGCGCACCACCAGCGCCACCACCTCGCCGTCGCCGCCGTCGACGATCAGCGTCTTCACACAACGCGCCGGCTCGACCTGCAGTTGCCGCGCGAGCTCGGCGATGGTGCGTGCGCCGGGCGTGGCGACCTTGCGCAGAGGCTCGCGCGCAGCCGGCCGCGGCTGCGAGGGCGGCAGTGCGACCGCGACCTCGAGATTGGCGGCGTAGTCATCGGCGTCGGAGAACACGATCGCATCCTCGCCGGAGTCCGCCAGCACGTGAAACTCCTGCGACACGTCCCCGCCGATGGCGCCGGAGTCGGCCCGCACCGCGCGGAAGGTGAGGCCGGTGCGGGTGAAGATGCGCGTGTAGGCGTCGTACATGGCGCGGTAGCCGGCTTGCAGCGAGGCCGCGTCGAGATGAAAGGAGTAGGCGTCCTTCATGATGAACTCGCGCGCGCGCATCACGCCGAATCGCGGCCGCACCTCGTCACGGAACTTGGTCTGGATCTGGTAGAAGTTGACCGGCAGCTGGCGGTAACTCTGCAGCTCGCGGCGCACGATGTCGGTGACCACTTCCTCGTGCGTCGGGCCCAGCACGAAGTCGCGCTCGTGCCGGTCCTTGAAGCGCAGCAGCTCCGGGCCGTACTCGCTCCAGCGGCCCGACTCCTGCCACAGCTCCGCCGGCTGCACCACCGGCATCACCAGCTCGAGCGCCCCGGCGCGGTTCATCTCCTCGCGCACGATGCGCTCGACCTTCTGCAGCACGCGCAGCCCGAGCGGCAGCCAGCTGTAAAGACCGGCCGCCAGGCGGCGGATGAGGCCGGCGCGCAACATCAGCTGGTGACTGAGGACCTCCGCCTCCGCGGGGGTCTCCTTCATGGTGTTGATGGGATACCGGGAGAGCCTCATCGAGGGTTCGCTGGCCGTGCAGGGGTGAGGTGAGGCATCTTAGCAGGAGGTGCCTGCTAAGATTGCCGCCGTGGCCACCGACTCCCAGGACTATCCGCGCCCTCGCGGCAAAGGCATTTACCTGCTGCCGAACCTGCTGACCACGGCCTGCCTGTTCTCGGGCTTCTACGCGGTGGTCGCGGCGATCGACAAGCACTTCGCTCATGCCGGCATGGGCGTATTCGCGGCGATGATCTTCGATACGCTCGACGGGCGCATCGCGCGCCTCACCCGCACCGAGAGCGCCTTCGGCAAGGAGTACGACAGTCTTGCCGACATGCTGTCCTTCGGCGTGGCGCCGGCGATCGTTGCGTACCAGTGGGGCGTGGTGCGCATCGCCGAGTATGGTCACCACTGGGACCGCTTCGGCTGGCTGGCGTGCTTCTTCTACGTGGCGGCCGCGGGCTTGCGCCTGGCGCGCTTCAACGCGCGCGCCGCGGTCGCCGACAAGCGCTACTTCGAAGGTCTGCCGAGTCCGTCCGCCGCCGCGATCGTGGCGGCATTCGTGTGGTTCGTCAGCGACTGGCATGAGCCGGGTCTCACCGGGCTGATCGCCGCTTTCGTGGTCACCGCCAGCGCCGGGGCGCTGATGGTGAGCCGCTTCGGCTATCCGAGCTTCAAGCAGTTCGATCTCGACCGACGCATCCGCTTCGTCTACCTGCTGCTGGTGCCGGTCGCATTCATCCTGATCGGCGTCGATCCACCCACCATGCTGCTGTCGATATTCGGCACCTACGCACTGTCGGCGCCGCTGTTGTGGGTGGGACGGCGCCTGCGGCGGCTGGTGCGTGGCGTGCCGACGGCGGGCGGCTGAGCATGGATACGCAGCGCCGCCGGCAGTACCTCGAGGCGATCGGCATCGATCTATGGGTGCCGCGCGCCGCTGCCGCTGCCCTGGCGGCCGCGCAGCCCGCCTCGGCCACCGCGCCCGCCACCGCGCCCGCGCCGTCCGCGGTGCCGGCCTCGGCCGCCGTGCCGACCCCGGTCGCGGCGCTCGCGCCGGACGCCGCGGCGCAGTGGGAGACGCTGCTGCGCGAGGTGCGCACCTGCACCCGCTGTCCGTTGCACGCCACGCGCACCCAGGGCGTGTTGGGGGTGGGACCGAAGCGGGCCGACTGGCTGGTGATCGGCGAGGCGCCGGGAGCGGAGGAGGATCGGCGCGGCGAGCCGTTCGTGGGCGCGGCCGGACAACTGCTCGATGCCATGCTGCGCGCCATCGGGCTCGATCGCACGCGCAACGTCTACATCGCCAACGTGCTGAAGAGCCGCCCGCCGAACAACCGCGATCCGCGACCGGAGGAGGTCGAGGCCTGCCTGCCGTACCTGGTGCGGCAGATCGCCCTGCTGCGCCCGCGGATCATGCTGGCGGTCGGGCGCATCGCGGCGCAGAACCTGCTGGCCACCGACGCGTCCCTGGGGCGGCTGCGCGGCCAGGTACATCATTTCGGCGAGTACCGCACGCCGCTGGTGGTGACCTACCATCCGGCGTATCTGCTGCGCACGCCGGCCGATAAGCGCAAGGCGTGGGAGGACCTGAAGTTTGCGCGCAACGTGTATCAGCAACTGACAGGGAGCCCGGCGAGCGATGGCCACCGCGGCTGAACTGCTGCTGCCGGAGGTAGTGATCCGGCCGATGCGCGCCACCGACGTCGCCGATGTGGTGGCGATCGAGCGCGCCTCGTACCAGTTCCCCTGGAGCGAGGGGATCTTCCGCGACTGCCTGCGCGTCGGCTACGTGTGCCGGGCGGTCACCGCGAGCCGCCAGGTGATCGCCTACGGGGTGATGAGTTTCGGTGCCGGCGAGGCGCACATCCTCAACCTGTGCGTGAGCGAGGCGTATCGCTGTCGCGGTGTGGGTAAGCGGCTGCTGGGCGTGCTGGTGGAACGCGCCGAGGCCGCCGCCATGGCGGAGGCCTTTCTCGAGGTGCGGCCGTCCAACACCGCGGCCATCCGCTTGTACCTGGCGCTCGGCTTCGAGCAGGTCGGCATGCGCCGCGGCTACTACCAGGCGGTCGGCGGCCGCGAGGATGCGGCCGTGCTCAAGCGCGTGCTGCGCGCTGCGGACGCCTCTTCCACCTGAGCGCGCTCGCCATGAACGATGTGGCTGCCGAGACCCGGCGGCGGCGGACCTTCGCGATCATCTCGCACCCTGACGCCGGCAAGACGACGCTCACCGAGAAGCTGCTGCTGTTCGGCGGCGCCATCCAGATGGCAGGCGCCGTCAAGGGGCGCAAGGCCGCGCGCCACGCCACCTCCGACTGGATGCGCCTCGAGCAGCAGCGCGGCATCTCGGTCACCTCCTCGGTGATGCAGTTCCCGTATGGCGGCTGCGTCGTCAACCTGCTCGATACCCCCGGGCACGAGGACTTCTCCGAGGACACCTACCGCACCCTCACCGCGGTGGACTCGGCGCTGATGGTGATCGACTGCGCCAAGGGCGTGGAGGAGCGGACCATCAAGCTGATGGAGGTGTGCCGGATGCGCGATACGCCCATCATGACCTTCATCAACAAGCTCGATCGCGACGGGCGTCCGGCGCTCGAGCTGCTCGACGAGATCGAGCGGGTGCTGCGCATCCGCACCGCCCCGGTCACCTGGCCGATCGGCATGGGGCGCGAGCTGCGCGGCATCTACCACCTGCCGGAGGATCGCATCTACCTGTACACGCAGGGCGAGCGCGGCCGGCGGGGCGAGAACCGCACCATCGCAGGCCTCGCCAGCGAGGCGGCGCGCGAGTTTCTCGGCGCGCAGGGGCGCGCTCTTCTCGAGGAGATCGAGCTGGTGCGCGGCGCCAGCGGGCGCTTCGACCCCGAGGCCTACCGCGCCGGCCACCAGACGCCGGTGTTCTTCGGCTCCGCCATCAACAACTTCGGCGTCGAGGAACTGCTGGCGGCGTTCACCGCTTACGCCCCGGGGCCGCTGCCGCGCAGCGCGCGCGAGCGCAGCGTGCTGCCGGAGGAGGACGCGCTCGCCGGATTCGTGTTCAAGATTCAGGCCAACATGGATCCGGCACACCGCGACCGCATCGCGTTCCTGCGGCTGTGCGCCGGGCGCTACACGCGCGGCATGCGGCTGTTCCACGTACGCCTCGACAAGGAGGTGCGCGTCGCCGACGCACTCACCTTCATGGCCGCCGACCGTGCGCAGGCCGAGGAAGCCTGGGCGGGCGACATCATCGGCCTGCACAATCACGGCACCATCAACATCGGCGATACCTTCACCCAGGGCGAGCGGCTCACCTTCACCGGCGTGCCCGACTTCGCTCCCGAGATCTTCCGCCGCGCGGTGCTCAAGGACCCGCTGCGCATGAAGGCGCTGCAGAAGGGCCTGTCGCAGCTGTGCGAGGAGGGCGCCACGCAGTTGTTCCGGCCGCTGCGCAACAACGAGCTGATTCTCGGCGCCGTGGGTCCGCTGCAATTCGAGGTGGTGGCGTTCCGCCTGCAGGATGAGTACGCGGTGCAGTGCGTCTTCGAGCCGCTGACGGTGTACACCGCGCGCTGGGTGGACGGCGCCGACCCGGTGAAGCTCGCCGAGTTTCGCGCCCGCGCGCACGAGCACCTGGCGCTCGATCACACCGGCGCGCTGGTGTACCTCGCCCCCTCACGGGTGAATCTGCAGCTCACCCAGGAGCGCTGGCCGGGTATCGTCTTTCGTGAGACCCGCGAGCACGCCGCGCCGCAGGCCGCGGCCTGAGGGTTTGCCGCCGGCTGGGCCCCAGGGGGGATGGCAGCGGCGCGCGATTTGTGCGACATAGGCGCACATGAGGGCTCCATGAACGACGTTCCCGCCATCGCCGCTCCTCTCATGCAGCGCGAGATCCTCGTCAACGCGCTCTACGAGGCCGCGGAGCTCGAGCACAACCTCATGTGCACCTACCTGTACGCGGCCGCGAGCCTGCGCAGCGGTGCGGGCGAGGGCTTGAGCGATGTGCAACGGCTGAGCGTGCGGCGCTGGCGGCAGGCGCTGCTCGCGGTCGCCATCGAGGAAATGGGGCATCTGGTGGCGGTGTGGAACATCACCTCTGCGCTCGGCGGCAGCCCGCGCGTGGGACGCGCGAATTTTCCGCTCGACCCCGGCTATCTGCCCGCCAGCATCACCGTGAAGCTCGCGCCCTTCAATGCCGCGACGCTGCAGCACTTCGTGTTTCTCGAGCGCCCGCACGGCTCGAGTGAGCACGAAGGCGAGGGTTTCGCCTGCGAGCGTCCCTACGTGCGCGGCACCGACCGCCCGCATCTCACCCCGATGGGGCGCGATTACGAGACCGTCGGCGCGTTCTACGCCACGCTGAGCGCGGGGCTGCGCGCCTTCGTCGAGCGCCACGGCGAGAGCTACGCCTTCGACGGCGAGCCGGCGCTGCAGCTCGCGCCCGCTGAGGTGAATCTCGCCGGTGCGCGCCCGGTGCGCTGCCTGAAGACGGCACTCGCCGCCTTCGCGGCCATCGTCGAGCAGGGCGAGGGAGCACCGCGCGACTCCCAGGGATCGCACTTCCAGAAATTCCTCGGCGTGCGCACCGAGCTCGCCGCCTACAGCGCGCGCGACGCAGCGTTCAACCCGTCCTTCCCGGCAGCCACCAACCCGGTGCTGCGGCGGCCGCCGCGCCCCGAAGGGCGTGTGTGGATCGAGGATGCGGAAGCGTTCGCCACCGTCGATCTGGCCAACGCCAGCTACGGGCTCATGCTGCGCCTGCTCGCCTATGCGTACACGCTGCGCGGACCGTCCGCGGAGAAGTCGCTCACGGTCGATCTGGGCGTGGGCCTCATGCAGGCGCTGATGCCGCTCGCCGAGCGCGCGGCGCGGCTGCCCGCCGGCCCCTCGAATCCCCACTGCAACGCGGGCGTGTCGTTCATCGCGCTGCGCGATCCGAGTCCGCTGCCGCCGGGATCCGCCGCGCGGCGCCTGTTCGTCGAGCGCTTCGCGCAGCTTGCGGAGGCGGGTGCGGCGCTAGGCGCCGGGGGTGACGCGCACGCGGTCGCGGCGGCGGAACGACTGGCCGCGCTCGCCACGCGCGCCGCTGGGGACTTCGAGCCGGCGGCGGCGGCCGGCGGTGGTGCGCGGCCGGCAGCGGCGGGTGCCGCAGCGGTCGCGTCAACGTCGACTGCCGCGCCCGCCGCGCAGCCAGGCGGCGCTGCCGCGGCTCCGGCAACCGGGGCCGACGGCATAGAGACGGTGCGGGGCAGCAAGCTCGAGGTGCAGTTCGCGGCGCAGCGCTGCATTCACTCGCGCTTCTGCGTCACCTGGGCGCCGCGGGTGTTTCTCGCCAATGTTCAGGGTCCCTGGATCCACCCGGACGCTATGCCGGTGGAGCGCCTCGTCGAGGTGGCGCACGCCTGTCCTTCCGGCGCCATTAACTACCGGCGGCTCGATGGCGGACCCGAGGAGAGCGCGCCGCCGGTGAATCTCGCCAGCGTGCGCGAGGGCGGACCCTACGCCTTCCGGGCACGGTTACAGATAGACGGAGTAGCGGCGGGGTTTCGCGCCACGCTGTGCCGCTGCGGCGCTTCCCGGCATAAACCCTACTGCGACGGCTCGCATCACGAGATCGGTTTCAGCGCCACGGGCGAGCCCCCCGGCGCCGAAGCCGAGATGCTGGCGGCGCGCGATGGGGTGCTGGCGATCGATCCGCAGACCAACGGTCCGTTGCGGGTGCGCGGCAATCTGGAGATCACCACCGGCACCGGCCGCGTGGTGGCCCGTGTCACCTCCACTTACCTGTGCCGCTGCGGCGGCAGCGCCAACAAGCCCTTCTGCGACGGTAGCCACGCGAAGATCGGCTTCACCTCCAGCTGACGCCCGCGCGGCGCGGGTCTAAGCGCTTCGTGCTGCGCGCGGCAGATGCAGCCGTGCCACCGCACGGCGGAACTCACCGATGTCGCGCGCCCGGGTGGCCGCAGCCGGCGGCCCGTAGCGCAGCTGCGCGTAGCGCTCGAGCAGCCCCTGCACGGGTTCGCGCAGATCCGGACGGCGCTCACTCACCGCCGCCGCAAAACTCAGCGGTCCCTGGCACGCCGCGCGCGCGGCGCCGGCCCGCGCCAGTTTGCGGCACAGCCGCAGGTACGCCCGGCCGAGCGTATCGGGCGCGCCGCGGCGCGGCTGCCGGCCGAGGTGCCAGGCGATGAGCGCGAGCCAGCCGCACAGCGCCAGCATGAAGCCCCAGCCGAGATAGCGCGCATCGGGCGTGCGGACGCCGAGGCGTCCGAGCAGGTCGAGCTGCGTGTTGTAATCGAACTTCACCACGCGCTCAGTCCACCAGGCGTTGGCCGCATCCCAACGCTGCAGCAATCCGCTGATGAAGGGTGATGCGCGCAGCAGTCGTTCGGGCGTCGACAGCGCCTCGGGCAGCAGATCGAGAATCCCGCGACGCAGCCGCTCCGGGGCGACCACCGCGGTGGGATCGACCCGCGCCCAGCCGCGCTCGGGCAGCCACACTTCCGCCCACGCGTGCGCGTCGGACTGCCGCACCACGAAGTAGCCGCCGATCGGGTTCCATTCCCCGCCGAGATAACCGGTTACCACGCGCGCCGGCACGCCGCCGGCGCGCATCAGCGCCACGAACGCGGAGGCGTAATGGCCGCAGAAGCCCGCGCGGGTGTCGAAGAGAAAGTCATCGACCGCGTCCGCACCCAGCGGCTCGGGCGTCAGCGAGTAGACGAAGCCGCCGGTGCGCAGGTGCTCGAGGACCGCCTGCACGAAGGCGCCATCGGCGGCCGCATGGGCGCGCAGCGACTGCGCCAGCTCGCGGGTGCGCGGATTGGCGCGCGGCGGCAGCGTCATGTCTTCGCGCCGCACGGCCGGATCGAGCGGTTGTGCGGCGCGGGTGTGGGTGTAGGAGACGGCCGCGAACGTCACCGGCTCGTTGACGCGATCGGCCGCGAGCAGCTGGTAGTCGTAGGTGAGCAGCACGTGCGTATCGGGCGACTGTAGCGGGGTGTCGAGCGCGAACCACCAGCGCCGGTGGCTCGGCTCGAGCGCCACGCGGTAGCGGTAGGCGGTGCCGAGGTAAGCGAGCGGCTGGCGCACCTCGAACAGTGCCCCGGCGCGCCAGGTGTGGCCGTCGAAGCTGTGCAGCACCGGGCCACGCCAGTAGCGCTCCGCCGGCGGTGGGATCGGACCGCTGAACTTCACGCGAAACGCCGGCTCGTAACTGGCGATGAGCTGGATGATGCTGCCGGGAGTCATGCTGTCGGAGAGTCCGGTGAGCGCCTGCTCGGACTGCGGTATGGCCCAGAAGGCTCCCGACAGGCGCGGGAACAACAGGAACAGCAGCACCGCGAGCGGCACCGCCAGCAGCAACGCCCGCCCCGCGAGCCGCAGCGCGGCCCTGCCGCCCACGCTGGGTGAGGCAATGATCGCGAGCGCCGCGCAGCACAGCCACGCCTCCGCGGCGTACAGCGGCGCACGCAGCAGGTCCTCGCGGTCGAGGCACGCGGCCAGCAACAGGAACAGCGCCACACCGACCATGACACGCTCATCGCGCGCGGTGCGCGTCTCCAGCAGCTTCAGCGCCGCCATCAGCAGCAGCAGCGTAGTGCCGGCGGCGAGGCCGTTCAGTGTGTGGTATCTGAGCAGCACCAGCACGACGAGCGCGAGCGCCAGCAGCGCGCGCGTGGCAATGCCCGGATACCAGCGTGCGCGCTGCGCGGTCACCAGGCGCGCGGCGATGATCGCCAGCGCGGCAGCGGAGGCCCAGGCCGGGAGCCGGTCGACATGCAGCAGCACCCCGCCGGCGAAGGCGGCGCATGCCCAGGCAAGCGGCGTGAGTGCGGTCGGTGCCGCGCCTGGTGCGGCGGCGGACACGCTAGGGCGCCTCCGCCGTTCCGAACAGGGCGAGGGCCGCAAGGCAGCGATGGCGGTGCTGCGGGCCGCGCGCCGGCGGCAGGCGCACCCCGGGAATCGTCAGGCCGTAGCGCTCCCCGTGCGCCTCGGCATCGACGATCCAGCGCGCCAGCTGCGACAGGCGCGCCTCGGGGTCGGCCTGCGTCAGGCGCGAGAAATCGAAGTCGCGCAGCTCGGCGGCACCCTGGGTGTACTCCTTCACCAGCAGCGGCGCCTCGCGCGCGTAGGCCTTCCAGTCCACCTGGCGCGGCGAATCGCCGTCGCGAAACGGCCGCAGTCCCGCCCACTCGTCGGTACCCGCGGCACTCGGCGTTTGTGTGCCGCGCCGCGCGCCCGCCTGCACGGGCATGGGCTGCGCGCCACGCGGCTGCGGGTACACCAGCATCTCGATCGGCAGGTGCAGCCAGGTCCAGGCGCGAAACAGGCCGAAGGGATGCGCGGTCGCAAGGCGCAGCCGCTCGAGGCGCACCACGCCGCGGCGCGGCGCGGCCAGCGGCAGCTCGAGGCGCTGCGGCACGCCGGCGGGCACGTCCACCGGCACCTCGGGCGCCTCGGGCAGAGCCGCAGCCAGCTGCGAGCGCAACTCGCCGTCGCGGCTCGCAAGTGTCAGCTGCACCTTGCCGCGGCTGCCGGCAAACACCGCCGGGGCGCTGAGCGCCACCACCTCGGTGCCGAGCAGGTTGCGGTGACACTGATGCATCACCACCAGGGCGAACCCTACCAGCGCGAAGGTCAGAAACAGTGCCAGGCTGTTGCCGTAGTTGAGCCCGGCGAGCAGCATGAGGAACAGCAGCGCGGCAAACGCCAGCCCGGCGCGCGTCGGCATGATGTAGAGGCGGCGCCGCGCGAGCGTCACCGGCAGGTGATCGGGGCCCTGGCGGCGGCGCATCCAGCGCGCCGTGAACACGCGCAGCCAGGCCGTCGCGCTGTCCGCGCGGCTCACTACGGCGGTACCGGTATCGCGCGCACGATCTCGGCGGCGACCTCCGCATCGGCGCCGGTGGCGGGGTCGCGCCGTTCCAGGCGATGCGCGACCACCGCAGGCAGCACCGCCTGCACGTCCTCCGGGAGCACCGCGGTGCGGCCGTCGAGGTAGGCCCACGCCTGCGCGGCGCGGATCAGTCCCTGGCCGGCGCGCGGGGAGAGCCCGAGTTTCAGCTCGCCGGCCTCACGGGTGCGCGCGATCAGCGCCTGCGTGTAGTCGAGCAGCGGCTCGGCGATGTGCACCGCGCGCACCGCGCGCTGCACTGCCAGCACGGCCGCCGCGGACAGCACCGGGGTGATGGCCGGCAGCAGCTCGCGCCGCTCGCCGCCGCGCAGCAGCTCGCGCTCGTGGGCGGTGTCGGGATAGCCGAGCACCACGCGCATCAGGAAGCGGTCGAGTTGCGATTCGGGCAGACCGAAGGTGCCGAGCTGCTCGTGCGGGTTCTGCGTCGCGACCACGAAGAACGGCTCGGGCAGCAGGTAGGTGGTGCCGTCGGCGCTCACCTGGCGTTCCTCCATGGCCTCGAGCAGCGCGCTCTGCGCGCGCGGGCTGGCGCGGTTGACTTCGTCGGCGAGCAGCAGTTGCGTGAAGATCGGTCCGCGGCGGAAATGGAACTTCTGGCTGGCGCGATCGAACACCGACACCCCGATGATGTCCGCTGGCAGCAGGTCGCTGGTGAACTGCACCCGCTGCCACACCAGTCCGAGCACATGGGCGAGCGCATGCGCGAGCGTCGTCTTGCCCACCCCGGGCACGTCCTCGATGAGCAGATGTCCGCGCGCCAGCAGGCAGGCGAGGCACAGGCGGATCTGCCGCGGCTTGCCGAGGATCACCGTCTCGAGCGTCGCCAGCACCTGCGCGAGCGTCGCGGTATCGGGCAGCGCGGTATCCGGCGGCGCGGCCGCGCTGTTCATGCGACCTGGCCGCGCAGCAGCGCAAGCGCGCGCGCTGGTTTCATGAGCGCAGTCCGCGCACGCGCTCGAGCTGGTTGGCCAGGCCGCTCGCGGTGCGCTCGAGCTCGCGCGCCCGCTCGCGCTCGAGCGTCACCACTTCCGCCGGGGCGTTGCGTACGAAATTCTCGTTGGCGAGGCGGCCGCGCGTCTTTTCCAGGTCGACCTGCGCGCGCGCCAGCAGCCGCCCGAGCCGCTCGGCCTCGGCATCCGCATCGATGAGGCCCGCCATCGGCACCAGCACGGTGAGCGTGCCGAGCAGCGCCACCGCCGACTGCGGCGCACTGGCACCCGGGGCGAGCAAGGTGAGGCTGTCGAGGCCCGCCAGCCGCTCGAGCCAGCGGCGATGGCGCGCGAGCAGTGCCGCGTCGGCAGGCCCCGCATCCTTGAGCAGCACGCTGATGCGTTTCGCCGGACTGATGTTCATCTCGCCGCGGATCTGGCGCACCGCCAGCACCAGCGCCTGGATCCAGCCGATCTCGCGCTCGGCCTCCTCATCGGCGGCGAATTCGGCGGCGCGCGGATAGGGCTGCAGCATCACCGTTTCGCCGTGCAGATGCGCGAGCGGCGCCACGCGCTGCCAGATCTCCTCGGTGATGAACGGCATCAGCGGATGCAGCGCACGCTGCAGCGCTTCGAGGATCTGCGCGAGGGTGCGTTGCGTGCCGAGCCGCGCCGCCCGCGCCGCCTCGGCCTCGTCCTGCAGCAACGGCTTGGCGAGCTCGAGGTACCAGTCGCAGAAGTCGTGCCAGGTGAACTCGTACAGGGCGCTCGCGGCATAGTCGAAGCGGTAGTCGCGGAAAGCGCTCTCGACCGCGCCGAGCATGCGGCCGAAGCGCGCGCCTATCCAGCGATCGGCCACCGACAGGGTCGCCGCGCCGCCGTCCGGCGGCGGGGTCGCGCCGAGCGCGAGCGTCACGAAGCGCGCCGCGTTCCACAGCTTGTTGCAGAAGTTGCGGTAGCCGGCCACGCGCGCCATGTCGAAGCGGATGTCGCGGTTGGGCGAGGCGAGGGCGGCGAAGGTGAAGCGCAGCGCATCGGTGCCGTGTGGCGCAATGCCGTGCGGGTACTCGCGGCGGGTGGTGCGCTCGATCGCCGGAGCGACCTGCGGCTGCATCAGGCCGCTGGTGCGCTTGGCGATCAGCTCCGCGAGCGAGATGCCGTCGACGATGTCCAGCGGATCGATGACGTTGCCCTTGGACTTGGACATCTTGTCGCCGTGCTCGTCGCGGATCAGCCCGGTGATGTAAACGTCGCGGAACGGCACGTCGCCCATGAACTTCAGGCCCATCATCAGCATGCGGGCGACCCAGAAGAAGATGATGTCGAATCCGGTGACCAGCACGCTGCCCGGATAGAAGCGGGCAAGGTCCGCGTTGGGCTGCGGCCAGCCGAGGGTCGAGAACGGCCACAGGGCGCTGGAGAACCAGGTGTCGAGGACGTCCTCGTCCTGGCGCAGTGCCAGTCCGGGGGCGAGCCGGTGCTGCGCGCGCGCTTCCGCCTCGCTGCGCGCGACGTAGACGTTGCCGGCGTTGTCATACCAGGCGGGGATGCGATGGCCCCACCACAACTGGCGGCTGACGCACCAGTCCTTGATGTTGCGCATCCATTCGAAGTAGGTGCGCGCCCAGCTCTCGGGCACGAAGCGCGTGCGCCCCTCTTCGACCGCCGCGATGCCTGCGGCGGCGAGCGGCGCGATCTTCACGTACCACTGGTCGGTGAGATACGGCTCGAGCACCGCGCCGCTGCGGTCGCCGCGCGGCACGACCAGGCGGTGCTTTTCGGTGCGCTCGATGAGGCCGGCGCCGGCGAGCTCGGCCACGATGCGCTCGCGCGCCACGAAGCGGTCGAGCCCGCGGAAGCGCTCGGGCACGCTGTCGGCGAGCGTGGCACGCGGAGTGAAGATCACGATCTGCGGCAGATGATGCCGCCGCCCGACCTCGTAGTCGTTGAAGTCGTGGGCCGGGGTGATCTTGACGCACCCGGAACCAAACGCCGGGTCGACGAACGCATCGGCGATCACCGGGATGTCGCGCGCGGCGAGGGGCAGGCGCACCTGCCGGCCGACGAGGGCGCGGTAGCGCTCGTCGTCCGGATGCACCGCCACCGCCGCATCTCCCAGCAGGGTCTCCGGACGGGTGGTGGCCACGACCACGTGGCCGCCGCCCTCCTGCAGCGGGTAGCGCAGGTGCCAGAGCTGTCCGTCCTCCTCCTCGGCCTGTACCTCCAGGTCCGACAGCGCGGTCAGCAACACCGGATCCCAGTTGACCAGGCGCTTGCCGCGGTAGATGAGCCCTTGCGCGTGCAGCCGGACGAACACCTCGATCACCGCGCGCGACAGCCCCTCGTCCATGGTGAAGCGATCGCGCGACCAGTCCACCGAATCGCCCAGCCGGCGCATCTGCGCCGCGATGGTGCCTCCGGAGCGGGCCCGCCAGGCCCAGACACGCTCGAGAAACGCCTCGCGGCCGAGCTGGCTGCGCGTGAGGCCCTGCGCGTTGAGCTGGCGTTCCACTACCATCTGCGTGGCAATGCCGGCGTGATCGGTGCCCGGCTGCCACAACGTCGCATGGCCGAGCATGCGGTGATAGCGGGTGAGGGCGTCCATGAGCGTGTGCTGGAACGCGTGCCCCATGTGCAGCGTACCGGTCACGTTCGGCGGCGGAATCATGATGCAGTACGGCGCCCCGCTGGCGCGCGGCGCGAACCAGCCGTGAGACTCCCAGCGCTCGTAGATGCGCCGCTCGATATCCTGCGGCGCGTACACCTTGTCCATTGACGGCAGAGGAATTTCCGAAGCAGACGCGATCGATTATAGCGGCGTACGGGCGCGCTCAGCGGCGGTGAGCGCCGCTGCGCGCCGCTAGGCGCGCACGTGGCGGGGCAAACGCCGGGTTGGCGTCGCCGCGCGCGCCGCTCGCCGCGACGCTCCCGCGCCGGCTCACCGCGCCGCGCGGCGCAGCAGGAACTCCGCGAGCAGCGGCGTCGGCCGCCCGGTGCTGCCCTTGCCGGGGCCGCTCTGGTAGGCGGTGCCGGCGACGTCAAGGTGCGCCCAGGCAAGTCCCTGTGTGAACTTGGCGAGGAACGTCGCCGCGGTGATGGCACCGCCGTCACGGCCGCCGACGTTGGCGAAGTCGGCGAAATTGCTCTTGAGCTGCTCGGCGTATTCCTCGGTGAGCGGCAGCTGCCAGCAGCGGTCGTCGGCGCGGCGGCCGGCCTCCAGCAGCTCGTGCACCAGCGCCTCGTCGTTGCCCAGGACGCCGGCGTGATGATGGCCGAGCGCCACCACGCACGCCCCGGTGAGCGTGGCGATATCGACCACCGCCGCCGGGTGGAAGCGGCGCGCATAGTGCAGCGCGTCGGCGAGGATCAGCCGCCCTTCCGCGTCGGTGTTGAGGATCTCGACGGTCTGTCCGGAGGCGCTGGTGGCGATGTCGCCGGGCTTGACGGCTTTGCCGCCCGGCATGTTCTCCACCGCGGCGACCAGGCCGACGACGTGCAACGGCAGGCGCAGCTGCGCGGCCAGCGTCAGCGTGGCGATGACCGCCGCCGCGCCGCTCATGTCGAACTTCATCTCGTCCATGCCCGGCGGGTCCTTGAGCGAGATGCCGCCGCTGTCGAAGGTGACGCCCTTGCCGACCAGCACCAGCGGGGCCTGCTCCTTCTTGGTCCCCTGGTACTCGAGCACGATGAAACGCGGCGGCTGATGGCTGCCCTGTGCCACAGCGAGCAGGCAGCCCATCTTCTCGCGACGGATGGCGGCCTCATCGAGCACGCGCACGTTCAGGCCGGTGTGCCGTCTGGCGAGCGCGCGCGCTTCCTCCGCCAGATAGATCGGCGTGCAGATGTTGGCGGGCAGATTGGCCAGGTCGCGCTGCACGCTCATGGCGGCCGCGACCGCAGCGCCGTGGGTGAGACCACGCCCGGCCGGTTGCGCCTTGCGTACCGGGCCCGCCAGCACCTTCTGCAACGCCGGCGGCGGCGGCTTGCGTCCGGTTTTGAGATCGTTGACGCGATAGAGCGCCGTGCCGGCGAGCTCGGCGACCGCGCGGCCGAGGTAATAGTCGTCGAGCTGGCGGGCATCGGGCCGCTCGAGCGCCACGGCGCAACTGGCGATGCGGGTGCGGTTGAGCGCGGCCAGCGCGCTCGCCCAGGCCTTGCGCCAGCCCTTGCGCTGCCACTGCTTGCGCGGGCCGAGCCCGGTGAGCAGCACGTGCGAGGCTTTGATACCGGACAGGTCCGCGAGCAGCAGCGTGTCGCCGGCGCGGCCGGCGAAGTCCCCGCGTGCCAGCAGCTTCTTCAGCCTGCCGCCGCAGGCGGTATCGATGCTGCGCGCTTGCGCATCCAGCTCTGTCTCCTCGAACACCCCGAGCACCAGGCACTCCACACCGAGCGCCGGCAAGCCCTTGGTCCAGACCCCGAATTCCATGCAATATCCCCCATGCCGTTGAGGCCTGCGCGCGTCTGCTTTACCTTATTCGCGCTGCCAGCGCCGCGCTCGTCCTGATTTACCGCGCGTTTTACTGCGCAGCTACGGGTGCAAGCGCCCGCAAGTGTAACTCAAGAGCCCGTCCTTAGATTGCGGACGGTGCGGACAAGGGCGCATTGGGCAACATCTTCGGCCGTTACGTTCTGCGCGAGGTGGTCACGGCCTGGGTGGTGGTGACGGCCGTGCTGCTCATCATCCTGCTGGCCAACGAGGTGGTCGGCGTGCTGGAGCGGGCCGCGGCCAATCAGTACCCGCAGAGCGTGGTGCTGGAGCTCATCGGCCTCGGCGCCTTGCAATACCTGTCGATCCTGCTGCCGGTCGGGCTGCTGCTCGGCGTGGTGCTCGCCTTCGGGCGGCTCTACCACGACAGCGAGATCACCGCGGCCTTCGCCTGTGGGGCCGGGCCGCGCGACATCTATACCCCGGTGGCGCTGCTGGCGGTGGTGGCCGCCGGGGCGCTCGCCTGGCTCACCCTGGTGGTCGCGCCGCAGGCGACCGGCGAGGTGCTCAGTGTGCGTAATGCGGCGCTGCACGCCGGACAGCTCGCGCCGATCGCTCCGGGCAAGTTCCGCATCTTCGGTGGCGGCGGCAACGCGGTGGTGTACGCCGAGAGCGTGGCGCACGACGGCACGCTCGGCAAGGTGTTCGTCGAGCGCAATCGCGGACCGCTGGTGGAAGTGGCGCTCGCGCAGCGCGCGCGTCATGCGGTGACGGCCGACGGCATGACGCACATCCTGACGCTCTACGACGGCGAGCGCTTCGAGGGGGTACCGGGCAGTGCCGAGTTCCGCATCGTGCGCTTTGCCGAGCACGTGGTGCCGGTGCAGGTGCCACCGCTCACCGACGTGGTGCGCGATCTCGAGGCCCGTCCGACCACCAGCCTGCTCGACTCGCACGACCCCGCCGCGCGCGCCGAGCTGCACTGGCGCATCACTATGCCCATCATGTGCCTGGTGCTGACGCTGCTGGCCGCGCCGCTTGCGCGGCTCAGGCCCCGCCAGGGACGCTACGGGCGCGTGTGGATCGCGGTGGTGACCTTCTTTCTGTATTACGACCTGGCCGCGGTCGGCAAGACGTGGATCGCGCGCGGCACGGTGCCGGAGTCGTTCGGGCTGTGGTGGACGCATGCCGTGGTCGCGCTGCTGGCGTGCGCCGTGATCTTCGGGCCGCGGCTCAGAACCCGGCTGCGTTACCGCAGGCGTGCACTGTGAGCGTACTCGACCGCTATATCGTGCGCTCCATCCTCGGCGCGGTGCTGCTGGTGATGATGGTGCTGCTGGTGCTCGGTGCGCTGTTCATGTTCATCGACCAGCAGGACGATGTCGGCACCGGCCACTACACCGCGCTCACCGCGTTCTGGTACACGCTGCTGAATCTGCCGCAGCTCGCCTACGAGCTGCTGCCGATCACCGCGCTCATCGGCGCGCTCCTCGGGCTCGGCTCGCTGGCGCGCGGCAGCGAGCTCACCGTGATACGCGCCACCGGCGTGTCCGTTGCCCGCCTGGCGGGCATCGCGCTGATGGGGGGGCTGCTGCTGATGCTGCTGGCGATTCTGCTGGGGGAGTTCCTGGCTCCGCCGCTGCAGCAGGCCGCGCGCGCACACAAGGCCTTCAGCAAGCTGAACGGCGCGACCTTCGGCGGCGGCGGCGCCTGGGTGCGCGATGGCGACATGATCCTGAACGTCGCCGGGCAATCGAGCCAGCGCCAGTTCGGCAGCATGCAGATCTTCGAGCTGTCGCCGCAGCACCGGCTGCTCGCGCTCGGTCATGCGCAGCGCGCGGTCGCCGGCGCGCGCGGCACCTGGGCGCTGAGCGACTACACCGAATCGCGCTTCGAGGACGACAGCATCACCACGCGGCCGCCGGCGCAGCGCCTGCTCGCCTCCAACGTCTCCGCCGGCTTCCTGGGACTGGCGGTGGAGGATCCCAAGCAGCTCACCAGCCGGGCGTTGTGGCGACTCATCAGCTATTACCACGCCAACGCACTCGACGCGCGCGAGTACCTGTTCGCCTTCTGGTCGCGGATCGCGCGCACCGTGGCGGTGGTCTTCTCGGTGCTGCTCGCGATCCCGTTCGTGCTCGGCTCGCTGCGCTCGGCGGGCGCCGGGGCGCGCATGCTGCTCGGCATGATCCTCGGCATCGGCTTCTTCCTGCTGCAACGGCTGATCGAGAGCGGCACGGTGGTATTCAATCTCGACCCGGTGCTGCTCGCCTGGCTGCCGACCACGCTGCTCGCGCTGGTCACGATCACACTGCTGGCACGCGCGCGCTGAGGCGAGCGTGATCATGCGAAGGCACGTTTCGGGGCCGCCGCAAGTACCTCCCTCTACTCGGTGGAGAAGAACGCCTACATCGAGGCGCTCGACAAGCGCAGGAAAGTCACCAACCGCCAGTGGTCGATCGGCCTCAGCGTCGACGACAAGGGACGGATCGTCGACACCGTCGAGGACCGTGCGGCGGCGCGCGCCGGCGCGGGGCCGGGCATGAAGCTCATCGCCGTGAACGGGCACCGCTACGCCGCCGACGACGAGGATGCGACGACGGCGGTGCTCGATGCGGCGATCGTCGCGGCGCAGCACAACCATCGACCCATCGAGCTGCTCATCGAGAGCGGTGACTACTACCGCACGCTCAGCGTGGCGTACTTCGAGGGGCCGCGCTATCCGCACCTGACGCGCATCGAGGGGCGTGCCGATACGCTGTCGCAGGTGCTGCGGCCCCGCAGCAATTGAGCCGCAGGGCCGCCGCAGCGGCCGTTGGCTCGCAACAGCGGCCGCCGGCGGGTGCGAAGTCGTTAGCCTGCGCGCAGCGTCGGCCTTAAACTACGCGGTCACCGGCGCCGCTTCAGCGGGCGCCCTCAGAACAACACGCAAGGGAGACTCTCATGAGAACCACTATCGCAGCGCTGCTGCTGTTGCCGGCGACGGCGCTCGCCGCCAGCGCCTTCGACGGCACCTGGAAGCTGCGCACCGACTCGTTCAAGGTGAATGGCAAGCCCGATGTCTTCGTCGTCGTCGACGGCATGTACGACTGCTCGAGCTGTGTGCCGGAGATCAAGGTGAAGGCCGACGGCACCGACCAGAAGGTCACCGGCCATGCCTATTACGACACGGTGAACGTCAAGGTTCTGAGCCCGACGTCGATCGAGGTCACGCAGACGAAGGCCGGCAAGCCGGTCGTCAGCGTCACGTACAGCGTCTCGGCCGACGGCAAGACCCTGAGCAACAAGTTCGTCGACCACACCGGCGCGAAGACCGCTACCGGCTCCTTCACCGAGACGCGCGTCGCCGCGGCTGCGGCCGGGGCGCACGCCGTATCCGGCTCGTGGCAGCCCGGGCAGGTAACCGACGCCAACGAGGCGGCGCGCACTTACAACTACGCGATGACCGCGGACGCTTTCAGCATGCACTGGAACGGCCAGCACTATGACGCGAAGTTCGACGGCGGGCAGTACCCGGTGGCCGGCGACCCGGGACACACGAAAGTGACGCTGAAGAAAGTCGATGACAACACGGTGGACGAAACCGACTATCGCCTGGGCAAGGTCACGGACGAGATTCACCTCGCCGCGGCGAAGGACGGTAAGTCCATCGACGTCACGGACAAGGACGTGCAGCACGGGCAGACCACGACCTATACGCTCGACAAGCAGCCGTAGCGGGGGATCCCCCCGGGAGCGGCCCGCGCCGCTCCCGGGTCCGCGCCGCGCTGATCTAGCGGCGGTGCGCGGGCGGCCCGCGCAGCAGGTCGCGCACCCAGTACCCCTCCTCGTGCGCAGCGGCATGCTCGAAGGCCTGGTTGTCGAGATCGTGTCCTACCAGCTGAGCAGCGCCCGCCTCCTCGAGAATCTGGATCGCACGCTGGCTCTCGACCGCGCCGCGCGGTTGCACCGCTACCGTGGCGGCCCCGGCCTGGACGCGCCGGACGAGCGCATCGACGAGCTGCCTCTCGCTTTGCTCGCTCAGCAGCGTGCGGAAATGCTGGCGCAGTTTGGCGCGCTGCGAGGGTCCCGGGGCCTCCCCGGCCCGCCCCGGGTCAGCGGTGGCGGTGAGCGCGACGCGATCGGTCGGAAAGCCATCGCTCACCAGCCGGGTGCGCACCCGGTCCGCCGTGGGGTAATCGTTGAACACCGCGAGCAGCACCGCACTCATTGCGCCTCCTTGGACTTCAGTCTGTAGGTCTGTCCCTGCGCATTGCAGCGCAACCCCGCCTGCCGCGCTGCCGGTCAACTGCCCGAGGGAGGGTAGGGTAAATCCCGATTCGTCGGCTTAGGATGCACTCTTGACCGCAAGAGGTCCACGGGGCCGCTCCGCTCACGCTGACGTTCGCGGGCCCGGGGCACAGCGCGCTCGGCCGCAGGAGTAACCGCACATGAGCACCGTGACACTGGGTCGGCTGGCGCAGATTGCGCGCACCGTGCGCGACATCAAGGAATCCGAGGCGTGGTACGGCCAGACGCTGGGGTTGCGCCACCTCTACACCTTCGGCTCGTTCGCATTCTTCGATTGCGGTGGCACGCGGCTGATGCTGTCGGCACAGGAGCAGCCGGCAGCCGAATCCATCCTCTACCTTGCGGTCGAGGACATCCGCGCGGCCCACGAGCTGCTGCGCTCGCGCGGGGTGCAGTTCGGCGAAGCGCCGCACCTGATTCACCGTCATGGCGACGGTACCGAGGAATGGCTGGCACACTTCAACGATCCCGAGGGGCGGCCGCTCGGGATCCTCTCGCAGGTCAGGCCCTGAGGCTGCGCCGTCCCGGTGCGCCTACCGCGACGTGGGCGGCGGCGTGGGAGCCGCAGGCGCCCTGGCCGGCTTGCCCTTCGACCCGGGCGCCGGCGCCGGCGGCTTGGCGAGCAGCTCCTCGAGCGGCATGAAGATCTGCGCGTACTTGTAGTCGGGAATCTCGAATTCCCAGCCGCTGCAGCGCGCCGCAAGGGTCTGCGCCTCCGCCGCCGCGGCGGGCGCCGTCGAGCGGGCGCTGATCGCGACCAGCGGATGCGTGTCGTCCTTGCGCCCGGTCAGCTCCACCTCCAGTCCGTCGAAGGTGCGGAAGATGGCGTGCGCGAGCGCCACCCCGCCGGGCGCCGCGCCCTTGCGAACGTCATCGAGCGTCAGTGTGCTCAGCGCTCCCGCCAGCCCGTCGGCTGCTCCCGGACTGCTGAGCGCGCGTCCCTTGGGCAGCGGACTCACGCTGAAGTCGGCGGTCTGCGCCTTGTCGCGCGCTGCCTTGAACGACGGACCCTGTGCCGGCTGCTCCTCGATCTCGCGCACGCGTTGCACGGACAGATCGATCAGGTCGTGGGCCAGCCATACCTTCGGGTCGGCATCGACGCTGAGCTGCGGTGCGGCGAGCAGGCTCTGCGCCGTGCCGGCGACGCGCACGTAACCGGACTTCGCCCCCGAGGACTTGCCGATGATGAGCGCCCAGCGGTGCGCAGGCGCGGTGAGCTCGATGAGTGTTCCGCCCGCCTTGGGCGAGCTGACATCATCGACGCCGAGCTGCGGGTAGTTGGCGGGCAGGCGGGTCTTCTCCTCGACGATGTTGAGCGCCCCCAGGTCGAGCACCAGCTTGCGGACCTTGCCGACATCGGCGGGCCAGGCGCGCTCGCCGACCTGCCAGCCACCCGGGTCCTTGCGCAGCGTGGTGTGGGTGTCGTCGCCGCGGCGCACGCTGACGCTGCTCACCGCGTTCACATTCTGCTCGAGCCCGGGCAGCACCAGCTGCCCCGCCGCCAGATCGCGCTCCAGGTGGCGCCGCGACGACAGCCAGATCGCAAACGCGACCAGCGCAATGCCCGCCGCCAGCAGCCACATGACCCGGCGGGCGCTCATGACTCACCCCGCCCGGAAGCGCTGCGCGCGCGGCGTCGCCGCCAGACCCCGATCAGCAGCGCCGCCAGCGCAAAGGCCGCCGGCACCACGATGATGTTGACGATCTTCAGCGTGGTGCCGAGGCGTTTGATCTCCGCATCGAGCCCGGCACGCACGGCACGCAGCTCCTTGCGGATGCGCAGCTTCTCCGTCTGGAAGCGTGCCAGCTCGGTTTCCTGCGCCGGGCTGAGGATGAGCGTGCCGTTGCCACTGTCGCCCTTCGATTGCAGCGCGGCGAGCTTGGTCTCGGTGTCACGCAGCTGCTGCTCGAGCTCCTGCTCCTTGGCGCGGAAGCGCTCGTCGGCGGCGCGGCGCAGCTTCTCCACGCGCTCGAACGGGCGGGTGAAGGAGGCGCGGCCGCGCACACTGATTAGATCGGCGCTGCCGGCGAGATTGTCGAGCGCGTTCTGCACCAGATCGCCGTTGCTCGCCACCGCCTGGGTCATGCGCTGGCCGAAGAAATTCTGCTCGCGCACCCACAGGTAGTCCGACAGCAGGTCGGTGTCGGCGAACACCACGAGATTGAGCGGTTTCGCCGACGCCTTGAGGTCGGTCTGTCCAGGCGGCAGCTGCACCCCGGGCGGGGGACCTTCGGGGAAGGCCGTGTGCACGTCGCCGCTCACGCGCGCGGCGAGCACGTAGCGCTGGCCGGTGGGCTTGAAGCCCTCCTGCAGGGTCGCCGGGTCGAACAGCATGCGAAAGCGCGCCACCGGCAGCGGCTCGGCGTCGGTGCTCGACAGCAGCAGCGGCTCGAAGCAGCGCTTCGCGCCCTTGACCGGCTGGCAGGCCTGCGCACCCTTGAGCGGCTCGAGGTAGCCGGCGGTGGCGACGTTGACGTTCGACAGCCCCGCGGTGATGACGTCGTCGGCATCGAAACTGCTGTGGTCGAGGCCGAGGATGCCGAGGTGCTCCACCGGCTCCTGTCCCTGGCGCATGGTCACGGTGAGCGCGTGGCCGCGGTCGGCGACCACCTGGTTGGGATTGAACTGCACGCCCCAGGCATTGAGCAGCGCGGTGAGATGCGAGGACTTGTCGGCCGCCATGGCGGCCATGGGATTGTCGGCCCCGGCCGCGGAGTTATCCGACTCCGCCAGCGGATCGACGAACGCCAGGATGTGTCCGCCGCGCAGCGCGAACTGGTCGATGGCGAACTGCAGCGCCGGCGAGAGTGCTTTCGGATGCACCAGCACCAGCACGTTCGTGTCCGGGTCGATGTGCGTGGCGGTCGGTTCCAGCGGCCGCAGGTCGAACAGCTGCTGCGCGTCGCCGTAGATCACCCACGGCTGGCGTATCTGCCCGGTCTGCGGATCGAATCCCGGCCCCATCGGCAGCGAGGTCAGCCACGCGACCACGGGCTTCTTCGGGTTGGCGAGCTCGTACACCAGCTTGACGACGTCGTATTCGAGGAACTGCTCCTTGTTGGGATCGAAGAACTCGATGGCGGCATGGCCGTCGATGGAGTTGGTGCCGGCGAGGCCGAAGTAGAACTGCGCGCCGGTGGCGCCGAGCGGTGCGCCGCGCACGCCGAGCTCCGCCGCCCGGTCCTCCTCCTCGGAGAAGGGCTGCGGATCGATGACGTGCACGTGCAGCTTGCCGCGGGAGCGGCTGGCGAGCTCCTCGAGGAACTCGCGCACGCGCACACCGTAGGTCTTCAGCTGCGGCAGCTGCCCGGCGGCCTTCTCCGAGAAGAAGAAGTACAGGTTGATCGGCTCCTTGATGCTCGCCAGCACCCGGTCGGTGCCGGAGGCGGTGGTATACAGGTGGTTCTGGGTGAGATCGAGCCGCCAGCCGCGCAGCGCGTAGTTGCCCAGCACCGTGAGGCCGATGAACAGCAGGGCGAGGGCCAACAGCGTGCCGCCGCCGAGTGTCGAGCGTTTGTTCATGGAGTGGCAGTGCCCTTCACTAGTCGGCTTTACGCAGCTCGAGCGCCACCCCGGTGGCCAGCAGGAAGAAGCCGATCAGCATCGCGAAATACAATACGTCGCGCACGTCGATGACGCCCTTGGCGATCGACTCGAAGTGCGTGAGGAAGGAGAGCGAGGCGATCGCATCGGTAAGCGCCTGGGGGGCCCAGCTGCGGAACAGATCGAGCACCATGGGGAAGCCGGCGAGCAGGAACGCGAAGCACGCCGCCACCCCGAGGATGAAGGCGACCACCTGGTTGCGGGTGAGCGCCGACATGCACGAGCCGATGGCGAGAAAGCCGCCGGCGAGCAGCAGGCTGCCAAGATAAGCGGCGAGGATCGCGCCGTTGTCGGGGCTGCCGAGGTAGTTGACCGTGATCCACAGCGGAAAGGTGAGCGCCAGGGCGAGCGCGGTGAACAGCCAGGCGGCCAGGAACTTGCCGAGCACCGCATCGCGCAGCCGTACCGGCAGGGTCATCAGCAGCTCGATGCTGCCGGACTTGCGCTCCTCGGCCCACAGCTTCATCGAGATCGCCGGAATCAGGAACAGGTACAGCCACGGATGGAAGGTGAAGAACGGGTCGAGATCGGCCTGGCCGCGCTCGTAGTAGCCGCCCAGATAGAACGTGAAGGCATTCGCCAGCACCAGGAAGATGAGGATGAACACGTACGCGAGCGGCGTGGCGAAGTAACTCGCCAGTTCGCGGCGCAGAATAATGCCCACGTTGCGCATGCGGTGCTTTCGTCCCTTCAGGCGGTGATGGTGCGGAACACTTCGTCGAGGCGCCCGGATTCCAGATGCAGCTCCTTGAGCTTGAAGCCGGAGCGCGCCGCCAGCTCCGAGATCGCCGCCAGGATGGTGGCGCCGGCGCGTGGCAGTGCGGTGAGGCGCGCGTCGCGCTCGCTCACCTCCACTTCCGCCACCGCCGGCAGCGCCGCCACCGCCGCGCGCGCCGCCGGCAGCTGGGCCGCCTGCTCGAGCTGCATCGACACCGCATTGTGGTAGCGCGAGCGCGTGGCGAGGCCGGCGGGGCTGTCGTCGGCCACGATGCGGCCGCGCGCGATGATGATGGCGCGCGTGCACACCGCATCCACTTCCTCGAGGATGTGGGTGGAGATAACGATGATCTTGTCGTGCGCCATGTCGTTGATGAGACTGCGCACTTCGTGCTTCTGGTTGGGATCGAGACCGTCGGTCGGCTCATCGAGGATCAGCACCGGCGGATCGTGCACGATCGCCTGCGCCAGTCCGACGCGGCGGCGAAAACCCTTGGAGAGCGTGTCGATGGTCTGCTCGAGCACGCCCGCGAGCTGCAGGTGCTCGATGACGTGCGCCAGGCGTTGCCGGCGGCGCTCGCCCTCGAGCGAGCGCAGGTCGGCCACGAACGCGAGGAACTGCCGCACCGTCATCTCGCCGTAGCTGGGAGCGCCTTCCGGCAGGTAGCCGAGAGCGGCCTTGGCGGCCAGCGGCTCGATCGCGACGTCGTGACCACAGATGATTGCGCGCCCCGAGGTCGGCGCTACGAATCCGGCCAGCATGCGCATGGTGGTGGTCTTGCCGGCGCCGTTCGGTCCGAGGAAGCCGAGCACCTCGCCCGGCCCTACCTCGAAGCTCACATCCTCCACCGCGGTGAGCGAGTCGTAGTGCTTGGTGAGGTGTTCGGTCCTGATCATGTGGTTTGCGCTCTTTAGTCGGCAGTGACGCGAAAAGTTCCCGTCACATACAAAGGGCGCGATTTTGGCCGCGAGCGTGAGGGGAATTCAACCTTGGTTAAATTTACACGAAATATCCATAAGTTACCGCGCATTCTTCACGTGACACGGCGCGCAAGGGTCGCGCCGCATTGGTCACGCCGGCGCCACCGGCAGGTCATCTGCGCGTCCAGCACGCGTACACGGACTGCGGCGCGCAGCGCGGCGCCTCAGGAGCCGAAGCGCCGGCGCGCCCGCCAGTAGAGAATGCACAGCGCGCCGCCCAGCATCCCACCCAGATGGGCGAAGTGCGCGACGCTTTGCTCGCGGCCGGTCACTCCGAGGAACAGCTCGATCACGCCATAGCCTGTGACCATCAGCCACGCCGGTATCGGCACGGGTATCGGGATGATGAACAGCCGCTGGCGGGGGAAGTACCAGGCGAAGGCGAGCAGCACGCCGAACACCCCGCCCGAGGCGCCGATCGTCGGCTCCGCTACGCCGCTGGCGCCTTGCACCGCGAGCTGCGTAAGTCCCGCAGCGAGCACGCACACCAGGAAGAAGATCACGAAGCGGCGGACGCCCCAGTAGGTCTCGAGGGCGCCGCCGAACATGAACAGTGCAAACATGTTGAAGAAGATGTGTGCCAGATTCCTGGGGTTGTGCATGAAGCCGTAGGTGAGCAGCTGCCAGGCGTGGAACAGCCCGCTGCCCAGCGGCCACAGCGCGAACCATTGCTCCATGAAGGGGTCGGCGGCCTGCTGCAGCAGGAACACCGCGACGTTGATGAGGATCAGCGCCCGCGTGGCGGGCGGCAGTGCGGGAAACATGCGCGAATCTTACGGTGTCAGATCGCGCGCTGCAGGAATACCAGATCCAGCCAGCGGTCGAACTTGTAACCGACCTCGCGCAGCGTGCCGGCGCGGGCGAAGCCGAGACGCTCGTGAAAGCGGATCGAGGCGGCGTTGTCGGCGTCTACGCCGGCGATCATGACGTGTTTGCCGAGCGCGGCGGCCCGCGGGAACAGCGCGCGCACCAGTTGGCTGCCGATCCCCTGGCCGCGGCCGTCGGCGCGCACGTGCACGCTGTGCTCGACCGTGAAACGGTATCCCGGCCAGGCGCGAAAGTCGCCGAAGGTGGCGAAGCCGGCGACACCGCGGGCGTCGCGCGCCACCAGCACCGGGTAGCCCTGCGCGCGGCGCGCCTGCCACCACAGGCGGCGGTCTGCGAGCGTGACCGGCAGACAGGAGAAGATCGCGGTCGAGGTGGCGAGCACGTCGTTGTAGATGGCGAGCAGTCCCGGCAGGTCGGCCTCGGTCGCATCCTGCAGCTGCAGCGCTTCGACCACCTGTGCCCTTCAGGCGGCGCGCAGCGCGCCGCGCAGGAACTCCACCAGCGGCGGACTGTTGCTATGGGCGACGTTGAAGCGCAACCATTGTCCGCAGCCGCCGCCCGCGGAGAACAGCGTGCCGCGCGCCAGCAGGATCGACTGCGCGCGTGCGCGCCGCACCAGCTCCTCCACCGGCGCAGCGTCGGGCACCCGCCCCCACAGGAACATGCCTTCGCCGGCCGCGCCGCTAAAGGCAATACCGGCCGATTCCAGGGCGCTGCGCGCGGCGCCGCGCATGCGCGCCAGCCGCGCGCGCACCTCGGCCACGTGGCGCTTGTAGCGGCCGCCGTCGAGCATCTCCGAGACGAAGCTCTCGAGCAGCGCCGAGCCGGACAGTACCGACAGCACCTTGCGCTCGGTCAGGCGCGCGATGAGCGCTGCGTCGGCGGCCACGTAGCCGACGCGCAGCGCAGGTCCGATGAGCTTGGTGTAGCTGCCGACGTACACTACCTGGCGCAGGCCGTCGATCTGCGCCAGCCGCACGGCGGATCCCTCGTACAGGTCGCCGTAGACGTCGTCCTCGATCATCGCGAAGCCGTAGCGCTCGGCGAGCGACAGGATGCGATGACAGTGCGCCGGTTCGGCGCTCCAGCCGGTGGGGTTGTGCACCAGGGTCTGCATGAAGAAGGCGCGCGGGTGGTGCGCCCGACAGGCCGCTTCCAGCGCCTCCAGGTCCGGGCCCTCGGCGTGGCGCGGTACCGGGATGAGCCGCACGTGATGCGCGCGCAGCTGCTCGAACAGCACGAAGTAACCCGGATCCTCCACCAGTACCGCGTCGCCGGGAGCGAGCAGCAGCCGCGCCAGCAGGTCGAAGGCGTGGCTCGCTCCGTAGGTCGTCATGATGTTGGCAGCGCCCGCGGCGACACCGTGCTGCACCAGCCGCGTGGCGATCTGCTCGCGCAGCGCCGGCAACCCCTGGGCCGGGCAGGGTAGCCACGGCTGCGTGCCGCGCCGCAGTGACAGGCGCCGCAGCACGCTCGCGCAGGCGCCGTCGAGCAGCCAGTTCTCCGGCAGGAAGCCCGAGCCGGCCGGCACGATGTCGCTGCACGGCGCGAGGCACAGCTGCGCCAGCGACACCGCGTCCGAGGCGTCCGCGACCGAGCCCTCGATCGCCACCAGCGGCGCCGCGAGGCGCTGCTGCGTGACGAAAAAGCCGCGGCCGGCGCGCGACTCTATCAGGCCGCGCGCGACCAGGCGGTCGTAGGCGTCCACCACCGTGAAGGGGCTGGCGCCCACCTGCCGCGCGAGCTTGCGGATCGAGGGCAGCCGCGTGCCCGGTGACAGCGTGCCCGCCCGCACCAGCTGCGTGACGCGCTCGCAGATCTGATCGACGAGCGCCACGGGAGAGTTGCGGCTCAGCTCGAACATCGGCGCACCTCCGGCGGCGCCAGCTCAGCGCACCATCAGGAAGGCGGTGGTGACCAGTGCCAGGGCCATGGCGACATTGAACACCATGCGCGCGCGCGGCGCACCGATGACCCGGTGCAGCGAGGTGCCGAACAGGGCCCACGCCATCATGCAGGGCAGGCCGATGCCTTCCATGATCCCCGCCATGTAGGCGCCGCTGCCGATCAGGCCCAGCTCGCGCGGCAGGAACAGGGTGGCGGCGGTGACGGTCATTACCCACGCCTTGGGGTTGAGGAACTGGAACAGCGCCGCCTGCAGGGACGTGAGCGGCTGCGGGTCGGCGCGCGCGGCGCTCTCGCCGTGGCCGAGCATGCGCCAGCCGAGGTACAGCAGATACGCCGCACCCACCCACGCCAGTCCCTCCTGCAGTGCGGGCCAGCGCATGAACAGCGCCGCGAGGCCGGCGCACACCAGCAGCAGCTGCACGATGAAGCCGCCGGCAATGCCAAACAGGTGCGGCAGCGTGCGGCGGAAGCCGAAGCTTGCTCCCGAGGCTGTCAGCATGACGTTGTTGGGCCCCGGGGTGATCGACATGACGAAGGTATAGGTGACGAACGGCAGTGGATCGATCATGAGTGCAACCTTCAGGTGCGGCGCTGTCAGGCAACAGAGTGCCTGCGTGCGGCCGTCGGCGGCAGATACAGCGCGGCGGCGCGCAACAAGCACTGTACGGGGAAGGCACCGGTACGCGCGCCGTGCGCCACGAGGGCGGTGCGCGCCGGCTCGGATCGCTCGTCGGCGCCATCCGCTATCATGCCCTCCATGAACGACGCCTTTATCTGCGATGGCGTGCGCACCCCGATCGGGCGCTACGGCGGGGCGCTCGCCGCGGTGCGCACCGATGACCTGGCGGCGGTGCCCATCCGGGCGCTGCTCGCGCGCAATCCCTCGCTCGAGCCGTCCGCGATCGACGAGGTGCTGCTCGGCTGCGCCAACCAGGCCGGCGAGGACAACCGCAACGTCGCCCGCATGGCGCTGCTGCTCGCCGGGTTGCCGGTGTCGGTCGCGGGCGCGACCCTCAACCGGCTGTGCGGCTCGGGGCTGGACGCGGTCGCGATGGCGGCGCGCACGATCCGCGTCGGCGAGGCGCAGGTGATCGTCGCCGGCGGGGTGGAGTCGATGTCGCGTGCGCCGTTCGTCATGCCGAAGGCGGCCGCCGCCTTCAGCCGCGACGCGGAAGTTTACGACACCACCATCGGCTGGCGCTTCGTGAACGCGCGCCTGCGCGAGCAGTACGGCATCGACTCGATGCCCGAGACCGGCGAGAACGTCGCCGCGCAGTTCAACATCGCGCGCGCCGACCAGGATCGCTTTGCGTTGCGCAGCCAGCAGCGCGCGGCGGCGGCCGCGGCGCGCGGCTTCTATGCGCACGAGCTGGTGCCGGTGGCGGTGCCGCAGCGCAAGGGCGCGCCGCTGCAGGTGAGCCGCGATGAGCATCCGCGCCCGGAGACGACGCTCGCACAGCTCGCGGCTCTGCCGGCGCCGTTTCGCGCCAACGGCAGCGTGACCGCGGGCAACGCCTCCGGCATCAACGACGGTGCGGCGGCGCTGCTGATCGCTTCCGCCGCCGCGGCCGCGCGCTGCGGACTGACGCCGCGCGCGCGCATCGTCGCCGCGGCTACCGCGGGGGTCGAGCCGCGCATCATGGGGATGGGCCCGGTGCCGGCAACTCGCAAGGTGCTCGCCATGGCCGGACTTAACCTCGGGCAGCTCGACGTCATCGAGCTGAACGAGGCGTTCGCCAGCCAGGCGCTCGCGGTGCTGCGCGAGCTCGGCCTGCCGGATGATGCGGCGCACGTGAACCCCAACGGCGGGGCGATCGCGCTCGGCCACCCGCTGGGCATGTCCGGCGCGCGCCTCGCCGCCACCGCGACCTGGCAGCTCGCGCAGCTGGGGGGCCGCTATGCGCTGTGCACCATGTGCATCGGCGTCGGCCAGGGCATTGCGCTGATCCTCGAGCGCGTCTAGCTGGCGGGCGGGTGCTGCCAGGGCAGCCGATCGAGATCGAGGTTGCCGCCGCTGAGCACCACGCCGATGTGCGTGCCGCCCAGGCTGGCGCGCTGTGTGAGCAGCGCCGCGTACGCCACGGCGGCCGAGGGCTCGATGACGATCTTCAGCACTTCCCACAGCTGGCGCATGGCGCGCACGATCGCCTCGTCCGTCACGGTCACGATGTCGTCGACCCGGCGGCGGATCTCGGCGAACGGCTTCTCCCCCAGTGCGCCACGCAGTCCGTCGGCGATGGTGTCGGCAACACCCGCAGCCACGAGCCGCCCGGCGCGGAACGAGCGCGCGGCATCATCCGCGCCGAGCGGCTCGACGCCCACCACGCGGATGCCGGGCTTCAGGTGCGTGGCGGCCACGGCGCATCCGGACAGCAGGCCGCCGCCGCCCACCGGACAGAGCAGCAGCTCGAGCTCGGGCACCTGCGCCAGGAATTCCACCGCCGCGGTCGCCTGCCCGGCCATCACCCGGTAGTCGTCGTAGGGGTGCACCAGCGCCGCGCCGGTCGCCGCCACGACCTCGCGCGCGGTGCGCTCGCGCGCCGCGAGCGTGGGTGCGCACCAGCTGACCTGCGCCCCGTAGCGCGCGACCGCAGCACGCTTGGCCTGCGCGGTGTTGTCGGGCATCACGACATAGGCAGGGATACCGCGCAGGTACGCCGCGCGCGCCAGCGCCGCCGCGTGGTTGCCGGAGGAGTGCGTGGCCACGCCGCGTTGCGCCGCGGCGTCGTCGAGCGCAAATACCGCATTGGTCGCGCCGCGGGCCTTGAAGGCGCCGCCCTTCTGGAAATTCTCGCACTTGAAGTAAAGCCGCGCGCCGCTGAGCTCATCGAGCGTGGCGCTGGTCATCACCGGGGTCAGGTTGATCCTGCCGGCAAGGCGCGCGCGCGCCTGCTCGATGAGCTCGAAGGAGAATCCTGCAGGAGCGCCCGCCATAGACGGGTCGAGCATGGCGAGCGCTTGCCCGTGAGGTCAAGCCCGCCGCGCGGGCAGGTGCGTTCAGCGCAGCGATCCGGCGGACGCCATGCCGCGGGTGGTGCGCTCCTCGAGCCGGGCGAGCGCAATGCTCACGTCGATCGGCGGCGCATCGGCGACGGCGGCGCCGGGGTTGGCGCTGTCGCGCAGCAGCGTGGCGAGCGTCTCGCCGTCAGGGTGCGAGGGCGCGGCCGACAGCAGCAGCGCGAGCGCACCGGTGATCTCCGCGGCCGCGACCGAGGTGCCCGAGGCGAAGTCGTATTCGCCGTTCGGGCGCAGCGTCAAGACGTGCTGCGCGGGCGCGGCGAGCGCATGCGGCACGGCGGGCAGCTCGCTGGCACTCGCGGTGATCACGCCCGGGATGGCGGTCGGAAAGGGTGCGTCCGCGCCGGCGGCGGCGCCGACGAAAATCACCCCGTGCCGCAGGCCGCTCTGCACCAGCGCGGCGAGCAGCGGATCGGCGGGACCGGCGATGCTCAGGTTGACCAGCGGCGCGCCGGAGGCCAGCGCGGCGGCCAGCGCCTGTGCGAGGGTGAAGGTGTTGCAGGCGGCGGCATCGCTGCCGGCGGCGAGTTGCCAGCACGCGGCAAACACTTCGATGCGTACCTGCGGGGCGATGCCGACGATGCCGATGTGGTTGTTGGCGACCGCGCCGATGATGCCGGCCATCGCCGTCCCGTGCCGCAGCGCCATCACCGGCGGGGCCGCTGCGGACAGGAAGGAGCGCGTGCGCACAATCCGGCCGGAGAGATCGGGATGTGCAGCATCGACGCCGGTGTCGATCAGGGCGACACGTACGCCTGCTCCCTGGGTACGCTGGTGCGCACGCGGGATGCCGAGCAGGGTGAGGTTGGTCTGCAGATCGTAGAGCGGATCGTTGTAGCCGGCATCCCCGCCCGAGGTGAGCGAATGGAACTCCTGCAGCGGCTGCGCCAGCACGACGCTGCTGTCGTGCGAGAGCGCCTCGAGCACCGTGGCCACGCTGCGCCCGTCGGTGATCTCGAATACCACGCAGTGCATCGACAGCGCCCGGATGGGCCAGCTCGCCACCTCGTGCAGTGCGTAACGCGAGGCGACGCGCCGGGCCTGCTGCTGCGCACTCTGCACCACGTGGTAGCCGCCGCCGGCGTAGTGGCTGCCGGTCGAGCCGGCCGGACCGGGCGCCGCGTGCTGCTCATTGGCGAAGGCCACCACGATGCGCGGCAGTGCGCTGCCGGTCGGCATCGGCGGTGCGGCGAGCACCACGCCGGCGGTGAGCGCTGCCAGCCAGCTGAGGAGAGCGCGCGCGAGGCTGCGCATCAGGGCGGCGGCGGTTGCCGCTCCGTGATGGGCTCGACCCAGCGCACGCGCGGATCGGCACGCAGCCGCAGCGCCAGCACGCTCAGCCGCTCATGCGCCGCTGTGTCCTGCGCGCCGTGCGGGGCGAGCACGGCGGGGGCGATGCCGAAGATTCCAAGCGCATCGGGACCCTCCACCACGCGCGCGCCGGCCAAGCGCAGCAGCTCGCCGGCTTCGCCAACGGATACGGAGGGCACGAAGGCGATGTGCAGCACGTCCGCGCGTGCCGCGGCCGCACTGGTGTAGGTCGCGTAAAGCGGCTGCGACCAGCGCCAGGCCGTCGCCGCCAGTGCGCCGAAGACCGCCACCAGCAGAAAGCTCGCCGCCCAGGCAAGACCCGGCGGGCGCCAGGCCGAGGCTGCAGGCCGCAGCACGCGGATGGGCAGCGCAGCGATGCGCGCCGGCGGCGCGCGCCCAGCGGCGCGCCCGTCAATACGCTCGAGGAGCTTGCGAAACGAGGGGGCCGGCGCGTAGGTAACCCGATCCGGTTGAGCGAGTGCCTCGCACATGAGGCGCTGCCGCACCAGCTCCTGGGCACACTCGGTGCAACCCCTGACGTGCTCCTCCACCCACGTACGCTGCGCAGCTGACAGGCGCCCGTTGGCGAGCCACGGCAACAGCAGCCAGCACTCTTCGTGGAGCGAGGTTTCGCGGGGCGAGGTGGTGATGGTCATCAGATGCCCTCCGCGGGGCGCGGGCGCACGCCGGCGCTAATCATCTCGTTCGGCCGGGCGAGCGCCGGCAGCAGCTTCTGCAGCTTCGCGCGCGCGTGAAATAGACGTGTCTTTACCGTATTCACCGGGCAACTCATGATCGTGGCGATTTCCTCGCAGGAATGGCCGAGCTCGTAACACAGCTCCACCGCCAGGCGCTGCTCGACGGGCAGCTGCGCCAGCGCCTGGCCGAGCCAGTCGCGCAGCTCCTCCGCGCCGGCAGTCTCATCGGTCGTAAGTGGCTCCTGCATCGCCTGCAGGTTCTTTTCCGCGTGGCGCGCCGAGGCGCGGAACGCGTTTCGCGCCTTGCGGTAGGCAATGCCCAGTATCCACGTCGAGGGCTGCGAATCGCCGCGGAAGGTGTGCGCCTTGCGCCACACCACCCAGAAAGTGTCGTTAATGACCTCTTCGGCGACGTCGTAGCGGCGCGTCAGCCGCGTGAGGAAACGCGCCATGCGCCGATGGTAGAGGTTATAGAGCTCCTCGAATGCCTTGCGGTCGCCCTCGGCGACGCGGGCAATGAGCTCGACTTCGCGCGCCGCGCTACCCGCCCCCCGAATATTGAGCTCCGCCATGCTGTGATCGTTATAGCTCGTAGCCAGCGCCCGGAAAATGCTTCTGATCGACGGTAAGTGTCGCGTACCGTTCCCAGGGTTCAGCCAATATGTCCCTGTTGCGCATAACGGTCAAAAACGCCAGCTCACGGTAGCGGCGAAGCGGTGGTTCGCGAGCGGGTACGGGGCCACCACTTCCTGTGCCCGACTCTGCGTCAGGAAATACCCCACGTCGAGGCGCCAGTGGCGATACTCGCAGGCCAGCCCGACGTTTCCGTAGGCGTAGCCACCGGCCCCCGAGGGCAGCGGCGCCGCGAGATAGTCCGTCGGTAGCTGCGTGGAGCGGCCGTTGGCGTAGTAGTAGCCCGCGCCGGCGGTCGCGAAGAGTCCATGGGCGAGCAGCCACTGTCCGGACGTATCCGCGACCCACGCCAGTCCGCGGCTCAGGCGCTGCGTATACGAGTAGCGCACCGCGTTCGGGATGGCGGTCAGCGACAGCGACCAGCGGTCGAGATACGTGAGCGAGGCGGACACCTCCTGGTAGTCAAGCGAGGTGTACTGCATGCCGCCGACGTAGTAGTGCGCCCGCCCGTCGACACTCGTACTCCAGGTGCTGCCGAGATCGAAGCGCTGCCCCAGATACGCCTCCACCTCGTAGTCCGCGCCCGGTTGCAGGTTGCGGTCGCGCGTCGAGGCCCACACTCCAAGGAAGGTTCCGGCCGCGCTGTCGAGGTGCACATCCGCCTGGGCCGCGCCGTGCCCGTCGCTTTCTGAAAGGCCCCGGTAGATGTAATCGCTGGTGAGGCTCACGGTGCCGCCCGCGGTAAGGCCGCCGCCAAGGTCCGCGGCGTGCGTCCGGCTCGTCGCCGCAAGCAGGGACCACGCCAGCAGGCGGCATGCAGGCAGAGCCCTGAAATGGTGCGCGTGAACCACGATTCTTTGCGTTTCTGATGATTCGTCGGCCGCGGATGCGACTTATCCTCCCAGCGTTGCGGCGGCCCCATGCAAGCCCCGCCGGGCCCCACCGGACGTATACTGGCACCCATGGAGACCTTATCGCCGGCCGACAGCGCCGTCGTGCGGCGCATTGTCGCCGAACACCAGGGACGTCCGGGTCCTCTGCTGGAAGTGTTACATGCCGTCCAGGCGGCGTTGGGATTCATCCCCGCAGGCGCCGTTCCGCTGGTCGCAGAGGCGCTTAACCTGTCGCGAGCCGAGGTGCATGGCGTCGTGACCTTTTATCACCATTTTCGCCGCGCGCGCGCCGGGGCGCACACCGTGAGCCTCTGCCAGGCCGAATCCTGCCAGTCGATGGGCGCAGAGGCGCTCGCCGCGCACGCCCGGCAGCGCCTCGGGATCGATTTCCACGAGACGACGCCGAACGGCCGCTTCTCGCTCGAGCCGGTCTACTGCCTCGGCAACTGCGCCTGCTCGCCGGCTGCCATGATCGACGGCCGCCTTTACGGGCGCGTGACTGCCGAGCGCTTCGATGCGCTCATCGCGGAAGATTCGACCACATCATGACCGTCGTCGTTTACGTCCCCGCGGACGCGGGTGCCCTGTCGCTTGGGGCCGGCGAGGTTGCCGCAGCGATCGCGGCCGAAGCGGCGCGCCGCGGCACGCCCGTCACGCTGAAGCGCAACGGCTCGCGCGGTGCCTACTGGCTCGAGCCGCTGGTCGAGGTGGTGACGGCCGGCGGTCGCTGCGCCTACGGCCCGGTGACGGCGGCCGACGTGCCGTCGCTGTTCGCCGCGGACTTTCTGCACGGGGGCGCCCATGCGCTGCGACACGGAGCGACCGAGGCCATCCCCTGGCTCAAGGGGCAGCAGCGGCTCACCTTCGAGCGCGTCGGCATCGTCGATCCGGCCAGTGTTTCCGACTACGTGGAGCACGGCGGCTACCAGGGGCTGAAGCGGGCTCTGGCGCTCGAGCCCGCGGCCATCGTGCAGGCGATTACCGCTTCGGGGCTGCGCGGGCGCGGCGGCGCCGCCTTCCCGACCGGCATCAAGTGGAAGACGGTGCACGATCAACCGGCCGGGCAGCAGAAGTACGTTACCTGTAATGCCGACGAGGGCGACTCCGGGACCTTCTCCGACCGCATGGTGATGGAGGGCGACCCTTTCACCCTCATCGAAGGCATGACCATTGCGGGAATCGCGGTCGGCGCCACCCAGGGCTACATCTACCTGCGCGCGGAATACCCGCACGCGCACGCCGCGCTCAAGACCGCGATCGCAGCGGCGCGGCAGGCGCAGTACCTGGGTCCGGATGTGGCGGGCAGTGGCAAGCGCTTCGAGCTTGAGGTACGCCTCGGCGCCGGGGCTTACATCTGCGGCGAAGAGACCTCGATGCTCGAGAGCCTCGAGGGGCGCCGCGGCGAGGTGCGGGTGCGCCCGCCGCTGCCGGCGATCAAGGGGCTGTTCGGTCAGCCGACGATCGTCAATAATGTGGTGACGCTGGCGAGCGTTCCCTGGATCCTGGTGCACGGCGCGGAAGCCTATGCCGGGTTCGGTATGGGCAAGTCGCGCGGGACGCTGCCGATCCAGCTGGCGGGCAACATCAAGCGGGGTGGGTTGATCGAGCGGGCCTTCGGGCTCAGTTTGCGCGAGCTGCTGTACGACTACGGTGGCGGCTCGGCTAGCGGTAAGCCGATCCGCACGGTGCAGGTGGGCGGCCCGCTCGGGGCCTATATTCCCGCGTCGCAATTCGACGTTGCGGTGGACTACGAGGCCCTGGCCGGCATCGGCGCGCTGCTCGGACACGGCGGCATCGTGGTGTTCGACGACAGCGTCGACATGGCGCGCATGGCGCGTTATGCGATGGAGTTCTGCGCCATCGAGTCCTGCGGCAAGTGCACTCCGTGTCGCATCGGCTCGACACGCGGGGTGGAGATCATCGATCGCATCCTTGAAGGTGTCGACGGCGAACGCAACGTACGGTTGCTGGAAGAGCTGTGCGAGACCATGGTGCAGGGCTCGTTGTGCGGGCTGGGCGGCATGGCGCCGTTCCCCGTGCAGAGCGCACTGAAGTACTTCCGGGAAGATTTTCGCGCGCGCGTCAACTGACGCCGCGGCACGAGCGAGGCTTGAAGCATGTATGCCATAGATTATGAAGACTGCGGGACTCCGGAGCCGGTGAGCGCGGGCGCAGCGGTCAGCGTCGAGATCGACGGCCGTGCGATCAGCGTGCCGGAGGGCACCTCGGTGATGCGCGCCGCGGCGCTCGCCGGAGTGCAGGTGCCGAAGCTGTGTGCCACCGACACTCTCAAGGCGTTCGGCTCCTGTCGGCTGTGCCTGGTGGAGGTTGAAGGCCGCAAGGGTTATCCGGCCTCCTGCACGACGACCGTCGCCACGGGCATGAAGATCCGCACGCAGTCGCAGAAGCTGCAGCAGTTGCGCCGCAGTGTGATGGAGCTGTATCTCTCCGACTATCCGCTCGAGCGCCAGCCGAGCGAGGCAGAGGCGCGGACCGAACTGCGCGCCATGGCGCGCAAGCTCGGAGTGACGTCGACTCCGTACGCCAACGGCAAGCGCCACACGGGGCAGCCCAAGGACGAGAGCAATCCGTATTTCACCTTCGACCCGGATTCGTGCATCGTGTGCTCGCGCTGCGTGCGCGCCTGCGACGAGGTGCAGGGCACCTTCGCGCTCACCATCCAGGGGCGTGGCTTCAGCTCCAAGGTTGCGGCGAGCCAGGATGAGCCGTTCCTCGAATCCGAGTGCGTCTCCTGCGGCGCGTGCGTCGAGGCCTGCCCGACCGCGGCGCTCACCGAGAAATCGATCATCGGCCTGGGTGCCGCCGAGCGCGCGGTCGCCACGACCTGCGCCTATTGCGGCGTCGGCTGCGGCCTGAAGGCGGAGCTGCGCGGCGCGGGCGAGGACGTTGAAGTGGTGCGCATGGTGCCCGATCGCGCCGGCCGCGCCAACCACGGCCACGCGTGCGTCAAGGGGCGCTTCGCCTACGGCTACGCGACGCATCCGGACCGGGTGCTGAAGCCCATGGTGCGCAAGAGCATCCGCGACAACTGGCGCGAGGTGTCGTGGGAAGAGGCGATCGGCTACGCGGCGAGCGAGATCCGGCGCATCCAGGCGAAGTATGGCCGCGACTCGGTCGGCGGCATCACCTCCTCGCGCTGCACCAATGAGGAGACCTTCCTGGTGCAGAAGCTGGTGCGGGCGGCGTTCGGCAACAACAACGTCGACACCTGCGCCCGCGTGTGTCACTCGCCCACCGGCTACGGCCTGAAGAACACCCTCGGCGAGTCCGCTGGCACCCAGGCGTTCGACTCGGTCATGAAGGCCGACACCGTGCTCATCGTCGGTGCCAATCCCACCGACGGCCACCCGGTGTTCGCCTCGCAGTTGAAGCGCCGCCTGCGTCAGGGCGCGAAGCTGATCATCGCCGATCCGCGCGAGATCGCGCTGGTGCGTACCCCGCACATCCAGGCGGACGAGCATCTGCAGCTCAAGCCCGGCACCAACGTGGCGCTGCTCAATGCGCTGGCGCACGTGGTGGTCACCGAGGGCTTCGTCAAGGAGGACTACGTTGCCGAGCGCTGCGAGCCGGATTCGTTCCGGCAGTGGAGGGAATTCGTCTCCCAGGAGCGCAACTCTCCGGAAGCGAGCGAGAGCGTCACCGGCGTGCCGGCCGAACGCGTGCGCCATGCGGCGCGCCTGTACGCGCAGGCCGGCAACGCGGCGATCTACTACGGCCTCGGCGTCACCGAGCACAGCCAGGGCACCACCACGGTGATGGCGATCGCCAACCTCGCCATGGCCACCGGCAACCTCGGCCGCGAGGGCGGCGGTGTCAACCCGCTGCGCGGCCAGAACAACGTGCAGGGCTCGTGCGACATGGGCTCGTTCCCGCACGAGTTCAGCGCCTATCGCCACGTGTCGGATCCGGGCACGCGGGCGCTGTTCGAGGGCGCCTGGGGAGTCACGCTGCAGTCCGAGCCGGGGCTGCGCATTCCCAACATGTTCGAGGCGGCCCTCGACGGCACCTTCCGGGGCATGTACGTGCAGGGCGAGGATTTCGTGCAGTCCGATCCCAACACGCACCACGTGAGCGCCGCGATGGCCTCGATGGAGTGCGTGATCGTGCAGGATCTGTTCCTCAACGAGATCGCCAAGTTCGCCCACGTGTTCCTGCCCGGCTCCTCGTTCCTCGAGAAGGACGGCACCTTCACCAACGCCGAGCGGCGCGTGGGGCGTGTGCGCAAGATCATGCAGCCGCTGGCCGGCTACGAGGACTGGCAGATCACCATGTTGCTGTCGAATGCACTCGGTTACCCGATGGATTACCACCACCCGTCGGAGATCATGGAGGAGATCGCGCGCCTCACCCCGACCTTCAGCCGTCTCACCTACGAGAAGCTCGATCGGCTCGGCAGCATCCAGTGGCCGTGCACCGATGAGGCGCCGGACGGCACCCCGACCATGCACGTGCATCAGTTCGTGCGCGGCAAGGGCAAGTTCTGGGCGACCGAGTACGTGCCGACCAGCGAGCGCTCGACCAGCCGCTTCCCGCTGATCCTGACCACCGGCCGCATCCTGACGCAGTACAACGTGGGCGCGCAGACCCGCCGCACCGGCAACGTGGTGTGGCACGCCGAGGACGTGCTCGAGATCCATCCGCACGACGCGGAAGTGCGCGGCATCAGCGACGGCGACTGGGTGGGTCTCACCAGCCGCGCCGGCGAGACGGTGCTGCGCGCCAAGGTGTCGGAGAAGATCGCCACGGGGGTGGTGTACACCACCTTCCACTTCCCCGAGACCAACGCCAACGTGGTGACCACCGAGAACTCCGACTGGGCGACGAACTGTCCGGAGTACAAGGTCACCGCGGTCGAGGTGGTGCTGGTGAACCAGAAGGATGCCTGGCAGAAGCGCGCCGAGGCCGAGCGCTCGATGCCGCACCCGGCGCGCAAGCGCCGACACGATCCGGCGCCGGCCTGAAGTGAACGCGCCAGTCGCTGCGGATCCCGTCAGCAGAGAAGTTGCGGTCGAGCGCTGGAAGCGCGGCGCGATCGAGCACACCACCGACCTGGTCGCCGAAGAGATGCCGGTCGCGCTCGTCTACCACGACGTGCCGCACGTGGTGATGCTGGCGACGCCCGCCGATCTCGAGGACTACGCCGTCGGCTTCACGCTCAGCGAGGGACTGGTGGCGCGCCCCGAGGAGATCCGCGGCGTGGAAGTGACCCGTGGCGAAGCATCGGTGGACGTGCGCATCACGGTGGCCTGGGAGCGCTTCGCGCAGCTGCTGCAGCGCCGCCGCAATCTGGCTGGGCGCACCGGCTGCGGTCTGTGCGGTGCCGAGAGCGCCGCCGACGCCATTCGCGAGGTCACGCCGGTGCCGGCCGGTGTCGGCATCAGCGCGGGCGAGCTGCACGCGGCCATCGCGCAGCTGGCGACGCGCCAGCCGATCAACGCCCGCACCGGCAGCGTGCATGCTGCGGCCTGGGTGCTGCCCGGGGAGGGCATCCAGCTGGTGCGCGAGGACGTCGGACGCCACAACGCGCTCGACAAGACCATCGGCGCACTGGTGCGCACGCGCACGGATCTCGCCGGCGGTTACATGCTCATCACCAGCCGCGCCAGCTATGAAATGGTGCAGAAGTGCGCCACGGTGGGTATCGCGTTGCTGGTGGCGCTGTCGGCGCCGACCGCTTTCGCAGTGCGGCTGGCGCAGCGCTGCGGGCTCACGCTGGTGGCGTTCGCGCGCGCCGACCAGCACGTGATCTACGCGCACCCCGAGCGGCTGCGGGAGGCAGCGCACAGCGTATGAACATCGATCTGCTCATCAAGATGACCAACGAGATCGGCGAGTTCTTCGCCGGCACCACCGATGTGGATGCCGCGGCTGCGGCAGTGGCCAACCACCTCAAGCGCTACTGGGAGCCGCGCATGCGCGCCCAGATGATCAGCTATTACGAGGAGCGCCAGGGCGCCGGCCTGAGCGATCTCGCCAAGAAGGCGGTAGCGCTGCTGCGCGAGGCGGCGAAATCCGCACCGCCCGCGTCCCATCCCCCGGCCACGCCAGCGCCCCCCAAGGCCGCGGGAGCATGAGCGCCGCGCCGCTGGCTCCGGGACGTGCCCTGATCTGCGGCTCACTGGCGTTCGACACCATCATGGTGTTTGGCGATCGCTTCGCCAATCACATCCTGCCCGACAAGATCCACATGCTGAACGTGTCGTTCCTGGTGCCGCAGCTGCGCCGGGAATTCGGCGGCTGCGCCGGCAACATCGCCTACAACCTGAGGCTGCTGGGCGATGCGGGTGTGCCGATGGCGACCGTGGGGCGCGACTTCGCACCTTATAAGGAGTGGCTGGGGCGCGCCGGGGTGCCGGTGGAGCATGTACGCGTCATCGACAGCGAGTTGACCGCCCAGGCCTTCATCACCACCGATCTCGACGACAACCAGATCACCGCCTTTCATCCCGGCGCCATGCAGCACGCGCACACCAACCGCGTGAGCGATGCGCGCGACATCGTGCTCGGCATCGTCGCGCCCGACGGGCGCGACGGGATGCTCGAGCATGCGGCGCAGTTTGCCGCCGCCCGTATCCCGTTCATTTTCGACCCGGGACAGGGGCTGCCGATGTTCGGCGCCGCCGAGCTGCAGCGCTTCGTCTCGCAGGCGCGCTGGCTGACCGTCAACGAATACGAGTGGCAACTGCTGCAGCAGAAAACCGGCTGGGGAGTAAGCGATATGCTCGAGCGGGTCGAGGCGCTGATCGTGACGCGCGGCGCAGCCGGCTCGACCATCCGCACGCGCGCGGCCGAGATTGCCATAGCGGCGGCGCCGGCCCGGGCGGTGGTCGACCCGACCGGCTGCGGGGATGCCTACCGCGCGGGGCTGATTCACGGGCTGATGCACGGGCTGCAGTGGCGCGCCACCGGCCAGATTGCCGCGCTCATGGGCACCATCAAGGTCGAATCGCGCGGCACCCAGAATCACCGCTTCACGCCGGCAGAATTCCAGGACCGCCTGCGACAGGCTTTTCCGTAGCCGGCGCGTTCGCGGCCGGCGCGTTTGCGGGCGGCGCGGCGTTGTGGACATATTTCCCGGGCATTTGCTGTGGCCTGCCCCCCGGGGTGAGCCGCGGCGGGGCGCCTGAGGCAGCAAGCCGCGAGCGACCTGGGTTAGACTAGGAATTTCCCAACGGCGAAACCGCGAACCCAAGCCCATGCCAAACGACTATCTCTTCACCTCGGAGTCGGTCTCCGAGGGCCACCCCGACAAGATCGCGGACCAGATCTCGGATGTGGTGCTGGACGCAATTCTGCGCGAGGACGACCGCGGCCGCGTCGCCTGCGAGACCCTGGTCAAGACCGGGGTGGTGATCGTTGCCGGCGAGATCACCACGCGCGCGTGGGTGGACGTCGAAGCGCTGGTGCGCAAGACGGTGCTCGACATCGGCTACGACTCTTCCGACATGGGCTTCGACGGCGGCAGCTGCGGGGTGCTCAACATCATCGGCAAGCAGTCACCCGACATCGCCCAGGGCGTCGACCGCAAGGACGAGCGCAAGCAGGGCGCCGGCGACCAGGGCCTCATGTTCGGTTACGCCACCAACGAGACCGACGTGCTGATGCCCGCAGCCATCACGCTCGCTCACCGTCTGGTGAAGCGCCAGGCCCAGGTGCGCAAGGCCGGCAAGCTGCCGTGGCTGCGTCCGGATGCGAAGAGCCAGGTGACGCTGCGCTACGAGGATCACCGGCCGGTCGGGCTCGAGGCGGTGGTGCTCTCCACCCAGCACAGTCCCGAGGTCTCGACCAAGATACTGCGCGAGGCGGTCATGGAGGAGATCCTCAAGCCGGTGCTGCCGCCGAAGTGGGTGGACCGGCGCACCAAGTACCACATCAACCCGACGGGCCGCTTCGTCACCGGCGGACCGGTCGGCGACTGCGGCCTCACCGGGCGCAAGATCAT
Source organism: Steroidobacteraceae bacterium (assembly GCA_035481975.1). Classification (GTDB taxonomy): domain Bacteria; phylum Pseudomonadota; class Gammaproteobacteria; order Steroidobacterales; family Steroidobacteraceae; genus 13-2-20CM-66-19. The sequence goes on from DATHRC010000003.1 coordinate 78,411, forward strand.
CGTCGACACCTACGGCGGCTTCGCCCGCCATGGCGGCGGCGCTTTTTCAGGAAAAGATCCTTCGAAGGTGGATCGCTCGGCCGCCTACGCGGCGCGTTATGTCGCCAAGAACATCGTCGCGGCCGGGCTCGCCGAGCGCTGCGAAGTGCAGGTGTCCTACGCCATCGGCGTGGCCGAGCCGACCTCGATCATGGTCGAGACCTTCGGCACCAGCCGCCTGTCGCGCGAGCGCCTGGTGCAGATCGTGCGCAAGCACTTCGATCTGACTCCTTACGGGCTGCGCGAGATGCTCGACCTGCTGCGACCGATCTACCAGAAGACCGCCACCTACGGGCACTTCGGTCGCACCGAGCCCGAGTTCACCTGGGAACGCACCGATCTGGCCGAGACACTGGCCGCCGAGGCGAAGGGGATGCGCGCGGCCTGATAGAGAGAAATCGCAGCCGCAGGGGCTGCAGCCACGCCGCTGAGGAGCGTTGCGACGGGTGCGCGAGTTGCGCATGGCCCGCCAGGCTCAGTGGGACGTGGATCGTCACACGGCGCTCACTGCATCAAACTGCGGAGTATCGAGCATGAACGCCACATTGAAACCTGCCGCCACGCCGGTCGGCGACTACAAGGTCGCCGATCTCGCGCTGGCCGAGTTCGGACGCAAGGAAATCGCCATCGCCGAGACCGAGATGCCCGGCCTGATGGCGATCCGCGAGGAGTTCGCGCCCACGCAGCCGCTGCGCGGCGCGCGCATCTCCGGCTCGCTGCACATGACCATCCAGACGGCGGTGCTGATCGAGACGCTGCAGGCGCTCGGCGCCGAGGTGCGCTGGGCATCCTGCAACATCTTCTCCACCCAGGATCATGCGGCGGCGGCGATCGCCGCGCGCGGCACAGCGGTATTCGCCTGGAAGGGCGAGTCGCTGGCGGACTACTGGGAATACACCCACCGCATCTTCGCATGGCCCGACGGCGGTAATGCCAACATGATCCTCGACGATGGCGGCGACGCGACGCTGCTGCTGCATCTGGGCGTGCGGGCGGAGAGCGATGCGTCGGTCATCGCCAAGCCGGCGAGCGACGAGGAACGCGCGCTGTTTGCCGCGATCCGCGCACGGCTGCAGCTCGAGCCACGCTGGTATTCGACGCGCATCCGCGACATCAAGGGAGTCACGGAAGAGACCACCACCGGGGTGAAGCGGCTCTACCAGATGGCGCGCGAGGGGCGGCTCGCCTTCCCGGCGATCAACGTCAACGACTCGGTGACCAAGAGCAAGTTCGACAACCTCTACGGCTGCCGCGAATCGCTGGTGGATGCGATCAAGCGCGCCACCGACGTAATGGTGGCGGGCAAGATCGCGGTGGTGTGCGGCTACGGCGACGTCGGCAAGGGCTGCAGCCAGGCGCTGCGCGCCCTGTCCGCGCAGGTGTGGGTCACGGAGATCGATCCGATCTGTGCGCTGCAGGCAGCCATGGAAGGCTACCGCGTCGTCACCATGGACTACGCCGCCGACAAGGCCGATATCTTCGTGAGCGCCACCGGCAACTTCCACGTGATCACGCATGAGCACATGGTGCGCATGAAGCACAATGCCATCGTGTGCAACATCGGCCACTTCGACAACGAGATCGACGTGGCCAGCCTCAAGCGCTATCCGTGGGAGAACATCAAGCCGCAGGTCGATCACGTCATCCTGCCCGACGGGCGGCGGCTGATCCTGCTGGCGGAAGGGCGCCTGGTGAATCTCGGTTGCGGCACCGGACACCCGAGCTACGTGATGAGCTCGAGCTTCGCCAACCAGGTGATCGCGCAGGTGGAGCTGTTCACCCGCACCGCCAATTACCCGGTCGGGGTCTACGTGCTGCCCAAACACCTCGACGAGAAGGTCGCACGGCTGCAGCTGCGCAAGCTCAACGTCGAGCTCACGCCGCTGACCGATACGCAGGCGCGCTACCTCGGCGTGGACAAGGCCGGGCCCTACAAGCCCGACCACTACCGCTACTGATGGCTGCCGCGGCGAGCGGCGCGGACAGCGCGCCGCACACCCTCGCGCCGCAGCGCACCGCCGGCGGCGCGCTGCTGCTCGACGGCAAGGCGGTGGCGGCGCGCGTGCGCGCCGAAGTGGCGCAGCGCGCAGCGCAGTTCGCCGCCCGCCACGGCCGCCCTCCCGGACTGGCGGTGGTGCAGGTGGGCGAGCATGCGGCCTCGAGCGTCTACGTGCGCAACAAGCGCAGGTCCTCGCTGGAAGCCGGCATCGAGTCGTTCGCGCACGACCTGCCGGCGACGGCCAGCGAGGAGCAGATCCTCGCCCTGGTGCATGCGCTCAATCACGATGAGCGTGTCGACGGCATCCTGGTGCAGCTGCCGTTACCGCAGGGCGTGAGCGCCGACCGCGTCATGGACGCCGTCGATCCGGTCAAGGACGTCGACGGCTTCCACCCGGTGAACACCGGGCTGCTGGCGCAGAAGCGTCCGCGGCTGCGGCCGTGCACGCCCTTCGGCGTCATCCGCCTGGCGCAGGAGTACGGCATTGCCCTCACCGGGGCGCGGGCCACCGTGGTGGGCGCCTCCAACATCGTTGGACGGCCGATGGCGCTCGAGCTGCTGCTGGCGCGCGCCACCGTCACCGTCTGCCACACCGGCACGCGCGACCTGCGCGCCGAAGTCGAGCGCGCCGAGGTGCTGGTCGCGGCGGTCGGCAAGGCGGGCTTCATCCCCGGCGAGTGGGTGCGCCCGGGAGCGGCGGTATTCGACGTCGGCATCAACCGCACCCCGACCGGCGCACTGGTGGGCGATGTCGAGTTCGCGAGCGCCGCCGCACGCGCCGCCTGGATCACCCCGGTGCCCGGAGGCTTGGGTCCCATGACCATCGCGATGCTGCTCTCCAATGCCGTCGATGCCGCCAACCTCAGGGTCGATGGGAATAGAATCGGCCGCCGGTGAGTCTTCCTCTACGGGATCGACGTTGGCGGCGCCGCGTGCGGCCTAGGCATGGGTTCATCCATGGATGACAAGCGCGGTCGCTTCGAGGCGCTGGTGATGCCGCACCTGGACGCCACGCACCGCTTTGCGCGCTGGCTGGCGCGCTCATCGGGCGAGGCGGACGACATCGTGCAGGAGGCGTTCCTGCGCGCGTTCCGTGGATTCGACACCCTGCGGGGCGGGGACGTGAAGGCATGGCTGTTTACCATCGTGCGCAATTGCCATGCGACCGCGCTGAAGCAGCAGCACCGGCGCGTGTTGGTGCCGCTGCCGCAGGAGCACGACGAGCAATCCGGCTCGGCCGTGATCGCCGCCACCCCCGACCCGGAGAGCGCTTCGATCGAGCGCGACGAGCGGCGCGTGCTCGATCAGCTGATCGCCGCGCTGCCGCAGGAGCATCGTGAAGTGCTGCTGCTGCGGGAAATGGAGGATATGAGCTACCGCGAGATCGCGACCGTGACTCAGGTGCCGATCGGCACCGTGATGTCGCGGCTGGCGCGCGCACGCGCGGCGCTACGCATGAAGTGGCTGCAGGAGGTCGAAGGAGAACCGCGTGCCGTGCGCTGAAGGCTCGCGCGTCCAGGCGTATTTCGACGGCGAGGTCGATGCGGTGGCTGCGGCCGACATCGAGCGACACGCCGAGCACTGCCCCGAATGCCGCGCGCTGCTGGCGGAGCTCACCGAACTGCGTGGCCGTATCCGCCGCGACCTCGAATACCCTCGGGCGCCGCCGCAGCTGCGTGAGCGGATCACGCGCATGCTCGATGAGGAGACGGCCGCCGCAGCTGCCGCCGCCTCCCCGGCGCAGCCGCGCCCGGCCGGCCGCCGGTCCGGGTCGCCCGCCTGGCGTACACGGCCATTCTGGCTGGGAGCGTTCGGCGGCGTCGGCGCGGCGCTCGCCGCCAGCCTCGCATTCCTGTTCCTGTCGGCCGCACCGGCCGATCCGCTGCTCGACGATGTCATTGCCGCCCACGTGCGCTCGCTGATGCCCGAGCACCTGACGGACGTCATCTCCACCGACCGGCACACGGTCAAACCCTGGTTTGCCGGCCACGTGGACGTCTCGCCGGTGGTGGCCGACTTCGCGACGCAGGGCTATCGGCTGGTGGGCGGACGTGCCGACTACTTCGATCATCAGCGCGCCGCGGTCGTGGTCTACGAGCATGGGGCACACGTCATCAACGTGTTCACCTGGGTGGCCGGAAGGCACAGCTTTGCGGAGCGGACCACTCGCAGCGGCTACCACGTCGCCTTCTGGCGGGTAGGTAATCTGCAGTATTGCGCCGTGTCGGATGCCGGCTGGGACGAGTTGCTCGCGCTGGTGCGGCTGCTGCGCGATGCAGGTGCCAGCGACGCGCGCTGACGGTGGAATAAAACCCTCGGGTCGACAGTCCTCTCCTTCGCAAGCCCACCGAAGGAGACGCACATGTCGGACGAAGCTTCGCTCAAATCGCGCCGTAACGCGCTCAAGTGCATGGCCTATGGCGGCGCCGGAACGCTGTTCGCGCTGGCGGGCGGGGTTTTCACGCCCATCGAGCTGGCGGCGGCGGCCACGGACCGCGAGGGTGCCGCGCGCCTGGGCAAGCCGCTGTTCGTGCAGATCAGCGACACGCACATCGGATTCAACAAGGATGCCAATCCGGACGTCAACGGCACGCTGACGCAGACGATTGCGCTGGTCAACGGCATGGCGCAGCAGCCGGCGCTGATCATCCACACCGGCGACATCACCCATCTGTCGAAGCCCGCGGAATTCGATCTGGCACAGCAGATGTTCTCGCAACTGCGCACCACCGAGCTGCACACGGTGCCGGGCGAGCACGACACCACCGACGCCACCGTGACCGAATACTTCAACCGGTTCGGTGCGGCCTCCGGCAACCGCGGCTACTACAGCTTCGATCACGCCGGCGTGCACTTCGTGGCGCTGGTGAACGTACTGCAGTTCAAGCCGGGCGGCCTCGGCACCCTCGGCGCGGAACAGCTCGCCTGGGTGGCGGATGACCTGAAGGGGCGCTCGGCCAGCACACCGATCGTGGTGTTCGCCCACATGCCGCTGTGGACCATCTATGAGCCCTGGGGCTGGGGCACCGGCGATGCGCCACAGCTCATGGAGCAGCTGCGGCGCTTCGGCTCGGTCACCGTGCTCAACGGCCACATCCATCAGATCGTGCAGAAGGTCGAAGGCAACGTGACCTTCCACACCGCCCGCTCGACCGCTTATCCGCAACCCCTGGCCGGCGTTGGCCCCGGACCCGGTCCCCTGAAGGTTCCGGCCGATCAGCTGGCGGCGATGCTCGGGGTTACGAGTGTGAGCGTTGTGAAGCACCCGCGCTCACTGGCGCTCGCCGATAGCACGCTCGCCTGAGGCTGGTTGTGCCCTTCGTAACAAGGAGATCACCGATGCCGCTATTGCGATCGCTGCTGCGCGCAGCGGGCTTGGTCGTGCTGCTCCTGGGCGTGGCATCGGAGCCGTCGCTAGCCGGTGCACCCGAGGTCCCAACCATTGTCATGGCCAAGGATTTCATGTTCGCGCCGACGTCGTTGACCGTCACCGCTGGATCGACCGTCACCTGGACTAACAAGGACGACGAGCCGCACACCGTGGTCAGCGACAGCGGGCTATTCCGCTCCGGCGCCATGGATACGAACGAGAGCTTTTCGTTCAAGTTCGACAAGCCCGGCACCTATCACTATGCCTGCTCCATCCATCCGCGCATGGTCGGGACGATCGTTGTCCAGTAGGGTCCAATGACTGGGATCGCAAGAGTGAGCCTCGTTGTTGGCACCACGCTCGCGGTGCTGGCGATCGGCGCCGTGGTGTTTGTTGGCTCGGGTATCTATAACATTGGAGCGGATGATCATCACACGAAGATTGTGTTGGCGATCATAGAAGAACTACGCGAGCGCTCCATTGCGGTACGCGCGCGCGCAATCCAGCCACCGAATCTCGAAGACCCCTCGAGGATTGGAGCCGGCGCTGAACACTATGCGGCGCTGTGCGTCGGCTGTCACCTGGCGCCCGGGATTACGAGTTCCGCTATCCGCGCGGGCCTGTATCCGCACCCGCCCAACCTCTCACAGGAGGACATCCGCGATGCGCAACGGGCTTTCTGGACCGTTAAACACGGCATCAAGATGAGCGCGATGCCCGCTTGGGGGAAGACCCTGGATGATGCACAAATCTGGGATCTCGTCGCCTTTCTTCGACAGATGCCCGCGATGACACCGGAGACATACCAGCAACTCTCGAAGAGCCATTCAGGCTAGTTTCCCCTCTGTCGAGCGACGCAGTGCAACTGCCGGATCATGAGCTGCCGCGGGGCGCACGCGAACACCACGAGCGCGAGTTGCTGAAGCGCATTGAGGTGCGTGATAGCAAAGCGCTGCGCGAGTTGTACGACCTGCACTATCAGCGGCTCGCGCGCTTCCTGCGCCGGATGACCCGCCGTCACGACCTGGTCGATGAGGTGGTTAACGACACTTTCATGGTCGTTTGGCAGCAGACAGCAGGGTTTCGCGGCGATTCGCTGGTGTCGACTTGGATTATGGGCATCGCCTACCGACGTTGCCTGAATCTGTTGCGGACTGAAGAGCGCGCGCACAAACACACGGAACCTCAAACGACGGAGGAGCTGCACGTCCGCGACCCGGCGGATCAATGCGACCTTGTCGAGTTAATGGGGCGGGCGTTGGAGAGTCTGTCCGATGATCAGCGGGCGGTGCTGCAGTTGACCTACTACCTCGGTCACTCATGCAGCGAGATTGCCGTCATCATGGACTGCCCGATCAATACTGTGAAAACCCGCATGTTCCATGCTCGCAACAAGCTACGCTCGCTGGTACCGGCGCTAGCCGGATACGCGGAGCCTCGGGGGTGATCGCCGCCTCATGCGAAGCCGGTTGATGATCACCCCAGACCCACCCGCCGCCAGAGATCCTTGAAGCGCACATCAGACCGCAGAGGATCGAAGGCCGGGCGCAACAGGATGGACGGGTTGAATCGAGCCTCATAGGCTTTGTTCAGCCAGTTCATCGCCTGGTCGTGATCGCCGAGCCCCACGTAGACCAAAGCGATATTCGCGTCGATGGAAGGGTTCTTCCCGGGCCCCGCCTCCAATGCCTCGAGTATCTTTTCGGCTTCGACCTTCCGGCCTGACAAGGCATAAACGTAGGCGAGATTGGAATCGAAAGCACCGCTGTGACCGGAAAGCTCAATCGCCCGCTGAAACTCTGCGATAGCCTCATCGTATAGATGCTTTTGCGCGAGCGTCTGGCCCAATTGATAGTGGGCTACGGCAAAGTTCGGGTCCAAGTCCAGCGTTCGCTTACTTTGCCGCACTGATTCGTCATAGAGGTGGGCGATGCACAATGCCTCCGCCAGGTCGGCGCTGATGATCAGCGACAGGGGATCCAGGCTCTCAGCCCTTCGCATCTCGAAAATGCCCTCGCTGTCGCGTCCCATCACGAGCAGATGCCAGGCGTACCAGTGGTGAGCCGTTGCATAGCCCGGACTCAGCTCGATGGCCCGCTTGTATTCCTTTTCCGCGGCGGCCCAGTCCCAGGCGTACAGGTCGAGCGCGAACGCGAGCGAGGTGTGGGCCGCACCGAGCGTATCGTCTAACGCCAGCGCCCTCGTCGCCGCCGCCCGGGCCTGGCGGAACGCTTCCTGGGGAGGAAGAACTTCGTACAACCAATCGCCCGCCAGCGCATACGAGTCGGCTAAGCCGGAATAGGCTTCGGCGTAGTTCGGATCCGCCGCGACGGCGCGACTGAAATAATCGATAGCTTTCTTCAGACCGTCTCCTGTTCGCTTGTTCCAGAAGTACCGTCCCTTGAGGTAGTCCTCGTACGCGTCCGGGCTCACTGTCCTGGGCTTTCGCAGCGCGGCTTGTTGCCGTCGACTTAAGGTGGCCCGGATCTGCTCGGCGATGTCTTGCGCGACTTTGCTTTGTAGCGCGAGCATGTCGCGCAGTTCTCCTTCATAACTCTGAGCCCACATTTGCTCGTCTGCGGGCACCCGAATCAATTGGGCGGTGATCCGTACTCGATCCCCTGACCGCAATACGCTTCCTTCCACTACGGCTTGAACGCTCAGCTCACGGGCAATGTCGGCCAGGGGCTTGTCAACCCCCTTGTAGAGCATGACCGACGTGCTGGAGATCACGCGCAGCGCGCTGATCTGCCCCAGCTGGGTAATTAATTCCTCAGTCATGCCGTCGCTGAAGTAGTCCTGCGAAGCGTCACCGGAAAGGTTCTTGAGGGGCAGCACCGCCAGGGAGCGGATCGTGGGTGATGACGAGGTCTTCGACGTGTACAAAATCCAGGACACGGCGCCTGCCAGTACCAGAGCCACCCCAACACCGAAAAGCATCCAGCGAGGAACCCGAGGCGATCGTGGTGAAGATGTGCCGGCTTCCGGACGGACCGGGGGACCGGCGTCTGCCCCTACCGCCGGATGGGCAGTTGCGGTCTGCTGTGACCCATCCGGGACGAGCGCCACATCTGCGAGAAACCGATAACCACGGCGGGCCACGGTCTCGATGAAGCGCGGGCTCTCGGCTGAATCTCCCAGCGCGTCTCGAACCTTGCTGACGGCTTTGTTCAGGCCGTGATCGAAGTCGACGATCGTATGGGGCCAGATCGTTGCGCGCAGCTCCTCCCGGGTGACCAGTTGTCCCGGCCTTGCGAGCAACATGGCCAGCAGTCGAAAGGGTTGCTCTTGAAGCGGCAGGCGTTTGCCGTGCTTCGTCAACTCGCCAAGGCGAAGGTCGGCTTCAAAAACCCCAAAGCGCAGGCGCTTGGGTGGGTGGTTGGCATCCTGCATGGAAAACTGTCCGAACGTCGCCCGCTTCTTGCGCACGGCATCCTGGGGAGGACGCTGTCTAAGTACCTTATTCGGATAGCTATTCCGGGGTACTCATACTCCACCAGGAAGGCATCGATTGTCCATTGAGGAACGGACCGCCACCTGATTAAACACGCAGCGCGTTCCCGGTCAATCTGGATGCTGCCCATGACTGAGTTTGCCGTTTCCCCGAGTTGCCGCGGCAGAGTTGCAACTGTTCCGCAACATGACGCAGCTGCAAGGCGGATCAGCCCGGGGGAGGCCAACGCGCGCTTCACAAGCGTCGTGCTCCCCCATCTGGACGATGCCTATGCGCTGGCGCGTTGGCTGACCGGGAGTCGTACGGACTCCGAGGATGTAGTGCAGGACGCGTGCCTGCGAGCTCTGCGGGGCATCGGCACCTTCTCTAACGGCAACGCTCGTGCCTGGGTGTTGACCATCGTGCGCCACACGACTTACAGCTGGTTGGAGAAGAATCGCCCCGCCGCAGTTGTACTGGAGGCCTTCGAATCCGTCGACGGCACACAAGATTTCGAGCTTGAGGCTGAGACACCTGAGACGGCGCTCATCGCCCGAGACGACCTGACACTACTGCAGGCCGCAATTGCGGAGCTGCCTGTACCACTGCGCGAGACGCTGCTGCTACGTGAGCTTCAGGAGCTCAGTTACCAAGAGGTGGCCGAGGTGACCGGCGTGCCAATCGGCACGGTCATGTCACGCCTGGCTCGGGCGCGCGCCCGCATCATCTCGATCATGACGAGAGGCGGGTTACGACAGAACTGAGCGCTAGCAGTCAGCGCAGGAATCCTACCGAGTCCGGGAATAAAGCAGCGCTGTTGCCGGTCTCATCCTATGAAGCCACGCGACAGGAACCCCGAGCCCTTATCTGCAAGAACAGCCCTGCCCTCCCCCTGCGGGCTGTTCATTTCTCCGACCGGCCGGCCTTCGGTCCGGCCCGGTCGGCTTTTCTTTGCAACGCCTCGAAGCCCTCCGGCACTCGATCGATCTGCACATCGCACGCGCAACAGGTGCGATTTGTACGGCGCTCGCCGAAGCAGTGGTTTGAACGCGTTAGATAGATTTTATCTATTGATCTAAATCATTAGATCGATTGGATAAATCGCTAACCCGGCGCTAGCGTGATCAGCAGTGGCTAAGAGCGCGTATCTCAAACGGAGACAACATGGAAAGTGAAGCCAAGTGCCCATTCTCGGGCGACAAGCACGCGGTAGCTGGCGCCCCGTCGAACGCAGGCTGGTGGCCGAATCAATTGAAGCTGGATCTCTTGCACCAGCACTCCTCCAAGTCCGACCCCATGGGCGAGGAGTTCAACTACGTAGAGGAGTTCAATAGTCTCGACCTGAATGCCGTCGTCAGGGATCTCCATGCCTTGATGACGAAGTCGCAGGATTGGTGGCCGGCAGACTTTGGCCACTACGGGCCGCTCTTAATCCGCATGGCTTGGCATAGTGCCGGAACCTACCGCGTCGACGACGGCCGCGGCGGCGCGGGAGCTGGACAGCAGCGCTTCGCGCCGCTCAACAGCTGGCCGGACAACGCGAACCTCGACAAGGCCCGCCGGCTGCTGTGGCCGATCAAGCAGAAATACGGGCGCAGGCTCTCCTGGGCCGACCTCATGATCCTCGCGGGCAACGTCGCCCTCGAGTCGATGGGCTTCAAGACCTTCGGGTT
>DATHRC010000004.1:0-97190 GCA_035481975.1 Steroidobacteraceae bacterium
GGCCATCACCTGCGGAAGGTTGTTGAGCAGATCCTCGACCCGCGTGACGCCTTGCGACTTCAGCTCTTCCTGCGAGACCGAGGTGACCGGGCTGATCGACTGCAGGCCCGGCTCCACGATGCGCGAGCCGGTGACCACCACTTCTTCCACGGGTGCTGCGGGGGCCGCAGCCTCTGCCGCGGGGGCGGCGGGGCCCGCCGTATCGGCGGCCGCGAGCGCTGGAATGCCAACACCGGCCGCCGCCGCATTTACATACAATGCATAACGGACGGCTCGACGTAAGACGGAGTTCGTCGTCATTTGTTTCTACTCCAAAGACCTGTGCGACCTGTGCCTGTTTTCTTGAATGCGATAAAAAATCGGTGGCCCGAGCGGGAGCCCCGGCCGCCTGGTTGCGCGCAAGAATACAGCCGTGAATCGTTTATGCAAAGTCCATATGCAGAAACCCCACAACCGCGGTCGAGCCTCCGCTCGATCATTGGCATGAGAATTGCCGCGCCGGCCGGCGGAAACAGGGCCACGCCTCCGGATTCGTTGCGAGCGCGCAACGCGGCCGGGAACGGACCCGTGGGGATCTGTAGCGGGAATCACTCACTCGCCGCGGTGATGCGGAGGTGAGCGTACAGCCGGAAATCCAGCGGGCTTCGGCGTTGCTCAGCCAGGGCAGGCCGCTGGACAGTGCGGCGATCTGCGACCAGGTGCTCACCCGTGAGCCGAGAAACGCCATCGCCGCGCACCTGCTCGGGCTCGCCCTGAAGGACGCCGGAGACCTCGAGCACGGCGAGCGGTGGCTGAGATTCAGCCTCGAGCTGGAGCCTGATCGCGGAGAATTCCACGCCAACTTCGGCAATCTGCTGCGCAAGCAGCAGAACTACCTCCAGGCGGAGGCCGCCTACCGCCGAGCCGTGGATCTGCTTCCCGACCACCGGGCCGCCCGCCGCGGGCTCGCTCTGACGCTGCACGATCTGAAGCGCCATGAGGAGGCCGGGGCCGAGTGCCGGGTGCTCATTGCCGGCGATGCGGCCGACGCGGAGGCCTGGTTGATTCTCGGCATGTCCCTTGCCGACCGGGGCCTGTCGGGGGAAGCCGAGCGCGCCTACCGGCGGGCGATAGCGCTCGAGCCCGGAAATGAGATCGCGCATCACAACCTGGGCGCGCTGCTGGTGCAGATGGAGAGGCCGGAGGCACTGGCTGCGCTCGAGACCGCGCGCAGCCTCGGCGCCGACGGCTACGAATCGGCCTACAACCGCGGGAGGGCCTCGCTGAACGCCGGCGAGTTCGAGGCCGCGGAGAACGCCTTCGCCCGCGCCGTGCAACTGCAGCCGGGCAACACCGAGGCGCAGATGACGCTGGCCCAGGTGCGCTTCATGCGCGGCGATCCGCACTTCGCCCGCTCGCTCGCGAGCGCCGCCAATGCCAAGCCCGACGACGTGCCGCTGCGGCGGTTGCTGGGCGAATTGCTATGGCGGGCCGGAAACCCGGCGGCCGCCGAGACCCTCATGCGCGATCTGCTGCGGCGCAGGGGTCCGGATCCGCTGGTGCAGTCGACGCTGGCACTGGTACTGCTCGACCAGGGGAGGTTGAAGGAGGCCGAAGCTCACGCGCTCGAGGCGGCCGCCGCCCGACCCGACGATCAGGCTGTGGTTCTGGCTCTGGTCAGTATTCTCCTGGCACGTGGCGCCGCCGAGGACGCGACCCCCTTCATCGCGGCGCAGTTGCAGCGCTCTCCGGATGCGCAGGCGTGGCTCGCCTACGAGGCGACGGCGTCACGGCTGCTCGGCACCGAGCGCTATCGCGAGCTCTACGACTATGAGCGTTTCGTGCGCGTCTATGATCTGGAGCCGCCGCCGGGCTGGTCGTCGATGGCCGAGCTCAACGGGGCGCTGGCGGCCACGCTGCGCGAGCGGCATCGCTTCACCCAGCCGCCGCTCGATCAGACGCTGCGCAACGGCACGCAGACCTCGCGCAGCCTGCTGACCGATCCGGACCCGGCGGTGCGGGCGATTCTCACCGCCTTCGAGGCGCCGATCGAGGAATATCGCCGCGACCTCCGGGCCGCCGCGGATCATCCGCTGTCGCGGGCCAACACGGGTGTGTCGAAGTTCACCGGCGCATGGTCCGTGCGGCTGCGCCGCGGCGGCTTTCACGTCAACCATTATCACCCGCAGGGCATGCTCAGCTCGGCCTACTATGTCGAGGTCCCTGAGGAAACCGACGATCAGTCGCTGAAGTCCGGCTGGCTCAAGTTCGGTGAGCCGCGTCACCCCGGACCCGGACTCACACCGGAACATTTCGTGCAGCCGCGACCGGGCCGTCTGGTGCTGTTCCCGTCGTATCTGTGGCACGGAACGAATCCGATTCAGGGTGACCAGCCGCGCGTGTGCATCGCCTTCGACATGCGCCCGGCAGGAAATACCGAGCAGGCTGCGCGGCTCATGCCATGAAAATTCACCTGCACATGAGCAGCAGCCACGCGCAGCTGGCGCACGGCAACACTCTGCAACAACAGGGACGCTTCGGCGAAGCCGCCGCCACGCTTCGCCAGCTGCTGGCCAGTGAGCCGCAAAATGCTCAGGCGTTGCATCTGCTCGGCATCACCGTGGGGAAGATGGGAACTCCTGCGGAGGCGGTCGAGCTCATCAGGAGGGCGATCACGCTGCAGCCGGCGAATCCGCTCATGCACACCAATCTCGGCAACGCCCTGGCGGAGCTCGGGCGTAACGCCGAGGCGGTAGCGGCGTACGAGCAGGCGCTGGCGCTGCGGCCCGACCTGACCCCCGCACACCAGGGTCGCGCGGCTGCGCTGCTACGACTCGGGCGGACACAGGAGGCCCTGACCCATCTCAACAGTGCACAGGAACTCGCACCCGACGACGCGCGCGTGCACAACGATCTGGGCGCGGCTTTACAGCAGCTCGGTCGCAGCGCCGAGGCCCTGCAGCACTTCGAGCGGGCCCTGACGCTGCAGCCGCGCTACGCGGACGCGTACCACAATCGCAGCCTCGTCGAGATGAGCCTGGGCCGCTACGCGCAGGCGCTGCTGAGCGTGGAGCGTGCGCTGGAGATGCGGCCGGGGCACGCCGCACTGCTCGCCGGCCGCGGCAATGCGCTGCTGGCGCTCGGCCGCGGCCGCGAGGCTCTCGCCAGTTACGAGGAGTCGCTCGCGCTCGCGCCTGCCGACGTCAGGGTCCATCACCAGCGGGGCCTGGCGCTCCTGACCCTCGAGCGCTATGGCGAGGCGCTCGCGAGCTTCGAGCGCGCGCTGGCACTTGCCGGTGACGATTTTGCGGTCCACTTCCATCGCGGCGTGGCACTGGCACTGCTCGAGCGGCACGAGGAGGCGGTGGTCAGTTTCGATCGGGCGCTGGCACTCAATCCGCGCGTGGCGCAGGCGCTCAATAACCGTGGCGTCGAGCTCGGGCATCTGGCGCGGCCCGCGGAGGCGCTCGCCGACTTCACCGCGGCGGTGCTCCAGCAGCCGGACTACACCGACGCGTATGCCAACGCCGCAAACACACTCATGGGCCTTGCGCATTTCAGCGAGGCGCTCGACAACCTGGCGCGCGCCCTCGCCATCGACCCCGGCCATGCGCCCTCGCTGTGGAGCAAAGCCCTGATCAAGCTGGCACACGGCGAGTTCCAGGAAGGCTGGCCGCTGTATGAGGCGCGCCTGCGGGTGGCGTATCTGCGCCCGTATCAACAGCGCAGCTTTGCCGTGCCGCGCTGGTCCGGGAGCGAGCCGCTCGCCGGCAAGACCATTCTGATCCACGCCGAGCAGGGTCTGGGCGATACGCTGCAGTTCTGCCGCTACATTCCGCTGCTCGAGGCGCGCGGAGCGCAGGTCGTCTTCGAGGTGCCCGCGGCGCTCATGAAGCTGATGCGCTCGTTCGCGATGCGCGGCGTGCTGCTGGCGGCCGGAGAGCCGTTGCCCGATCTCGACTGCCATTGTCCGCTGCTGAGCCTGCCGCTGGCGTTTCGCACCGCGGTGGACACGATTCCGGGCGGGGTACCCTACGTCGCGGCGGCCCCGCAGGCCCGGGACGAGTGGCGCGCACGTCTGCGCGCGCTGTCCGGCCTGAAGATCGGGTTGAACTGGCAGGGACACGTCGGCTCCGAAAAGCAGCCCTGGATCAGGGGCCGCTCCTTCGCGCTCAGCAGCGCGGCACCGCTCGCGCGCCTCGCCGGCGTCAGCCTGGTGTCGCTGCAGAAGGGTCCGGCCGCCGAGCAGCGGATTCGGGTCGAGTTCGGCGGCGCGCTGGCGCAGCTGACCGATCCGCTCGACACCGGGCCCGAGGCGATCGTGGAGACCGCCGCGCTCATGCAAGCGCTCGATCTGGTGGTCACCTCGGATACCTCCGTCGCCCATCTTGCCGGTGCCGTAGGCGTTCCGGTGTGGGTGGTCCTGCAGGCGGTCCCCGACTGGCGCTGGATGCTGGAGCGCTCCGACAGCCCGTGGTATCCGAGCATGCGGCTCTACCGCCAGCGTATTGCGGGCGACTGGGGCGAGGTTTTCGAGCGCCTGACGGTTGATGTGGAGGCGCTGCTGCGCGCCCGGCATCCTCAGCCGTTGTAGAACTCCGCGATGGCGGCGGTGGCGACCGTCATCAGCTCCTGCTCGGCCGGCGTCAGCAGCGGATTCCAGATGTCGAAAATGAGGATGACGCGATCCTCGTCGCTGTCATTCCAGGCTTCATGCTCGATGGTGTCGTCGAAGATGAGCGCGGTGCCCGGTTGCCATTCGCGCACCTGCGTACCGACGCGAAAGCCGCAGTTGGGTGGCACGATCAGCGGGATGTGCACCGTGAGGCGGATGTTGGTGGTCCCGGTGTGCGGCGGGATGCGTGTTTTCGGCTCCAGCAGCGAGAACAGCGCCGTGGGTCCGCGGTGCGGGATGCTGATGACGGGAGCCGCCGCGAGCGCGGCGACGGTCTGCGGGCAGCGCGCGATAGTCGCTTCGTGGCGCTCGCCGTCCTTGCAGAGAAACAGCGCACTCCAGCGCTTGGACTGATTGAGCTCTTTCCACTGACCGAGCGGCTCATCCGATGCGTGCGTCAGATAGGGCGAAAACTCATTCCGCGCTTCTTTCAGCAACGCCAGCAGTTCCGCGCGGATGTCATCGCTCGCCTGCTCGATGGGCGCCAGCCAGGGAAAATCGGCGCGGTTATAGAACTGAATGGCGGGCAGGCGCGGGAAATGGGTGAAGGTCGGCTGCTGGGCGTAGATCCGGTTCTTCCCCACGATGGCTCCCAGGCAATCGTCCACCCGGTCCTGCCCGGCGGTCGAGTGGCGCGCGCGGGTCTCCGCCATGCGCTCGCGCAGGAACTGGTCCAGCTCATTGAAGCTCGCGAAAACGGTGCGCTGCGCGTGCTCGATGAGCGGCTGCCACGACTTCGGCAGCTGCATGCCCGGCCGCAATGCATTCAGCGCGCGCTGATAGGTGCGGGCGGCTTGCTTGGCGTGTCCCTGACGCTCGAGGAGGGACCCCTTCTGCATCAGCGCCGGGAAGAACAGCGGATCGAGCGTCAGACAGCGCTCGAGTACCCTGGTCTCGGCATCGGCGTCGTTCAGTGCACGCAGACTCGTGGCGAGGTTCAGCAGCCTGACCGGATTTTCCGGGTCCGCGGCGAGCGCGCGCTCGAGCAACTCCCGCGCTTCCGCAGCCTCCCCCTTGCGCAGCGCGTGCACGCCGCATGCGCCGAGCACTGCCGGGTGTTCCGGAGCCATTGAGCGGGCGGTCGACAAGAGCCGCGCCGATTCGTCGGCGCGACCCTGCAGGTCCGCCCGTTCCGCCGCATCCAGCAGGGCGCGCAGCTGCGAAGCATCGAGTGCGGGTGCGGGGGTGCTCATTGCCGGGTGAAGAGGGTGGGTTTTGCCGGATGCGCATTCTAACCAAAGGCGGCTTTGCCGCTACGCTCGGGTCGGGGCAGCCTCCCGGGCGGGTCGCCGCGCACTGACCGGCGAAAATGCTCAAAAACGGGCCCGCTGCACGGTCGGCGCGGGTCCTGGGTGGTATGCTCAAAACGTGCCCGTCATCAGCAGCTTGCGCGATGTTTGGGGGGCAGCTCCCCGCGCCCGCCTGCTGTCCATCGTCGGGCTGACGGCGCTGCTCGCGGCCGCCGGCGCCGCTGCCGCCGCCACGACGCAGGAGATCAGTCCGCCGGCCGCCGCCAGCGAGGAACCGCTGGCGTCGCCGACCACACTCGATCACATCGGGCGCGTGGTGGTCGCGGTCATGGTCAACGGTCAGGGACCTTTCCACTTCATCGTCGATACCGGTGCGAGGCGCTCGACCGTCTCGCCGGCACTGGTGCGCGCACTCGGGCTCAAGCCGGCCGACGCTCCATTCATCCTCCTCGATGGCATCACCGGATCCGCCCAGGTCGCCGCGGTCACGATCGACACGCTGCAGGCCGGAGCGTTGACGCTTTCGCGTACGTCCATGCCGGTCGTATGGGCTCCGGTCATGGCCGGCGCGGATGGAATTCTCGGCACCGCAGGTCTCACCGACCAGAGCCTGCTGGTCGACTTCCAGCACAATCGCGTCATGATCAGCAGTGCCGTGGAGGCTGCCGTGCGCGCCGACTCCATGAGAGTCCACGCCCTGCGACTGACCGACGGGTTGCTGACCCTGGACACCCACGTCGGCGCGGTACGCGTACGCGCGGTGCTCGATACGGGCTCAGCGCGAACACTCGGTAATCTGGCACTGCGAGATGCGGTGCAGATGCGCCGCACCGCCGGGGTCATGGCGCGCGTCACCTCGGTCTACGGCGCAACCAAGCAGGTCGAACCCGGCGAGGTCTTTCGCGCCCCGGTCATTGCCATCGATGCGTTGCGCGTGACGGACGTCGAGATCGTCTACGGCAACTTTCACATCTTCGAGGTGTGGGGGATGCAGGACAAGCCCGCGATGATCATCGGCATGGACATTCTCGGCACGGTCGCCTCGCTCGGCATCGACTTCAAGAACCAGGACGTTTACGTAGGCAGCCCGCGCGCCAGCGGCGATCCGCTGTCCTCGGTGCGCTCGTCCACCGCCGGCCGGGAGAGCCGCTAACTCCCTTCGGCCGCCGGCTCCAGCCACAGCTCCACCTGCGGGCACCCCTGCACCGCGCGCCAGGCGATGAGGGTCGCATCCTCGGCAATGAGCGCCTGGATCGCCGCGCGCTTGCCGCTACCGGCGACCACGAACAGCGGTTGCGCAACCCGCGCCAGTAACTCCGGCGTGACGCTGACCGCCGACAGGCCGTCGGGCCGCTGTACGTCGATCGCGAGCCGCCCGCGGGCGCGCTCGAGGTCGGCGGCGCTGAACAGCGAGGCGGTGTGGCCGTCGCCTCCCAGGCCCAGCAGGGCGAGCGTGACCGGGGCGCCTGAGGCGAGCAGCTCGCGCAGCTGCAGCTCGTAATCCGCGGCGGCTTGCGGCAGGGGAAGCTCGGTGCGCACGCGCAGCAGTGCCGGCGGTGCCAGCGCCAGCGCATCGAGCAGCGGGCGCGACTGATGGTAGTTGCTCGCCATGGAGTCCGGCGGTACGTAGCGCTCGTCGGTGAACAGCACGCGCAGTCCGTCAGCGCGCTGCGGACGGCGCGCCGCCAGCGCGCGGTAAGCCGGCATGGGCGTCTGGCCGCCCGCGAGCATGACCGCACAGGGGTCGCGCGCCGCGAGCGCCCGGCCGAGTCGCTCCGCCAGCGCCTGATCCAGGGTGGCACGGGAGGCAAAGCGCTGCGTCACCAGGATCGTCATGGGTTTCAGCCGCTGCGCGGCCGCTCGCCGACCTGGGCGCGCACTTCGAAGCTGCGGCCCTCGCGCATGCCCTTGAGCGTCACGGTGCTGCCGGGCGTGCGGCTGGCGATGCGCCCGAGCGCATCCTGCGCGCTGTGCGGCGCGGCGCCGTCGATGCCGAGCAGCAGATCCCCGGGTTGCAGCCCCGCGCGCTGCGCCGGACTGCCGACGTAGAGGTTGCCGATGACGACCCCGGCCTGCCCGAGGCCGAGCTGCTGCGCCTGCTCTTCCGGCAGATCCTCCGGCACGATGCCGATCCAGCCGCGGATGACGCGGCCGTGGGCGATGATGTCGCTGAGCACCCCGCGCACCATGTTCACGGGAATCGCGAAGCCGATGCCCTCGACGCCGATGTTCTTGGCGACGATCGCGGTGTTGATGCCGACCAGCGCGCCGTTGGCATCGACCAGCGCGCCGCCGGAGTTGCCGAAGTTGATGGGCGCGTCGGTCTGGATGAAGTCCTCGAGCGGCGCGATGCCGAGCTGCTGGCGGCTCACTGCGCTCACGATGCCGTGCGTCACCGTCTGCGACAGGCCGATGGGATTGCCGATCGCCAGCACCACGTCCCCAACCCTCAACTGATCGGAGCGCCCGAAGCTGGCGACCGGCAGCGGCGACAGATCGATCTTCAGGACCGCCAGGTCCGTGTCCGGATCGCGTCCCACGATGCGCGCCTCCGCCACCCGGCCGTCTTCGAGCGCCACGCGAATCGAGTCGGCATTGGCGATGACGTGGTGGTTGGTGATGATGTGTCCGTCCCGGTCCACGATCACGCCCGAGCCGAGGCTGCGCTCGATGCGCTGCCGGTAGCGCGGCATGTACTCGCCGAACAGCTCGCCGAGCGATGGCGCGAGCCGCTCGGTCACCAGCCGCGCGGTGTAGATGTTCACCACCGCGGGCGCCGCGCGCTGCACCGCCTGCGCGTAACTGTCGTGCATCGCCGCCGGAGCGACGCTCGGCGGCGGCGGCGCAACGGCCACCGGCGCCCGGGTGGTGGCGCCGCGGATCAGCTCGGGGCGCAGCGCCACGATCAGGAAGGCGAGCGCCAGGCCCCCCACCACCGATCCCGCCACGAACACCAATGCGCTTCCCAGGCGCCTGAGCATCGCTGCAACTCCAGGAATCCCTCGTGCGCGCCAGTCCTGGCGCGGCCAGGAGGGGGTATACGTTTGTGTATAATGCGCCGCCCCCCGCAAGGTACGAAATCGCGCGTGTGCAGGCTCGTTTGCGCGGTGCGCAGAACGCGAACGTAAGTGGAGACGGTTGGATGGCGGATCATGCAGTCGTCGCCGACGACGAAGTCGACCTGAGCCGGCGCAAGTTCCTGACGCGGGCCACGATTGCAAGCGGGGCGCTGGGTGCGGTGTTCGCGGCGGTGCCCTTCATCGAGTCCTGGAGCCCCTCCGAGCGCGCGCGCGCGCAGGGCGCCCCGGTCGAATTCGACCTGTCCAAGCTCGAGCCCGGCCAGATGGCCACACCGGTGTGGCGCAAGCAGCCGATCTACGTCGTGCGGCGCACCCCGGACATGGTGGCGCGCATCTCCGGCCACGACGATCAGCTGAAAGATCCGCAGTCGAAGGACTCCGATCAGCCGCCTTACGCCAAGAACGACGTGCGCTCGCGCAGCCCGGAGTTCCTGGTATTGATCGGCGTCTGCACCCACCTCGGCTGCCTGCCCAAGCAGCGCTTCGACAAGGGTGAGCTTTATCCGAGCTGGCCCGGCGGCTTCTTCTGCCCGTGCCACGGCTCGCGTTTCGACCTCGCCGGGCGGGTCTTCGACGGCTCCCCGGCCCCGATCAATCTGAACGTTCCGCCTTACTCCTATCCGAACGCGCGCACGTTGGTGATCGGCGCGGACGAGAAAGGAACCGTCTGATGACCGTGAAGACCGCCAGCGGTGCGCCGGCTCAGCCGCCCGCCGCGGACACGGGGGAGAGCGCCGGCAAGGGGTTGTGGGCGTGGCTGAACAAGCGCCTGCCGATCGATGAGTTCATCACCAGCCAGCTCACCGCTTACTACGCGCCGAAGAACTTCAACATCTGGTACTTCTTCGGCTCGCTCGCGCTCGTGGTGCTGGTGCTGCAGCTCGTGACCGGCATTTTCCTCACCATGTTCTACAAGCCGGGCGAGCTGACCTCGTTCGACTCCGTCGAATACATCATGCGCGAGGTGAACTACGGCTGGTTGCTCCGCTACCTGCACTCCACCGGCGCCTCGGCGTTCTTCGTGGTCGTCTACCTGCACATGTTCCGCGCTCTGCTCTATGGGTCGTACAAGGCGCCGCGCGAGCTGCTGTGGCTGTTCGGCATGCTGGTGTATCTCGCCCTCATGGCTGAGGCCTTCATGGGCTACGTGCTCCCCTGGGGCAACATGTCGTTGTGGGGGGCCCAGGTGATCGTCAATCTGTTCGGCGCCATCCCTGGCATCGGCCCGGGACTGGTGCTGTGGATCCGTGGCGACTACGCGATTGCCGACGCGACGCTCAACCGCTTCTTCGCCCTGCATGTCGCGGCGGTGCCCCTGGCGCTGCTGCTGCTGGTAGTGCTGCACCTGGTGGCGCTGCACCAGAGCGGCTCCAACAACCCGGACGGCATCGAGATCAAGGCAAAACTCGGGCCCGACGGCAAGCCGCTGGACGGCATCCCCTTCCATCCCTATTACAGCGTCAAGGACCTGGTGGGCGTCGGCGTGTTCTTCGTGTTGTTCGCGATCATCGTGTTCTTCGTGCCGACG
Organism: Steroidobacteraceae bacterium; assembly: GCA_035481975.1. Lineage (GTDB taxonomy): Bacteria > Pseudomonadota > Gammaproteobacteria > Steroidobacterales > Steroidobacteraceae > 13-2-20CM-66-19. The sequence goes on from DATHRC010000004.1 coordinate 10,513, forward strand.
CTCGGCGGGCTGTTCCTCGAGCCCGAGAACTTCGAGCTCGCTAATCCCCTTTCCACCCCGGAGCACATCCACCCGGTGTGGTACTTCACCCCTTACTACGCCATCCTGCGTGCCGTGCCGAACAAGGGCCTGGGCGCGCTGCTTATGCTGCTGTCAGTGTCGGCGTTCTTCTTTCTGCCCTGGCTCGATCGCTCGCCGGTGAAGTCGATGCGCTACCGCGGCTGGATGTCGCGCACGGCGCTGGCGCTGTTCACGGTGTCGGTGCTGGTGCTCGGTTATCTCGGCCTGCAGCCGGCGGAAGGGCTGTACGTGGTGCTGGCCCGCATCTTCGCGGTCTTCTATTTCCTGTACTTCATCGGTATGCCGTTTTACACCTATTTCGAGAAGGTCAAACCGCTCCCCGACCGAGTGACCTACCGTGCGCACTGACGCAGACCGCGGCGCGCGCAAGCGCGGCGTGCCGCACCGCGGCGCGCGGGTGCTGCTGGCGGCAGCGCTGCTGTCGGCTGCCACAGTGCCGTCCGGCTGGGCGGCCGAGGAGACCGCGGGCGGTGGCGCCGGCGCCGACTGGCAGAGCTGGCACGCCAACACCGAGGTGACCGACCTGGCGTCGGTGCAGCGCGGCGCGCGCAACTTCGTCAGCGTCTGCCTCGGGTGCCACTCGCTGAAGTACCAGCGCTGGTCGCGCCTCGGACAGGATCTCAACATCCCCGAGCCGCTGCTGCAGAAGTCTCTGCTGCCGCCCGGCGACAAGACCACTGATTACATTGTCACCACCATGCCGGCGGCGGACGCGGAAGTCTGGTTCGGCAAGACGCCGCCCGACCTGTCGCTGATGGTGCGCGCGCGCGGCCGCGACTACGTCTACCAGTACCTGAAGACCTTCTACGTCGATCCGACGCGCCCGACAGGCGCCAACAACCTGCGCCTGCCGGCGACCGCCATGCCGGACGTGCTCTCGGACCTGGAAGGGCTCAAACGCGCCGTGTTCCGCCCGGCTGCGGGCGAGGGCGCAGCCGCAGCGGCCGGCCAGAGCCCGATGCTCGACCACTTCGAGCAGATCGTGCCCGGGCAGATGAGCGCGGCCGAGTACGACGCCTTCGTGCGCGACACGGTCAACTTCCTCGATTACGTCAGCGAACCGACGCAGACGGCGCGGCGTGCGCTCGGCGTATGGGTGGTGCTGTTCCTGCTGGTATTCACGTGGCTCGCCTGGTTGGTGAAGCGCGACTACTGGAAAGACGTGCACTGATCGCCCGCGTGCGCGGACGGCGCCGCGGCATGCCGGCGGCGGATAAGTGGCAGGAGCCGAAAACTTGTCGAGCAGACGATCCATCATGACGCTGTTCTCCGCACCCGCCGACCCGTGGAGCCATCGCACGCGCATCGTGCTGGCGGAGAAGGGCATCAGCATCGACATCGTCAGCGTGGAGGCGGGGCGCTTTCCCGAGGACCTGCTCGACCTGAATCCCTATCACAGCGTGCCGACACTGGTCGATCGTGACCTGGTGCTGTATGACTCGCGCGTCATCATCGAGTATCTCGACGAGCGCTTCCCGCACCCCCCGCTGATGCCGGTCGATCCGGTGACGCGCGCGCAGTTCCGCCTGGCGCTGTACCGCATCGAGCGCGACTGGTACGGGCTCGCGCGGCAGATCGACCAGGAGCCAGACAAGAAGCAGACGGTGAAACTCAAGAAGATCCTGCGCGACACCATCCTGCAGAGCACTGACCTGTTCAAGGTCAAGCCGTACTTCCTGTCTGACGAGTTCTCGCTGGTGGATGCTACGATTGCGCCTATTCTGTGGCGCCTGCCGTACTATGAGGTCGATCTGCCGCCCCAGGCGCAGCCGATCGAGAAGTACGCGCAGCAGATGTTCGCGCGCCCGGCGTTCCGCGAAGCCCTGTCGGAGCGCGAGCAGGAGATGCGGCTGCTGTAGCCATGAACAAACCACTGCCCAAACGGCCCTTCTTGCTGCGCGCCATGCACCAGTGGATCACCGAGTGCGGGCACACCCCGCACGTGATCGTCGATGCCGCCCGCGACGGCACCGAGGTGCCGCGCGCCTACGTGAAGGACGGCAAGATCGTGCTCAACCTGAGCGAAGGAGCGACGCAGCGGCTGCGCCTCGGCAACGACGAGATCGAGTTCGACGCGCGCTTCGCCGGCGTCATCCATCACGTGCGCTTTCCGGTGAGCGCGGTGCTCGGCGTGTACGCGCGCGAGACCGGCGAGGGCATGGTGTTCTCCGAGCAGGACCTCGGCCCCCCGCCCAATCCGCCGCAGACGGAAGAGGGCGGCTCGCGCCGCCCTCAGCTCAAGGTCGTTAAATAGCCCGCGGGACTCTTCGCCCGTAGCCGTTGCGCGCAGCGCATAGAAAAGAGTCGGCCTGTAAGCCGGGTTCTGTCGAGGGCAATCATTCCTCTGGGATCCGCGTCACCGCGGACCTCTAGCGGCCTACCCGGAAGCGCGCGCGGATCGGCGCTGCAGTCCGTCCGGTGAGGGACGGGTGCCGCTTCCCTATTTGGCCTTGCTCCAGGTGGGGTTTACCGTGCCGTCGCGTGTTGCCACCGACGCGGTGCGCTCTTACCGCACCGTTTCACCCTTGCCGGTCCCGTAAGGGACTTGGGCGGTCTGCTCTCTGTTGCACTTTCCGTGGGCTCACGCCCCCCAGGGGTTACCTGGCACCTGATCCGCCGGAGCCCGGACTTTCCTCCCCCCCAGCACTGGTGCTGAAGCAGCGACTGCCCGGCCGACTCTCGAGGCTCACAATAAAGCGGCCCGCGTCGAAGTCAACGGCTGCGCGTCAGGGCGCTTCTTCCGCGTCCGGCAGGCCGCCGGCGCGGGATCCCGCGCCGCGCGTCGCGAGCGCGTAGGCGGCGGCGCGCGAGGCGCCGGTGAGCGCGGCGGCGATCGCGGCGGCTCTGCCCGGAGGCAGCTCCTTCGTCAGCAGGTCCACGGCGCGGCGCAGCAGGCGCTCGTCGACGCCCGCCGCCGCGGGCGAGGCGCCGTGCACCACCAGTGTGATCTCACCGCGCGCGAAGTTGGCTTCGCTGCGCGCGCGTGCCGCCAGCTCGGCGAGCGTGCCGCGGTAGATGGTCTCGTGCACCTTGGTGAGCTCGCGGGCCACGACCGCGGCGCGATCGCCGCCGAACTCGTGCGCGAGGTCCGCAAGCGTGGCGGCGATGCGATGCGGCGCTTCGAAGAACACCAGCGTACGCGCTTCACGGGAAAGCGCGGCGAGCGCCGCGCGGCGCTCGCGCGCGCGCGCCGGCAGGAAACCCTCGAAGCAGAAGCGATGGGTGGGCAGCGCCGCGACCGCGAGCGCCGCGGTGATCGCCGAGGGACCCGGGATCGCGCTCACCTCGAAGCCCGCCTGCACCGCGCGCTGCACCAGCTCGAATCCCGGATCCGACAGCAGTGGCGTGCCGGCGTCGCTCACCAATGCGATCGCGGCACCGGCGGCGAGGCGCTCGAGCAGCGCCGGCGTGCGCTGCGCCTCGTTGTGCGCGTGCAGCGATATCAGCGGTCGCGCGATGCCGGCGGCCTTGAGCAGGGCGCCGGTATGGCGCGTATCCTCCGCCGCGATCAGGTCGGCAGCGGCGAGCGCGGCGCGTGCGCGCTCGCTCAGATCCGCAAGGTTGCCGATGGGCGTGGCCACCACTTGCAGCCGCCCGTTCACCCTGGCCACTATAATCTTGCGCCTCAGGCCGCTGCAGGAATGCGGCCACACGTGCCCAGCATCCTGCCCGCCAACGAGAGGCTCTTCAACCGATGCAGCAGTTGCCCGCCGTCCGCCGCGCCCTGGTACTGCTCGCGCTGCTGACGCTTTCCGGCTGTCCCAGCCTCAGCGAGCGCGCCGGCCCGCCGCCCTCGGTGGACCGCGCCGCCGCCCTCGAGCAGGCCGGCGACCTGGCGGGCGCGGCCCGCGTCTACGAAGCGCTGGCGGCGCAGAACAGCGGCGCTGAGCGCAACGAGCTGCTGCTGCACGCGGCGCGCGATGATCTGGCGGCGCGGCGCACCGAGGATGCGGCCCGCATGCTGGCAGCCACCGACACGGCGCTGCCGCCGCCGCAGTCGAGCGAGCGCGCCCTGCTGAACGTCGAGCTGGCGATCGATCGCGGTCAGCGCGAGGAAGCGTTGCGCGAATTGCGCGCCCTGCCGCAGCCGCCGGCGCCGGCCGCCGCGGCGCGCTACCGCGACCTGCAGGCGCGCGCCGCGGCGCTTGCCGCCGGAACGGGGGCCGCCGTGACCGCCGCGCCCACCGGCGAGGTGGCGGCGCACATCGCGCTGTTGCTGCCGATCAGCTCGCGCGCTGCCGCGGCCGCCATCAGCGTGCGCGATGGATTCATGACCGCCTACTACCAGGTCCCGCCAGGTCAGCGCCCGCGCGTGCACATCTACGATACCGGTACCCTCAGCGTCGCCGAAGCGCTCACCCAGGCCACGCGGGCCGGTGCGGAGTTCATCGTCGGCCCGCTGACGCGCGAAGAGGTTGTCGCGGCCGCCGACTATCCCGGCACGCGTGCGCCGCTCCTGGCGCTGAATTTCCTGCCAGCGGAGCGGCCGCCACCGGCGCAGTTCTTCCAGTACGCGCTGTCGCCCGAAGACGAAGCGCGGCTCGCGGCGCGACGTGTGCTGGAAGATCATCACCGCCGCGGCATCGCGCTGGTACCTGCCGGGGACTGGGGAGCGCGCGTGCTCGGTGCCTTCCGGCAGGAGCTCGAGAGCGGCGGGGGTGCGCTGATCGCCACCGCGCAGATCGACACGGCGCGCACCGATTACTCCGCCGCCATCACCGAGGTGCTGCGCATCAGCGACAGCACCGCGCGCCACCACCACCTGGAGTCGGTCCTCGGTACCAAGCTGCAGTTCGAGCCGCGGCGCCGCGGGGACATCGAGTTCATCTTCGCGCCGGCGCAAGCCAACATCGAGCGGCTGCTGCGTCCGCAGCTGCGCTTTCACTATGCCGGCGACATCCCAACCTACGCCACCTCGGATGCCTTCGAGCCCGAGGCGCGCACCAACGAAGAGCTCGAGGGACTGATGTTTCCCGACATGCCGTGGATCCTCGGCGGCGAGCTGGCCGATGCGGTGCATGCGGCGGCGCGCGAGGCGTGGCCGTCCGGCGGACCGTACCGCGGGCGGCTGTTCGCGTTCGGCTTCGATGCGTTTCGTCTCGCGCAGGCGCTGCACCAGGCCGGCGCGACGGCGGCGGTGAACGTTGAGGGACTCACCGGGCGTCTCAGCGTGGACGGCGAGCGGCGCGTGCGGCGCGAGCTCGGCTGGGCGCAGTTGCACAACGGCGAGCTGCGGCTGCTGCCGCCCGCGCAGTGAGATGCCGACACGCGGGCAAAGCGGCGGCCGCGCGGAGGATCTGGCGGCGCAGTTCCTGCGCACGGCCGGCTGCGAGGTACTGCTGCGCAACTACCGCCGGCGCGCGGGGGAACTCGACATCATCGCCCGCTGCGCGCAGGTGTTGGTTGTTGCCGAAGTACGTACGCGTGCCAGCCGCGCCTACGGCGGCGCGGCCGCGAGCGTCACGCCGGCGAAGCAGCGGCGCATCGTGCGCGCCGCGAGTCAGCTGCTGCAGCGGCACCGGGAGCTTGCGCAACTGCCGGTGCGCTTCGATGTCATCGTCGTCAGCGATCCTTACTCGGTACAGCCCGGTATCGAGTGGATTCAACATGCGTTCGAGGCCTCGTCGTGAGGCTTACGCACAGTCGCGGCATTCGTCAGGAACTGTATAAAATTCACCGGTCAAGCCGCTGATTGCTAACCCCAAAGCGCGCGCGTCGCCCCCGGGCACTGTGGATTTCCACATAAGTCGTTGTGAATGCGACGAATTTCTCACTTTTTTCAATTGACATAGTTCGCCCCCGATTCCTATAGTGGCGCCCAGTGGGAGAAAGTGGGGGGGAATGGGCGAAAGCCCGTTCTACGGGTCATGTTTCGCGGTGCAACAAAAATCACCCTGGACGACAAGGGGCGGATGGTCATGCCCACCCGCTACCGGGAACAGATAAACGAACTCGCCCAGGGGAAATTGGTCGTCACCGTCGATAAGGACCAGTGCCTGCTCATCTATCCCCTGCCCGAGTGGGAGCAGATCGAACGCAAGTTGATGAGTCTGCCGAGCCTCAACGCGACCGCGCGGAGGCTGCAGCGGCTGATGGTCGGCCATGCGACGGATCTGCCCCTCGACGGGCACGGCAGGGTGCTGCTGCCGCCGGAGCTGCGCGAGTTCGCGAAGCTCGGGCGGCATGGAATGCTGATCGGTCAGGGCAATCGCTTCGAGCTGTGGGACGAGGCGCGCTGGAACGAGCGCCGCGATGCATGGCTGCTGAGCGCCGAAACCCCGAGCGATCTGCCCTCCGAGCTCGACTCCCTGTCGCTGTAGTTCGAAGAGATTGGCTGGGCCGAAAGCCCGTGGCACGAGCACTCATGGGGGCGGGACGCACCGCTTCGCAGCGTGGATGAGCACACACCCGTGCTCGCCGCGGAGGCGCTCGCCGGGCTGGCCCTGGAAGCAGGCGGTTACTATGTCGACGCGACGTTCGGGCGTGGGGGTCATTCGGCACTCATACTCCAGGCCCTGGGTCGAGAAGGCCGCCTGCTCGCGCTCGATCGCGATCCGCAGGCCGTGGCGGCCGGCCAGCGCCGCTTTGCCGGCGAAATGCGGCTTACGCTCCTCCACGCGTCGTTTGCCGATCTCGCCGCGCTCGTGCCGGCAAACGCGCCAGAGCGCCCCTGCCGCGGCATCCTGTTCGACCTCGGCGTGTCCTCACCGCAGCTCGACGATGCGCAGCGCGGCTTCAGCTTCCGAGCCGATGGTCCGCTCGATATGCGCATGGACCCGACGCACGGTGAGCCCGTCGCGGCGTGGCTCGCTCGTGCGGGCGTCGACGAGATACGCCAGGTGATCGCGACCTTCGGCGAGGAGCGCTTCGCGCGCCGCGTGGCGCAGGCCATCGTCACGGCACGGCGCACGCAGCCCATCACCCGCACCGGCCAGCTCGCGGCCATCGTGGCGGGCGCGGTACGCACACGCGAGCCGGGCAAGCACCCGGCGACGCGCACCTTCCAGGCGCTGCGCATGTTCATCAACGACGAGCTTGGGCAGCTCGAGCGCGGCCTGGCCGCCGCGCTCGAGGTGCTTCAGCCGGGCGGTCGACTCGCCGTGATCAGCTTTCATTCGCTCGAGGACCGCGCGGTGAAACGCTTCATGCAGCGCGAGTCGCAGGTGGATCCGGCGCTGCGCGACCTGCCGCTGATCCCCGCGCGCGCGCGGGCGCGCCTGCAGCTCATCGGGCGCAAGCTTCGCCCGGCGGAGACGGAGCTGGCGCGCAACCCGCGCGCGCGCAGCGCACTGCTGCGGCTCGCGGAGCGGGCGCCGTGAGCCGCCGCGCGCTGCTCATCGCCGTGCCGCTGCTGTGGGTAGCGGCGCTCGGCTCGGCAGCGGGCGCGATCTGGTGCAAGCATCGCGGGCGCGAGCTGTTCGTGCAGCTCGAAGCGCTCAACGCGCGCCGTGACAACCTGGAAATCGAATGGGGCCAGCTGCAGCTCGAGCAGAGCGCCTGGTCCACCCATGCCTTCGTCGAGCGCGTCGCCAGCACCCGGTTGCACATGGCGACGCCGCCGCCGAAGGAGATCGAGATCGTTTCGCCATGAAGGCGCGCACTGCACGCGAGGGCGCGCCGCTGTCGTTCCGCTGGCGCGCGTGGCTGCTAAAGGGGCTGCTGGCGGCGTGCAGCCTCGGGCTGCTCTGGCGCGCGGTCGATCTGCAGCTGGTCGATCACGGCTTTCTCGCCCGCCAGGGCGATGCGCGCTATTCGCGGGTCCTCGACATCGCCGCGCATCGCGGCGCCATCACCGATCGCTACGGCGAGCCGCTGGCAGTGAGCACACCGGTCGACTCGGTGTGGGTCAATCCGAGCGAGCTCGCTCTCGCCAACGACCAGATTCCGCGGCTCGCGGCGGCGCTGAAGCTCGACCCGCTGGAGCTCGCGCGCCGCGTCACCAGCAATCTCGACCGCGAATTTCTGTACCTCGCGCGCCACCGCCAGCCCGCGCAGGCCGAGGCGATCAAGGCGCTGGGCATCCCCGGGGTCTACACCTCGCGCGAATACCGCCGTTACTACCCGGCGGGCGAGGTGAGCGGGCACCTGCTCGGGTTCACCAACGTCGACGATGCCGGGCAGGAAGGGCTCGAGCTCGCCTTCGACCACTGGCTCGCCGGCGAGGACGGCGCGAAGCGCGTCATCCAGGATCGCTACGGCCGCATCGTGCAGAACGTCGAGGGCATCCGCCCGGCGCGCCCCGGGCGCGACCTGGTGCTGTCGGTCGATCTGCGCATCCAGTACCTCGCCTACCGCGAGCTCAAGGCGGCGATCCGCGATCAGCGCGCGCAGGCCGGCTCGGTGGTGGTGCTCGACGTCGCGAGCGGCGAGGTGCTGGCGATGGTGAACCAGCCCGCCTACAACCCGAATGACCGCGAGCAGATCGAGGCGAGCACCTACCGCAACCGTGCGGCGACCGACATCTTTGAGCCGGGCTCCTCCATCAAACCGTTCTTCGTCGCGGCCGGGCTGGCTTCCGGCAAGTACGACAGCCACAGCATCATCGATACCTCGCCGGGCTATTTCAAAGTCGGCGTGAAGATCTTCGAGGACGAGCACAATCTCGGCGCCATCAACATCGCCACGGTGCTCGCCAAGAGCTCGAACGTCGGCATGGCGCACATCGCGCTGACGCTGCCGCCGCAGCAGATCTGGGGCACGCTCACGCGGCTCGGCTTCGGCCAGGTCACTACCAGCGGTTATCCGGGCGAATCCGCAGGCTTACTGCCCAACTACGCGCAGTGGCGTCCCATCGGCATCGTCACCATGTCGCACGGCTACGGACTTTCGGTCACGCCGCTGCAGCTGGCACACGCCTACGCGACCATCGGCGCCTTCGGCCTGGCGCGCCCGGTGTCATTCCTGCGCGTGGGCACGGCGCCGTCCGGCGAGCGGGCGCTCGACGCCGGGGTATGCCGCGAGCTGGTGCCGATGCTCGAATCGGTGGTGGCGGCGGAGGGCACCGGCAAGCTGGCGGCGATTCCCGGTTATCGGGTCTCAGGCAAGACCGGCACCGCCTGGAAGGCTACCGCGGGTGGCTACTCGACCGACCGCTATATGGCGGTATTCGGCGGAGTCGCGCCGGCGAGTGCGCCGCGCCTGGCGGCCGTGGTGGTGATCGACGAGCCGAGCGCGGGCCAACACATGGGCGGCCAGGTGGCCGCGCCGGTCTTTTCCAGGATCGTGGGGGAGGCACTGCGGCTGCTCGCGGTGGCGCCCGATCAGCCGGTCAACGCGCCCGAGGAGCTGCCCGCGGGCCCGGCGCTCGGCAACGTGCGCACGGCGGCGCTGCGATGAGTGCCGGCGCGAGCTTCCGCCCCGCGCCGCGCCCGCTCGCCGAGCTGGTGGCCGGCTTTGCGAGCGTGCCGGCGCAGCTACGCGTCAGCGACGTGACGCTCGACAGCCGCGCGGCCACGCCCGGTGCGCTGTTTCTCGCCTGCCGCGGCCGTACGCATCACGGGCTCGAGTTTGCGCGCGAGGCGCTCGCGCGCGGCGCGAGCGCGGTGCTGTACGAGCCCGACGGCGCGCAGCCGCTGCCGGCGGCGCTCGCCGCGGCCACCCTGGTCGCTGCGGTGCCGGACCTCACCGTCCGCGCCGGCGTCATCGCCGATCGTTTCTTCGGCTCGCCGTCGCGGCAGCTCACGGTCGCCGGCATCACCGGCACCAACGGCAAGACGACCTGCGCCTGGCTGCTGGCGCAGGCGCTGCAGCGCGGCCGGCGCCCGGCGGCCTACCTCGGCACCCTTGGAGTCGGCATGCCGCCCGAGCTGCGGCCGATGCGTCATACCACGCCCGACGCGGTTACGGTGCACCGCGAGCTCGCGGCGCTGCTGGCCGCGGGCGCGGTGTGCGTCGGCATGGAGGTCTCCTCGCACGCGCTCGACCAGCAGCGGGTCAACGGCGTGCGCTTTCACACCGCCGCCTTCACCAATCTCACCCGCGATCATCTCGACTATCACGGCACCATGGAGGCGTATGGCGCGGCCAAGGCCCGGCTGTTCGCCTGGCCCGGGCTGACGCGGCGCATCATCAACATCGATGATCCCTTCGGCGCCGCGCTCGCCGCCGCGCCCGCCGCTTCGTCGCTGATCGTCACCACACGCACTACGGCCGGCGCGGCGGCGCTGCCGGCCGGCGCGCAGTTCGTGCGCGCCACGCAGGTGCGGCCCGAGTCGGCGGGGCTTGCCGTCACGGTGGAGTCGAGCTTCGGCGGGGTCGAGCTGCCGCTGCGTCTGATCGGCGAGTTCAACGTCGACAACGCGCTTACGGTGCTCGCCGTGCTGCTGGCCTGGGACATTCCGCTCGCCGATGCGGCGCAGGCGCTGGCGCGCGTGCGGCCGCCCAGCGGACGCATGGAGATGTTCGGCGGCCGCGGCCTGACCCCGCTCGCCATCGTCGACTACGCGCACACGCCCGACGCTCTCGCCAAGGCGCTGCAGGCGGCGCGCCTGCATTGTGCCGGTGAGCTGCGGGTGGTGTTCGGCTGCGGCGGGGATCGCGACAGCGGCAAGCGCCCGCTGATGGGACGCGTGGCGGCCGAGCTCGCCGACGACATCGTGCTCACCGACGACAACCCGCGCAGTGAGGATCCGCGCCGCATCGTCGCCGATATCCTCGCCGGGATCGCGCCGGGTGCGCCGCTCACCATCGAGCACGATCGCGCGCTCGCCATCCGCGTCGCACTGCAGCGCTCGGCGCCGGACGATGTGGTGCTCATCGCCGGCAAGGGGCACGAGGACTACCAGCTCGTCGCCGGCGAGCGCCGTGCGTTCCGCGACCAGGCCGTGGTCGCCGACGAGCTCGCGAGGCTGCCGGCATGAAGCGCACCCTCGGCGAATTCGCGCGCGCCTGCGGCGGGCAGCTCCAGGGTGCGGATGGCGCCTACACCGACGTGGTGAGCGATTCGCGCACACTCAAGCCGCAGCAGCTGTTCATTGCGCTCAAGGGGGCGAGCTTCGACGGCGAGCAGTTCGTTGCCGCCGCCCAGGCGGCCGGCGCGGCGGGCGCGGTGGTCGCTACCCTGCAAGCCGCGCCGCTGCCGCAGATCGTCGTGGCGGACACCCAGGCGGCGCTGACGCGCGCGGCGCGCGCCTGGCGCGCGGACTTTCACGGACCGCTGGTGGGTGTGGCCGGCAGCAACGGCAAGACCACGGCCAAGGAAATGACCGCGGCCATTCTCGGCAAGGCCGGCGACTGCCTGGCGACACGCGGCAACCTCAACAACCACATCGGCGTACCGCTGACGCTGCTGCGCCTCACTCCCGGGCATCGCTTCGCGGTCATCGAGATGGGCGCGAATCACCCCGGGGAAGTGGCCGCACTGGCGGAGCTCGCGCGTCCGTCGGTGGGCATGATCACCAATGCGGGCGCCGAGCATCTCGAGGGCTTCGGCAGCCTCGAGGGGGTGGCGCGCGCCGAAGGCGAGATAGTCGCCGCGCTGCCCCCGCCGGCGACGGCCGTGATCAACGCCGACGACAGCTTCGCGCCGCTGTGGCGCGGCCTCACGCGGGCGCGCGTGGTCAGCTTCGGCCTGCACGGCGAAGCGGATTTTAGTGCCCGCGAAGTGCGCACCGCGATCGGCGCCGGGGGCTTCCACACCCGCTTCCGGCTCACCGCCCCGCAGGGCTCGGCTGCGATCGAGCTGCACCTCGGCGGCACGCACAACGTCGCCAACGCGCTCGCCGCGGCGGCGGCCGCCACCAGCGCCGGCGCCACACTCGAGCACATCGCCGCGGGTCTGGCGGAGGTGCGCGCGGTGGCGGGCAGGCTGCAGTTCAAACGCGCCGCGGGCGGCGCCTGGCTGATCGACGACTCCTACAACGCCAACCCCAGCTCGATGCGTGCAGCGATCGAAGTGCTCGCCTCGCTCGATGGGCGCAAGTGGCTGGTTCTCGGCGAGATGGCCGAGCTCGGGGTGTTCGCTGCCCAGGCGCATGCCGAGATCGGCGAGTTCGCGCGCGCCGCGGGCATCGAGCGGCTGTACGCGACCGGTGCACTGATGGCGGATACGGTGGCCAGTTTCGGCGCCGGCGCGCAGTGGTTCGCCGACACCGCCGCGCTCGCCGCGGCGCTTACCGCCGCGCTCGCGCAGGCCGGCAGCGAAGTGCGCCTGCTCGTCAAGGGCTCGCGCTGCAACCGCCTCGAGCGCGTGGTGGACGCGCTGACCGGGGTCGCCGCGGGCGGCGGGGGCGGGCGCTGATGCTCTACTGGCTGACACAGCAGTTCGCCGGCCGCTTCGGTACGCACGTGTTTGCGTACCTCACGTTCCGCGCGATCCTCGCCACCGTTTCCGCGCTCGGCCTGTCGCTCATCATCGGACCTAGGATGATCGCGGGGCTGTCGCGTTACCAGATCGGCCAGGTCGTGCGCGACGACGGACCGGCGAGCCACCTGCCCAAGGCCGGCACCCCGACCATGGGTGGCGCGCTGATCCTGGTGACGACGCTCGTCAGCACCTTCCTGTGGGCGGAGCTGTCCAACCGCCTGGTGTGGACCGTGCTCGGGGTGACCTTCGCCTTCGGGTTCATCGGCTTCTACGACGACTATCTGAAGCTGGTGGTGAAGAATCCGCGCGGGCTGGCCGCGCGCTGGAAGTACCTGTGGCAGTCGGTCGCGGGGCTGGCGACCGCGGCGACGCTTTATTACACCGCCAGCGAGCCGGCGGAGACCACGCTGTTCCTGCCGTTCGTCAAGAGCTTCCACGCGCCGCTCAGCGCCTTCGGCTTCATCGCCATCGCCTATCTCATGATCGTCGGCATGAGCAATGCGGTGAATCTCACCGACGGGCTCGACGGGCTGGCGATCATGCCCGCGGCGCTGGTGACGGCGGCGCTCGGCATCTTCGCCTATGCCAGCGGCAACGCGGTGTTCGCCCATTACCTGCAGATCCCCGAGATCCGCGGTGCCGGCGAGCTGCTCATCTTCTGCGCGGCGCTCGCCGGCTCGGGCCTGGGATTTCTGTGGTTCAACTCCTACCCCGCGCAGGTGTTCATGGGCGACGTCGGCGCGCTCGCCGTCGGCGCGGCCATCGGCGTGCTGGCGGTGATCGTGCGCCAGGAGCTGGTGACGCTGGTGATGGGCGGAGTGTTCGTGCTCGAGACCGCCTCGGTCGTCGTGCAGGTCGCCTCGTTCCGGCTCACCGGGCGGCGCGTGTTCCGCATGGCGCCGATCCATCACCACTTCGAGCTCAAGGGATGGGCGGAGCCGAAGGTGATCGTGCGCTTCTGGATCATCTCGCTGCTGCTGGTGCTGGCCGGCCTGGCGACGCTCAAACTGCGATGAGCACCCCGCCGCCATACGCTGTGATCGCGGGGCTCGGACTCACCGGGCTATCGTGCGCACGCTACCTGCACGCGCACCACTGGCGCCTGGCGGTGACCGACACGCGCGCGGCGCCCCCGCAGCTGCAGGAGCTCGAGCGTCTCGGCGCGACGATCCCGGTGCGCCTCGGCGGGCTCGATGCCGCACTGCTCGAGGGTGCGCTGTGCGTGGTCGTATCGCCGGGCTTGCCGCTCACCGGGCCGTTCTTCGACGCGGCACGCCGGCGCGGACTGGAGATCGTCGGGGACATCGAGCTGTTCGCGCGCGCGGCGCGCGCGCCGGTGGTCGGCGTCACCGGCACCAATGGCAAGAGCACCGTCACGACGCTGCTCGCGCGCATGGCGCAGCGTGCCGGGGTGAAGGTGCGGGCCGGCGGCAATCTCGGCCCGCCGGCGCTCGAGCTGCTCGACGGCGGCGCCGAGCTGTACGTGCTCGAGCTGTCGAGCTACCAGCTCGAGACCACGCGCAGCCTGCATTGCCGTGCGGCGACGGTGTTGAACGTCACGCCTGACCATCTCGACCGCTACGCCTCGCTCGCGAGTTACGCGGCCGCCAAGGCGCGCATTTTCGCGCGCTGCGACACCGCGGTCATCAACCTGGACGATCCGCTGGTGGCGGCGATGCCGCGCACTGGCCGCACGCTGGGGTTCTCGTTGCGCGCCAGTATCGGTGCCGACTACGCGCTCGCCCTGAATGCGGGCGAGTGGTGGTTGATGCACGCGGCGCAGCCGCTGCTGCCGCTGGCCAAGCTGCGCCTGCGGGGGGCGCATCACGCCGCCAACGCCCTCGCCGCGCTCGCGCTCGGCGATGCGCTCGCGCTGCCGCGGGCGGCGATGCTCGCGGAGCTCATGGAGTTCGCCGGCCTGCCGCACCGCTCGCAGTGGGTGGCGGCCGTCAACGGCGTCACCTACATCGACGACTCCAAGGGCACCAACGTCGGCGCGACGCTCGCGGCGGTCGCCGGCATGCCCGGCCCGCTGGTGCTGATCGCCGGCGGCGAAGGCAAGAACCAGGATTTCACCCCGCTCGCCGCCGCGTTCCGCGGCAAGGTGCACCACACGGTGCTGATCGGGCGCGATGCGCTGCTGCTGGCGCGCGTGCTCGAGGGCGTGTGCACGCTCGAGATCTGCGCGACACTGCCGCAGGCGGTGCAGGCGGCGGCGCGCGCCGCCCGCCCCGGCGACACCGTGCTGCTCTCGCCCGCCTGCGCGAGCCTCGACATGTTCAGCGACTACGCCCAGCGCGGCCGGGTCTTCAGCCGGGCGGTACAGGAGCTGGCGGCATGAGCGGCGCAGCAGCGAGCCTGGTGTACGCGCGCAGCGGCAGCCGCGGCGGCGGCCTGTACCTCGACACGGTGACCCTGGCGCTCACCCTGGGGCTGGTGCTGCTCGGACTGGTGATGGTGACTTCCGCTTCCGTTTCGATCGCCAGCCAGGATACCGGTCAGCCCTTCTACTATCTCGAGCGGCAGCTGCTGCTCACCCTGATCGGTGCGGGCTGCGCGCTGCTCATGTTCTCGGTGCGCACCGAGCTGCTCGAGCGCGCGGCGGTGCCGCTGCTGGCGCTGGCGCTGGCGCTGCTGGTCATCGTGCTGATTCCCGGCCTCGGCCACGCGGTGAACGGCAGCCGCCGCTGGCTGCGCCTCGCGGGCGCGAACTTCCAGGTCTCGGAGCTCGCGCGCGTGCTGGTGCTCATCTACGTGGCGAGCTATGCGGTGCGCCGCGAGAGCGAGCTGCGCTCCTCGCTCGCCGGGCTGGTGAAGCCGCTGGGCCTGGTATTCCTCGCCAGCGTACTGCTGCTCGCCGAACCGGACTTCGGCGCGGCGACCGTGCTGTTCGCGAGCGGCTTTGGCCTGTTGTTCCTCGCCGGCGCGCGGCTGCGCTACGTGATCGCCATGATGCTGCTCGCCGCCGCGGGCTTCGCGGCCCTGGCGGTGAGCTCGAGCTACCGCGTGCGGCGGCTCACCGCCTTTCTCGATCCGTGGGCGGATCCCTACAACAGCGGTTTTCAGCTCACGCAGTCGCTGATCGCCATCGGCCGCGGCCAGGGTTTTGGCGTCGGCCTCGGCGACTCGGTGCAGAAGCTGTTCTACCTGCCCGAGGCGCACACCGATTTCCTGTTCGCGGTGCTCGCCGAGGAGCTCGGGCTGCTCGGTGTGGTGCTGACGCTGGCGCTGTTCCTCGGGCTCATCTGGCGCAGCTTCCACATCGCGCGTCTCGCGGCCGATGCCGGGCTCAAGTTCGCCGCCTATCTGGCTGCGGGCTTCGGACTGTGGCTCGGCATCCAGGCGTTCATCAACATCGGCGTCAATATGGGCGTGCTGCCCACCAAGGGGCTGACGCTGCCGCTGATGAGCTACGGGCGCTCGAGCCTGATCGTGGCGCTCGCCTGGATTGGTTTGTTGCTGCGCGTGTATCACGAGGCGAGCGCGGCGGCGCGCGGCTCGGCCACCGTGCGGGCAGCGGCGTGAGCCGGCCGGTGCTCATCATGGCGGGCGGCACCGGCGGCCACGTGTTTCCGGCACTGGCGCTGGCGCGGCTGCTGCGCGAGCAGTCGCTGCCGGTGATCTGGCTCGGTACCGCGCGCGGACTTGAGGCGCGGGTGATTCCCGCCGAGGGCATTCCCATCGAGCAGCTCTCGGTCGGCGGGCTGCGCGGCAAGGGCCTCACGACCTGGCTGGCGGCGCCGTTTCGCTTGAGTCGCGCACTGCTGCAGGCGCTCGCGGTGATGCGCCGCCACCGCCCGGTGGTGGTGGTGGGGCTCGGCGGATTCGTCACCGGCCCGGGCGGGGTGGCGGCGTGGCTCACCCGCCGCCCGCTGCTCATACACGAGCAGAACGCGATCGCCGGCTTTACCAACCGCATGCTGGCGCACCTCGCGCGGCAGGTGCTGGAGGCATTCCCCGGCAGCTTCGGCCGCGACGTGCACGCCAAGGTCATCGGCAACCCGGTGCGCCGCGATATCAGCGCGTTGCCGCCGCCGTCGGTGCGCTTCGCCGGGCGCGTCGGCCCGGTGCGCATTCTGGTGATCGGCGGCAGCCAGGGCGCGACGCGCCTGAATGCGGTGGTGCCGTTTGCCCTGAAGCGGCTGTCCGCGTGGCTCGCCTTCGACGTGCGCCACCAGGCGGGCGAGCGCTGGATCGATGCCGGCCGCGCCAGCTACGCCCAGGCGGGCGTGCGCGCCGACGTGCGTCCGTTCATCGAGGACATGAGCGAGGCGTATGGCTGGGCGGACCTGGTGATCTGCCGCGCCGGCGCGCTCACCGTCTCGGAGCTCGCCGCGGTGGGCGTGGCCGCGATCCTGGTGCCTTTTCCCGGCGCGGTCGATGATCACCAGGCGCACAACGCTCAGTACCTGGTGCGCGAGGGCGCCGCGGTGCTGATCCTGGACCGCGAGCTCACCGAGGAGCGCCTCGCGAGCGAGCTGCAGCGGCTGTGCGCCGGGCGCGGCAAGCTGCTCGCCATGGGCGAGCGCGCGCGCCTGCTCGCCAAGCCGCGCGCCGCGGACGAGCTCGCCGCCTCGTGCCTGGCGCTGGCGCGGAGTGCCGCATGAGCGCCGAGCGGCAGCAGCCCCCCGGCGTGCGCGTCGAGCGGCGCATCGCCCCCGAGCGGCGCGACCGCATGCGCCGCATCAACACCATTCACTTCGTCGGCATCGGCGGCAGCGGCATGAGCGGCATCGCCGCCGTACTGCTGAACCTCGGCTACAGCGTGCAGGGGTCGGACACGCGCGCCAGCGCCGTCACCGAGTGGCTGGCCGGTCTCGGTGCGCGCATCAGCGTCGGCCACGCGGCGTCCAACATCGCCGGCGCGGACGTGGTGGTGGCCTCCGGGGCGGTGCCGCGCGACAACCCCGAGCTCACCGCCGCCATCAAGGCGCGCATACCGCTGGTGGCGCGCGCGGAGATGCTCGGCGAGCTGATGCGCTTCCGCTATTCGATCGCCGTCGCCGGCACCCACGGCAAGACCACCACCACCAGCCTGCTCGCCAGCATCCTGTCGGAAGGCGGCGAGGATCCCACCTACGTGATCGGCGGCCGCCTGAAGAGCACCGCCAGCAACGCGCGCCTCGGCGCGGGACGCTATCTGGTCGCCGAGGCCGACGAGAGCGACGCCTCCTTTACGCACCTGCAGCCGGTGATCGCAATCGTCACCAACATCGACAACGATCACCTGGCCACGCACGGCGGCGACTTCGGTCTCCTCAAGCAGAGTTTCCTCGACTTCCTGCACAACCTGCCGTTCTACGGCCTCGCCGTGCTGTGCGCCGACGACCCGCAGCTGCGCAGCATCCTGCAGGAGGTCGGACGCCCGACCTTTACCTACGGTCTGGACGCCGGCGCCGACATGCGCGCGGTGAACGTGCGCGCCGCGGGGCTGCAGACCCACTTCGAGGTGACGCGCGCGGCGGCCCCGCCGCTCGCAGTGACGCTGAACCTTCCCGGCCTGCACAACGTGCGCAACGCCCTCGCCGCCGTCGCCGTCGCCACCGAGTTACGCGTGGACGACGAGGCGATCGGCCGGGCGCTCGCCGGCTTCCAGGGCGTCGACCGGCGCCTGCAGCACATCGGCGACGTGCCGACCGCCGCCGGACGCATCACCGTCATCGACGACTACGGCCATCACCCCACCGAGATCGGGGCGACGCTGGCCGCCGTCCGCCAGGGCTACCCGGGGCGGCGCGTGCTGCTGGCATTCCAGCCGCACCGCTACACGCGCACGCGAGATCTGATCGACGACTTCGCCATCGCGCTGTCGGCGGCCGACGTGCTGCTGGTCACCGAGGTCTATGCCGCCGGCGAGCCAGCCATCGCCGGCGCCGACGGGCGCGCCATCTGCCGCGCGGTCCGCAGCCGCGGGCAGCTCGAGCCGGTGTTCGTCGCGCACGTGGAGCAGCTGGCGGGCGCGCTGCGCGACGTGCTGCGCGGCGGGGACGTGGTGATCGCCATGGGCGCGGGCAGCATCAGTGCGATCGCGCATGGCCTGCCGCAGCAGCTGGCGACGCTGTTGCCCGCGGGGGAGAGCTCATGAGCGTTGCGGTCGCCCCGGAGTTCAGCGCGCGCGTACGCCGCAACGAGCCCCTGAGCCGCCACAGCTCCTGGCACGTCGGCGGCCCGGCTGAGGTGTTCTTCAATCCGCGCGACCTTGCCGAGCTCAGCGCTTTCCTGCGCAGCGTGCCGCCCGCCGTGCCCATCTACTGGATCGGCCTCGGCAGCAACCTGCTGGTGCGCGATGGCGGACTGCCCGGCGTGGTCATCAGCACGCACGGCACGCTCGATGCCCTCGAGCGCAGCGGTGCGACCAGCGTACGCGCCGGCGCCGGTACCGCCTGTGCCCGCATCGCCAGGGAGTGCATCGGCTGGGGGCTGGGACCGGCGGAGTTCTTCGCCGGCATCCCCGGGACGCTCGGCGGCGCACTCGCCATGAACGCCGGGGCCTTCGGCGGCGAGACCTGGCAGCACGTGCGCAGCGTGGAGACCATCGACCGCAGCGGCCGCACGCGCCGGCGGCTGCCGCACGAATATCGCGTCGGTTATCGTCAGGTGGCAGGCCCGGTGGCCGAGGAGTGGTTCACCGGCGCGGAGCTCGCCTTCGAGCCTCGCCCCGGCGCACACGCCGGCGAGGTGCGCGCGCTGCTCGAGCGGCGCCGCGACACGCAGCCGATCGGCGAGTGGAGCTGCGGCTCGGTGTTCACCAACCCGCCCGGCGATCACGCCGCGCGCCTCATCGAGGCGTGCGGGCTCAAGGGTTTCCGCATCGGCGGGGCGTCGGTGTCGGAAAAGCACGCCAATTTCATCATCAATCGCGGCGAGGCGAGCGCCAGCGACCTGGAGCGGCTGATCGCCCACGTGCACGACACCGTGCAGCGCGTCCATGGCATCGACCTGCACCCGGAGGTGCGCATCGTGGGAGTGTCACAAGGATGCGCCTGAGCTACGACCCGCGCTGGCTCGAGCGCGTCAGCGCACCGGCCGCCTTCGGGCGCGTCGCGGTGCTGTTCGGCGGCGACTCGAGCGAGCGCGAGATCTCGCTGCTTTCGGGCAATGCGGTGCTCGAGGCGCTGCGCCGGCGCGCAGTCGACGCGCACGCCTTCGATCCGCGCGATCAGCCGCTGACCGCGCTGCTCGAGCAGCGCTACGCGCGTGTCTGGATCGCGCTGCACGGACCGGGCGGCGAGGACGGCACGCTGCAGGGGGCACTCGAGTATCTGGGCATTCCCTACACCGGCAGCGGCGTGATGGGCTCGGCCATCGGCATGGACAAGCTGCGCAGCAAGCGCCTGGCGCTCGCGCTGGGCGTGCCCACCGCCGACTTCGTGGTGCTGCGCGGGGAGCCGGACTTCGAGCTCACGCTCGAGCGGCTGAAACTGCCGTTGATCGTCAAGCCCGCGACCCAGGGCTCGAGCGTCGGCATGAGCAAGGTGGAGCGCGCCGCCGACCTGCCGGCCGCCTACGCGGCCGCCGCGCAGCTCGAGTCGCTGGTATTCGCGGAAGCCTGGCTGCCGGGCCCCGAATATACGGTCGCGATCCTGCAGGAGGCCGCGCTTCCCTCGATCCGCATCGAGACGCCGCGGACCTTCTACGACTACGAGGCGAAATACTTCCGCGACGACACCCGCTACTTCTGCCCCTCGGGTCTGGGCGCCGCCGCCGAGGGGCACCTGCAGAGCCTCGCGCTCGCCGCCTTTGAGGCGGCCGGCGCCAGCGGCTGGGGGCGCGCCGACTTCATGCTGGACGCGACCGGCCGGCCGCTGCTGCTGGAAATCAACACCGTGCCGGGCATGACCAGTCACAGCCTGGTGCCGATGGCGGCGCGCGCGGTAGGTCTGGACTTCGAGGAGCTGGTGTGGCGGGTGCTGGAGACCAGTTTCACGCGGCGCGCCGCGCCGGCGACGCCGTCTGCGGCGCCGGGGCGCGGCTGAGGCGGGCGCATGTTGGGTCGTCCCCGCAATCGCCGCAAACCCTCCGCCGCCAGGCGCTGGCGCCTGCCGGCGATCCCGTGGCGGGCGCTGGGCGTGCTCGCCGCGGTGCTGCTGCTGTGCGGCGGCGGCGCGGCTGCGCTCGCCTGGGTGTTGAATCAGCCGATCGAGTCGATCGCGGTCGAGGGGCGTTTCCAGCGCGTCGCCGCTGGCGACGTCGAGCGCGTGGTCAGGGCGCAGGTGCGCGGCCGCGGGCTGCTGGCGGTGGATCTGGCGGCGGTGCGCGCCCGCATCCACACCCTGCCGTGGGTGGATGCCGTGAGCGTACAGCGCGCCTGGCCACGGGGACTGACGGTGCTGGTCATCGAGCAGACCGCGGCGGCGCGCTGGGGCGAGCACGGGCTGCTCAACACGCGCGGCGAGCTGTTCGCCACCGATGAACGCCACGTGCCGCCGGAGCTGGCGCAGCTGTCCGGTCCCGACGGCAAGGAGTCGCTGGTGGCGCAGCGTTATCTCGCCGCCGAGGGACGGCTCATGCAGGCGGGCGTACGCCTCACGGCCCTGCGGCTCGACGCCCGCGGCGCCTGGGAATTCGATCTCGCCAACGGCGTCACGGTGCGCCTGGGACGACGTCAGGTCGACGAGCGCTTCGAGAAATTCATGAACACCGCGCTGAAGCTGGTCAGCCAGCGCGCCGAGGACATCACCTACGTGGACATGCGCTACACCAACGGTTTCGCCATCGGCTGGCGCGGCGGCGCCGGCCATAACAACAACACCCGGGACGGTGGCCACGATGCTTAAGCGCAGCGAACGCAACCTGATCGTAGGACTCGACATCGGCACCTCCAAGGTCGTGGCGCTGGTGGGAGAGGTCGGCGGCGACGGCTCGATCGAGCTGCTGGGCCTGGGCTCGCAACCCTCGCGCGGACTGAAGAAAGGCGTGGTGGTGAACATCGATTCCACCGTGCAGTCGATCCAGCGCGCGGTGGAGGAGGCCGAGCTCATGGCCGGCTGTGAGATCCACTCGGTGTTTGCCGGCATTGCCGGCAGCCACGTGCGCAGTCTCAATTCCCACGGCGTGGTGGGGGTGCGCGACAAGGAGGTGAGCCACGGCGACGTCGAGCACGTGATCGACGCCGCCAAGGCGGTCGCCATTCCCGCCGATCAGAAGATCCTGCACGTGCTGCCGCAGGAGTTCATCGTCGACGGTCAGGAGGGCATCCGCGACCCCATCGGCATGTCGGGCGTGCGGCTCGAGGCCAAGGTGCACATCGTGACCGGCGCCGACTCAGCGGCGCAGAACATCGAGAAGTGCATCCAGCGCTGCGGTCTCAACGTCGACGATGTGGTGCTCGAGCAGCTCGCCTCCAGTTTCGCCGTCCTCACCGAGGACGAGAAAGAGCTCGGCGTGTGCCTGGTCGACATCGGCGGCGGCACCACCGATCTGGCGGTGTTCGCCAACGGCGCGATCCGCCATACCGCGGTGATTCCCATCGCCGGCGACCAGGTGACCAACGACATCGCCGTGTCGATGCGCACCCCGACGCAGTACGCCGAGGACATCAAGATCCGCTATGCCTGTGCGCTGTCGCAGCTCGCCAACCCGGACGAGAGCATCGAGGTGCCGAGCGTCGGCGAGCGCCCGGCGCGGCGCCTCGCGCGCCAGACGCTCGCCGAGATTGTCGAGCCGCGCTACGAGGAGCTGTTCGGCCTGGTGCGCGAGGAGTTGCGCCGCAGCGGCTTCGAGGAGCTGATCGCCGCCGGCATCGTGCTCACCGGCGGCAGCGCCAAGATGGAGGGCGCGATCGAGCTCGCCGAGGAGGTGTTCCACGTACCGGTGCGGCTCGGCGTGCCACAGAGCGTGCAGGGCCTGTCCGACGTGGTGCGCAATCCGATTTTTTCCACCGGCGTGGGGCTGCTGCTCTACGCCCGTGACAACGCCTTGCCCGCGCACCGCGCGGGCTCCCTGGGGAACGCCAAGTCGGTGCTCGACCGCATGCGTTCCTGGTTCCAGGGAAACTTTTGAAGCTGACAGTAGAGAGAGAAGAGAGAAGAGCGATTCAACCAACCGTTTGTATTCGCGTAAGGAGCGACAACATGTTCGAACTGATGGACGCTTACAGCCAGAGCGCCGTAATCAAGGTGATCGGCGTGGGGGGCGGCGGTGGTAACGCCGTGGCACACATGGTCTCGGCCGGCATCGATGGCGTGGAGTTCATGTGCATCAACACCGATTCGCAGGCGCTGAAGCACGCCAAGGTCAAGACGGCGCTGCAGATCGGCTGCAACATCACCAAGGGACTCGGCGCTGGCGCCGACCCCGAGGTCGGCCGCCAGGCGGCCATGGAGGATCGTGATCGCATCGTCGAGCTGGTCGAGGGCTGCGACATGCTGTTCATCACCGCCGGCATGGGGGGCGGCACCGGCACCGGCGCCGCTCCGGTAGTGGCGCAGGTGGCGCGCGAGCTCGGCATTCTGACCGTGGCCGTGGTGACCAAGCCTTTCGAGATGGAGGGCAACAAGCGCGGCTGCGTAGCCGATCACGGTATTGCCGAGCTCGGCAAGTACTGCGACTCGCTCATTACAATTCCTAACCAGAAGCTATTGACGGTGTTGGGACCGCAGACCACGCTGCTCGATGCGTTCAAGGCCGCGAACCAGGTGTTGCAGGGCGCCGTCCAGGGCATCGCCGAGCTCATTACGCGCCCCGGGCTGATCAACGTCGACTTCGCCGACGTACGCACGGTGATGGCCGAAACCGGCATGGCGATGATGGGATCGGGCGCTGCGAGCGGCGAGGGGCGCGCGCGCGCTGCAGCCGAGGCCGCGGTATCCTCGCCGCTGCTCGAGGAGATCAATCTCGCCGGAGCGCACGGCATCCTGGTGAACGTCACCGCCGGCATGGATCTGTCGATCGGCGAGTTCCAGGAAGTGGGCCAGATCGTCAAGCAGTTCGCTTCCGAGGACGCCACGGTGGTCGTGGGCACTGTCATCGACCCGGAGCTGTCCAACCAGGTGCGTGTCACGGTGGTCGCGACCGGACTTGGCCGGCCCGCTGCAGCAGCGCGTGCAGCGCTCCCCGGCCGGGAGCGCGAGCTGCCTGCCGGGCGTGACCGGGACCCGCGCGGCGAACCGGCGATGCGCGTGGTGCGGCGCGCGCCGCTTTCAAACAGTGACTACGCGGCACTCGACAAGCCGACCGTCCAACGGCAACGCGCCGTGGGCGACGGACTGCGGCCCGACGCCGACCCGGAGGAGTTGCTCGATATCCCGGCGTTCCTGCGACGGCAGGCCGATTGATGTGATACGGTAACGCGCCTTACGTTAAAAGCGCCCCGGCAGGGACGGCCGCGTCCCCGAGCCGCTGGTATCCCCCGGGGCGCCTTTTTGCTGCGCTTGTCATCCGCGCTGCGGTGCAGGCGTTGAAAAGTCGAGAATGGTCGGACAACGGACGCTCAAAAACTCGATTCGCGCCACCGGCGTCGGACTGCACACCGGTAAGAAGGTGTTGATGACGCTGCGGCCGGGCGATCCCGACACCGGCATTGTGTTCCGCCGCACCGATCTGCCGCATCCGATCGACATCCGCGCCCAGGCGGAGAACGTCGGCGACACCACGCTCGGCACCACCCTCGTCAAAGGCGAGTCGCGCGTATCGACGGTCGAGCACCTGCTGTCGGCGTTCGCGGGCCTGGGGATCGACAACGCCATCGTGGAGGTGTCGGCTGCCGAAGTGCCGATCATGGACGGCAGCGCCGGTCCGTTCGTCTTTCTGCTGCAGTCGGCCGGCATCGAGGAGCAACGCCGGCCCAAGCGCTTCATCCGCGTGAAGAAGCGGCTGCGGGTGGAGGACGGCGACAAGTGGGCGCAGTTCGATCCCTTCGACGGCTTCAAGGTCAACTTCGAGATCGAATTCAATCATCCGATCTTCAAGCGTCGCTCGCAGCGCGCCTCGATGGATTTCTCCACTACCTCCTTTCTCAAGGAAGTGAGTCGCGCCCGCACCTTCGGCTTCATGCGCGACCTGGAGACGATGCGCGCCCGCAACCTGGCGCTCGGCGGCAGCCTCGACAACGCCATCGTGCTCGATGACTTCCGTGTGCTGAACGAGGACGGCTTGCGCTACGAGGACGAGTTCGTCAAGCACAAGATCCTCGACGCCATCGGCGATCTGTACCTGCTCGGACACAGCCTGATCGGCGAGTTCAGCGGCCACAAGTCCGGACACGCGCTCAACAACAAGCTGCTGCGCACGCTGCTGGCGGATGCCTCCTCGTGGGAAGAGGTCGTATTCGAGCGCTACACCGACGCGCCCATCTCCTACATCGAGGCACCGGCGCTGCACCCGCCCGGCGGCTGAGCCGTTCGCCGGGCGTATTTTCCGGCGCGCAAGCGCGACCGGCGCGCAGGCGCGGCCGGCGCGCAGGCGCGGCCGCCAGCGGGCGGTCCGCGATCACTCGCGGGGTCGCACGCGTACGCTGATGGGACCGAGCTCGGGGGCGGCGGCGCGGATGTCGGGCT
This sequence comes from Steroidobacteraceae bacterium, assembly GCA_035481975.1. GTDB lineage: Bacteria > Pseudomonadota > Gammaproteobacteria > Steroidobacterales > Steroidobacteraceae > 13-2-20CM-66-19. The sequence goes on from DATHRC010000004.1 coordinate 35,395, forward strand.
CGAGCTCCAGAAGCGCAAAGCGCAGCCGCGCCGCCCAGGCTGCGCTCTCGGCGAAGATCACCAGCCGGCCGTTGCGCAATGCCACCCCCGACATTCGTGCGCACAGCGGCGCGGGCAGGTGCGCCTGCAGCCAGCCGCGCCAGAAGTCCTGCCGGACGGCCTGATCTGTGACGCGCGTCAAGCTCGGCAGTCTTCCTGCCAGCAGGTCCTTTACAGAATGAGGTCGGCGGGCGCGGTTAGTTGCCGCACTGCTCAACGGGGAGTTGCCGCGCTTGTTTCGGCCCATTTTCTTGTGCATATTGCCTGAAGCTGCTTAGGCAAACCCGTCGAAAGGCGGGGACGCAAAGCCACCGGTCTAAAGCGAGGAGCTATGACAGCGGGGTTGCCAGCGTGTTGCAGGGTTGTTAAAGCAAAACAGGGCGAATCACGCCCGGGGCTGGCCTGTGCGAGGGGTTACGGTCGCCCGCAAACCGGGGGAACGCCGCTAAACCGGAGCGCAGGGTATGAACGTAATTTTCCTCTCCAGGCGTGAGGGCCGGGCGCGACAGCTCGACCTTGCGCACCCGCTGACGCTCGGCCTTCTCGCTGCCGCGGTACTGATCATTCTCGGCAGTGCCTTTGCGACCGGCCTGCAACTCGGGCGCGGAAGCCACCAGCGGCTGATGCTCGGCGACACGGCGCGCTTCGGCAACCTGCTGACGCAGCAGAAGCAGCAGATCGAGCAGCTGCACCAGCAGCTGCAACTGCGGGTGGACGCCATGGCCATGCGCCTGGGCGAAATGAACGCCCACGTGATCCGCCTCGACGCCCTCGGCAAGCGCCTCACCGAGATGGCCGACATCGACAGCCGCGAGTTCAACTTCGATCGCGATCCGCCCCGCGGCGGCCCGGAAGCCGACGGCGAAGGCGTGAGTGCCCAGGTTCCCGACCTGTCCGCGATGCTGTCGCAGCTCGAACAGCGGGTCGACCAGCGCCAATCGCAGCTCGCCGCGCTCGAGAACATGATCCTCGCGCGCGAGCTGAAGGCGCAGATCCATCCGGAAGGCCGCCCGGTCGCCGACGGCTTCATCTCCTCGTATTTCGGCGAGCGCGCCGATCCGTTCGACGGCCGTGAGGCCTTTCACAAGGGCGTCGACTTCGCCGGCGCCGCCGGCTCCAGAGTCATGGCGGTCGCCGCGGGCGTCGTGACCTGGGCAGGCGAGCGCGCCGGTTTCGGCAAGCTGGTCGAGATCAATCACGGCGACGGCTTCGTCACGCGCTACGCGCACAACGAGCGCACGCTGGTCAGCGTCGGCGCAACCGTGAAGCGCGGCGACACGGTGGCCCTCATGGGCTCCACCGGGCGCTCCACCGGACCGCACGTGCACTTCGAGGTGCTGCGCAACGGCCGCCAGGTCGACCCGCTGTCGTTTATCGGCCGCTGACCGGCGACATCTCACCGCGCACCGCGCACCGCGCACCGCGCACCGCGCACCGCGCGAGCCCCGGCTCGATCGGCATACGCTGCCTTTTGCGCCGGGACGCCCCCGCCCTTGAATCCCGCGCCCGCCGAACCAATTGGACGATGCGGGCGTCAAATTGCGTACAATACGCCGCTTCATCGGGCCCTGAAGTACGTCAAGTACCTGTTGGGCAAGCTGTTTTTGGGTTAATAGCGAGTCCTCACTTGCGCGAGATTCTTACCCGCGTTTTCGGCAGCCGCAACGAGCGCATCGTCCGCGGACATGGCCGCCACGTGCGCGCGGCCAACGCGCTCGAGGCCCGGATCAGCGAGCTCGACGACGAGGCCCTGCGGGCCAGGACCGTGGAGTTCCGCCAGCGCCTCAAGGATGGGGCGACGCTCGACGATCTGCTGCCCGAGGCTTTCGCCGTGGTGCGCGAAGCCGCGCGCCGCACGCTGAAGATGCGCCACTTCGACGTGCAGCTGATCGGCGGCATCACGCTGCACAAGGGCATGATCGCCGAGATGCGCACCGGCGAGGGCAAGACGCTGGTGGCGACGCTGCCGGCCTATCTCAATGCGCTCTCCGGCGAGGGCGTGCACATCGTCACCGTCAACGAGTACCTGGCGCAGCGCGACGCGGACTGGATGGGACCGGTGTACCGCTTCCTCGGGCTCACCGTCGGGGTGATCAAGAACTCCCAGAGCCCCCAGGAGAAGCGCGCCGCCTACGCCTGCGACATCACCTACGGCACCAACAACGAATTCGGCTTCGATTACCTGCGCGACAATCTCGCTTACCGGCTGGAGGAGCGCGTGCAACGCGGCCTGACGTTCGCGGTGGTCGACGAGGTCGATTCGATCCTGATCGACGAGGCGCGCACGCCGCTCATCATCTCGGGACCGGCCGAGGAGAGCACCGAGCTGTACCTGCGCATCAACGAGCTGGTGCCGCGGCTGACGCGGCAGCAACAGGAGGACGGCCCGGGCGACTTCGCCGTGGAGGAGAAGACCAAGCAGGTGCACATCACCGAGGCCGGCCACGAGCACGTCGAGCAGCTCATGCTGCAGTCGGGGCTGCTGAAGGAAGGCGAGAGCCTGTACGACTCGACCAACATCCGCCTGATGCATCACCTGAACGCGGCGCTGCGCGCGCACGCGCTCTACAAGCGGGACGTCGAGTACATCGTGCGCGGCGGCGAGGTCATCATCGTCGATGAGTTCACCGGCCGCACCATGCCGGGCCGGCGCTGGTCGGACGGGCTGCACCAGGCGGTCGAGGCCAAGGAAGGGGTGCGGGTGCGCGAGGAGAACCAGACGGTCGCCTCGATCACGTTCCAGAACTACTTCCGTCTCTACAAGAAGCTCTCCGGCATGACCGGCACCGCCGACACCGAGGCGCCGGAATTCATGCAGATCTACGGGCTCGAGGTGGTGGTGATTCCCACCCACCGGCCGATGATCCGCAAGGACAATTCCGACTTCGTGTACCTCACGCAGAGCGACAAGTTCAAGGCGATCATCGAGGACATCCGCGACTGCGTGGCGCGCGAGCAGCCGGTGCTGGTCGGCACTACCTCCATCGAGACCTCGGAGTACCTGTCCGGGCTGTTGCAGAAGGAGGATGTGCCGCACCAGGTGCTGAACGCCAAGCAGCACGAGCGCGAGGCGCACATCGTCGCGCAGGCCGGCCGGCCCGGGGCGGTCACCATTGCCACCAACATGGCCGGGCGCGGCACCGACATCGTGCTCGGCGGCAACCTCGAAGCCGAGCTCGCCGGCGCCGGGGAGCTCGACGACCCCGCCCGCGAGCGGCTGCGCACCGCATGGCAGGCGCGGCACGACCGGGTGCTCGAAACGGGCGGCCTGCACATCGTCGGCACCGAGCGGCACGAGTCGCGCCGCATCGACAACCAGCTGCGCGGCCGCTCAGGCCGCCAGGGCGATCCGGGCTCGAGCCGCTTCTACCTGTCGATGGAGGACAACCTGATGCGCATCTTCGGCGATCCGCTGCGCACGCAGCGGCTGCTGAAGATGGCCGGGATGAAGGAAGGCGAGGTGATCGAGAGCGGCATGCTCACGCGCCAGATCGAGAAGGCGCAGCGCAAGGTCGAGTCGCACAACTTCGACATCCGCAAGAACCTGCTGCAGTTCGACGACGTGCAGAACGACCAGCGCAAGGTCGTCTACCAGCAGCGCACCGAGGTCATGGGCACCGAAGATCTCTCGGCCGCCATCCACGGCCTGATGGAGGACTCGGTGGGCACGCTGCTCGACCAGTACCTGCCGCGCCAGGCCGTGCCCGAGGACTGGGACTTCGCGGGGCTCGCGGCGGCGGTGCTGAAGGATTTCAACACCCGCATCGATCCGCAGGGCTGGCTCGCGCAGGAGCCGGAGCTCGAGAGCCAGGCGCTGCGCGAGCGCGTGGTGCGCGCGGTGCACGAAGCTTACGATGCCAAGGTGGCGCGTGTGGGCGCGCCGATCATGCGCCACGTCGAGCGCGAGATGATGCTGCGCAAGCTCGACCAGCACTGGCGCGAGCACCTGGCGGCGATGGACTACCTGCGCCAGGGTATTCACCTGCGCGGCTATGCGCAGAAGGACTATCGCTTCGAGTTCAAGCGCGAAGCTTTCGAGATGTTCGCCGGCATGCTCGACCGCATCAAGTACGAGACCTCCTCGCTCATGGCGACCATCGATGTGCGCACCCAGGAAGAGATCGAGCGCGAGGAAGAGGAGCGGCGGCAGCGGCTGATGCGTGCCCTGCAGGCGCAGCATGCCGACGCGGCTTCGGCGCTGCTGGCCACGGCAGAGCCGCCGGCGGTGCCCGGCGCGCGCGGCGCCGCCGCGGGCGGCGAGCGGCGTGCGGCCGCACCGTCGCTGCCGGAGCCCTCCGGCCCCTTCGTGCGCGGTGAGCGCAAGGTGGGACGCAACGAGCCCTGTCCGTGCGGCTCGGGCAAGAAGTACAAGCACTGCCACGGTGCGCTCTCGAGCGTCGAGTAGCGCTGCGCCCGGCGCACCCGCAACGCGGGAGCGGCCGCGCATCCACGTGGTGGCCGCGGCGCTCTACGACTCGTGCGGGCAGGTGCTGATCGCGCAGCGCACCGCGGGTAAGCACCTCGCCGGGCGCTGGGAATTCCCGGGGGGCAAGGTGGCGGCCGGCGAGAGCGAGCCGGTGGCGCTGGCGCGCGAGCTGCGCGAGGAGCTCGGTATCGAAGTGCAGGCGGCGCGGGCGCTCATGCGCCTGCAGCACACCTACGAGGACCAACACGTCGAGCTGTCGCTGTGGCTCGTCAGCGCTTTCCGCGGTACGCCGCAGCCGCTGGAGGGCCAGCCGCTGCGGTGGGTTGCGCCCGCACGGCTTGCCGAGCACGACATCCTCGAAGCCGACCGGCCGTTCATCGCTGCGCTGCAGGCCCTGCCGCCACCGCAGTGAGCGGCCGGCGGGCGTGTACAATGCCTGCGACAATCAAGGCGTACGACATGGCAGCGCAGAACGATCTCCCTGAAATCCAGCTCGATCCCGCGGCACTGTACCGCGAGGACGTGTTCACCGATCGCCGCGCCGGCAGCATCCGGCGCCTCACGCCGGTCACGGCCGATGGCTCGCCCGATCCGTCGCGCGCGGTGCTGTTCTCCGGCCAGACGCAGTTGCTCACGCCCGCGGGCGTGCTGCCGCTCGGCTTCGAGATCGAGGCCAAGACGCTGGCCGAGGCCATCAGCAGGTTTCCGGACGGCGTCAAGGTGGCGCTCGAGCAGGCCATCGACGAGGCCCGCGAGCTGCGCCGCGAGGCGGCCTCGCGCATCGTGGTGCCGGAAGTCGGCAGCGGCGTCGGCCCCGGCCCGGCGCCGGCCGGGGGCGGCAAGATCAAGTTTCCCTGACGGCCACGGTACGATGGCTATACGAGCCCTCGTGCTTTGCGCTCTCGGCCTGCTCGGAGCCTGCACACAGCTCGGCGGACCGCAGCCATTCCCCGGCAGCGGGCCGGGCGGCAAGCCCATGCGCACCGTCACCGAGACTGCGGTCGGCCTGCCGCCCGCTGCGCCGACGACGATCTATCCCATCACCGCGCGGGTCAATGTGGCCGATGACTATTTCGGCACCAAGGTCGCCGATCCCTATCGCTGGCTCGAAAATCTCGACTCGCCGGCGGTGGCCGCATGGGTGAAGAACGAGAATGCGCTGTCGCAGCCGCGGCTCGCGGCGCTGCCGTGGCGCGGCTGGGTGAAGGCGCGGCTCACGCAGCTATGGAACTACGAGCGCTTCGACGTGCCGCTGAAGCGCGGCGCGCACTATTTCTATCTGCACAACGACGGCGCGCAGAACCAGAGCGTGCTGATGGTAGCCGACGGTGCCGATGCCCCGGGGCGCCTGCTGTTCGATCCGAATGCGGCGCGCGCCGACGCCACCGTCGCGCTGTCGGAATTCACGCCCGATGTGCGCGGCGACGTGGTGGCCTACGCGGTGTCGGATGCCGGCACCGACTGGCAGCTGTGGCGCTTCAAGCGGGTCGCCGACCGGACCGACCTGCCGGACACGCTGCGCTTCACCAAGTTCTGGGGCGTCTCGTGGGCACGCGATGACTCGGGGGTCTACTACAGCCGCTACCCGGCGCTGCCGGACGGGCGCGGCGATGACTCCGGGCGGCCGGCGGTGTACTTCCACCGCCTCGGCACGCCGCAGGACCACGACACGCTGGTGTACCAGGTGCGCAACCACCCGACGCACGTGCCGGTGGCGCGCGTCAGCGAGGATGGCCACTACCTCATCGTCGCGCTGGTCGAGGGGTACGAGAACAACGGCGTCGATCTCATCGATCTGCACCATCCGGGCAGCGCACCGCGGCCGCTGTTCGCAGCCTGGGACGCGCTCTATCACTACATCGGCCAGCACCGGCACGAGCTGTTCTTCCAGAGCACGCACGATGCGCCGCTCGGTCAGGTCATCGCCCTCGATGCGCGTGACCCGGCCGCGACCCCGCGGGTCGTGGTGCACGAAGCTGCCACCGCGCTCGCGGAGGCGACCTACGTCGGTGGGCGCATCATCGCCCGCTACGTCGAGGAGGCTCACGGCGTGGCCCGCGTCTACGAGCGTGACGGCCGGCCGGTGGGCGAGGTGCCGCTGCCGGGCCTGGGGGGCATCGACGGCTTCCAGGGCGAGGAGGCTCAGAGCGAGACCTTTTTTTCCTATACCGATTACCTCACGCCGCGCCGCATCTATCGCTTCGACGTGCCGGCCGACGAGGCGAGCCTGTGGCGTGCGGCACAAGCGCCGGCCACGACTGAGCAGTTCGTCACCGAGCAGGTGTTCTATAACAGCAAGGACGGCACGCGCGTGCCGATGTACATCACGCACCGCCGTGACATGCCCAGGGACGGCAACCAGCCGCTGCTGCTGTACGGCTACGGGGGGTTCGACCTCTCGCTCACACCGGAATACCGCCCTGCGGTCGAAGCGTGGCTGGAGATGGGCGGTGCCTACGCCGAAGCCAACCTGCGCGGCGGCGGCGAGTACGGCGAGACCTGGCACAAGGCGGGCACGCTCGAGAACAAGCAGCGCGTGTTCGATGACTTCATCGCCGCCGCCGAGTATCTCGTACATGAGAACTACACGCGCAGCGCGCGCCTCGGCATTCACGGGCGCAGCAACGGCGGGCTGCTGGTCGGCGCAGCGATGACGCAGCGTCCGGAGCTGTTCGGCGCAGCACTGCCCGCGGTCGGGGTGCTCGACATGCTGCGCTATCACACCGCCAGCGCCAACGCCCGGCAGTGGTCGTCCGACTACGGCCTGTCCGAGGACCCGGCGCAGTTTCGGGCGCTGTATGCCTATTCGCCGGTGCAGAACGTGAAGCAGGGAGTGTGCTACCCGCCCACGCTCATCACCACCGCCGACCACGACGACCGCGTGGTGCCCTGGCACAGCTACAAGTTCGCCGCCGCGCTACAGGCGGCGCAGCTCTGCGCCAACCCGATACTGATCCGCGTCGAAACCCGTGCCGGCCACGGCGCCGGCAAGCCGGTGTGGATGCAGATCGAGGACTTCGCGGACCAGTGGGCGTTTCTGGCGAGGTGGCTGTCGATGGGCAGCCCGCCCGAGAGCCCGCCCGTCCCGCAGTCGCCGCCACCGGGCCGCTAGCCCACGCGGGTCGGTGCCGCCGGCCGTTCGTCCCGGTCAGTCGAGCCTCAGCCTCGCCCGGATGCGCGCGCTCTGGGGATCGAACACCACCAGCAGCTTGCGCACGTCACCCCACATCAGCAACGCGTTGCGCTGCCCCGGGTCCAGGCCCGCGGCGGCCATGCGCGCCTTGACCGTCTGCTTCTGTGCCAGTGAGAGCTGCTTCATTTCATCGACCGTCGTCAGTTGCTTGCGCAGCTCGCCCAGCCCTTCGCTCCAGGGCTTGAAGTACCGCGGCATGTCGATAACGTCCTGGCCGCCGCCGAAGATCGTCGAGTTGACGATGTTCGTCGCCGCGTTGGGGTCGTCCGGCAGGGGCGCCCACACCCAGCGCGGCAGGCTGTACCAGTGCGGCGCGAGCGCGGGGTTCTGCTGGCGCGCCAGCGCAACCTCGGGGGGCTTGAGGTCGGAAGCCTGCACCATCTCCAGGCGGTCGGAGGAGAACGTGTAGTAGAGCGGGCGTCCTCCCCACAAGGTGAGGGTGCCGTACACCAGCGCCGCGATCTGCACGATCACGATCATCCCGATGTCGCGCGCCAGCTCGCGGCGCGGCTTGGCTGGATTGGCGATGATGAGCGTGAGCGTCGGCCCGAGGGCTACATCCACGACGGCCAGGACCAGCACCACCTTCGCCACGCCGCTCAGGTACCAGCCCGGCCCGCGATACCAGCCGAGGTACAGCCCGCCGAGGATGAGCGTGAGTGCGCAGGCGCTGCCCGCCAGGTGCAGGCCGAACGCAGTGAGACGGAACCTCACGTCGGCGGCGACCCTTCCGGCTCCGAATCGCCGTGCCCGGACTCCGGCGGACCCGACTCGGCGGGGATCGCACGCTCCCCGGAGAGCCAGGCGCCGAGGTCGATCAGCCGGCAGCGCTCGCTGCAGAAAGGCCGGTAGGGAGCGGCGTCCCAGTCCAGCTCGCGCCGGCAGGTGGGGCACTTGACGCGCACGGCCGTCATGAAGTCGCGCGACGCATCAGGGACAGCAGCTCAGCATGAAGGGGACGTCGGCCTGGGTCTGCGCGGGGCGGGCGGTCAGCCCCTGCCAGCTGAGGAAGCGCACGCTGCAACGGTGATGACTGCCGCTGATCTCCGGGTACAGGCCGGCCGCGGCGGGCAGTGAGATGCGCAGCAGCTGCAACGGGTTGTCGCGCTCGAAGGTGATGCTGAAGGAGCCGCCGCCGGCGATCTCCTGGCGGGTGCGACCGTTCTGGCGCGTGAGCCACAGCAGCTCCGCGATCGCATCACACAGGGGACGCAGCAGTCCGAGCCACTGGCTGAAGCTGCGCATGCGCGCCTCTTCCGGTTGCGTGAGCCAGAAATAGTAATCCGGCAGGTCGAACTCGCAGGTCCCGCCCGGGATGGCGCTGCGATGCTTGATGGCGCTCACGAACTCCGAGTCGCGCAGCGGCTGCAGGAATGCCGACCCGGCGCCCATCAGGTCGGCGCGCAGCCGCATGAGGTTCGACATGAGCCCCTTGAGCCGCTGCGGATCGACACCGGGATTCGACTGGAAGGCATTGAGCGCGCTCAAGTGGCCTTCGAGCTCCTTCAGCACGTCCGAGCGCACGTCCCCGCGCGTGGTGATGGCGAGGATGTCGATGAGACTCGACATCGCCGCCCGGCTTCCCCACGGACTGGCCATCTCGTTGTGATAGAGCGCCTGGTTGTAGAGGAAATCCAGGCGCAGCAAGGTGCGCATCCGCTCGTTCAGCGGCTGCTCGAAGATCAGCTCCGCGGCTTCGGCGGCAGGCGCCACCGGAGCTTCGGCGGTGGATGCGGCGGGCTCCATCACGCGCCTATTGTGCTTCACGCGTGCGGCAGCGTAAACGCCGTGCGCTTGGGGTGCGCTCAGCTGCGGGGGCGTGCGGCGAGCTCCAGGTAGCGCGCGTGCAGCGCACGAACCTGGTGCTCGAGCGCGTCCAGGTCCGCATCGTTGCGGATCACGTCGTCGGCGGCCTGCAGCCGCTCGGCCCGCGATGCCTGCGCCGCGAGGATGGCCCGCGCCTGCTGCGGGGTCGAGCCGTCGCGCGCGTGCAGACGCGACAGCTGCAGCGCTTCCTCGCAATCCACCAACAGCACGCGGTCGACGTGCGCGGCGAGATTTTTTTCCACCAGCAGCGGAATGACCAGGATCTGGTAGGGGCCGCCGGCCGCCGCCGAGCGCGCCTCCATGGTGGCACCGATCGCCGGATGCGTGAGGGCCTCGAGGTCCGCGCGTGCCCGGGGATCGGAAAACACGATATTGCGCAGTGCCGGCCGGTCGAGATGGCCGTCGGGCGTGAGGATGGAGCGCCCGAAGCGCTCGACCAGCCGTTCCAGCGGCGGCTGGCCGGGCTCGACGACGTCGCGCGCCACCTGGTCGCTGTCGAGAATCGGCACGCCGAGAGCCGCGAAGAAACCCGCTGCGCTCGACTTGCCGCTGGCGATGCCGCCCGTCAGTCCCACGCGAAACGCACGTGCGCTAAGCGGCGCGCTGCTCACGGGTGCGTCAGGAACAGGCCGAGGTAACGCTCGACGAGCCGTGGGCCGAACATGAGCATCAGCCAGCCCGCGGCAGCGAGAAACGGACCGAAGGGGATGGGCGTGGAGCGCTCCTGTCCGCGCACGGTAATGACGGCGATGCCCACCACGGCTCCGACCACGGAGGCGATGAGGATGACCGGCAGGAGCATTTGCCAGCCAAGCCAGGCCCCCAGCGCGGCAAACAGCTTGAAGTCTCCATAGCCCATGCCTTCCTTCCCTGTGAGGAGGCGGAACAGATGATAGACGCTCCACAGGCTCACGTAACCGGCCATGGCCCCGATGAGGCTCGAGCGCAGTTCCACCGGCACGGCCGCGCCGCCGGCCGATGCGGCGAACAGGCTGAGGAACAGTCCGCCCCACAGCAGTGGCAGTGTGAGCGCGTCCGGCAGCAACTGATGATCCAGGTCGATGAAAGTGAGCGCGACCAGGCACCAGGTGAGGGCCAGCGCGGCCAGCGCCGCCCAGCCGAAGCCGAACTGCCACGCCACGGCCGCGCTCAGCAGTCCGGTGAGGGCTTCCACCAGCGGATAGCGTGCCGCGATGCGTTTGCCGCAGTAGGCGCAGCGCCCGCGCAGCACCAGCCAGGAGAGTACCGGCAGGTTGTGCCAGGCTGCGATGGGATGCTGGCAGGCCGGACAGGTCGAGCGTGGCACGACGAGGTTGAACGCCGGGGCGGCTGCCGGCGCTGCGCCGAGCGCAGTAGCGCCCTGCAGGGTCTGCGCACACTGCTCACGCCATTGCCGCTCGAGCATGAGCGGCAGCCGGTAGATGACGACGTTGAGGAAGCTGCCGACGATGAGGCCCAGCACCAGGCAGACGCCCAGGAATAGGCCGGGGGAGCCGGCCAGCAGCGCGATCACGGACATCGTTGTCCTTTTTTTTGCAGCAACCGCGCCGCGCAGCGCCGCGCGTGCCGTCAGGCGGCCGGCTGCCGCCTCAGACCACCGATGCCAGCTTGAAGATCGGCAGATACATGGCGATCACCAGTCCGCCGACCACCACCCCCAGAATCACCATGATGAGCGGCTCGAGCAGGCTCGACATGGCGTCGACGGCATTGTCGACCTCGGCCTCGTAGAAGGTCGCCACCTTGCTGGACATCTCGTCGAGCGATCCGGACTCCTCACCGACGGCGATCATCTGATTCACCATGTTGGGAAACAGGCCGGTATTCTCCATGGCCCGCTGCAGGCGCTGGCCGGTCGCGACCTCGTCGCGCATTCTCAGCACGGCGTTCTCGTAAACGATGTTGCCGGTCGCGCCGGCCACCGACTCGAGCGCCTCGACCAGGGGCACGCCGGCCGAGAACATGGTCGCCAGCGTGCGGGCGTAGCGTGCGATCGCCGCCTGCCGCATGATCGGACCGATGACCGGCACCTTGAGCGTCACCCGGTCGAGCAGCTCGCGCATCGCCTTGGAGCGCTTCTTGAAGTAGATGAAGCCAAGCACCGCGCCGACCAGCACCACGAGGACATAGATGCCGTCGTGCTGCACGAAGCGCGACAGGCCGATCACGAACTGCGTGAACGCCGGCAGGTCGGCGCCGAAGCCCTTGTAGAGCTCCTCGAACTGCGGAATGACGAAGATCAGCAGGATGGTGGTGACCAGTATCGCCACCGCCAGCACCGCGGCCGGATAGAACAGCGCCTTCTTGACCTTCTTCTTCAGCGCCTCGGTCTTCTCCTTGTAGGTCGCGACCTTGTCGAGCAGCGATTCCAGCGCGCCGGCGTGCTCGCCCGCCTCGACGAGATTTACGAACAGGTCGTCGAAATACAGCGGGTGCTTGGCAATCGCCTCGTGCAGCGAGGTGCCGCCTTCGACATCAGCTTTGATGTCGAGGATGAGCCTGCGCATCTTGGCCTTGTCGTTGCCGCTGCCGACGATCTCGAAGGCCTGCACCAGCGGTATGCCGGCGGCCAGCATGGTGGCGAGCTGGCGGCTGAAGACCGCGATGTCGCCCATGTTGATACTGCCGCCCCCGCCCCTCTGGCGCTGCTTGCGGATCCGCGAGGCCGCCACGCCCTGGCGGCGCAGCTCCGCGCGCAGCGTCTGCTCGTCGGGCGCCAGGCTCTTGCCGGTGACGCGCGCACCGCGCTTGTCCTTGCCCTCCCAGGAAAAGGCGATGTCGCGCTTGAGGGTGCGCACCGCGCCGGTTGCTGCTGCTGCCTGAGCCATGGGTTGCTTCCGTTCGTCACTCGATCGTGACGCTGTTGACTTCCTCGAGACTGGTGAGACCGTTCTTCACCTTTTCAAGCCCGGCGCGGCGCAGGTCCCACACGCCCTCCTTCGCCGCCTGGGCGGCGATGTCCACCGCGCTGCCCAGGCCGAGAATGATGCGCGCGATCGACTCGGTCACCGGCAGGACCTGGTAGATGCCGGTGCGGCCCTTGTAGCCGTCGGTACAGTTGGCGCAGCCCTTGGGCGCGAACAGCTTCAGCCCGTGCGCCACGTCGGCTTCCGCGAAGCCCTCCTTCAGCAGAGCTTCCTTCGGTATGTCGCGCGGCTGCTTGCAGGTGTTGCACAGCTTGCGCGCCAGGCGCTGGGCGATGATGAGGCTCACCGAGGTCGCGATGGCGTAGGGCTTCACCCCCATGTCGACCATGCGGGTGAGCGTCTGCGGCGCATCGTTGGTGTGCAGCGTGGAGAGCACCAGGTGCCCGGTCTGCGCGGCCTTGATGGCGATCTCCGCCGTCTCGAGGTCGCGGATCTCACCGACCATGATGACGTCGGGGTCCTGGCGCAGGAACGCGCGCATCGCAGCGGCAAAGGTCAGTCCCACCTTGGGATTGACGTTCACCTGGTTGACGCCCGGCAGGTTGATTTCCGCCGGATCCTCGGCGGTGGAGATGTTGGTGTCCTCACGGTTGAGGATGTTGAGCCCGGTGTAGAGCGATACGGTCTTGCCGCTGCCGGTCGGCCCGGTGACCAGGATCATGCCCTGCGGCTTGGCGAGGAACTTGGTATAGAGGTCTTTTTGAAACGACTCGTAGCCGAGCGAGTCGATGCCGAGCATCGCCTGCGCGGGGTCGAGAATACGCAGCACGATCTTCTCGCCGAACAGCGTCGGGCAGGTGCTCACGCGGAAGTCGATGGCGCGGTTCTTCGACAGCTTCATCTTGATGCGGCCGTCCTGCGGGACGCGCCGCTCGGCGATGTCGAGCCGCGACATCACTTTCAGCCGCGCCGACAGCTTCTGGGCGAGCTGCACCGGCGGCTGCGCGATCTCCTTCAGCACGCCGTCCATGCGCAGCCGCACGCGATACAGCTTCTCGAAGGGCTCGAAGTGAATGTCCGACGCCCCGCGGCGGATGGCATCGAGCATCACCTTGTTCACGAAACGTACTATCGGCGCGTCTTCGACATCGTCGCGTCCGACCTTGTCGTCGAGCTCGTCCTCACCGCCGGTGACCTCGAGCGACTCCAGATCGACGTCGCCCTCATCTGCGGTGAGGGCCGACATCTGGTTGTCGACCTGCTCGATCGCCTTGTCGATGGCTACCTGGAGCTTATCGTCCTCGACGACGATCGCCTCGATACCGAGACTGGTCTGGAATTTGACCTCGTCGATGGCGTGCAGATTGGTCGGATCCGCCACCGCGAGAAACAGCCGCTTGCCGCGGCGGAACAGCGGCAGCACGCGGTGCTTGGCGAGCAGCTTGTCGCTTACCAGCCGCACCGCCTCGATGTCCACGGTCAGGGCGTCGAGGTCGAACAGCGGCACGCCGAACTCGTTGGACGCGGCGACGGCAATGTCACGCGCGTTGGCCACGCCGGTGGCGACCAGCTGCGTGACCACGCTGGTCTTGCGCTCGCGGGCGTGGTTTACCGCCTCCAGCATGGCCGCTTCCTCGATGAGGCCGTCCTGCACGAGGCGCTGGGGGAGACCTCCCAGGGTCGTGCGGGCGCCCGTCAACGCCAAGGAAGCGTTATCATTCATGGGGTTACGAAAGCCTAATGCGACCGCCGAAAACGGTAGTCTACCGAGTGGTCTCGATCAATTGTCAAATCTTCGCTCATGCTCGCACATCGACCCGGAGCCGCAGCGTGATTGGCTTCCCAAAAAAAGAAGCCCCTCCGGGGAGGGGCTTCGTAGTGGGGAAGCAGAGAACTTTAGACGTGGCAGACGGTCGGCAGGTACTGCGGGAGCACTGTGTTTACAGCTGCGCCGACGCCCGCGATCGGGACCGCGCCTGCCGGAACCGCGGCAGTTCCGCAGATCCAGATGATGTCATTATTGGTGTTGGTCATGGGCGTAAGGCCTAAGCCGTTACCGTTGACCTTCGCGTTGGCCTGCAGGCCGTAGGTGATCTGAATCACGCCGTTAACCGCGTTGATTGACGCGACGTACTTGCCCGTGGAGGCGACGGCTCCAGTAAGGTTCGCCGTGCTCGGTAGCGTACCGTTGTTGGCATAGTACTCGGCGATCCCGGTCTTCCATCCGTCACCCAGTGACAGACCTTCCGTTACCTGCGAGCGAATGGTGTAGTTCTGATACGCCGGGATCGCGATCGCGGCGAGAATGCCGATGATCGCGACCACGATCATCAACTCGATAAGGGTAAAACCCTTTTGCACAGCTTTCATTGGATAAGACTCCTGAAAATTTTAAGAGACAATCTAAGCGGCGCAAAAGGCGCCCGGGGGAGATAGAGCAAAGCGCGTGCCACCGGCCGCGTGGGCACTCAAGACCTTGATATTGATGGAGAAATAGGTGGTGGCGTGCGCAACGATTTGACGTAACGCCTGTCGCAACCTGACGCCACAAGGCGGCCCGAGCGTCACAAAGTGACCCGCAGCGTCACCTGCGCCGCGGGCTACTCGATGCCGAGCTTCTTGATGCGATAGCGCAGCGCCCGAAAGCTCATGCCGAGGAGCTTCGCCGCCGCCGTCTTGTTGTAGCGGGTCTTCTCGAGTGCCTTGATGATGGCGTCGCGCTCGATGCTCTCGAGCTGGCTGCCGAGCGCCGTGCTGCCATCCACGGGCCGTGGGGCCACGGCCGCCGGGCTATCGGCGGATGGCGTGGCCGTCGAGCGTAGCCGGATGTGCTCAGGTCCGATCACACCCCCTGTGGACAGGGTCAGCGCCCGCTCCAGCACGTTCTCGAGCTCACGCACGTTGCCGGGGAAGGGATAGGCCTCGAGCAGGGTGACGGCCTGCGGCGAGATCTGCGCGGCAGCGCCGCCCGCCCGGCGGGCGAGACGCTGCAGGATCGCCGCGGCGATCTCGGTGATGTCGCCGCTGCGCTCGCGCAGCGCCGGCACGCGCAGCTCGATGACGTTGATACGGTAGAAGAGGTCCTCGCGGAACAGTCCCTGCGCCACCAGATCCGCGAGATTCTTGTGGGTGGCCGACAGGATTCGCACGTCGACCGTCTCTTCGCGGGCCTCGCCCACCGGCCGCACGCTCTTTTCCTGCACCACGCGCAGCAGCTTCACCTGCATGTGCAGCGGCAGGTCGGCCACCTCGTCGAGAAACAGCGTGCCGCCCTCGGCGCTCTGCACCAGCCCCTTCTTGTCGGCCACGGCTCCGGTGAAGCTGCCGCGCTTGTGGCCGAACAGCTCGCTCTCCATCAGCTCGGTGGGAATGGCCCCGCAGTTGACCGCGACGAACGGGCCCTCGCGGCGCGCACCGCTTTCGTGAATCATCCGGGCGACGAGCTCCTTGCCGGTACCCGACTCGCCGCAGATATGCACCGGCGCTTGGCTGCGCGTCACGCGGCCGATCATCTCCCGCACCTGCTCCATGACCGCCGAGCTGCCGAGCAGCCGCGGACCGCGTAACGTCGCCGCGGCGTCCGCGTCGATGCCGCCGCCGCCGAGCTTGATGGCGCTGCCCACCAGCTTGCGCAGCACGCCGAGGTCGAGCGGCTTGGATACGAAGTCGAAAGCGCCGAGCTTCAGGGCCCGCACTGCCGATTCCACATTGCCGTGCGCGGTGATCACCGCCACCGGGAGCGCGGCGCGGTTCTCCTGTATCCACGACACCAGCTCGAGCCCGTCGCCATCCGGCAGGCGCATGTCGGTCAGGCACAGGTCGAAGCGCTCGCTCCTGAGCAGCCGGCGCGCGCTGCCGAGGTCGGCCGCGGTGCGCGTCTTCAGGTTCATGCGGCTCAGGGTAAGGGTGACGAGCTCGAGCAGATCGGGCTCATCGTCCACCACCAGCACGACCGGCTGCTCTGCGACCCGGGTGTTGTCAGCCGCGCCCTGGTTCATCGGCGCTCCCAGCGGCGCGGATCGGCGAACACCAGCCGGAATACGCTGCCGCCACCGCTGCGCGGCTCATAAAGAAGAGTGGCACGGTTGGCCTGTGCCAGCTCGCGGGCGAGGAACAACCCGAGGCCCGTGCCGCGGCCACCGCTGTAGAACGGCTCGAAGATGCGCTCGGTGTGTTCGGGCGGCACGCCGCGGCCCCGATCGGCTACCTCGAGAAACGGCCGCTCGCTGCTCAGCATGCGGCCGTAGCGAATCTCGATAGGCTGATGCGGCGAATCGGTGAGGGCATGCTTGATCGCGTTCTCGCACAGGTTCCAGACGATCTGGCGCAGCTGGTCCGGATCCATCTGCACCTCCACGTCGGCGCTTGCGGCTTCGAGTATGAACCGCACCGGCTGCCACTGCATCGTCTCGCAGAACTCCAGGCGGAACTCCTCGGTCCATGCTGCCAGCGACAGCCGCTCGCGCCGCGGCTGCTCGCGGCGCGACAGGCGCTGCACGTTGTCAATGATGGCGCTGACCCGCTCGGCGTTGCTGCTGATGATCTGCGTGAGTCGCCGGTCCTCTTCCGCCAGGCGCGGTGACTCGGCGAGCAGCTGTGCGGCGTGGCTCATGGCCCCCACGGGATTGCGGATCTCGTGCGCGATGCTGGCGCTCAGGCGACCCAGCGCCGCGAGTTTCGACTGCTGGACCTTCTCACCGATGAGGCTCGTGTCCTCGAGGAAGATCAGCACCGGTCCCGGAAGGGTGGCGAGCGGGGCAAAGTGGGGGCGGATCAGACGCGCGCCGTCGGCGGCCACGAAGGTATCGTCGGTGGCGGCGCTGTCCGGCGAAGCGCCGCTCTTGCGCCACGACTCGAGCTGGTAGAGCAGCCGCGGCGAGGCCTCGCCGATCAGGGCGTCGGGAAACGCATGCTTGTCACCGAGCATCTGCGCGGCAGACTCGTTGATGAGGCGGATGCGGTCCTGCGCATCGAGGACCAGCAGGCTCTCGCGCAGATGCTGCACTATGTACTGCGACAGTTGCGCCATGTTGGCCAGATCGATTTCCTGGCGGCGCACCAGCGCTTCGCTCTGGCGCAGGCGGTTGGCCACCGGCCAGGTCGCGAACGCCACCAGGAACAGCACCGCGCCGAACACCCCCGCGGTCACATAGTCGGCGGCCGGGGCGGTATCGATCATGCCGACGAACACCTGTTGCAGCAGCACCGCCAGCGCCGCGGCCGCGGCGATCAGCAGCGCATCGCGCCGGTCGGCGAGCAGCGTGAGTGTGAACACCGGCAGCACCAGCAGCACGCCGAGGCCGCTGGCGCTGCCGCCGCTCGCATAGAGAATGAGTCCGATGGCGAGCGCATCGACGCTCGCGTTGACCAGCGCGACGATCCGCAGGCTCGACCAGTGCAGCCGCCGGGCGATCACCAGCAATACCGCGGCCGTGAAATAGGTGATGCACGCTGCGACGAACAGGCGCGGGTGAGCGGTCACCGGCCCCCAGTCGGCACCCGAGAGCGATTGCATGGCCAGCAACACCAGCGGCACCAGCAATCGATAGAGATTGAGCAGCCCGATGACGCGCCAGGCGAGGTCGCTCGGGGTCGCGGTAAGGACGGCGGCGCTGGCCGAGGGTGCGGGCAAGGCGGGTGTGGGGTCGGATTGCGAGGCCGGCGACTCTAGCACCTTCACCTGAGTCTGGAACGCGACTCGCATCGCACCGGGCACAGGCTGGCGGTGCGCGCCGGCGGGCGGCCGGCTGCCGCCGCGGGCGGGGCGCGGCTGGTCAGCGGCAGGCATTTTCGAGCAAAATGTGCGTTTTACCCGCGGCGCGGTCGGCGGCCATGAATCTTCACGAATACCAGGCGAAGGACCTGTTCCGCAGTTACGGCGTGCCGGTACCGCCCGGCCGGGTGGCGGCGAGCGCGCAACAAGCCGCCGAGGCCGCCGCGGCGCTCGGCGGGTCGCTGTGGGTGGTCAAGGCGCAGGTGCATGCAGGCGGGCGCGGCAAGGCGGGCGGTGTGAAACTCGCCCGTGACGTGGAGGCGGTGCGCGTCGCCGCTCGCGGGATGCTGGGCGAGCGCCTGGCGACACCCCAGACGGGACCCGAGGGGCTGCCGGTCGAGCGCGTTTACGTCGAGAGCGGCTCGGACATCGCGCGGGAGATGTACCTGTCACTGACGCTCAACCGCGAGCGCGCCACGCACGCGCTCATCGCCTCGCTCGCCGGCGGTATGGATATCGAGGAGGTGGCCCACAAGACACCCGAGAAGATCCTGACGGTCGCTATTCACCCGGCGGCGGGATTCCAGGCTTACGAAGCGCGCCAGCTCGCCTTCGGCCTGGAACTGTCCGGCCCGCAGCTCGGCGAGTTCCAGTCGCTCGCGGCCGCGCTCTACCGGCTGTATCTCGAGAAGGACCTGAGCCTGGTCGAGGTGAATCCGCTGGCGCTGACCCGTGGCGGGGCGCTGCTGGCGCTCGATGCCAAGATCAACGTGGACGACAACGCGCTGTTTCGTCACCCGGAGCTGGCGCAGCTGCGCGATCCCAGCCAGGAGGACCCGATGGAGCGACGCGCCGCCGAACACGATCTCAACTACGTCTCGCTCGACGGCAACATCGCCTGCATGGTGAACGGCGCGGGTCTGGCGATGGCGACCATGGATCTGATCAAGCTGCACGCCGGGCGGCCGGCCAATTTTCTCGACGTCGGCGGCGGGGCGACGGCGGCGCGGGTGAGCGCGGCCTTCGAGCTCATCCTCTCCAACTCCAGGGTACGTGCGGTGCTGGTGAACATCTTCGGCGGCATCGTGCGTTGCGATCTGATTGCCGAGGGCATCATCCATGCGGTGAAAAACGTCGGCGTGAAGGTGCCGGTGGTGGTGCGGCTCGAGGGCACCAACGCGGAAGCGGCGCGGGCGCTGCTGGCTGCGAGCGGTCTCACCATCACGGCCGCCGCCGATCTCACCGACGCCGCGCGCAAGGTGGTGGCGCTGGCCAGAGGCAGGTCATGAGCATCCTGGTCAACCGCAACACCCGGGTCATCTGCCAGGGCTTTACCGGCAAGCAGGGGACCTTTCATTCTCAGGCGGCGCTCGATTACGGCACCCGTCTGGTCGGCGGCGTCACGCCCGGGCGCGGCGGCCAGCGGCACCTCGGCCTGCCGGTGTTCGATACGGTGCAGGACGCGGTGCGCGCCACCGGCGCCACCGCCAGCATGATCTACGTGCCAGCCGCCGGCGCCGCGGACTCGATCCTCGAGGCGGCGGACGCCGGCATCGAGCTGGTCGTGTGCATCACCGAGGGCGTGCCCGTCAACGACATGGTGCGCGTGAAGGCGGCACTCGCCACCTCCGCCACCCGCCTGATCGGACCCAACTGTCCCGGCGTCATCACTCCCGGCGAGTGCAAGATCGGCATCATGCCGGGCTTCATCCACAAGAAGGGCGTGGTGGGCATCGTGTCGCGCTCCGGCACGCTCACCTACGAGGCGGTGTTTCAGACCACCAACGTCGGCCTGGGTCAGAGCACCTGTGTCGGCATCGGCGGCGACCCGGTGCGCGGCATGAATTTCATCGATGTGCTGGAGCTGTTCGAGCGCGATCCCGGCACCCGCGGCATCATCCTGGTAGGCGAGATCGGCGGCAGCGACGAGGAGGCCGCCGCCAACTACATCCGGCGATTCGTCAGCAAGCCGGTGGTTGCCTACATCGCCGGTCTGACGGCGCCTCCCGGCAAGCGCATGGGTCACGCCGGCGCTATCGTCGCCGGCGGCCGCGGCACCGCCGCCGAGAAGTACGCCGCCCTCACCGCCGCGGGGGTGCGCACCGTGAAGTCTCCCGCCGAGCTGGGTGCGGCTATCGCTACACTGCTGCACGGGCAGCGCGCCGCGCCGCGCGCCTCACGCCCGGCCCGCATACGCGCGGCGGGCAAAGCGCGCAAGCCGGCCCGCGCCGGCCGCAGTGCCGCTGCCGGCAGCCGCGGCAGGACGCAGCGCGCGCCGCGGAGCCGGCGGCGCTGAAGAATGGCGCGCCGCAGGCGACTGCACCCATGACCGAGTCGCTGAAGATCGCGCTGGCACAACTTGATCTGCTGGTCGGAGACGTGCGCGGCAACGCCTCACGGATCATCAGCAGCGCGCGCAGCGCACGCGCGCAGCTCGGCGCGGACCTGGTGCTGTTTCCCGAGCTGGCCCTGTCCGGATACCCGCCCGAGGACCTGCTGTTCCACCGCGGTTTTCGCCGCCAGATCGAGGCGGGCCTGGCGCAGCTGCGCGGCGAGATCAGCGACCTGGCGGTGATGGTGGGATTTCCCGAATACAGCGGCGCCGGCATCAGCAACTCCGCGGCGCTGGTTTCCGGTGGCGAACTGGTGGCGATTCACCGCAAGGCCGAGCTGCCGAACTACAAGGTGTTCGACGAGAAACGTTACTTCCACGCCGGCACGCAGCCCACGGTCGCCGACTGGCGCGGTTTCCGTCTCGGGCTGCTCGTCTGCGAGGACATCTGGGAGGCGCAGGCCGTGCAGCTGGCGCGCACCGCGGGCGCGGAGCTGTTGCTGGTGATCAATGCCTCGCCGTACGAGATCCACAAGCAGCGCGAGCGCGAAGCGGTGGCGCGCGCGCGCACCCGCGACGTCGGCCTGCCGCTCGTCTACGTGAACCTGGTGGGCGGGCAGGACGAGCTGGTGTTCGACGGCAACTCCTTCGTCATGGACGCGCAGGGCGAGGTGGTGATGCGCGCACCGCCGTTCGCGGAGGGCACCTGGGTGACGCAGTTCGTGCGCGGCGCGCGCGGCCGCGTGGAGCCGCTGCCCGGCGGGATCGCCGCGGAGCTCTCCGACGAGGCGAGTGTCTATTGTGCGCTGACGCTCGGGGTGCGCGACTACGTCAACAAGCACGGCTTTCCCGGCGTCGTGATGGGGCTGTCCGGGGGGGTCGATTCGGCGCTCACCCTCGCCATTGCTGTCGACGCGCTCGGCAAGGAGCGCGTGCACGCGGTGATGATGCCCTCGCGCTATACCTCGCCGGCGAGCCTCGCCGACGCCAGCGAGCAGGCGCGGCTGCTCGGCGTGAAGTACAGCGTGCTGTCGATCGAGGCGATGTTCGCGGCGACGCTCGCGACGCTCGCGGGGGAGTTCGGTGACCGGCCGCCCGACGCCACCGAGGAGAACATCCAGTCGCGCTGCCGCATGCTGCTGCTGATGGGGCTGTCGAACAAGACCGGGCGGATGCTGCTCACCACCGGCAACAAGAGCGAGATGGCGGTGGGCTACGCCACGCTCTACGGCGACATGGCGGGGGGCTTCGCGCCCATCAAGGACTGCAGCAAGCTGCTGGTGTACCGCCTGGCCCGCCACCGCAATTCGCTCGGACGGGTGATCCCCGAGCGGGTGATCACGCGTGCACCCTCGGCGGAGCTGCGGCCCGATCAGAAGGACTCCGACTCCCTGCCGCCCTACGAGGTGCTCGATGCGATCCTCGAGGCCTTCATCGAGGAGGATCTGTCGGTGGACGAGATCGAGGCACGCGGCTTCGACCGCGCCACCACGGCCAGGGTGCTGGACCTGGTGAAGCGCAACGAATACAAGCGGCGCCAGGCTCCGCCCGGGGTGCGCGTCAGCCGCCGCGCCTTCGGGCGCGACTGGCGCTACCCGATCACCAGCGGCTACCGGCGCTGAAGTCGCCCTACCAGAAACGCCACCAGGATTTCTTCACTTCCGCCTGCGCGGTGCGCACGTCGCTGGAGTAATTGGCGGCGTAGACCTGGCGCGTCTGCGCGGCCAGCGGCTCGAGATTCAGTTTGTCGTAGCACTGGATCAGGATCGCGAGCGCCTCGCGTATCGCCGGGGCGCCGTCGTACTGCTCGATGGCGCCCTTGGCGCGCTGCGCCGCGGCGATGTAGGCCTCGCGCTTGTAGTAGTAGCGCGCCACGTGCACCTCGTAGCTCGCCAGGCGGTCGCGCAGGTACACCATGCGCTGCAGCGAGTCATGCGCGTACTCGCTCTTCGGGTACTGCTCGACCACGGTCTTGAAAGCGGCGAACGCCTTGCGCGCCGTGCTCGGCGGGCGCTGGGTGAGATCGGCGCGAAACAGGCGCTCGATGGCGTTCGGGTTGCGCTCGAAGTCGACGAGTCCCTTGACGTAGTAGGCATAATCCACACGCGGGTGCGTGGGGTTTTCGCGGATGAAGGTATCGGCGGCATCGGTGGCGGACTCGCCTTCGCCGGCGCGGTAGTATGCGTAGATCAGGTCGAGGCGCGCCTGACGCGCTTCGTCGGTGAACGGGAAGCGTGCGGTCAGCTGCTCGTAGCTTTTGATGGCGGAGTTGAAGTCGTAGGCCTCGAGGCTCTTGTGAGCCTTCTTGTAGAGCGCCTCGGGAGTGACCTTTTTCTCCGCTTTCTCCCGGTGCGTGCGGCAGCCGGAGACGGCGAGCAGGACCACACACAGCGCAAGCAGGCCGCCGCGCACCGGACGGGACAGGAACATCTGCAAAGGGCCTTTCTGTGGCTTCGCGCCGTTCGAATCGAGCCAGTATAGCGAATCCTTCGGCTGCACTTGCGACCGCTGCCGTCGCGGCGGAGTTCCGCTCGCATGCGCTCACGCTGCCCGCGGCGGTCGCCGGACTGCGCTTCGACCAGGCGCTGGCGCGCTCGCTGCCGCAGTATTCGCGCTCACTGCTGGCCCGCTGGATCGAGTCAGGCGAGGTGCAGGTCGATGGCCGACCGCTGCGTGGCAAGGACCGGGTACTCGGCGGCGAGCAGGTGCGCATCGCCGCGCGGCTGCCGGTGGCGACGGCGCTGGCTGCCGAGGCGTTGCCGCTCAGCGTGGTCTTCCGGGATCGCTCGCTGTACGTGATCGACAAGCCGCCCGGACTGGTGGTGCACCCCGGGGCGGGCAACCCCGCGCATACACTGCAGAACGCGCTGCTCGCGCTCGATCCGCAGCTCGCGCACGTGCCGCGTGCCGGGATCGTGCACCGGCTCGACAAGGACACCAGCGGCCTGCTGCTGGTGGCGCGTACCCGCGAAGCGCACGCCGCGCTCGTGGCAGCGCTGGCCGCACGCGAGATCCGCCGCGAGTACCTGGCGGTGTGCACCGGCGTGCTGACGGCCGGCGGCACGATCGAGCAGCCGCTCGGGCGCCACCGTCGCGAGCGCACCCGCATGGCGGTGCGCGCCGACGGCCGTCCCGCGATCACCCACTACCGCGTGCTCGAGCGCTTGCGGGCGCACACGCTGGTGCGCGTGACCCTCGAGACCGGACGCACCCACCAGATTCGCGTGCATCTCGCGCATCTCGGCTTCCCCTTGGTCGGCGATCGCCTCTACGGCGGGCGCCGCCGCCTGCCTGCCGGGTGCACGCCGGCGCTGGCCGCGCAGTTGCACGCCTTTCCGCGCCAGGCGCTGCACGCGGCACGCCTCGCGCTGCGCCATCCGCTCACCGGCCGCGCCGTGCAATGGGAAGCGCCGCTGCCGCCGGACATGCAGCAGCTGCTGGCGGCGCTCGAGGCCGACAACTCGTGAGCGTGGAGCAGCCGCCCGCTGACAGCGCAATTCTCGTGCCGCAGTGGCCCGCGCCGGCCACGGTGCGCGCCGCTTTCACGCTGCGCTCGGGAGGCGTGAGCGGCGCCCCATACGATTCACTCAATCTCGGCGCGCACGTCGGCGATGCCGCCGCCGCGGTAGCCGAGAACCGTCGCCGCGTGTGGCGGCAACTGCAGCTGCCGCAGGAGCCGGCCTGGATGGCGCAGGTTCACGGCAGCGACGTCATCGACCTCGATGCGGCGGATGGGGCGCCGGCCTGCGCGGATGCGGCCGTGGCCCGGTGCGCCGGGCGCGTGTGCGTCGTGCAGGTGGCGGACTGCCTGCCGGTGCTGTTCGCCGCACGCGATGGGCTCGCCATTGCCGCCGCGCACGCCGGATGGCGCGGGCTGGCCGCGGGAGTGTTGGAAGCGACCGTGGCACGGCTCGGCACCGATCCGGCGCAGCTCATCGCCTGGCTCGGTCCGGCGATCGGACCGCAACACTTCGAAGTGGGCGCAGAAGTGCGCGCCGCCTTCCTGGCGCAGGACGCCGCGGCGGCCGACGCCTTCGCCGCCAACGCACGCGGCCGCTGGCAGTGCGATCTCGCAGCGCTGGCGCGCCAGCGGCTCGGCCGCGCCGGAGTGCGGCAGGTGTTCGGCGGCCACTGGTGCACCTACGCCGATCCGGGGCGCTTCTTCTCCTATCGGCGCGACGGGCAGTGCGGCCGCATGGCTGCACTGGTGTGGATCGCCGCGGGTGTGTGAAGTCGCATGCTAGGATCATCGGGCGTGCTGCTGCTCACCATCGTGCTGTTCTCCGCCCTGGGGGGCATCGCCAGCGCCGCAGTCGCGATCGTGTTCCTGTGGGTGCGCGAGGCCCACAGCGCCCTGATACTCCCGCACTTCATCAGCTTCGCCACCGGGGCGCTGCTCGGTGCGGCACTGCTGGCACTGCTGCCGGAGGCGGTAGAGGCTGCCGGTCCCGGGGGAGCGCACGGCATCGGCCTGGCGCTGGTGGCCGGGCTCGGCGTGTTCTTCGTGATCGAGAAGCTGGTGCTGTGGTGGCACGCGCACGCCCATGAGCACGCCGGCGAGGCGCGCACCTGTCCGCAGCACGCCGACGATCCTCATGCGGCAGGGCAGGCGGCGCACGCGGCACACGATAGCCATGATCATGAGCACGCGCGCCGCCGCGCTTCGGGCGTGCTCGTGCTGGTGGGCGACAGCCTGCACAATGCGCTCGACGGCGTCCTCATCGCCGCGGCGTTTCTCACCAGCGAGTCACTCGGACTCGTCACCACTTTCGCGGTGGCGGCGCACGAGATTCCGCACCGCGTCGGCGATTTCGCCATCCTGGTGCAGGCGGGGCTGTCGCGGCCGCGGGCGCTGCTGCTGAACCTTGCGACCGGCCTTGCCGCGGTCGCAGGCGCTGTGGCGGCCTACTTCACCCTGCGCGGGGCGATGGGGGTGTTGCCCTACGCGCTCGCCTTTGCGGCGGCGGGATTCCTGTACATCGCGGTCGCCGGGCTGATTCCGGGCCTGCATCGTCGCGCCGACCCGCGCACCAGCGCCATCCAGGTGCTGCTCATCGGCAGCGGTATCGCGCTCATCGCCTGGGCCGAACACCTGAGCGGCCAATAGACCAGCGCGCAAGCGCGCTGCGGATTTTAACGTTGTCTTAATGATTCTTAATCATCCGACGTGATCCCGGTCGCGGCGTTCTGGCCGCGGCACGGGTCTGCTTGGTATGGTGCAAGCAGAATTCACAAGGAGGTAGTCGGATCCATGCCGCTCGACTGGTTCAAGACGCGCGAAGCCGCGACGCTAGGTGCGGCGTGGGCCGAGGATCTGCGCTTGCCGCCGGCATCCGCGCCGCGGCGCGCACGCGCGCGCGTGACCGAGACCCAGCGAGCGCTGCGGAACAAACTCCTGCAGGAGTTTCTGCAGCGAGTCGACCGCGAAGCTCGTTCGCTGCGACTCAACACCCTCAAACGAGCCACGCTGGCGAACAACTTCAAGTGGAGGCTGCTCGAGAAGGGCGTCGAGCCCGACACGGTCGCCGAGTTCACTCGTGCGCTGGTCCTGCGCCTGACCACGCCCGCCGGCGGCACGCAGGCGACGAAACAGATTGTCACCGCGCCGGCGCGCAGGACGCGTACCGCTGACGTTGCCAGGCTGCTCGCCAGGGGCGAGGCCTGCCTGGGCCGAGGCGCGTGGGCGGAGGCGGTGGTGGCGTATCAGGACCTGCTGGACCGTCATCCGCGCCATGCGCTTGCGCGCAACAATCTCGGGGTGGCGCTCAGCAAGCTGGGGCGCTGTGCGGAGGCGGAGGAGCAGTTCCGCCGCGCCATCGCCGTAAGGGCGAAGTATCCGGACGCTCACGTGAATCTCGGGGCGGTGCTGCAGTGGACGGGTCGGATCGCCGAATCCGAGATGCCGCTGCGACGCGCGCTACGGTGGCAGCCGGCGCACGAGGACGCGCAGATCAACCTCGGAGTCACCCTGGAGCTTCTCGGCCGTGTCCCCGATGCTACTGAAGCGTATGAAAAACTGCTGAAGATCGCCCCCGGTAACTCACACGCACTGGTCGGCCTGGGTCGGATCGCCGCCCTCGCGGGACGTCTCGCGGAGGCTGACGCGCTGTTGAGGCGCGCTGTGGATGCCAATCGGAAGAATCCCATGGCGTGGGCGGCGCTGGTCGGACTGCGCAGGATGACGCCGTCCGACGGTGCCTGGCTCGAAGGGGCGTTGCAGGCGGCAGCGGCAGGGCTTGTCCCCATGGAAGAGGCGCACATCCGCTTTGCACTGGGGAAGTACTACGACGACGTCGCGGACTTCGCGCAGGCATTTCGCAATTACCGTCGTGGCAACGAGTTGCAGAAGGCGCTCGCGCCGCCTTACGACCGTGAGGCGCGCGCCGGCTACGTCGACGATCTCATACGCGTGTATACGCGTAACGCCCTGTCAGGCACGTACCCGGGCAGCTCCGACTCCGCGCGGCCGGTGTTCGTGGCGGGCATGATGCGCTCCGGCACCTCCCTGGTGGAGCAGATCATCGCCTCGCATCCCGCGGCGAGCGGAGCGGGGGAGCTCGACTTCTGGCACCTCGCGGCCCGCCGGCACGAGGCGGTCCTGCGACGTGGATTGCCCGCAGAGCCGCTGCGCATGAGGCTTGCGCGCGCCTACCTGCAGGCTCTGTCCGCGCATTCCGCGGACGCAGTGCGCGTGGTCGACAAGGCCAACGTCAACTGCGATTACCTGGGGCTCATCCATGCCGTGTTCCCGCGCGCTCGCATGATCTACCTGCGGCGCGATCCGCTGGACACCTGCCTGTCGTGCTACTTCCAACACTTCTCCACCGCGCTCAACTTCGCCTGGGACCTGTCGGACCTGGCGCACTACTACCGCGAGCATCGCCGTCTGGTCGATCACTGGCGGCACGCGTTGCCGCCGGGAGTGCTGCTCGAGGTGCCCTATGAGGAGCTGATTGCCGACCAGGAAGGATGGACGCGCAGGATCCTGGACTTTATCGGGCTGGAGTGGGACCGGCGGTGCATGGACTTTCACCAGACCCGCCGCACCGTGTTGACCGCCAGTTCCTGGCAGGTGCGCCAGAAGATCTACAACAGCTCCGTGGGGCGCTGGCGCCATTACCGCGCCTTCATAGCACCGCTGCTCAGCCTGCGCGACTGAAGGCTTGCGGGCGCCGGCGATACGTGTCCGTGCAGGGCAAGGGCGGCGTGCGCTATTCTCAGGCGGCGCAGCCCCCTTGAAGGGAGCGCAGTTTGTCCCCACAACAACCGCCCCCCTTCAGGTCCTTACTCCCATGCGCATGGACAAACTGACCAGCCGCTTCCAGCAGGCACTGGCCGATGCCCAGTCATTGGCGCTCGGCCGCGACCACCAGGTGCTCGAGCCTGCTCACGTCATGCTCGCGCTGCTCGACGCTTCTGGCGGCACCGCTCGCCCGCTGCTGCTGAAGGCGGGCGCGGACGTCAACAAGCTGCGCGCGGGGCTGCTGACGCTGCTCGACGGGATGCCAAAAGTCGAGGGTGCGCCCGGGGAAATCCACATCTCCAACGACCTCAACCGCGTGCTCAACGTCACCGACAAGCTGGCCCAGCAGCGCGGCGACCAGTTCATCTCGAGCGAGCTGTTCGTGCTCGCCGCCTTCGAGGATCGGGCGCTCGCCCGGCTCTTCAAGGAGGCCGGTATGGTGCGCGGGGCGGTCGAGAAGGCCATCGACGAGGTGCGCGGCGGGGAGAAGGTCGCTGATGCCAACGCCGAGGAGAACCGCCAGGCGCTCGAGAGGTACACCATCGACCTCACTGCGCGCGCGTCTTCCGGCAAGCTCGACCCGGTGATCGGGCGCGACGACGAGATCCGCCGCACGATTCAGGTGCTCCAGCGCCGCACCAAGAACAACCCGGTGCTGATCGGCGAGCCCGGCGTCGGCAAGACGGCCATCGTCGAGGGACTAGCGCAGCGCATCATCAACGCCGAGGTGCCCGAAGGGCTCAAGAGCAAGCGCATCCTGGCGCTCGATATGGGCGCCCTGATCGCGGGAGCCAAGTTCCGCGGCGAATTCGAGGAGCGCCTGAAGGGGGTGCTCAACGATCTCGCCAAGCAGCAGGGCCAGGTGATCCTCTTCATCGACGAGCTGCACACCATGGTCGGGGCCGGCAAGGCCGAGGGCGCCATGGATGCCGGCAACATGCTCAAGCCCGCGCTGGCGCGCGGCGAGCTGCACTGCGTCGGCGCGACCACGCTCGATGAGTATCGCAAGTACATCGAGAAGGATGCCGCGCTCGAGCGGCGCTTTCAGAAGGTGCTGGTGGACGAACCCTCGGTCGAGGACACCATCGCCATCCTGCGCGGCCTGCAGGAGCGCTACGAAGTGCATCACAAGGTGGAGATCACCGATCCGGCGATCGTCGCAGCCGCGACGCTGTCACACCGTTACATCGCCGACCGCCAGCTCCCCGACAAGGCGATCGATCTTATCGACGAAGCGGCCGCACGCATCCGCATGGAGATCGACTCCAAGCCCGAGGCGCTCGACAAGCTCGAGCGCCGCATCATCCAGCTGAAGATCGAGCGCGAGGCACTCAGGAAGGAAAAGGACGAGGCCACCCGCAAGCGCCTTGCCACGCTCGAGGCCACGCTCGAGCAGCTGACCAAGGAGTACGCGGATCTCGAGGAAGTCTGGAAGGCCGAGAAGGCGGCCACGCAGGGCACGGCGCAGATCCGCGAGGAGCTCGACCGCGCCCGCGCCGAGCTCGAAGCCGCGCGCCGCGCCGGCAACCTGGCGCGCATGGCGGAGCTGCAGTACGGCAAGATTCCCGAGCTCGAGAAGCGCCTGAGTCTTGCCAGCGCCGCGGAGGAGAAAGCCCCGACGCTGGTGCGCAACAAGGTGACCGAGGAGGAGATCGCGGAAGTCGTCTCCAAGTGGACCGGCATCCCGGTGTCCAAGATGCTGCAGGGCGAGAAGGAGAAGCTGCTGCACATGGAGGAGGCGCTCGGCAAGCGCGTGGTGGGCCAGGACGAGGCGCTGCGCATCGTCGCGAACGCCATTCGCCGCTCGCGGGCCGGCTTGTCCGATCCGCGCCGGCCGAACGGCTCGTTCCTGTTCCTGGGTCCGACCGGCGTCGGCAAGACCGAGCTGTGCAAGGCACTCGCGGAGTTCCTGTTCGACACCGAGGAGGCAATGATCCGCATCGACATGTCCGAGTTCATGGAGAAGCACTCGGTGGCCCGCATGATCGGCGCGCCTCCCGGATACGTGGGCTACGAAGAGGGCGGTTACCTCACCGAGGCGGTGCGCCGCCGGCCTTACTCGGTGATCCTGCTCGATGAGGTGGAGAAGGCGCACCCGGACGTGTTCAACGTGCTGTTGCAGGTGCTCGACGACGGGCGCCTGACCGACGGCCAGGGGCGCACCGTCGACTTCCGCAACACCGTCATCATCATGACCTCCAACCTGGGGTCACAGGTCATCCAGGAATACGCCAGCGAGCAGAACTACGCGAAGATGAAGAGCGCGGTCATGGAAGTCGTGCAGCAGAGCTTCCGGCCGGAGTTCATCAACCGCATTGACGATATCGTGGTGTTCCATCCGCTCGGCACCCGACAGATCCGCGCCATTGTCGACATCCAGCTGCTCTACCTGCGCAAGCGCCTGGCCGAGCGCAACATGGATCTGACGCTCGACGATGCGGCACGCGACCTGCTCGGGGAGGCGGGCTTCGATCCGGTGTACGGGGCTCGGCCGCTGAAGCGCGCCATCCAGCAGCAGATCGAGAATCCGCTGGCGCAGAAGATCCTGCAGGGCGAGTTCGCGCCCGGGGATCGCATCCGCGTCGGTGCACGCGGCGGCGAGCTGACTTTCTCCAAGGTGGACGAGCGCAAGGCCGCCCGTGCCTGAGGGTGGCGGCGGCCCTGGCTGGTGGCAGCGCCGGCCTGCCTGAGGGCCGCGCCGGCGTGCGCGCGCGCGTCTGTATAATGAGCATTCAACACCGCGAGTCCGCCCATAACCATGCCGTTCTACGAATACGAGTGCCAGGCCTGCAAGTACTACATCGAGGTAATGCAGAAAATCAGCGACGCACCGCTCAGCAAGTGCCCCTCCTGCGGCAAGCGCGCGCTGAAGAAGCTCGTGTCGGCGCCGGTGTTTCGCCTCAAGGGCGCTGGCTGGTACGAGACGGACTTCAAATCCGACAAGGAGAACAAACGCAACCTCGTCGGTGCCGAGAAAGAAGAGCCCAAGCCCGAGAGCAAGGTCGAGAGCAAGGCGGAGAGCAAGGACGCAAAGCCCGAGGCGAAGGACGCTAAGGAGGCCAAAGACGGCAAGCCGGCCAAGGAAGCCAAGGCGGCGGAGCCGAAGCCGCCGCCGCGACCGGCGCGCCGGACCGTGAACGTGCCGGCCAAGCCCGCCGCGGCCAAGCGCCGTACGGGGCGCGCCCCGGCCAAGAGCGCGCGCAAGCGCCGGCGCTGAAAGTCAGCGGCATGAACGGCAGCGTCACCAAGCCCTGGGGCGTGCGCCGCTACCTGGTTGCGGGTGTGCTCGTGTGGCTGCCGATCCTCGCCACCGTCTGGGTGGTGACGTTTCTCCTGCACCTCATGGACCGCACGCTGCTGCTGTTGCCGCCGGCCTACCGGCCCGAAGCACTGTTCGGGTTCAGGCTGCCCGGGGTCGGGGTGGTGTTTGCGCTGGTCATCGTGCTGCTCACCGGACTGCTGGTGACGAATCTCATCGGGCGGCGCCTGATCGTATGGGGCGAGGAGCTGCTCAATCGCATTCCGCTGGTGCGCACCGTCTACGGCGGCGTCAAGAGCTTTACCGAGAGCGTGTTTTCGCAGTCGAGCTCGTTCCGCAAGGTGGTGATGGTGGAGTACCCGCGCGAGGGCGCCTGGAGCATCGGCTTCCTGACCGCCGAGGACGTGCCGGAGGTGAGCGCGAAGCTCGCCGAGCCGCACGTGGCGGTCTACATCTCCGCCGCGCTGAACGCCACCGCCGGCTACCTGGTGATCGTGCCGCGTCGCCAGGTAGTGGAGCTGGAGATGTCGGTGGACGCGGCGCTGAAGATGATCATCACCTGCGGCGTGGTGGTGCCGCCGGCACCGGCCGCCCGTACCGGGCAGCGGGCGTTGCCGGCGGCCTGAGGCGCGCGCCGGTGCAGGCGATGCGGCTGCTCGCGCCCGGCACTGCGCTGGCGCTGCGCGAGGTGACCCTGCCGCCGCCCGGGCCGCACGAGGTGACGCTGCGCGTCGAGGCTTGCGGCGTCTGCCGCACCGATCTGCACCTCATCGACAACGAACTGCCGGACATTCACTGCCCGGTAACCCCGGGACACGAGATCGTCGGCGTGGTGGTGGAGCGCGGCGCCGAGGTGAGCCGCTTCGCCAGCGGCGATCGCGTCGGCGTGCCGTGGCTCGCCTACACCTGCGGCGTGTGCCGCTATTGCCGCGCGGGGCTCGAGAATCTCTGTCCGCAGGCACGCTTCACCGGCTACAGCCGCGACGGCGGCTATGCGCAGCAGGTGCTGGCGGACGCCCGCTACTGCCTGCCCCTGCCTCCCGGCCCGCCGGCGGCGAGCCTCGCGCCGCTGCTGTGCGCCGGGCTCATCGGTTATCGTGCCTACCGGCGCGCCGGGACTGCCGAGAATCTCGGGCTGTATGGCTTTGGTGCCGCCGCGCACCTGCTGGCGCAGGTCGCACGTCACGAGCGCCGCCGCGTGTTCGCCTTCACCCGCGGCGGTGACACGAGCGCGCAGCGCTTCGCTCGCGAGCTCGGGGCGGTGTGGGCGGGCGGTTCGGAACAGCCGCCGCCGGAAGCCCTCGACGCCGCCATCATCTTCGCGCCGGTCGGTGCGCTCATTCCCGCAGCGCTCGCCGCGGTGCGTCCGGGCGGGCGCGTCGTGTGCGCCGGCATTCACATGAGCGACCTACCTGCCTTCCCCTACCGGCTGCTGTGGGGGGAGCGCTCGGTGGCCTCGGTGGCCAACCTGACGCGCGCCGACGGCGAGGAATTCCTCGCGCTCGCGGCGCGCATCGGTCTCAGTGCGACGGTGGAGCGCTTTGCGCTCGCCGAGGCGAACGTCGCTCTCGGGCGGCTGCGCGCCGGTGAGCTCGCCGGCGCCGCGGTGCTGGAAGTGACCCACCGCTGAGGCACGGTTGCGGGGGCGGGGAGGCCTACGTAACATCGCGCGCCTCATGCGCTCACATTACTGCGGACAGGTCAACGAGGCGCTGCTCGGCCGCGAGATCAGCGTCGCCGGCTGGGTGCACCGGCGGCGCGATCATGGCGGGGTCATTTTCGTCGACCTGCGTGACCGCGAGGGGCTGCTGCAGATCGTCTTCCATCCCGAGGCCGAGGCGGTGTTTCACGAGGCCGAGCGGCTGCGCAACGAGTTCGTGATCCGCGTCACCGGCACGGTGCGCGCCCGGCCGCCAGGCACGGTGAATGCCAATCTCGCCTCCGGCGCGGTGGAGCTGCTGGCCGCGCAGCTCGAGCTGCTCAACCGCTGCGAGCCGCTGCCATTCCAGCTCGATGAGCAGGTCGGCGAGGAGGTGCGGCTGCGCTACCGTTATCTCGACCTGCGGCGCGAGGGGATGAGCCGGCACCTGCGGTTGCGGCATCGTCTGACACGCGCTATGCGCGGTTATCTCGATGGCCACGACTTTGTCGATATCGAGACGCCGATGCTCACCAAGGCGACACCGGAGGGAGCGCGCGACTACCTGGTGCCGAGCCGCACGCATCCCGGGAAGTTCTTCGCGCTGCCACAGTCGCCACAGATCTTCAAGCAGCTGCTGATGATCGCGGGTTTCGATCGCTACTACCAGATCGTGCGCTGTTTCCGCGACGAGGACCTGCGCGCCGACCGCCAGCCGGAGTTCACCCAGCTCGACGTCGAGACCTCGTTCCTGCCGCAGGAGCAGATCATGACGCTCATGGAGGGGCTGGTGCGGCATTGCTTCCGCGAAGTGCTCGGCGCCGAGCTGCCCGAGCCCTTTGCGCGCCTTACCTACCAGGAGGCGATGCGCCGTTACGGCTCGGACAAACCGGATCTGCGCATTGCGCTTGAGCTGGTCGAAGTGGCCGACCTGGTGCGCGACAGCGAGTTCAAGGTGTTCGCGACTCCGGCACAGGACCCGCAGGGCCGGGTTGCGGCGCTGCGCGTGCCGGGCGGCGCAGCCCTGCCGCGCTCGCAGATCGACGAGTACACGGCGTTCGTCGCCCGCTACGGCGCGCGCGGACTCGCGTATATAAAAGTGAACTCGCGTGCCGGCGGACGCGGCGGCCTGCAGTCGCCGATCATCAAGTTCCTGAGCGAGGCGGCGCTGGCCGGTGTGCTGGCGCGCACCGACGCCGCCGACAACGACCTGATCTTCTTCGGTGCCGACACCGCGGCGGTGGTCAACGCCTCGCTCGGGGCGCTGCGCCTCAAGGTCGGGCACGATCAGAAGCTGCTGACACCGGGTTGGCGGCCGCTGTGGGTGGTCGACTTTCCGATGTTCGAATGGGACGCGGAAGGGCGGCGCTGGTCGGCGATGCACCATCCATTCACCGCGCCGCAGAGCGACGACCCGGAAGCGCTGCGCGCCGCGCCGGCGGCAGCGCTCGCCAAGGCCTACGACATGGTGCTGAACGGCTCCGAAATCGGCGGCGGCTCGGTGCGCATCCATCGCCAGGAGATGCAGTCCACGGTGTTCGAGCTGCTCGGTATCGCCGCGGCCGAGGCGCAGCAGAAGTTCGGCTTCCTGCTCGACGCGCTGAAGTTCGGCGCGCCGCCGCACGGCGGCATCGCTTTCGGTCTCGACCGGCTCGTCATGCTGATGGCCGGCGCCGACAGCATCCGCGAGGTGATCGCGTTTCCCAAGACGCAGACGGCGGCCGACCCGCTCACCGATGCGCCCACCGAGGTGAGCGAGGCGCAGCTGCGCGAACTGCACATCCGGGTGCGGGTGCCGCCGCCTTGAGTCGCCCGCTGCGGCCGCGCTGCGCGCGCGCCGCTTGAGGCGCCCATGGCGCACGTCGTTTACGTGCACGGCCTGTGGATGCCCGGCGAGGAGTCGCTGATCCTGCGCCGTCGGCTGGCTCACGACTTCGCGCTCACGCTGCACCCCTTCCGCTACTCGGCGGCGTCCACCACGATGAGCGCCATCGCCGCGCGCCTCGAGGGCTTCGTGCAGAAACTCGCGGCGAGCGAGCTGCACTTCGTCGGTCACAGCCTGGGTGGACTCGTGATCCACCGCCTGCTCGAGCGTTTCCCCGCGCAGCCACCCGGGCGCGCGGTGTTCCTCGGCACGCCGTGCGTGGCGAGCCGCGCCGCCGAAAGCGCCAGTCGCTTTGCGCCGATCGCCCATCTCATGGGTCAGTCGGTGACGGAGGAGCTGGTGCAGCCGCGCACGCGGCGCTGGACGCACTCGCACCCCTTAGGGATCGTTGCCGGCAGCCAGCCCCTCGGAGTCGGGCAGCTGCTGGCGCATTTCGACGAGCCGAATGACGGCACCGTCGCGGTGAGCGAAACGCGCATGCCGGGCGCCACCGACCACATCGTGCTGCCGGTGAGCCACCTGGGGATGCTGATGTCGGCGCGCGTGGCGCGCGAGGTGGGGTTATTCCTGACGCAGGGACACTTCTCACTGCGCTAGGACGCGCTCGCGGCAGGCGCGCTACAACAGGCGCCGCAGCGCGTAGAGCGCCTCGAGCGCCGCCTTCGGCGTCAGCTCGTCCGGGTCGAGGCGGGCGAGCGCGGCGCGCACCGCATCCGGCGGCGCGGCCGGCGTGGCGGCAGCGGGCGCGCCGGCGAACAGCGGCAGTTGCGGCTGCCGGCCACCGCCCGTGAGCGCGCGCTGGCGGTCACGCTCGGCTTCCAGCTGCTCGAGATAGCGGCGCGCCTCGCCGATGACGCCCGCCGGTACGCCTGCCAGCTGCGCGACCTGCAATCCGTAGCTGCGATTGGCGGGGCCGTCCTTCACCGCGTGCAGAAATACGATGCCCTCGCCGTGTTCGGTGGCGTCCAGGTGTACGTTGGCGCACCCTTCGACCTCGCCGGCGAGCGTCGTCAGTTCGAAGTAATGGGTCGCAAACAGCGTGAAGGCCCGCAGCCGCAGCGCGATATCGCGCGCCACCGCCCAGGCGAGCGACAGGCCGTCGAACGTGCTGGTGCCGCGGCCGACCTCATCGAGCAGGATGAGGCTGGGCGCGGTGGCGTTGTGCAGGATGTTAGCGGCTTCCGTCATCTCCACCATGAAGGTCGAGCGACCGCCAGCCAGATCGTCCGCCGCGCCGATGCGGGTGAAGATGCGATCGAGCGGACCGAGCACGGCGCGCTCGGCCGGTACGTAGCTGCCCATGTGGGCGAGCACCGCGATCAGCGCAGCCTGGCGCATGTAGGTCGACTTACCGCCCATGTTGGGGCCGGTGATGATGAGCATGCGCCGCCCCGCATCCAGCCGCAGGTCGTTGGGCACGAACGGCGCGTCGCTGAAGCGCTCGACCACCGGATGACGGCCGCCGGTGATGCACAGGCACGCCTCGCCGCTAAGCTCGGGACAGCTCCACTCGAGCGCGGCGGCGCGCTCGGCGAGCGCGGCCAGGGCATCGCTTTCCCCGAGGGCGCCGGCGCTGTCCTGCAGCGGACCGAGCGCCTCGCTCAAGTGCGTCAGCACCGCCTCGTACAGCGTCCGCTCGCGCGCGAGCGCCGAGTCGCGGGCGCGCAGCACCCGATCCTCGAAGCCTTTGAGCTCCGCGGTGATGAAGCGCTCGGCCGATTTCACCGTCTGGCGGCGGATGTAGTCGCGCGGTACGCGCTCGGCGTCGCGCCGCGCGACCTCGATGAAGAAGCCCTGCACGCGGTTATAGCCGAGCTTGAGGCCGGTGAGCCCGGTGCGCTCGCGTTCGCGCCGTTCGAGATCGAGCAGAAACTCGTCGGTATGGGTGGCGATGCGGCGCAGCTCGTCGAGCTCGGCGTCGTAACCGGCGGCGATGACATCGCCCTCGCGCACCAGCGCACCCGGCTCAACGGCGATCGCCGCGGCGAGCAGCGCGAGGATCTCGGAGTGCTCGCCGATCCGCTCGCGCAGGCGCTGCAGCAGCGGCGAGTCGAGGGGCGCCAGCGCGGTGCGCAACGCCGGCAGCAGCCGCAGCGAGGCCCGCAGCTGGGTGAGGTCGCGCGGGCGGGCGGAGCGCAGTGCCACCCGCGCCAGAATGCGCTCGACGTCGCCGACGCCGGCGAGCAGCTCGCGCAGCGCGCCGAAGCGGCGCCCGTCCAGCAGCACCGCGAGCGCCTGGTAGCGCTCGCGCAGCGGCTGCGGCGCGGTAAGCGGGCGATTGAGCCAGCGGCGCAGCTGCCGCGAGCCCATGGAGGTGGCGCAGCTGTCGATGATCGCCAGCAACGTCGCATCCTCCCGGCCGCTCAGGCTGGTATCCAGCTCGAGATTGCGGCGGCTGGCGGCGTCGAGCAGCAGCGCCTCGCCGCGCTCCTCGACGCGCAGCGCGCGGATGTGCGGCAGTGCCGCCTTCTGCGTGTCGCGCACGTACTGCAGCAGCGCGCCGGCGGCACGGATGGCGAGCGGCAGCTCGTCGGCGCCGAACCCCTTCAGATCCAGCGTCCCGAGCTGATCGGTCAGGGTACGCGAGGCGCTGGCGAGCTCGAAGTGCCAGGGCGGGCGCGTGCGCAGCGCGGTCGCGGCACGCACCAGCTCCGCGCCGTGGCCGCCTTCCGGCAACAACAGCTCCGCGGGCTTGAGCCGCTCGAGCTCCGCGGCCAGCGCCCCGGCCCCCTCGCCCTGCTGCACGGTGAAGCGACCGCCGGCCAGGTCGAGCCAGGCGAGGCCGAAGCGCCCGCCGGCGTACAGCAGAGCGGCGAGCAGCGTGTCGGCGCGCTCCTCGAGGAGGGCCGCATCGGTGACCGTGCCGGGAGTGACGATGCGCACGATGCGCCGCTCGAGCGGTCCGCGTGCCGCGCCGCTCGGGTCTGCGACCTGCTCGCAGATGGCCACGCTCTCGCCCTTGCGCACCAGCCGCGCGAGGTAGCTGTCGACGGCGTGAAACGGCACGCCCGCCATCGGGATGGGCTCACCGCCGGACTGGCCGCGGGCGGTGAGGGTGATGTCGAGGAGTGCGGCGGCGCGGCGCGCATCGTCATAGAAGAGCTCGTAGAAGTCGCCCATGCGGTAAAAGAGCAGGATGTCCGGATGCTCGCTCTTGATGCGCAGGTACTGCTGCATCATCGGCGTGTGCGCGGGCAGGGCCACATCGTGCATGGTGCGCAAAGGCTACCGTATAAGCGCTGCAGGGGTGCGGCGGCACGCGGGATCCCTACCTGCCCGCACCGCCGCTGGGGTAGCCTGATCGCATGGAGAGCGATGCGGAGCTGCAGGAGCTGGCGGAACGGGTGGGTCAGAAGCTGCGCGCCGCCGGGCGGCGCCTGGCCACCGCCGAATCGTGCACCGGCGGGTGGGTCGCCAAGGCCCTCACCGATGTGCCGGGCAGCTCGCAGTGGTTCGAGTGCGGGTTCGTGACCTACTCCAACGCCGCGAAGATGCGCGACCTGAAGGTTGCGGGCGTGACACTGCAGAATTTCGGGGCCGTGAGCGAGCAGACGGTGCGCGAGATGGCCGAAGGGACGCTGCGGGTGGCCGGCGTCACCGTGTCGCTGGCCGTGAGCGGCATCGCCGGGCCCGACGGGGGCCTGCCGGGAAAACCCGTCGGCACGGTGTGGTTCTGCGCCGCAGCGCGCTACGGGGAGGCGACCGACGTCATCGCCGAGCACCGGCTTTTCGAGGGCGACCGTGCCGCCGTGCGCCGCCGCTCGGTCAGCCACGCCTTGCGGCTCATTCTGCGTCTCGACCTGCCGGTGCGTCCGGAAGCTCCCGTGCCTCCCGTGCCTCCCACCGCCGCCTGAGGCGCTCGAAGCGCAGCGCCCCGGTGAGCGCAACGCAGCGGCTGTTCTTTGCGCTGTGGCCGCACGAGGCGGCGCGCGCCGCGCTGGTCTCCGCCACCGCCGGGGCGGTGCGCCACTGCGGCGGGCGGCCGGTGCCCGCACAGAGCCTGCACGTGACGCTGGCTTTTCTTGGTCGCGTGGAGCCGGCGAGAGTGCCGCAACTGCGGAGCCTGGCGCAGGCGTGCGCCGCGGCGCTGGCACAGCCGGCACCGCTGTCGCTGCACCTGGCGCACCTGGCGCACTGGCAGTCACAGCAACTCCTGTGTGCACTCACAGCCGAGACACCCACCGCGGCGCAGCGGCTCGCCGCCGCGCTCAAGGATGGTGCAGCCGCCGGCGGATTCCGCCCGGATCTCAAGCCGTTCCAGGCGCACGTGACGCTCGCGCGCAAGGTCATGCGTGTCGCCCGACTGCCCGTCATGCGGCCGGTGGTGTGGAGCTTCTCCGCCTTCGCCCTGGTGGACAGTCGCACCGAGTCGGCAGGCGCCGTATACAGTGTCGTCGAATCCTATCCACTGGTCAGCGCGCCGAAATCGGCTGAATAGAGCAGAAACTCCCCTGCCGCGTGGCGACCGGCGGCTCGACTTTATGTGATAATTGCGCTCGCGAAATCTCCTCGCCGCTCGCCACATTCCGGGAAACCAAGAGATGGAAGAAAACCGCAAGAAGGCGCTCGCCGCCGCGTTGGGTCAGATCGAGAAGCAGTTCGGCAAGGGCTCGGTGATGCGTCTGGGTGATGCCGCCGCGAGCTACGATGTCGAGACTGTCTCGACCGGCTCGCTGGGGCTGGACATCGCGCTCGGAGTGGGCGGTCTGCCGCGCGGGCGCGTGGTGGAAGTCTTCGGTCCCGAGGCCTCCGGCAAGACCACTCTGGCGCTGCAGGTGATCGCCGAGGTGCAGCGCGGCGGCGGCACGGCCGCTTTCGTGGATGCCGAGCATGCGCTCGATCCGTCCTACGCCGAGAAACTCGGCGTCAACATCAACGAGCTGCTGGTCTCGCAGCCCGACACCGGCGAGCAGGCACTGGAGATCACCGACATGCTGGTGCGCTCCAGCGCCGTCGACATCGTGGTGGTCGACTCGGTGGCTGCGCTCACGCCGAAGGCCGAGATCGAAGGCGAGATGGGCGAGATGCAGCTCGGACTGCAGGCACGCCTCATGTCGCAGGCACTGCGCAAGCTCACCGGCAATATCAGCCGCTCCAACACCATGGTGCTGTTCATCAACCAGATCCGCATGAAGATCGGGGTGATGTTCGGCAACCCGGAGACCACCACCGGCGGCAACGCGCTGAAGTTCTATGCCTCGGTGCGGCTCGACATCCGCCGTATCGGCGCGATCAAGAACGGCGAAGAGGTCACCGGCAACATGACGCGCGTCAAGGTGGTGAAGAACAAGGTGGCACCGCCGTTCCGCGAAGCGGAATTCGAGATCATGTACGGCCAGGGCATCTCGCGCGAGGGCGAGATCATCGAGCTCGCGAGCTCGCTCGGCATCATCGAGAAGTCCGGCGCCTGGTACGCCTACAAGGGCAACCGCATCGGCCAGGGCAAGGACAACGCGCGCGCCTACCTGCAGTCGAACAAGGACGTCGCGCGCGAAATCGAGGAGCAGGTGCGCGCCCGGCTGCTGCCGCCGCGCCAGGAACGCCGCAGCGATCAGGCGGTCAATAGCGCCTGAGCGAGGGCGCTGCGCACTGCGCAGCGTCGCCGGCCGCGCGCGCCCGCGCTTTAGTGGCCCGCCGCGGGCAGCTGAGTGCGCTGCGCGTTGTCGGTAGCCTCGCGCGAAAGCTGAGTCTCAGCGGTGAGCTGGTCGACGGTACCGCAGCGACTCACCATGTCGGTGCGCGATCCCATGACCGTCTCGCGCTTGCAGAAGCGCTTCTCGCCGTGGACCATCTGCGGCTTGTAGCCCATCGACAACAGACGCTTCTCCCGCGGGTCTACCTCCGGTGCTGCTGCTGCTGCTGCGGGGGAAGCGCTGCTCGCCTGAGTCGCAGGCGCGGGTGTCGCTGCGGGCGCCGGGCTCGCTGCGGGCGCCGGGGCGGAGGCGGTCGGCTCCACGCGCTGCGCCGCGGGTGGCGGGTCGGCGAGGGCAAAAGTAAAACCGGCGACGCCGAGACACGCCAGCACAACCCTATTCACACGCATGATTATTCCCTGGGCAGCAGTGGATGACGGGGCGGCCGCTGAGGGTCCGCCATGAGCGCACTATACTGCAAGGCCATGCTCATGCGCAGATCGCAAACAGGGGCGCGGGCGCACGCTGGAGCAGAAGCCGGGGCCGCGCGCGCAGCCGCGGTGGCGCTGCTCGCCCGCAGGGATTTCGCCACCGCGGAGTTGCGTAAGAAGCTGGGCTCGAAGGGCTTTGACGCCGATACGGTGGCGGCGCTGATCGCCGAGCTCAGCGCCGAGGGCGTGCTCAACGACGAACGCCATGCGCAGAACTATGTCAGTTGGCACGCGAGGCGTGGCCAGGGTCCGATCCGCATAGCGGCCGCACTGCGCCAGCGCGGGATCGATACGGCGCTGGTGCAGGCCGCCCTGGCCGCGGGTCCGGACTGGCATGCGCTCGCATGCCAGGTATGCCGCGCCAGATTCGGTGCGCAGCCCGCGGCAAGTTGGCCAGAGAAAGCGCGGCGGGCGCGGTTTTTGCAGTATCGTGGGTTTTCGGCGGATCATATCCGCGCCGCCACCGGTGTGGATTCCGGGCAGGACTGAAGGAACCCTTGAGCAAACCGTCTTACATGAGCGCGGCGGACGTGCGCAGCACCTTCCTGCAGTTCTTCCGTGCGCAGAGCCACATCATCGTGCCCTCGAGCTCGCTGGTGCCGGGCAACGATCCGACGCTGCTGTTTACCAGCGCCGGCATGGTGCAGTTCAAGGATGTGTTCCTCGGCAAGGAGCAGCGCGATTACCTGCGGGCCGTTTCCAGCCAGCGCTGCCTGCGCGCGGGCGGCAAGCACAACGACCTCGAGAACGTCGGTTACACGGCGCGCCACCACACGTTCTTCGAGATGCTCGGCAATTTCTCGTTCGGCGACTATTTCAAGCGCGAGGCGATCCATTTCGCCTGGGACTTTCTCATCTACAACCTCGGTCTGGACCCCGCGCGCCTGTGGTGCACGGTCTACAAGGACGACGACGAGGCCGCCGACATCTGGCTGCGCGACATCGGCGTGAGCCCGCAGCGCTTCGCGCGCCTCGGCGAAGCCTCCAACTTCTGGTCGATGGGCGACACCGGCCCGTGCGGCCCGTGCAGCGAGATCTTCTACGACCACGGCGACAAGATCCCCGGCGGACCCCCGGGATCGGCGGAGGAAGAGGGCGACCGCTACGTCGAGATCTGGAACCTGGTGTTCATGCAGTTCGAGCGCGGCGCCGACGGCGCGCTCACACCGCTGCCGCGGCCTTCCGTGGATACCGGGATGGGCCTCGAGCGCATCGCCGCCGTCATGCAGGGCGTGCACTCGAACTACGACATCGACCTGTTCAAGAACCTGATCCGTGCGGCCGGGCGGCTCGCGGGCACCTCGGTGCTGACCTCGAGCTCCCTGCGCGTCATCGCCGATCACATTCGCGCCTGCACCTTCCTCATCGTGGACGGGGTGTCGCCTTCGAACGAGGGCCGCGGCTACGTACTGCGCCGGATCATCCGCCGCGCCATCCGCCACGGCTACAAGCTCGGTATCCAGCAGCCGTTCTTCTACAAGCTGGTCCCGGTGCTCGAGGAGCAGATGGGCGCGGCCTACCCGGAGCTGATCCGCGGCCGTGCCCATGCCGAGCGGGTGCTGAAGCAGGAGGAGGAGCGCTTTGCCGAGACGCTCGCAAACGGCATGGTGCTGCTCGAGAGCGCCATCCGCAGGCTGCGCGGGGCGAAAGTGATCGACGGCGAGACGGTCTTCAAGCTCTACGACACCTACGGCTTCCCGGTTGATCTGACCGCGGATGTCGCACGTGAGCGAGGACTGACGATCGACCAGGCGCGCTTCGAGTCCGCGATGGAGGAGCAGCGGCGCCGCTCGCAGGAGGCGAGCAAGTTCGGCGTCGACCTGAGCGCCGGCGCGCGATTCGACGAACGTACGCTGTTTCGCGGTTACGAAGGGCTCGCCGCCTCGGGAGGTGTTCTGGCGCTACTGCAGCAGGGCGCGCAGGTCGAAGCGCTGCAGGCCGGGGATGAGGGCGAGGTGGTCCTCGATCGTACCCCGTTCTATGCCGAGGCCGGCGGCCAGGTAGGCGATGCCGGCGAGCTGCACGCGCCGGGCGTGCGCTTCGTCGTGAGCGACACGCAGAAGCGCGGTGCGGCGCACTCGCACGTCGGCAAGCTGGTGCAGGGAACGATTCGCCTCGGTGACACGCTCGAAGCCGAGGTGGACGGCGTCCGTCGCCACGCCACCGCACTGAACCACAGCGCGACGCACCTGCTGCACGCGGCGCTGCGGAAGGTGCTTGGCACGCACGTGCTGCAGAAGGGATCGCTGGTCGCGCCCGACCGGCTGCGCTTCGACTTTGCGCACTTCCAGGCGCTGACTGCCGAGGAGCTGCTGCAGGTGGAGCAGCTGGTGAATGCCCAGATCCGCGCCAACACAGCGGCGGAAACCAGCGTGATGGACTACGACAGCGCGGTCGCGGCGGGCGCCATGGCACTGTTCGGCGAGAAGTACGACAAGGACGTGCGGGTGCTGCGCCTGGGTGATTTTTCCGTGGAACTGTGCGGCGGCACGCACGTGCAGCGCTCCGGCGACATCGGCTTGTTCAAGATCATCGGCGAAACCGGCGTGGCCTCGGGAGTGCGGCGCATCGAGGCGCTGACGGGCGCCGGTGCGCTCGATTACGTCGAACGCAACGACGCGCTGCTGCGCGATGTCGCCGCACTGGTGCGCGGCTCGCACGAGGACCTGAAGGAAAAAGTGCGCGAGCAGCTCGAGCGCACCCGCGCAATGGAGCGGGAGATTCGCTCGCTCAAGGACCGCCTGGCTTCCGGCCAGGGCGTGGATCTGGCCGCGGGCGCAGTCGATGTGCAGGGCGTGAAGGTGGTCGCGACCAAGGTGGATGGTGTCGATGCGGCCGGCCTGCGCACCGCGGTCGATCAGCTCAAGGAGCGTCTGAAGCCTGCAGTGGTGGTGCTGGCGAGCGTGGAGAGCCCCGCCAAGGTCGTGCTGGTTGTCGGTGTCACGCCCGACCAGACCTCGCGCATCAAGGCGGGCGAGCTCGCCGGCGCGGTGGCCGCGCAGGTCGGCGGACGCGGCGGCGGACGCGCCGACTTCGCGCAGGCGGGCGGCAGCAAACCCGAGGCGCTGGATGCCGCGCTCGAGTCGGTGCAGGAGTTCGTGCGCGCCCGCCTCAGCGCCTGAGGGCAAGCGCGCCTTTTGCCCGCCGGGTGCGCTTTCCGTATCATGGCCGCCCCGCGCGATGGTGGCGCTGCCTCAAGTTCGCGGAGAGATGGCCGAGTGGTCGAAGGCGCACCCCTGCTAAGGGTGTAAGGGTCAAAAGCCCTTCGAGGGTTCGAATCCCTCTCTCTCCGCCAGATTCAAACACTTAACTGCTCATAGCGCCAAGTAGTTCAACCTCAACGGTGGTAAAACGGTCGGGTTCGCGTTCACCTGCCCGCCAGCAGGTCCGCCCCCGCGTACGCGCGACGCCGCCGCTATCTGGGGTAGTTGATGATGACGTTGACCCGTCGGT
The DNA here is from genome assembly GCA_035481975.1 of Steroidobacteraceae bacterium. Lineage (GTDB taxonomy): Bacteria > Pseudomonadota > Gammaproteobacteria > Steroidobacterales > Steroidobacteraceae > 13-2-20CM-66-19. The sequence continues at coordinate 79,395 of DATHRC010000004.1, forward strand.
TTTCCTGCCGCCCCTCGACGCTGGTGTTATAGGCGACGCGTCGGCTCTGACCGAAGCCCTCCGCAGAAAGCCGTGAACGGGCGATGCCGAAGTTATCGACCAGATAGGTCACCACGCTTTCAGCGCGGCGCCGGGAGATTGCCAGTACCAACTCCGGCGTCGCGTGCAGGTTGGCAGTATGTCCTTCCACCGTTGCAGTGAGGGTGGGATTTGCTTTGAGGAAATTCGCGAGCTCGCGCAACGCGTCAGCGTATTGAGGTTTGATATCAGCCGCGTTCTCGTCGAACTCGATCATCAGGGCCATGGTGATCCTGGCGGGGACTACCGTGAGACCCTCGATATCGGTGACGCAAGCGATCACGGTATCGATGCGCCGGTTCAACCGCTTGCCCTCCTCGGTGCGGTTGTCGCCGATGGGGCGGGTATCTCCGTACCCCACTGCCGTCAGCCGCGAAGGACTGATGTGCAGATCATTCTCCATATAGCGCACCACGCTGTCCGCACGGCGCTGCGACAATCGCATATTGTCCCCGGCGGCTCCCACGTTATCCGTGTGACCCTCGATCTGTGCCGTCGTGTCGGGATATTTCGTCAGGAAGGTTCCCACGACGCGAAGCTTCTCCTTGTCTTGACGCTGAATGTCGTGCTCGTTGACGTCGAACTGGATGTCGAGAACGCTGCAATACTGCTGGGCCCCGGTCGGAATCGGCACGATGTCCAGTATCGGTTCTGATGCCACGAACGCCGGCGGCACCGCGGCAGGGACTGCTGCTGCAGGTGAGGCCGAGACCGGCGTCTTGCCACCGAACCGGTAGATCACACCGAGCGTGTAAAGATCGACGTCGCCTTTGTTGCCGACCGCATCGTCGACCCGGTAGCGCTCCGCTTCGGCGCGTATTCCCAAAGAGTCCGTGAATTTGTACTGTAGTCCCGCGCCGAACTTGTAGTTTGCGGCGTGCTGACTGCGATCGGGATCGGACACATTGACCGCTCCGGTGCCGGCGAACGCGTCCTTGGCATAAGCGTAGTTCAACCCGACGCGGGCGAGCAGGGCGAACCTTTCGGTCAACGGCAAGGTACCGACTGCGTCGAGGTTCGCACCCTGGAGCTTGATGTTGCCGTTCAGTGCGCCCGCCGGCTGTGTGTCTGCGGTGAAGCCAAACCGACCCAGATTGAAATAGCCGCCTTCGAGGGCAAAATACCGGTTGAACGAGTAGCCGCCAAACAGCTTGAAGCCCAGGTGGCTATCTTGGTCGTGGATCGAGGTGGTGACAAAACCTGTCGCCAGCAGATCGCTGGTGATCCGCGTGTTATCGATTTTCGCTTGCGACCGACCCGCGTTGGCGCCGACGTACCAGCCCGAGTCGTCCGCCACGGCCAACGAGCCGGTGAGCGCCGCCACGCCCAGCAGCGCCAAGCTTCTTGCTAATTTCATGTCAGCTCCTGGAGAAGTTACCGGCCTTGCACTACGGACCAGGCACGTTGATGACCGTGTCGACCAGCGTGACCGATGCACCCAGAGAGAGCACCCGGCCGTTGAGCGTCACGACGTTGGTCTTGCCGACGGTGGAGAAGGTGGCTCCCGCCTGGGAAATGATAGTTCCCACCATAGTCCCGCCCCCTCCTGCATTGATCGTCGCGCTGGAGCCAACCTGCCAGAAAATGTTCTTGGCCTGGGCCCCACCGGACAGGATGATGCTTTGCGGGGCCGCCGCTCCCGGACCTCCCACCGTCAGCGTGGTCGCCATCTGGAACACCCACACGGCATTTGCATTACCTTGGGCATCGAGGGTGAGATCCCCGCCCTGGATCAGGAACGATCCGGCGGGCGCCGTATAGACACCGGGGGTGAGTGTGAGCCCCTCCAGGTTCCCGCCTGGATTTGCGCCGGGGGGCAGTGCCACCAGGGCAAGATAGGCAGATTGCGCGTCCAGACGGGCCTGGGTGGCAATGTTGCAATAAGCGGCATTCGGCCCGGCGTGCGTTGGCCCCGTGGTGGAATTAGTGCACGTGTAGATCGTTCCGTTTACTGTGCCGATGTTAGCCGGCGATTCCGTGTAGATGTCGCCGGCCGTGTCGTGAAATCCGGTGATCGACGAAGTGCCGGTCGCGATGGTCCCGATGTCGCCATTGATCACGGTGAGAATTCCGGTGTTGGTCATGCCGGCGGTGCCGCCAAAGGTTCCGAACGGCGCAGCTGATCGCAGTGGTACTGGCGCCACACAATTGCCGGTGGCCGGACCCACGGTGAAGCTCCACGTGAAGTTGCTCACCATGGCATTCGCCGGGACTGCCAGATCGTGGACTCCGACGGCGCCACCTGTGATTGTGGCCGTATAGTTGCCGCCGGTCGTAAGAGCACTTTGCGGCGTGAAGGTCGCAATGAGCCCGGTAGCGGCATCAAGCACCACTGATGCTGCGGTGACGGCGGTCACTGCGGGCGCCGGTCCCGTGAGGGTGAACGTCGCCGCGTCGACCGTGCTCGGGTCCATCCGCAAGCCGGAAGGCACATTGAATGTCGCGTTGATGGTCGCGTCGGGACAGACGTTCATCTCACCGGCGGTGGGGTTGGTGGAATGCACCGAGACATCTGCCGCCGGGACTGCCGCTCCGGTGGTGAAGGTCCATACATAATCGCTCGCCGCGGGCAAGGCGGCTTGATTGCCCGCCAGCGCGTTGCCCGAAAGGTCAGTCGCGACGGAGGTGATCGTGGCGGTATAGGTCGTGTTGGCTGCAAGTGCTGCCGTTGGCGTGAACGCTGCGGCCTGCGTGCCGAGCGCGTAACTGACATGGCCTGCAGGGGCGACGCACGGTGCGGCACACGTCACCGTGAAACTGGCGGCGGTGATCGTTGCCGGGTTCATATCCTCGCTGAACGTGGCGACGATCGCGGTGTTGGTGGGTACGCCGGTCGTCGGCCCGGGAATGCTCGTGGCAGGCACCGTGAGCGTCACGCTGGGTCGGGTCGTGTCCGTAGCTGCGCCGGTGGTGAACTTCCATACGTAGTCACTCGACGCGGGCAATGCGGCTTGATTGCCGGCCAGCGCGGTGCCGGCTACGTTCGTCGCCGCGTCGGTGATCGTGGCGGTATAGGTGGTGTTGATCGCCAGCGCCGTCGTCGGTGTGAAGACGGCGGCTCGGCTGCCGCCGACGTAGATCACATTGCCGTGGGGAGAGACGCAGGGCGCCGCACACGTCACCGTGAAGGTCGCGGCGGTGATCGTCGCCGGGGCCATATCCTCGGTGAAGGCTGCGACGATCACCGTGTTGGTCGCTACACCGCTGACAGCATTGAGCGGCCTTACGGCAGTCACCTGCGGTGCAATTGCAGCTACCACACCCCCGCCGGCAGCGCCCAAACCCAGGATCGGATCTCGTCCTGCGCCACATCCTGCCGCCAAAGTACTCAGCAGCAGAGCCATGAGCCAGGTCGCGCGTCTGGAACAACTGGCGAATTTGATCACGTTGCTTTCCTCATGATTCCGATCCAAACAAGTATCGTTGGCACAAACGCTGGCTCCGGCCGGCCCGCCGCTGCATGCGAAAGCTCGAGGTGGGAAATCTCAGGAGCGATGAGCTCGCGTTCGGCGCTGCGCGCGAGACCGCCCGAAGACTAAGCAGAGATGAGCGGGAATGATGTCAGGAATGTTGGACAGATTCTGTCGTCAGGAACTTGACATAACTGCTGTGGCCCGCGGGCAGCCGGTCGCCGGATCCACGAGTGCCGAATTTGCGGCACACCCCTCACTTTCACGGCGCAGCGTCGACACGTACCGCAGCCGCTCGATGGGAGCCGCGACGAGGTGGTCACCGACGACGGTCTTGCCCACGCCAGGGGGCGCTACGAACACGCCGATATCGCGCGCACACAGCGTGTCCGCGGCCGCCTGCAACGCGAGTCGTTCACCGCCGACGCGCTGGTCTTCGACCTCGACGGCAACCCCATGGTCGCGTAACAACGCTTCGAGCTCGTTCTGGCAACCTCGCGGCAAACCGACGAACTGCGGCAAATCTTCCGCGCATGCGATGACTCTCGGTGTCGTGGCCGTCGAGAGACGCATACTCTGTTGAAGAACTCGGGGTTGTGAAAGGCGCCCAGTCGCTTGATCTGGTTGATCAAAGGTGACGGCAGGCCCGCCTTATCGACATACAGCTTTGCGCGAGCACTGCGCGCACTACCCGCGGGAGTGGCTCGGTAATGACGGCCGGAGTGCGTTTCCGCGACGGCAGCTGAGTCCACGGTGCGGCATCTCCTCCGTCGATCGTCGCGATGCGCACGCCGACCACTGATCCCCGGTCCGCCGCCTCGCGGGCGATCAGCTCCACGGTCGCCGTATCGATGCGCGGCAGCGAGGCGAGATAAGACCACTGTTGGTCATCGGGATAGGGACGAAATTGGTCGTCGAGGAAAGCCGAGTTTCCCAGCGCCCTTGGCCCGTGTTGCAGCGGCAGCGCAATGAGATTACCGAATCCACCGCGCGGCATCGTGTCCTGACTGGGGAAAAGCCGATCGTAGGATTCCATGCTCAGCTCGTGCCTCCGTGACATGGTTTCGGTGATCAGGTAGCAGCCCATTGACGTGTTGAGAGTGTCGATCTGGATAGTTAAGCAAAATCATATGCTTATGATAGCATCATCGGTTCAGCGCGTAGATTGCTGGATGGAAGAATCGGGCGCTCTCGTACGTGGCGAAATCCAAGCGACAACCTCGATGCGTGCTGATTACGGGCGCCAACGGTTCCGGGAAGACTACGTTTGCGCGCCGGTATCTACCCGAAGACGCGGGCGTGATTCACTTTGTAAACGCCGATCTGATTGCGAGTGGTTTATCGCCGCTCAAACCGGAGCTCGCAGCCATCGCTGCGAGAGATCGATCGTTTGGCGGCTGAACGAATGGATTTTGCCTTCAAGACGACGCTCAGCGGGTTGACCTACGTGCGCCGGCTCCAGGCTTGGAAGCAAGCCGGCTACCGTATCGAGATGGTGTACCTTCGGCTGCGTTCCGTTCAATTGGCGCTGCGGCGCATCGCTGCTCGAGTGCGCCAGGGTGGCCATGATGTGCCGCGGGCTGACGTCGTCAGGAGGTTCTCAAGAGGCTGGCGGAACTTTCAGCGCATCTACCGGCCTTTGGCCGACAGCTGGGCTGTGTACGACAATTCGGGCCATGCACCACGACTATTGGAGAAAAGTCCGTGAAGGCGAAAACGCGAACGAAGGGAAGGCGACCACCGAGCTTTGCCGCTGGAGTAGGCCATGCCTTGCGTCGTGCGGCAAAGGATGCTCGGAAGACTGCGCGCATGTATGCCACGCCGCTCTACGTGTGGGAAAACGGCAAGGTTGTGGCGAAGAAGCCGTGAGACTTTCCCATCGGCAGCCGCCAGCGATGCAATCGTATGCTTGTTTGCCGCCCGACGGGAGCTGAATATTTTGTTGACCAAGCACGACATCTATCTATTTAAAGAGGGAAGCCACGGCGAACTCTTCTCGAAGCTCGGGTGTCACCTGCAAGGCAACGGGGGGGCCTCATTCGGCGTCTGGGCGCCGAACGCCGCCAAAGTAACGGTCATCGGCGATTGGAACGGCTGGGGCGCCCATGAGGATATGCTGGCGCCGCGTTCGGATGGATCGGGCATTTGGGAGTGCATCGTGCCGGCCGCTCAACGCGGTCAAGCCTACAAATATCGGATTACCTCCGGCATGAACGGTTACGCCGGAGAAAAAGCCGATCCCATCGGCTTCTACTCCGAGCTACCACCGGCCACCGGCTCGAGGATCTGGTCGCTCGAATGGGAGTGGCAGGACGCGAAATGGATGGCTTCGCGCGCCGCCTGCAACGGGCTCGACGCCCCGATGTCCATCTACGAGTTGCATCTCGGCTCATGGAGGCGCAAGGACGGACATCTACCCAATTACCGCGACATTGCCCACGAGCTCGCGGATTACGTGCTGCATTTGGGCTTCACGCACATCGAGTTGATGCCGGTGACCGAGCATCCGTTCTACGGCTCGTGGGGCTACCAGACCACCGGATATTTCTCGCCAACCGCGCGCTATGGCACGCCGCAAGATCTCATGTACTTCGTCGATCACCTGCATCAGAAAGGCATCGGCGTAATCCTCGACTGGGTTCCCTCGCATTTCCCCACGGACGCGCACGGTTTGATCTATTTCGACGGCACTCACGTGTATGAGCATGCCGATGCGCGCCAGGGCTTTCATCCCGAATGGAACTCCGCCATCTTCAATTATGGGCGCAACGAAGTACGCAGCTTCCTGGTATCGTCCGCGCTATTCTGGCTGAAGCATTACCACATCGACGGCCTGCGCGTCGATGCGGTCGCTTCGATGCTCTATCTCGACTACGCGCGCAAGGAAGGCGAATGGATTCCGAACCGCTTCGGCGGCCGTGAAAATCTCGCAGCCATCGAGTTCCTGCGCGCTTTGAACCGCGCCGTTTACCGCGACCATCCGGACGCGACGATGATCGCCGAGGAATCGACCGCCTGGCCCATGGTGTCGCGCCCCACCGATATGGGCGGCCTCGGCTTCGGCCTGAAATGGAACATGGGGTGGATGCACGACACTCTGAAGTACATGCAGGAAGACCCGATCTATCGGCGCTATCACCACGGACAGCTGACGTTCTCGTTGATCTACGCCTTCCACGAGAACTTCGTATTGCCGCTGTCGCACGACGAGGTGGTGTACGGCAAGGGCTCGCTGATCGGCAAAATGCCCGGCGACGACTGGCAGCAGTTCGCCAATCTGCGCGCGCTATGCGGCTACATGTGGGGGCATCCGGGAAAGAAATTGCTGTTCATGGGCGGCGAGTTCGGTCAGCGGCGCGAATGGACTCACGAGGGCGAGCTCGAATGGTGGGTCACGGGTCTCCCCGAGCACGCCGGCATGCAGCGCTGGGTGAGCGATTTGAACCGCGTGTACCGCAGCGAGCCCGCGTTGTATCGGATCGATTTTTCGCCGGACGGCTTCGAATGGCTGGACGTCGACAACGCCGACAACAGCATGATCGCGTTTCTGCGCAAGGGCGGGGGCGATGTAGCGCCCGTACTCGTCGCCTGCAACTTCACACCCGTGCCGCGCACCAATTTTCTGATCGGCGTTCCGAAGCGCGGAATCTGGCGCGAGATCCTGAACAGCGATGCACGCGAATACGGCGGCGCGGGCTGGGGAAACCTGGGGGCGGTGGAATCCGTGCCCGTGAGCACGCACGGCCGCGTCGAATCGGTGAATCTCACGCTGCCGCCGCTATCGACCATCATGCTCCGCTGGGAGCCCCATGGCTGAACGGCGAGGCAGCGTGGGCAGCGTGGGACCACCCGGCGACAAGGCCACAGAGCCGCGCAAGCGGACCGGACCGCCGCCGTCGCCACCGCCGTCCGCCTCGGGGACACCACCGGGCTCGGGTGAACCGCCGCTCGCCACGCCGGCCCCAATCGCCGGATCACCCGTAGGGGCCGCCACGGCGTCGCCGCACGCCGCGCCGGCAGTCGGCGACGGCCGAATCCGCGCCGTCATCGATGCGCTCTCACCGAGCGTCGACGGCGGACGCTTCCCCGCCAAGCGCATCGCCGGCGAGCCAGTGCGCATCGAGGCCCATTGCTTCGCCGATGGGCACGACCGACTCAGGGTGACGATGCGCTGGCAGGCGCTCGGGAAATCGCAGGCGCGGGGAGCCTTCGAGCTCGAGGAATCAACGGCGCACGAGTCCGACATGTCGGCGCAGGGTAACGATGTCTGGATCGCCGAATTCACCCCGCCGGCGCCGGGCCGCTATCGATGCGAAGTCTCGGCCTGGGTGGATCACTTCGAATCCTGGCGCAACGAGCTGGAGCGGCGCGAGGATCTCGCCGACGTGCGGGTGGCGCTGCAGGTGGGAGCTGTGCTTGCGCTCGAGGCCGCCGCGCGCGCTCGCGGCAACGATGCCGCCATTCTCGCCGATTGGGCCGCGCTCCTCTCCGATCGCGCCAAGGACGAATCGGTCGGGGTGTCGGACACGGCATCCCTCAAAGCGCTTGCGCTCGATCCGGCGCGGGCGAGCCTCGTCGGCCGCTACCCGGATCGAAGCCGCGCGGCCGCCGCGTCGCTCGAGATCGTGGTGGATCGCAAGCGCGCCGGATTCTCAAGCTGGTACGAATTGTTTCCGCGCTCTGCCGCGCCGGATCCCAAACGTCACGGCAAGTTCAAGGACGTCGAGGCGCTCATCCCCTACGTGGCCGAGATGGGCTTCGACGTACTGTACCTTCCGCCCATCCAACCCATCGGTCGCGTGAACCGCAAGGGCGCCAACAACGCGCTCCAGGCGAGGCCCGGCGATGTGGGCAGCCCCTGGGCCATTGGATCCGCGGAGGGCGGACACAAGGAGATTTTGCCGGAGCTGGGATCCTTGGAGGATTTCAAGAGCCTCAATGCGCGGGCGCGGAGCCGGGGAATGGAGATTGCCCTCGACATCGCGTTCCAGTGCGCGCCCGATCACCCCTACGTGAGCGCGCATCCCGACTGGTTCAAACACCGGCCCGACGGCAGCGTGCAATACGCCGAGAACCCTCCGAAGAAGTACCAGGACATCTATCCGTTCGATTTCGAGACCGACGACTGGCGCGCGCTGTGGGAGGAGCTCAAGAGCGTGATGGAGTTCTGGATCGAACAGGGTGTACGGATCTTTCGCGTCGACAATCCGCACACCAAGGCGTTTCCCTTCTGGGAATGGGTCATCGACGAGATCCGGCGCGAGAACCCGGATGTGATCTTCCTGGCGGAAGCCTTCACCCGGCCGAAGGTGATGCACCGCCTGGCAAAGCTCGGTTTCACCCAGTCGTACACCTATTTCACCTGGCGCAACACCAAGCAAGAGTTGACCGAGTACTTTACCGAGCTGACGCAAGGACCCGGGTGGCAGTACTTGCGGCCCAACGTCTGGCCGAACACGCCGGACATTCTGCAGGAGACCTTGCAATCGGGGCTGCGCGCGGTGTTCGCGGCGAGGCTCATTCTCGCGGCGACGCTATGCGCCAACTACGGGATTTACGGGCCCACCTTCGAGCTCATGGAAAGCGCGCCGCGCGAACCGGGCAGCGAGGAATATCTGAACTCCGAGAAATACCAGCTTCGCCATTGGCGCCTCGATCGACCCGACAGCCTGCGCTCTCTGATCGCCCGAATGAACCGCGCACGCCGCGCGAACGTCGCGCTGCAATCGGATCGATCCTTGCATTTCTGTCCGGTGGACAACGAGTATCTCATCGCCTATCGAAAGAGCGACGAGGCGACGGGCAACATCGTCCTGACGGTCGTCAATCTGGATCCGCACCATGTCCAATCAGGGTGGGTCGAGCTCGACCTCAAGGCCCTCGGGCTCGACCCGGACCGGCCTTACCAGGTGCACGATCTGTTGAGCGAGCAGCGCTATCAGTGGCGCGGCGGCCGCAACTTCGTGATGCTCGATCCGGCGCGGCTGCCGGCGCACGTGTTCGTGGTGCGCCGGCATCTGCGCAGCGAGCACGATTTCGACTACTTCATGTAAGTCCGAGGCTTTCATGAACGACGGCGCCGCTCCTGCCCTCGATCCCGCGACGCTTTCCGGGCTCGATGTCGATGATCCGCTCTGGTACAAGGATGCGGTCCTCTATCAGCTCAACGTCAAATCCTTCCTGGATTCGAACGACGACGGTATCGGCGATTTTCAGGGCTTGACGTCCAAGCTCGGCTACATCCGCGACCTCGGTGTCAACACCATCTGGCTCATGCCGTTCTATCCGTCGCCGCTCAAGGACGACGGTTACGATATTGCCGATTACAAGAACGTGCACCCGCAGTACGGGACGCTCGATGATTTCCGCGCCATGCTGCGCGAGGCGCACCGCCTCGGACTCAAAGTGGTGACCGAGCTCGTCATCAACCACACCTCCGACCAGCATTCCTGGTTCCAGGCGGCGCGCAAAGCCGCGCCCGGCTCGCCCGAGCGCGACTTCTACGTCTGGAGCGACACCGATCAGAAGTATCTCGGCACGCGCATCATCTTCCTCGACACCGAGACCTCCAACTGGACCTTCGACCCGGTCGCCAAGGCGTATTACTGGCACCGCTTCTTCAGCCACCAGCCGGACCTCAATTTTGACAATCCGCAGGTCATGAGCGCGGTGCTCGAGATCATGCGCTTCTGGCTCGACATGGGCGTCGACGGCTTCCGCTTGGACGCCATCCCGTATCTCGTGGAGCGCGAGGGCACCAACAACGAAAATCTGCCCGAAACGCACGAGGTGATCAAGCGGCTGCGCGCGGCGATCGATGCGAACTACAAGAATCGATTCCTGCTCGCCGAAGCGAACCAGTGGCCCGAGGACGTGCGCGAGTATTTCGGCGACGGCGACGAATGCCACATGGCCTACCACTTCCCGCTCATGCCGCGGATGTACATGTCCATCGCCCAGGAGGACCGCTACCCCATATCCGAGATCATGCAGCAGACGCCCGATATCCCCGATACCTGTCAGTGGGCGATTTTCCTGCGCAATCATGACGAGCTGACCCTCGAAATGGTCACGAGCAAAGAGCGCGACTACATGTACACCACGTACGCCTCGGACGTGCGGGCGCGCATCAACCTGGGGATTCGCCGGCGCCTCTCGCCCCTCATGGAGAACGACCGCGAACGCATCAAGCTGATGAACAGCCTGCTGCTCTCCATGCCCGGTTCGCCCATCGTGTACTACGGAGATGAGATCGGCATGGGTGACAACGTATTCATCGGCGACCGCAACGGCGTACGTACACCCATGCAGTGGAGCCCGGACCGTAACGCCGGCTTCTCGCGCGCCGATCCGCAGCGGCTGTATCTGCCGCCGATCATGGATCCGATCTACGGCTACCCGTCGATCAATGTAGAGGCGCAGTCGCGCGATCCGAGCTCGCTCCTCTCCTGGACCAAGCGCATGCTGGCGGTGCGCAAGACCAGCCAGGCGTTCGGGCGCGGCACGCGGCGGTTCTTGCGGCCCGGCAACCGCAAGATTCTGGCGTATCTGCGCGAATACGGCGAGGACAGCATCCTCTGCGTCGCCAACCTGTCGCGTTCCGCGCAGCCGGTGGAGCTCAACCTGTCGGAATTCAAGGCACGAGTGCCGGTGGAGATGCTCGGCCGCACGACCTTCCCGCCCATCGGCGATCTACCCTACTTCCTGACGCTGTCGGCCTACGGTTTCTATTGGTTCAAGCTGACCAAGGACGCGGAGGCGCCGTCGTGGCACGAGCAGATCCTGTCCATCGACGAACGCCCCGTGCTGGTGCTGTTCGACGGTTGGAGCAGCTTGTTCCGCGAGCGTGTGGTGCCCTGGCGCATCGGCATGGCGGAGAGGACTCGTCTGCAGTTCGAGACCGACACATTGCCGCGCTTCATCGAGACTCAGCGCTGGTACGCCTCGAAGGGCACGCCCATCGAGCGCGCGCGCATCGTCGATCACGTGCTGTGGCAGGAGGGTAAATCGAGCTGGGTCGTCGCGCTCCTGGATGTCATTGTAGGCGGCGAGACCACCGGATATTTCATGCCGTTGGCGCTCGCCTGGGAAGAGCGCGACGAGGGGCGTGTACGCAATCTCTCCACCGCCGCCATCGCCAAGATTCGCCAGCAATCGAGCGTCGGCGTCATGGGCGATGCGTTTGCCGACGAGGTATTTTGCCAGGCGCTGGTTGCCGCGATGGCGAAGCCTCGTGAGATCGCGACGCTCCAAGGGGAGCTCCAGTTCCGCCCGACCGCCGCGTTCGGCCGTCTCGTCGGCGCCGATTTCAGTTCGCTGCCCGCCGCCCGGCCGCAAGGATCCAGCTCCAACACGGTCGTCGTGCTCGGTGAGCGCCTCATTCTCAAGGGTTACCGCAGACTCCGCGCCGGCGCGAGCCCGGAGCTCGAGATGGGACTGTATCTGACGGATGCGGTGAATTTCGGCAACTGCGCTCCGCTGGCCGGCGTCCTGCAATATAGGGGTAAGGACGGCGAGCCGTGCTTGTTAGCGATGCTGCAGGCCTATGTCGCCAATCAGGGCGACGCCTGGACCTGGTCGCTCGAGTACCTGCGGCGTAACCTCGAGGAGCATCGTACCGCGCCCCCCACGGATACGCCGCCTGCGAACATGCATGAAGCCTATCTGGCGCTGATCCGAGTACTCGCGGTGCGCACCGCCGAGCTGCATCGAGCCTTGGCCACGCCCACGAAGGACAGCGCATTCGATCCGCAGCCGCTCACGCGCGCGGATCTCGAGGCATACAGGCAGCGGGCGACCGAGGAGCTCGAGAACGCGCTGGGTTTGCTAAAGATCCGCTTGAACGATCTCACGGGACCGGATCGAGAGAAGGCCAATGCCATTCTGGCGGCCCGGGACGAGATCCTGAGGCGCATCGGGACCTGCATCGCCTCCGAGCCCAAGGGAACGAAGATCCGCATCCACGGCGACTACCACCTCGGACAGGTATTGCTGACCCGCAACGACTTCGTCCTCATCGATTTCGAGGGCGAGCCGGGCCACAGCCTCGAGGAGCGGCGCGCCAAGCAATCGCCGCTGCGCGACGTCGCCGGGATGCTGCGCTCGTTCAGCTACGTCGAGCACAGCGCGCTTAAAGGCGTGGCGCACGACGATATCGAACTGGCCAAGCTGGCCCCTTTCGCCCGAGGCTGGGCGGCGGAAGTGCGGGCGGCCTTTCTCGACGCCTACGATGCGGCGGCGCGCGGCGCGTCCCTATACGATGCACTGACGCCCGGGATCGGCTTACTGGGTTTGTTCGAGCTCGAGAAGGCGCTGTACGAGCTCCGCTACGAGATCGGCAACCGCCCCGCCTGGGCGGGCATACCCTTGCAAGGCATTCTCGAGTGGGGCATCACATGACCATCGATCATCGCGCGATGCGCCTCGCGCGCCGCGGAGGTATTCATGCAGAATCTTGATCTATTGGCGGATGCCTCGCGCGAGTTCCTGCACCAGGCGGCGCAGTTCCTTCCCCGCCTGGCCATGGCGTTCGCCATTGTCCTCGCCGGCTGGCTGATCGCCAAGGCGATCCGCTTTGCCGTCGAACGGGGATTACGCGCCGTCAATTTCAACGTACTGACCGAGCGGGCGGGTACGGACCATTTCCTGCAGCAGGGCGGTCTGCGCGGCGACACGACCACCCTGTTCGGACTGTTCGCCTATTGGCTGGTGATAGTGGCGGCGCTCATGAGCGCCTTCAGTACACTGGGCCTCACCCACGTCACCGACGTGCTGCACCAGATAGTGCTGTTCGCGCCGAAGCTGCTGGTCGCCATGCTGGCCGTGGTGCTCGGAGCGTATTTCGCCCGATTCGTCGGCGGCGCGGTCAAGACTTATTGCGTAGAGGCGCGGATTCCGGATGCGGACCTCCTGGGCAAGCTCGCTCAATATCTCATCATGGCGTTCGTCATCATGATCGCGCTGAGCCAGGTGGAGGTCGGCGGCGACATCGTCCAGCGCACGTTTCTCGTCATCTTGGGGGGTATCGTGCTGGCGCTCGCGCTGGCGTTTGGGCTCGGCGGCAAGGCTTGGGCGGCAGCGCTGCTCGAGCGCTGGTGGCCACGCCACGGCCCTAAAGACGGCCCCTGAACAGATGAAGATCCAACGGGCCACCCTCAGCCGATCTCACTAGTACTCGAACTGATACATCACCCCGACGCGGCTTCCCGGATCATTTTCCGCCGGTGGTGCTTTGCTTCGCGCCGACGAACACGCGATTCGAGACGTAGTGGCCGGACCTGCCGGTGGCCGAATGTTCGCTGCCGTACAGTCCACCGGACTTGCCGGTGGCCGAATGTTCGCTGCCGTACAGACCGGCTCACATCGGGCCGCCTAGCATCCGCCGCCTGGATCAGGATTTCGACCGGATTCAGCAGGGCCGCCGGCGCGGTTATCTACGCTGGCGGCCTTTTTTGTATCACTGATCGACACCTCCACCGCGACCCGTCCGCGGCGCGAAGCCCGGAGGATCGACAGAAACAGATCCGCTTTTCTCTCACCGTCTAACATGCCCTGCGTGTGGTGCCGTACAGATCACGCAGTGCGGCCATGCGATCTTTCATCATTAATTGAGAGGTACATTTATGCGTGGACTTAAATTTGTAATGTTAGTCGCAGTTGCCGGAAGCTGCTTCGCGGCAACCGCCCCCAATGCAGTGGCTCAGGTCAGCATCAATGTTGGTGCAGCCCCTTCATGCCCCTACGGTTACTACGATGTCGCTCCCTACAGCTGTGCGCCCTCCGGCTACTACGGCCCAGAATGGTTTAGTGGCGAGGTGTTCATCGGCGCTGGCCCGTGGTTTCATGGCCCCGACAATTTCCGTGGCAACGTAAACAATGCTTTCCATCCAGAGCATGGTTACCACGGTGCAATGCCAAACCGGGGCGAGAAGGCCGAGCCGGCGAAGCGCGTCGATAAAGCGCACTTCACGGGAAACGAAGAGCGCGATGGACGTGGCCATGCAAGCGAGGCCAAGCGTTGATCCATGCATCGGCCCCCGGGTCAATCCCGGGGGGCACGCGGCTACCTGTCCCAAGCTCTCCGCGTTTTATCCCTGGCCACACCGTTCGTACGGTAGTGCACTGAGCCAGGCCGGGCGTGCGCCTACGCTCGGTCAAAGGCCCGGTGACGCCGCGGCTCCAGCGGCTGCGAACCCAATCAACTCACCGAGGAGAAGCGCCCATGACTCTGGGAACCATTCTGCTGATCATTCTGGTACTCATGCTGATCGGCGCGATCCCGCGTTGGCCGCATAGCCGCAATTGGGGCTACGGGCCCAGTGGCGGGTTGGGATTGGTGTTGGTCGTTGTGCTCGTGCTGTTATTGCTGGGACGGCTATGACAGCGCACAAGGGAGCAGAAGGACTTGCCGCCGACGAGCGGATGTCAGCGGCGGCGAGCGAGGAAGTCACCGGAATGGTGAGCGGTCCCGACACACTGGCACGCCCTCAATCGGGGTGGGATCCGTACGAGATATGGCGCACCCGCGTCAAGGAGCCGTCGCCGGAAGGGGCAGCGGGCGATGAGGTTCTCTCCTGAGCGCAAACACTCGCAACCCGTTTACCTAATTCAACGCGGGCTCAACGCGGGCCCAATGTGGGCTGGCGAACCGACCTCGGGAATGCTGTGGGGGACAAGGGTACGTGCTGCGAAAAACCGCAAGCCTGCTCGTGAGCCTGATGCTGCTGGGTGGCGCCTCGATGCTTTCGAGCAGAGCGGCCTGCGCGGGCGATGTCGTCAGCATGGCACCTGCTTCCCGGGGTCCACAAATCATGCTGTATGTGAGTCAACCTCTGTGGTCCCGCGGTAGCTCCGCGCCGCGCCTGTATGGGTTGCGGATTGGGCAGCTGCGGATGCCGTCCACTACGTCACAGCTGACTGCGATAGCTCCTGTTCAGCGCGAGCTGATCGACCTGCAGATCGTGCCTCATTCGGAGATGCGCATCGACTTCGGCAGGCGCTTGATCTGGAATATCACGCGCGGGGCGTTCGACCCGCATTCCAATCAGTCGGTCCTGGCAGTTGCAGTGCCGATCAAAGGCATCAGGCGTTCGGACGCGGCGAATCAGCAGCCCTGGGATCCGGCAAGTCCGGGAGTCAGCACGCTGACGGGCAATGCTATTCCAAGGCGACAGGTTGACGGCGAAAGTCTCGCGATTATCAATATGGTCATTCCTTCACACTGGACCCCGAACGACGGCCGGGCCGCCTGGCTGCAACTCAGGCCAACCATCCAATTCGCGCATACCCAGACAACCGAAGCAGCGCCGCTGCTCCGCGGTGCAGACACGCATTGAGTTGTACAGGGCTCGGACTATCTCAGGTGGAAGGTGCCGCCGCCGAATAGTCCCAGAAGACCCATAACGATCAGATAGATTGCGACGATATAGTTCAGCAGTCGCGGCACCACAAGAATCAAAATGCCAGCGATGAGTGAGACGATAGGTCCGATCGTGAGATGGAGATTCATTTGACACCTCGCGGCTGGATTGGCGACGTCTACGGCGTTGGAACGGCGTCGACAACAGTCGTCTGGCCTCCACCGCACAGCACGGTAAGCGCTGCTCGAAACGTGATCTGTACGCCCGCGCACATTGGCAAATCGCCCGTCCGGCCGCCACTGCATCGTTAGACGGCCCGCACGCTAGCCTGCGTATGCCACCGTACCGACGCCACCGACCTTTGAGACCATTCTTCGTCCGCAGTTACGGCAGCACCGTATACGCCCTCAATGCAAGCGGAGAATCGCATGTCAATTATCGCGTGGATCATCCTTGGGCTCATTGCCGGCTTCGTTGCCAGCAAAATCGTCAATCGAAGCGGAGAAGGGCTCGTTCTGGACATTCTTCTTGGAATAGGCGGAGCGCTTGTCGGCGGCTGGCTCTTCCACATCGCCGGAATGAGCGGCGTGACCGGACTGAATCTCTATAGCATGGTCGTCGCGACCATCGGCGCCGCCGTGGTCCTCGTCGTGTACCACGGGCTGTTCGGCGGCTCTCGCCTTCAGCGCCTTTAATTTCCCGGTGCGGCTTCGCGCCCGCATGCGATACCTCCGTCTTGCGCCCGGCATTTCGCGTGCGGCAGGGGACAAGGCAAAGCCTGCGAGCAGGTGGGATCGGCTCACTGATATGGTAGGATGCGCGCCCCTTAAGAGCGCGCCCGTAGCTCAGTTGGATAGAGTACCTGGCTACGAACCAGGGGGTCGGGAGTTCGAATCTCTCCGGGCGCGCCAACTTACACGCGTTGAGTTCTGAATATTCCGGCAATCTCTGAATATTCTTGACTGATCCACACTCTCTCAGCGTCGCGGCTTGGCTTTGGTAAGCCCCCGCAGGTAGTGGCGGCGCGTGGTCTGCACATTGGTATGCCCGAGCCTCGCCTGAGCCTCCTCTGCGGTCGCAGCCCCGTCTGCGGATACGGACCGCAGATCATGGAAGCTGAAGCGCTGACCGCCGGCTGCCACGTGCTTGGCCATCAGTCGTTGCCAGATCGCTGAGAAGCCCTCGGCTGTGTACGGCGTGCCCCGTCGCGTGCGTATCAGGTACTCGCCGGGGATCTGCGGAGCCAGGCGCTTGGCACGATCGACAATCGCTCGAAGATCGTCGCTCCATTCGATCAGTACTCCAGCACCAGTCTTGGACTGGCGGAACACGATGCCAGCGTCAGTCAACTGCTCGCGTTTTAGCGCTAGGAGATCTCCGCGACGCTGGCCAGTGCTCACCGCCAGGTCAATCGCCACGGCCAGCCGCTCGCCCGCCAGTACTTTTAGCGCCTCAACCTGTTCAAGAGGCACCTGTGCGCGCCGCGCTGACCGCGGCCCGAAGTCCATGCCTCGCACCGCATTGGTGCTGGCAGTTCCCCAGCGGATTGCCCTGGCGAATACATGGCCTAGTAGTGCGACCTCATGGCGCGCAGCCACAGGCACGGGCTTACCCTCGCTGGATCGCCTAGTGTCCATGTATCTGTAGCAGGCCTGCGCTGTGACGTGATCGGGCAACATGTGCCCGAAGACTGCCCTCAGCCGATCGAGGGCCTTGCCTTCGTCCTTGCGAGTCCGAGCACTACGTTTTAGGGGCAGAACCTCGAGACGGTAACGGTCGATCACCTCCCCAAGCGTGCGACCAGTCCACTGTGTGCCGATGATCGCTGCGTATCTGGCCAGTGCGTCTGATAGATCCCGCCCGAGATTGACGGCCTTTCCGTGCTTTGGTCGAAACCAGTAGGTGCCGTGATCGAGATAGACCCGCTGCGGCAGGTGTCTGTCACGCGT
>DATHRC010000005.1:0-184776 GCA_035481975.1 Steroidobacteraceae bacterium
AGGCTCGCGATCTGCGCCGGAAGATTGTTCTCATCGACTACCAGTTTCGGCCAGACGCGCTCGAGCAACGTCGCCTTGGTCACAAGCCGCCCCGACTGCTCTGCGAGAACCTGCAACAGGTCGAACGCGCGCGCACCGAGCTCGACCGGCTGCCCGTCGCGCAGTAGCTGCCGCTCGGAGGACACGAGCTCGAAAGGGCCGAGCTTGATGACTTCGGTTGCGGCTCCAGCCGGCGCCGCGTTCGGCGAAGGCGCGCGTGAACTGGCGTTGGTACCCGCGGCTTTCCCCGCCGGTGTCTGCAAGAGCGATGCGATGTGCTCGCAGAATGCGTGCGAAACAGCGCCAGCAAGCAGGCGCGTCCACTGCACCGCCCGGAACGATTCGGGCACCTCGGCCTCCGCTTCGGTCGTATCATCGATACACACCGGCACGATGAACGCCTTGCTGCGCGCCATGAGCAGCGTGCGCTGATCGGCAAGATGCCACTCGAGACGGAAGTAGGCTTCGGGGCGGCACGTCGTGTGGCGAGAAATCACTGGCACGAACAGCGCACAGTCGCGCAGC
The DNA here is from genome assembly GCA_035481975.1 of Steroidobacteraceae bacterium. Lineage (GTDB taxonomy): Bacteria > Pseudomonadota > Gammaproteobacteria > Steroidobacterales > Steroidobacteraceae > 13-2-20CM-66-19. Next base: position 565 of record DATHRC010000005.1, read on the forward strand.
TGCTCCCGGATCCTGTGATCCCAGGCGTCGCCACCCTTGAGCTCGCTACGGTCGAGCCACGCTTCCACGCCGGCGGTGCGCAACGCTGACGCGATGCGCAGCGCCGCCGCTTCGTCCTCGGAGGCGTGGCTCACGAAGACGGCGCCGGAAGGTTGGGGTATTGCCATGAGACCCGGGACCTAAGAGCCTTAAAATTGGCCCCTTTTTTACATGATAACTTGAGGAGGCTGAGACGGGGGACGACGGTACCAGTATGTCCCAATATCCACAGCATCGCGAAGCTAGCGCGCAATCTCCAGGACAAGCGCCGCGATGGCCACACTCTTCTGCCAATGCAGCCATTCCACGGGGGATTTACCTCCGATCACTGCTGGTAGCGCGCACGTTTCTGAAAGTTGCGCTGCCGCACGTCCCGGTAGATCTTCGCGCAGCGCGTGCGCATGTCCGCGCGCACCAGATACACGCTTGCTTCCTTGCCGCTCTTGAGCGAGCGGATGACTTCGTCGATCACGCCGTCATCGATCAGGAGCTGCAGGGCGGCAGGTGTCTTCACGAATCCTATAGTCGGGCAATCGGGAACTGTTCGGCCGGCGCGCTGTCTCATAACTGACCTTCGCGCAACGACATATACAAAGAGTGGGTAGAATCCCACCGCGCGGACGGTACGACGAGCCTCACCGCTCGCTCCCGTACGCCCTTTCGGCGATGCCTAAATACCTCCAGAAAGAGAATCGAAATAAACGTTAACTTATTGTTTTTATTGGTGCCCGGGAGAGGACTCGAACCTCCACGGAGTTACCCGCTAGTACCTGAAACTAGTGCGTCTACCAATTCCGCCACCCGGGCAGGTGAAGGAAGGCCGCGCAATGTACGCACGGGTCCCGGGACTGTCAATTGAAGGCCCGTAGAGGAAAGTTCGGTCGGCGTGAGCGCAGCGGCAGCGCGCCGAGCGCACGCGGCGGCAAGCCGCGCGCGGCGCCACGCGGTGCGCACGCCGCCCCTTCGCCCGCCGCAGTGCGCGCACCTGGCAGCGGCGCATCCCGGCGCGGCAGCGCTGCCGGCGGTGCCGCCGCCGTGAAGCCAGGCGCACTCGTGGAAGGGACGGTGAGCGCGAATCGTGCCGGTTACGGCTTCCTGCGCGTCGAGGGATTCAAGGACAGTGTGTTCCTGCCGCCGCCGCAGATGCGCGGCGTCATGCACGGCGACCGGGTGCGCGTGAAGGTCGCGCGTGATGCCAGCGATCGCTGGTCGGGCGTCGTCGATCAGGTGCTCGAGCGCGGCGTGAGTGCCTTCCTCGGCACCGTGGAGGTTCAGGGCCGCTCCGCCTCGGTGAGTGCCGCCGACCGCCGGCTGCAGCTGCGCTGCGTGGTGGCGCCGCAGGACCTGCACGGCGCGCGCAGCGGCGACTGGGTCATCGCCAAAGTCACACGACACGCAGGCTCGGCATCCGCCGCCGAGGCCGTGGTCGTGAAGCGGCTCGATCCGTGCCGTCCGGTCGAGCTCGCCACCGAATCGGCGATTGCGCGTTTCGATCTGCCCTACGAGTTCCCGTCGGCGGCGCTGCGCGAAGCGCAGTCCTTTGGCGAACGGGTGGACGCCGGCGAGACGAGCCAGCGCACCGACCTGCGCGATCTGCCGCTCGTGACCATTGACGGCGAAGATGCGCGTGATTTCGACGATGCGGTCTATGCGGAGCCGCACCCGCGCGGCTTTCGGCTGATCGTCGCGATCGCCGACGTGAGTCACTACGTTCGGCCGGGCACCGCGCTCGATGCCGAGGCGCAGCAACGCGGTACCTCGGTATATTTTCCGACGCGGGTGCTGCCGATGCTGCCGACGGCGCTGTCGGATCACCTGTGCTCGCTGGCGCCTCACGTCGACCGCCTGTGCTTCGCCGCCGACATGCTCGTGAGCCGCAACGGCGCGCTGCAGAGCGCGCGCTTCTACCCCGCGGTGATGCGCTCGGCGGCACGGCTCACCTACCGCCTCGCCAGCGAGGCGCTGTTCGAGGGCCGGCCGGCGGCGCGCGCCGAGCTCGGCCCGTTGCTCGAGCGGCTCGCGGTGCTGGTGGAGGTGTACCACGCGCTCTACAAGGCGCGCGCGCGCCGCGGCGCGCTGGACTTTGACGCCGCCGAAGCCGAGTTCGTCATCGACGCGGGCGAGCGCGTGCGTGCGGTCGAGCTGCGCGTGCGTAATCAGGCCCATCGCCTGATCGAGGAGTGCATGATTCTCGCCAACGTCGCGGTCGCACAGGAGCTGGAGAAGACCCATAGCAGCACGCTGTACCGCGTGCACGGCACTCCCGAGGACGCGAAACTCGAGCGTCTCGCCTCGACGCTCGCTTCGCTCGGCATCGAGGCGCACATTCCCCAGACCGTCACGACGCGCGATCTGCAGGCAATCGCGCGGCGGGTGAGCGAGCCTTCCGAGCGTGCCTTCGTGGAATCGCTGGTGGTGCGCGCGATGCCGCAGGCCGTCTATCAGCCGACCAATATCGGCCACTTCGGACTTGCGCTCACGCACTACGCGCACTTCACTTCCCCCATCCGCCGCTACCCCGATCTGGTCGTGCATCGCACGCTCAAGGCTCTGATCGCGGCCCCGGGCGGTGCCGGCAAGCGTTACGAGGCGCCCGAGCTCGGCGGGCTCGGCGAGCGCACCTCGCGGCTGGAGAAACGCGCCGACGAGGCCGACCGCTATGTCTCGGGGTTTCTCAAGTGCACTTATCTCAAGGAGCGCATCGGGCAGACGTTCCAGGGTCTGATCACCACGGTGGTCGAATTCGGCTGCTTCGTGCAGATCCTCGATGTCGCCGTCGATGGATTGCTGCACCTGGACAGCCTGCGTGACGACGACTACGTCATGGAAACGGATGGGCACGGCTGGCGGGGACGGCGCAGCGGCCGACGGCTGCGCACCGGCGCCCATATCCGCGTCGTCGTGACCGCGGTGAACCCTATCGAGGGCCTGATCGATCTGGCGCTGGCCGAGGACGCGTAGCGGGTCCAAGCGCGCCCCCAGCTCATGCAGACTTCGCCGAAGGTCCAGACCATCTACGGTCTGCATGCCGTGCGCATCATGCTGGAGCGGCATGCGGCGCGCGTGCTGCGGGTGTATCTCGCCGAGCGACGCGCGGACGCGCGGGCGCGCACGATCGAAGAGCTGGCGCGGCGCCATGCGCGGGAGGTGCTGCGCGTCGCGCCGCGGGCGCTGCAGCAACTGCTTGGCGATGTGGCACACCAGGGGGTGGCCGCCGAGGTCAGCCCCTTATCGCCGTGGGGCGAGGACGCGTTGCTGGCGGCGCTGCAGTCGGCGACGGCGCCGCTGTTGCTGGCGCTCGACGGTGTGCAGGATCCGCACAACCTCGGCGCCTGCCTGCGTACCGCCGATGCCTGCGGCGCACTGGCGGTGATCGTGCCCCGGGACCGCGCCGCGCAACTCACTCCCGCCGCCCGCAAGGTGGCGGCGGGGGCCGCGGAGACCACACCGGTGGTCACGGTCACGAACCTGGCGCGCACCCTGAGGTTGCTCAAGGATGCAGGGCTGTGGGTGGTCGGCGCCGACGCGGCCGCCGCGACCCGGGCCGACGCCGTAGATCTCAAGGGAGCGGTGGTCCTGGCGCTGGGCAGCGAGGGCAGCGGCCTGCGGCAGCTCACGCGGCAGCACTGCGACTTCATGGTGAGGCTGCCGCAGCTCGGCGCAGTGGAGAGCCTCAACGTCTCGGTGGCCGCCGGTATGTTGCTGTACGAGAGCGTGCGCCAGCGAGAGAAGGTATGAGAGGCTGCAGCGTGCCGCGCGGTGGCAGCGGCGTCCCGGCCACCGGCCGGTAGAGCGTGGTGCGTTGCCAGCTCGCCCGGCCGATGCCGTGAGCGAGCTCGCGCATGCGTGCGGCGGAAAACTCCTGACCGTTGACACCGCCGGCCGCGCGCGTGATCGATTCGTTCATGAGCGTGCCGCCGAGATCATTGGCACCGGCCTCGAGGCACAGCGCCGCGCCCTCCGGGCCCATCTTCACCCACGAGGTCTGGATATTGAGGATGAGCGGATGCAGTGCCAGGCGCGCCACCGCATGCATCAGCAACGCTTCGCGCAGCGTCGGCCCGCAGCGCGCGGCGCCGCGTCGCCACAGCGGGGCCTCCATGTGCACGAAGGGCAGCGGCACGAACTCGGTGAAGCCACCGGTGTCGCGCTGCAGCGCCCGCACCGCCAGCAGATGGTGCGCCCAGTGCCGCGGCGCATCGACGTGACCGAACATGATCGTGGCGGTGCTCGCCAGCCCGATCTCATGCGCCGCGCGCATCACCTCGAGCCACTCGGCGGTCGAGATCTTGTCGGGACAGATGAGCTGCCGCACCTCGTCATCGAGAATCTCCGCTGCGGTCCCCGGCAGCGTCGCGAGTCCCGCCTGCCTCAGGCGCGTGAGATAGTCGCGCAGCGACAGCCCGAGCGTGCGCGCTCCGTGCGTGACCTCGAGCGGGGAGAAGGCGTGCACGTGCATGTCGGGCACGGCGCTTTTCACCGTGGCGGCGATGTCGAGATATGTCTGGCCGGTGTAGCGCGGGTGAATGCCGCCCTGCAGGCAGACCTCAGTCGCACCCGCCTGCCGCGCCGCCAGCGTGCGCCGCGCAATCTCCTCCTCGTCCAGGCGGTAGGCCGGCCCACGCGCATCCGCGGCGCTGCGTCCCTTGGAGAAGGCGCAGAAGCCACAGTGATAGAGGCAGATGTTGGTGTAGTTGATGTTGCGGTTGATGACATACGAGACCGCCTCGCCGACGCTGGCTGCGCGCAGACGGTCCGCGGCGCGCAGCACCGCGGTGAGCTCGCTGCCGGTCGCGCTGAAGAGCCTGCCGATCTCTGCGCAGGCGAGCTCGGCGCCGCGCGCGGCGCGCCGCAGGATGCGCGCCAGCTCGCGCGGCACTGCGGGGGCGGCGCGCCTGCCGCGCCCCGGTCGCCCGCGTGCGAGCCAGTCGCGGGCGGACGGCGGCAGCGCCTTGCCGGCACCGGCGTGCCAGTCGTCAGTGCGCGCGCGCCCGAGGCTGTCGCAGCGGTGCAGCACCGCGCGGCGCAGTGCCGTATCCACCCAGCGTTGCGCCTCGCGGACATAGGGGGGCGTGAGGGCGAGGCGCTCGACCAGCTCGCGCCCGGCGGCGCGCGTCTCGGCCGCCAGCGCCTCGAGGTGCGGCCACGGGGCTTCCGGGTTGACGTGATCCGGAGTTACCGGCGAGACGCCACCCCAGTCGTTCACGCCTGCATGCACCAGCGCGGCGAGCTGCCGCGGCTGCAGGTTCGGCGGTGCCTGCAGCGACATGTGCGCACCGAACACCAGCCGCGCCGCGGCGATCGTCCACAGGTGTTCTGCGAGCGGCGGCTCGGATGCGTGCGCCATGCGGGTGCCGGGCTTGGCGCGAAAGTTCTGGATGATGATCTCCTGCAGATGTCCGTAGCGCGCCTGCAGCTCGCGCAACGCGAGCAACGCTTGCAGCCGCTCGCGGCGCGTCTCGCCGATTCCGATCAAAAGCCCCGTCGTCATGGGAATGGCCAGCTCGCCGGCGGCACGTAAGGTGGCGAGCCGCACCGCCGGGCTCTTGTCCGGGGAGCCAAAATGCGGTCCGCCGCGCTCCGCGAGCCGCGCGCTGGCCGTCTCGAGCATCAACCCCATCGACACGGACACCGTCCGCAGACGCCGCAGGTCCTCTGCGGTCATGACGCCGGGATTGAGGTGCGGCAAAAGACCGGTACGCGCGAATACCTCGCGCGCGGCGTGCTCGAGGTACTCGAGCGTGGTGGCGAATCCCAGCGACGCGAGCGCACGCCGCGCGGCCGGGTAGCGCATCTCCGGCTTGTCGCCAAGGGTGAACAGCGCTTCCTTGCAGCCGGCCGCCACGCCGCGGCGCGCGAGGTCGAGCACCTGATCGAGGCACAGAAAGGGCTGCGGCAGCATGCGCGGCGCCCGCGCGAAAGCGCAGTAGTGGCAGACGTCGCGGCACAGCTGCGTGAGCGGAATGAATACCTTGCGCGAGTAGCTGACTGCACGCCCGTGGCCCTGCAGCGTCAGCGCCTGCGCGGCAGCAGCCAGCTCCGCCAGCGGCACATGCTCGAGCCGCAGCACCTCGGCGGCCTGCAGGGCGCCGGCCGGTCCATCGGATGGCGGTGCGTCGGGGCGCGGCGTGCCCGAGGTCTTGCTGGCGGCGACGGACAAGCACTCTCCTTTCCTCAACGGGCGCCTGCATGATACCCGCGCGTGACGGTGCTGACCCCGGCGCCCGCACGCCGCGCAGCTTGCGCTCAGGGCGGAGCGGCTCCCCGCTGCAGCAGTGCCAGGTCCTCCGGCTCGTCGACATCGAAGGCAAGTCCCGGAAGCTGCACGGTGGCGGCGCCCACACCCAGTGCCGCGGCCTCGGCGAGGTGGCGCCTGAGGCTACCGGGTCCAAAGCGCGGGCGGAAACGGCTCGGCAGCGCGAGCGCCAGCGCGTTGGTTCCCGTGCCGTGGCGGTCGGGCGCCAACGCGATCCGGGTTTTTTCCGCCGCGACCAGCAGCGCGCTGACCTCGGCTGCTTCGAGCCGCGGAAGATCCGCGGCGACGACCGCGACACGGCTGCAGCCGCGCGCTGCGAGCGCTGCGAACGCGCTGCACAGCGACTCGTTGAAGTCCGCCGCGGAATCCTTGAGCCGCAACACCTCGTCCGGCAGCCTCTCCGCCCCGGGTGTCATGACGGCGATTCCGTCCAGCTCGGGACAGCGACGCAGCTCGCCCAGCACATGAGCGAGCATGGCCGTGACCAGTGCGGCGCGCGCCCTGGCATCGAGCGCCGCGGCGAGGCGGCTCTTGGCGGCGGCGCGTGTCTTTACGGGCACCAGCGCCCAGGCGCTCATGGCGCTCCCGCGCCGCTCGCACGCAGCGTTGCGGCGAACTGCAGCACTTCGTGTGCCAGCCGCTCGCGCGCGGCGAGACTGGTCATCACGGTGTCGGTGACATGCACCGGCTCGCCGATGCTCGCGGCGAGCGCGGCGTCGCGCTCATCGAGCACGAAGCCGTCGATGAGCCCGCGGTAGTGCTGCGCCACGGTGATGGCGCTCGGCGTCAGGCCGAGCTCCGCCATGATCTTGGCGGTGGGTCCCTTGATCGCGGCGCCGCCGACGAGCGGCGTTACGGCAACGACCGGCGCCGCGGCGTTCTCGAGCAGCGCGCGCATGCCGCGCACCGCGAGCATCGGGTCGATGCTCAGATAGGGGTTCGAGGGACAGACGACGATCGCCTCCAGCGACGTGTCGCTGAGCGCCGCCTGGGCGCGCGCGGAGGGGCGGGCGCGCTCTTCGCCCTCGAAGCGCAGGGCACGCACCCTGGGCTCGCAGCGGCGCCGCACGAAATAATCCTGGAATGCCAGCTCGCCGGCGGCGGTGAGAACCCGCGTGCGCAGCGGGTCTTCGCTCATCGGCACGATCGCGGCGTGCACCTCCAGGCGTTGCGCGATGTCGGCGATGATCTCGCTGAGAGACTCCCCGGCCCTGAGGCGCCGGGTACGCTCGAGGTGCAGCGCCAGATCCGCATCGCCGAGGCGAAACCAGGTCTCGCCGCCGTAGGTTTCGAGAGTACGCATGCACGTCCAGGTCTCGTCGCGCCGCCCCCAGCCGAGCTCGGGGTTGGCTAGGCCCGCCAGGGTATAAAGAAGGGTGTCGACATCCGGGCAGATGCGCAGGCCGAGATGATCGAAATCATCGCCGGTGTTGGCCACGACCATGAGCGCGCCGGGCACGAGGACCCGGTACAGTCCGAGCGCGAGCTTCGCTCCGCCGATGCCGCCCGAGAGCGCCACGACTCGTGTCGTACTCAACGAAACAGGTCCTCGTGCAGCGGGCGGATCAGCGAGCGCGCGCTGTTGGCGGGGGCGGAGGTGCGCAGGCCACGGATCAGCACCGCCGGGATGCCTTCGGCCGCCTCGCCCATGAGCAGTCCGGCGGCGGCCGCGAGGGCGTCGCCGAGCGCGACCTCCGTGACCTCGAGAGGCCGGCCGGCGCGATCGGTTTCGCCGCGCCGGTTGACGAGCACGGGGATGCCGCACGCCCCGAGCGCAATATTGACGACGCCCCTGCGCCACGGGCGGCCGAAACTGTCACTGATGATCACACCCGGAGCGACTCCGAGCCGTGTACCGAGCGCGGCACGCAGCCGCTCCGCGGAAGCGTCGGGATCTACCGGCAGGAGCAGCACCTGCTCGTGCGCGGCGGGGGCCGGGACATTGGAGCGGTCGATGCCGGCGTTCGCCATGACGAACCCGAGCCGGTGACGGACGATGAGCACATCGCGGCGGGCGCGCAGCACCTCGGTGGACTCGGCGAGCACGAGCTCGACCAGCCGCGCGTCCTTGCCGGTGGTGGCCGCCAGCTCGCGCGCCCGCGTGCCCGGGACGACGCTCGCGAGCTCGACCAGCCGGCCCTCGGACTTGGAGACGATCTTCTGGGCAACCACCAGCACGTCTGCCGCTGCGGCGGCGGGGTTCAGGGTCGCAAGTGAAGCGGCCAGCAGTGCGGCCAGATCAGTGCCCGGCAGTACTTCCGGCAAACCGGATAACCCGGTGAGTGTGAGGGCGCCGCCACTCATTCGTCGGCGGGCGGGGTGAAGTTCCCGGTCAGCCGCACGCCCGCGCCGTCCACGGCGTACGTCTTGTTGACGAAGATCAACACCGAGGTCAGCGCCTCGGCGGCTGCGGAGTTGGCAAGCGGACCGCCGTGCAGCCCCCGCAACCCGGCCGCCTGCGCGAGGCGCACCACCCGGGCACGCGCCTGGCGATCGTCGCCGAACACCAGCACGTCGCAATCGACGCTCTCCCCGGTGGCGAGCCGGTGGGCGGCCACGTTGTGAAAGGCCGACACCACGACGGCTGATGGTCCCAGCAGCCGCTGCGCACGCAGCGCCGCCGCGCCTTCCTCCGGCAGCTGCACGCGCATGACCTTTGGCGGCAGGAGCGGCACCGTCGTATCGAGCACCACCTTGCCGCTCACCACCGGGCGGATATCGGTGAGCGTCGCGCTCTGCGCCGCATAAGGCACGGTGACGACCACCAGGGAGGCGCGCTCGGCGGCGTCGCGGTTGCTGGCCGAGTCGACACGCCGCCCGAGCTCGCGGGTGAGGTGTGCGGCGGTTTCGGCCGCTCGCAGCGCATCGCGCGAGCCGATGATGAGATCGAGCCCGGCCTTCACCCAGCGCCGCGCCAGCGCGGCGCCGAGGTTTCCGGTGCCGCCGACGACCGCGATGAGGCTCTCTTCGGCTGCCATGGGGTCAGTTTAGATCCTGCGGCGCGTGGCGGGGCTCCAGGGTGTCCAACCCCTTGTTTTTGCAGCGTCACGCCAGTTTCACGGCATTGCAGTGACGGTGTCGTTTGAGTATGCTTCGCGACCCTTTTTATATGAAAGGGCACGGACCGGCGGCGCAGGGGCGCTGCGGCCGTGTAGCTCCTTGCCGCACCGGGCTTGCTTCAATACCGGGCGGCTTCATCCGTAAGGAGGATTCCATGAGGCACTACGAGATCGTTTTCCTCGTCCATCCCGATCAGAGCGAGCAGGTTCCCGCGATGATCGACCGCTACAAGGGCATGATTGCCACGGGCGGCGGTCAGGTGCACCGCCTCGAAGACTGGGGGCGCCGCCAGCTCGCCTATCCGCTCTCGAAGGTTCACAAAGCGCACTATGTGCTCATGAACATCGAGACCGACCAGAAGACGCTCGATGAGCTGACCGGGGCGTTCCGGTTCAGCGATGCGGTGCTGCGCCACCTGGTGGTGAACATGGATGCCGCGGTCACCGATCCTTCCCCGATGGCGAAGGCCGCCGACGAGGAAGGCGAGGGCGGCGGACGGCGGCGCGAGCGACCCCGCGATGAGGCCGCGCCGCCTGCCGACGAAGAAGACAGCTCCGCGGGCGAGAGCACCTGATTACAATCGGCGCAGCGCATTCCGCATTTCCATATTCGAGGATCGCACATCATGGCAATGTCCAGAGGATCAGGCAGTGGCGGTGGTGGTGGTGGCGGCGGCGGCAGCGGCAGCGGTAGCCGCTTCTCCCGTCGCCGCAAGTTCTGCCGCTTCACGGCCGAAGGCGTGAAGTCCATCGACTACAAGGATCTCGCCACGCTCAAGGGCTACGTCACCGAGACCGGCAAGATCGTGCCGAGCCGCATCACCGGCACCAAGTCGTTCTACCAGCGCCAGCTCGCGGTGGCGATCAAGCGCGCACGCTTCCTGGCGCTGCTGCCGTATACCGATCAGCACTGAGGCTCACCGTCATGGAAGTCATCCTGCTGCAAAAGGTTGCCAATCTCGGCAACATCGGCGATCGCGTGAAGGTACGCTCGGGTTTCGGTCGCAATTTTCTGCTGCCGCAGGGCAAGGCCACGCTCGCCACGGCCGACAACATTGCACGCTTCGAGGCGCGGCGCGCCGAGCTCGAGCGCCTGGCGCGCGAGCAGGCGACCTCCGCGGAAGAGCGCGCGGTGGCGATGAAGGATTTCAAGCTCACCATCCACGCCAAGGCCGGCACGGAAGGCAAGCTGTTCGGCTCGATCGGCACCAGCGACATCGCCGAGGCTGCCACTCAGGCCGGCTTCAAGGTGGAGCGCAGCGAAGTGCGCCTGCCCACCGGGGCGCTGCGCATGGTCGGCGAGCACACCGTCGGTCTGCACCTGCACGCCGACGTCGACGTGCCGCTGCAGGTGGCGATCGTGGCGGAAGAGTAGCCGCAGCCGCTCGCACGTGGCCGGTTCCGCCAAGACGCGCGGGGATACGGGCTCGGTCGCGCTCCTGGACGCGCCCGTCCCGCCGCACTCGGTGGAGGCCGAGCAGGCCGTGCTCGGCGGACTGCTGCTGGACGTGGCGGCCTGGGACAACGTCGCCGACGCGGTGATACGCGAAGACTTCTATCGCGCCGATCACAAGCTGATCTTCGAGGCCATTGCTACGCTTGCTGGCGAGGCCAAGCCCTGCGACGTGGTCACCGTCTCGCAGCACCTGGAGGCCAGCGGCCGGCTCGAGGCCGCAGGGGGCCTGGCGTACCTGAGCTCCATCGCCCGCGATACCCCGAGTGCCACCAACGTGCGCGCTTACGCCGATATCGTGCGCGAGCGCTCGCTGCTGCGGCAGCTGATCCGCGCCGGCAATGAAATCGCCGCGGCAGCCTTCAAGAGCGAGGGCGAAACCGCGCGCGAGCTGGTCGACCGCGCCGAGCAGCGGGTGTTCGAGATCGCCGAGGGCAGCTTCCGCCGGCGCGAGGGCGCGGTGGCGGTGCGCACGCTGCTGCCCGAGGTCATCGACCAGATCGACGAGTGGCACAACAACCCGGACAAGCTGCGCGGCCTGCCTACCGGCTTCACCGATCTTGACAAGATCACCGGCGGGCTGCGCCCCGGGGATCTGATCATCGTCGCCGGCCGCCCGTCCATGGGCAAGACCACGCTCGCCGTGAACATGGCGGAGTACGCCGCGGTACATCCGGGCACGCGCGCCTCGGTGGCGATCTTCAGCATGGAGATGCCCTCCGAGCAGGTGATCACGCGCATGCTCTCCTCGATCGGCGGCGTGCCGCTGAACAGCCTGCGCAGCGGCAAGATCTCCGACGAGGACTGGGTGCGCATCACCGGCGCCACCAGCCAGCTCTCGGAAGCAAAGATCTTCGTCGATGAGACCCCGGCGCTGAACCCGACCGAGCTGCGCGCACGTGCCCGGCGGATCAAGCGCGAGCACGGGCTGAATCTGATCGTCGTGGACTACCTGCAGCTGATGCAGGTGCCGGGCACGAAGGAGAATCGCGCCACCGAGATCGCCGAGATCTCGCGGGGCCTCAAGGCGCTGGCGAAGGAGCTGCAGGTACCGGTGATCGCGCTGTCGCAGCTGAATCGCGCGGTCGAGCAGCGCGAGCACAAGAAGCCGGTGATGTCGGATCTTCGCGAGTGCGTCACCGGGGATACCCTGGTATGCCTCAGCGACGGACGTCGTGTGCCGATTGCCGAGCTCGCGGGCTCCGCGCCGGAAGTATGGTCGGTCGATGAGCAGCAGCGTCTGGTGTGCGCGCGCGCCGCTAAGGTCTGGAAAGTCGGACGACGGCCGATAGTGAAAGTGCAGCTTGCCAGCGGCCGTGCGATCCGCACCACGGCTGAGCACCGGTTGTTGGCGGGGGCCGGCTGGACGAACGTCGCTGACCTCAAGGTGGGCGATCGGCTTGCGCTCGCCGCTCGCCTGCCCGAGCCGGCAGAGCCGCAAGGCTGGCCCGACCACTGGGTCGTGCTGCTCGCGCACCTGGTGGGTGACGGCAGCTACCCGACGCACCAGCCGCTGCGTTACACCACCGCGTCCGAAGAGAACAGTGCCGCGGTGCGTGGCGCCGCCGAGATGTTCGGCTGCCGCGTCACCCGCTACGAAGGCGTGGGTAACTGGCACCAGCTGCTCATCACTGGCAACGGCAACCGCTGGTCGCCGTTCGGAGTGGGCAAGTGGCTGAAGGACCTTGGCATCTTCGGCCAGCGCTCTCACCAGAAGCACCTGCCCCCCGCGGTCTTTTCCCTGCCGCAGAATCAGATTGCGCTGCTGCTGCGTCACCTCTGGGCGACCGAGGGTACCATCGCGGTCCGCAACACCGAGCCGCGGGGCGGCGGCCACGGCGTCACCTTCACAACCTGCAGCCGTCGCCTGGCAGATGATGTCGCGGCGTTATTGCTGCGACTCAGTATCGTGGCGCGCATTCATACGGTGAAGTCCGGCAACTACCGCGCGATTTATATGGTCGTCGTCAGCGGCTGCGAGGCTCAGCGGACCTTCTTGCGGGAAGTCGGAGCCTTTGGCCCGCGGCGGGAACCGGCGAACTGCCTGGCGGCGGCGCTGTCCGAGGTGCGCGCGAACACCAACCTCGATGTTTTGCCGCTCGAAGCGTTTGCCAGCGTGCGCTCCGAGATGAGCGCCGGCGGCACAGGTGCGCGCGCCATGGTGCGCATGCGGGGTACGGCCGGTCCCGGCCGGCCGCAAACGGCGAGTTACGCGCAACCGCTGCAGTCCTCCGAGCTCCTGCAGTGGGCATCTGCGGATCTCTTCTGGGACCGCGTAGTTGCTGCCACTCCCGATGGCGAGGAAGACGTCTTTGATCTGACGGTTCCCGGTACGGCCAGCTGGCTTGCCGACGGAGTCGTGTCGCATAACAGCGGCTCGCTGGAACAGGATAGCGACATGATCCTGCTCATCTACCGCGAGGAAGTTTACGACCGCAACACCACCCGCAAGGGCATCGCGGAGATCGATCTCGTCAAGCATCGCAACGGCGAGACCGGTCAGTTCCTGCTGACCTTCCAGGGCCAGTACACCCGCTTCCTCAACTACATTTCCGACTCCTACGCGGAAGGCGTGTTGCGGTGAGCCGGCTCATCCGGGCCGTCATCGACAAACATGCGCTGCGCCACAATCTGAGCGTCATCCGTGCCCGCGCCGGGCGCGCCAGGGTCATTGCGGTGGTGAAGGCCAATGCCTACGGCCACGGGCTGGCGAGCACCGCGCTCGCGGTGGAGGACGCCGACGCGCTCGCGGTGGCGCGCCTCGAGGAGGGGCTGGCGCTGCGCGCCGCCGGAGTCGGCGGGCGCATCGTGCTGCTCGAGGGCGTCTTCACCCCCGCGCAGCTCGAGGATGCCGCGGACGAGCGGCTGGACCTGGTGGTGCACGATCGGCTGCAGATCGAGCTGCTGGAGAGAGCGGCTGCGGCCCAGCGCTTCGCGCTGTGGATGAAGGTCGATACCGGCATGAACCGGCTGGGATTTGCCACGGCGGACGCCGCCGCGGCGCTCGCGCGCATCCGCCGCCTGGCGCCGCGCGAGCTGCGCCTGATGACGCACCTGGCGTGCGCCAACGAACGCGACGACGAGGTGACGCGGGCGCAGCTGCAGCGTTTTCGCGCCGTGAGCGGCGTACTGGAGTGCGAGCTGAGCATCGCCAACTCCGCGGGACTGCTGGGGGATGTACCCACCGGCTGCCACTGGGTGCGTCCGGGCCTGGCGCTCTATGGTGCTTCCCCGTTCGAAGACCGCTCCGCCACGCAGCTGGGGCTGCAACCGGTCATGACCCTGACCAGCTCGGTGATTGCGGTGCGGCGCGTACCGCGCGGTGAGGCCGTTGGTTACGGCGGCGCCTGGATCGCGCGGCGCGACTCGCTCATCGCCATCGTGGCGGCCGGCTATGGCGATGGCGTGCACCGCAGCTGCGCGAGCGGCACGCCGGTGCTGATCGAAGCACGGCGGGCGCCGCTGGTCGGGCGGGTGTCGATGGATATGATCGCGGTCGACGTCACCGAGCTGCCACCGGTGCACGTCGGCAGCGACGTCGTCCTGTGGGGTGCAGGACTTCCGGTCGAGGAGGTGGCGCGCCACGCCGGCACCGTGCCGTACGAGCTGCTCTGCAGCGTCAGCCAGCGCGTGCCGCTGGAGCTGCGCTGAAGCGGCGCGGCGTGCACCGCGCCACCGGCCTGTGTCGTCTTCTAGTTGACGAAGAATCCCATCTTGACGCCGGCGAGCTGGATGACGTCGTTGTCGTTCAGCCTGGTCGCCTGCGCCCCGATCGGGGTGCCGTTCAGCAGCGGAAAGTCGTTCTCCTTGCCGCTGTCGACGTGCACGATGTAATAGGCCTCGGAGCGCCGCGTGATCGCGGCCACCTGCACGCCGGGGCGCCCGAGCGTGGTGAGCGCCTTGCTGAGCTCGACCTCGCGACCGGCGAAGGCGCCCGAGAGCACCTGCAGCTTCGCCTTCTTCAGCGCCGCGGCGCCTTCGGCGAGTGCGCGCGTGCGCCCGGTGGCCCCGAGGTTGCCGCCGGCCTTCTCGGCCACCTCGGCCGCGACGCGCACCTTCTCCACCGGGCGGGCGGAGGGCTGGATCACCATGGTCTTCTCGAACTCGTCCTGCTGCTCGTCGTCCTCGACGAAGCGCAGCTGGTGGTGGCCGACGGTGATCACGTCGCCGTGCTGCATCGCATGCTTCTTGATGAGCTTGCCGTTGACGTAGGTGCCGTTGGTGCTGTTCAGATCCTCGAGGAACGAATCGTTGAGGATGTTGATGATCAGCGAGTGGTGACCGCTGACCGCGGCATTGTCGATGCGGATGTCGTTGTCAGGGAGACGCCCGATGGTGTAGCGCTCCTTGTTCATGTTGTATTCCGCCATCACCTGGCCGTCCAGGCTCAAGACCAACCTTGCCATGTGCTTCTGCCTCTACTCAGGTATCAGCCGAACCAACCCAGGATCTTGTCGAAAATCTTCGTGCGCGCCGGGAAAGCATCGACGATGTGCGCCATGACGACCGAGACGTTGTCGCGCCCCCCATTGTCATTGGCCAGTTGAATCAATTGCTTGGCGACCGTATCCAGATTAGCACCAAAGGTGTTTATGGTTAAATGAATATCTTCGTCCTCGACCATATCCGAAAGGCCGTCCGAGCACAGGATGAACACCTCGCCCTTGCTTACCGGCACCTCCTGGATCTCCACCTCCACATTGGGCTCCACGCCCAGCGCCCGTGTGACGTAGTTCTTATTCGCGGCGCGCTGCGCCTCTTCGGCGGAGTAGAACCCCCGGTCGACGAGCTCCTGCAGCAGCGAGTGGTCCATGGTCACCTGCTCGAACTTGTCACCGCGCTGGCGATACAGGCGTGAGTCGCCCACGTGAGCAATGGTGACCTTGTTGTCGAAGAACAGCGCCGCGACCACCGTCGTGCCCATGCCTTCGCACTGTGCCTGGGTGTGTGCGGTCTGATAGATGATCTTGTTCGCCCGGCTGATGGCGTCGCGCAGGATGATGTTGCAACGGGACAGTCCCGAGGCATGATCCGCGATCGACAGGTCCTCGCGCTCCACGTGCTCCCGCACCAGGTTGACGATGGTCTTCACGGCGATGCCGCTCGCGACCTCGCCCGCGTTGTATCCGCCCATGCCGTCGGCCAGCACCAGCAGGCCGATGTCCGCGTCGAGGGCGATCGTATCCTCGTTGTGCTCGCGCACCTTGCCGGTGTCGGAGAGTCCTACGAAGCGCAGCTTGTTTCGCAAGCTCATGCTGCGCCCTGACCCGCCGCTGGTCTGCCGATTGTGATACGCGTCACTTTCCCGTCCCCGATTCGAGCTGGCATAAGCTAGCATCGCCGGGGGGGGCTCCCAGAGGCCTTGGTCACAAAAGACGCCTTTCGAGCCCACCCCGGCGGCGAATCCTAGCTGAAAGTCGACCGAAGGCGCATTCGATGGCACGCCCGAATCCTCTGTTCGTCTGCGGCTCCTGCGGGGGTGAAACCCTCAAGTGGCAGGGCCAGTGCCCGCTGTGCGGCGAGTGGAATTCGCTCGCCCAGCGCAGCGCGCCGTCCGTCCGGGCCGCCCCGGCCGCAGCCGTTAGCCTCGCGAGCGGGGTGCAGTCAGCGGTCGCCGCCGCGCGCGTACCGAGCGGCACCGCCGAACTGGACCGGGTGCTCGGAGGCGGCCTGGTGCCGGGGTCGGTCACGCTGCTGGGGGGTGAGCCTGGCATCGGCAAGTCGACGCTGCTGCTGCAGCTGGCCGCGCACGTGGGCACCACGCAGCCGGTGCTCTACGCGAGCGGCGAGGAATCGGTGGCCCAGGTGAGCCTGCGGGCGCAGCGCCTGGCGCTCAGCGCCGCGGGGCTGCGTCTGGCCGCGGAGACGGAGCTGCCGGCGATCCTGGAGCTCGCCGCGGAAGTTGCGGCGGCGGTGTTGGTGATCGACTCGATCCAGACGGTGCAGTCGGGGGCTGCGGGACCTGCGGCCGGCGCTATCTCGCAGCTGCGCGAGTGCACCGCGGCGCTGGTGCGTTTCGCCAAGTCGAGCGGCACGGCGGTCATCATCATCGGCCACCTCACCAAGGAGGGCACCATCGCCGGCCCGCGGCTGCTCGAGCACCTGGTCGACACGGTGCTGTACTTCGGCAGCGAGGCCGGCAGCCGCTATCGCATCGTGCGGGCCACCAAGAACCGCTTCGGGGCGGTGAACGAGCTCGGCTTCTTCGCCATGACCGCCGCCGGGTTGCGGGAAGTGCGCAACCCCGCCGCGATGTTCCTGTCGCGACCGGCCGAGCCGGCGCCGGGCAGCATCGTCACCGTGACGCGCGACGGCGGCCGGCCGCTGCTGATCGAGCTGCAGGCGCTGGTGGATCGCATGCGTTTTGGTGCACCGCGGCGCATCGCGCAGGGGCTCGATGCCAACCGCCTGGCGATGCTGCTCGCGGCGGTGAACCGGCACGCGCAGGTGTCGCTGCAGGAGCACGACGTGTTCGTGAACGTCGTGGGCGGTATCGAGATCTGCGAGACCGCCTGGGATCTGCCGGTGCTGATCGCGCTGGCCTCCAGCCTTGCCGGGCGCGCAGTCCCGGCGCACGTGGTGGCTTTCGGCGAGATCGGCCTCACCGGCGAGGTGCGCCCGGTGGCCTACGGGGACGAGCGGCTGCGCGAAGCGCAGGCGCAGGGATTCAAGGTCGCGGTGGTGCCGCACGGCAATGCGCCGCGCCGCACCGGCGCGGCCCTCAAGGTGGTCGCGGTAGCGCGCCTCGCGGAGGCGCTCGAAGCGGCGCTGGCTGGCGGCGCCTGAGCCCTCAGGCAGGCGTGGGCAGCCCCGCGGTGCGCACCCGGACGGTGCGGATGGCGTTATCCGCGATCTGCAGCACCTCGAACTCATAGTGGCCGACCCGCACCATCGTGCCGCTGTCGGGAATGGTCTCCAGGTGCTCGAGCAGCAGGCCGTTCACGGTCTTCGGGCCGCCGGTGGGCAGCTGCCACCCCAGCGCGCGGTTCAGCGCGCGCAGCGTGACGCTGGCATTGACGATGAACACTCCGGGGCGCTCGATATGCACGTCCTTGTGCGTCACGGTGGCCGGATCGGTGGTGAACTCGCCGACGATCTCCTCGAGGATGTCCTCGATCGTGACCAGGCCCTCGATGCCGCCGTACTCATTGACCACGAACGCGAAGCGGCGGCGGTTGCGCTGAAAATAGCCGAGCTGCACGTTGAGCGCGGTGCCCTCGGGCACGAAATACGGCTCGCGGCTGCGCGCCAGCTCCAGCAGCCGCTCGCGGCTGAGCGTGCCGCGCACCAGCTCGTTCGCCACGCGCTTCATGTACAGCACGCCGATGAGATTATCGAGCTCGCCCTCGTACACCGGCAGCCGCGTGTGCGGCGTCTGCCGCAACAGGTCGAGGATGTCCTCCCAGCTCTCGTTGACGTCGATACCGGCGATCTCCTGCCGTGGCACCATGACGTCGCCCACCGTCATGCGCCCGAGATCGAGAATCGACAGCAGCATCTCGCGGTGGCGCGCCGGGATGACCGGTGCCGCCTCGGCGACCACCGTGCGCAGCTCCTCGGCGCTGAGCGTCTGCGTGCCGCGCGAAGTGCGCCCCACGCCGAACAGACTCAGAAAGCCGTAGGCGAGGGAGTTGGTGAGCCACAGCGCCGGGCGCGTGACCAGCACCAGCACGCGGTAGATGCGGGTGGCGTGCAGCGCCACGCCTTCGGCGTTGCTGGCAGCATAGATCTTCGGTGCCAGCTCGCAGAAGACGATTACGACGATGGTCAGCAACCCGACCGCCAGCGGCACCGCATAGAAGTAGCCGGTGCGCTGCGCGAGGATGGTGGCGATCGCGGAAGCGAAGGTGCTGGCGGCGGCGAGGATCACCAGATTCGCCCCCAGCCAGTCGTCGGGCTTCTGCAGCAGCCGCTCGAGCGTGCGCGCCGTGCCCGAGCCCGCCTGTGCGAGGTGGCGGATGCGGTAGCGGTTCACCGAGAGCATCGCCACCTCGGTGCCCGAGGAGAAGGCGACGATGAGCAGCAGCACGAGCAGCGCCAGCAGCAGCGGAGTGGTCGAAGCGAGGTTCAAGGCGGCACTTCCTGCTTAGGGGAGGGCCCGCTAAGCATAGAAGCTCCGGGACCTGTTAATCCAAGGCCCTATAATCCATGGCTATGTTCGACACCCTGACCGCGCAACTGTCGCGCGCCCTCGAGAATCTGCGCGGGCGCGGCCGCATCACCGAGGACAACGTCGCCGAGACGCTGCGTGCGGCGCGCGTCGCGCTGCTCGAGGCGGACGTGGCGCTGCCGGTGGTGAAGACGTTCATCGAGTCCGTCAAGGCGAAGGCGCTGGGCGCCGAGGTGCTCTCGAGCCTCACCCCCGGCCAGGCGTTCATCGGCCTCCTGCATGCCGAGCTGGTGGAACTCATGGGTGGGACGAGCTCGCCCTGGAAGCTGCACGCCGCTCCGCCCGCCGTGCTGCTGCTCGCCGGACTGCAGGGGGCCGGCAAGACCACCACGGCCGCAAAGCTCGCGCGCTGGCTCATCGAGCGCGAGCGCAAACGCGTGCTGCTCGCGAGCACCGACGTGCGCCGCCCCGCCGCCATGCTGCAGCTCGAGCGCCTGGCGGCCCAGGTGCATGCCGAGTATTTCCCGGCACCCGGCGGCGAGTCGCCGCAGGCGATCGCGCACGCGGCGCTGGCACGCGCCAGAAGCGGTGTGTTCGATGTGCTGATCGTCGACACGGCCGGACGCCTGCACGTGGACGAGGCCCTGATGGCCGAGGTGCGCGCCATCGATGCCGGCATCGGCGCCGCCGAGCGGCTGTTCGTGGTCGATGCCATGGCCGGCCAGGATGCGGTGAATGCGGCGCGCGCTTTTGGTGCAGCGCTCGATCTCACCGGCATCATCCTCGCCAAGGCGGACGGCGATGCGCGCGGCGGCGCCGCGCTGTCGGTGCGCCAGGTGACCGGCAAGCCGATCGTCTTCATCGGTATGGGGGAGAAGACCGAGGCGCTCGAGCTGTTCGATCCGGCGCGCATGGCCTCGCGCATCCTCGGCATGGGCGATGTGGTGAGCCTGGTCGAGCAGGTCCACGCCCGCGTCGACCAGGCGGAAGCGCAGCGCCTCGCCCGTAAGGTGGTCAAGGGCAAGGGCTTCGACATGAGCGATCTCAGGAGCCAGCTCGAGCAGCTGCAGAACATGGGTGGGGTAGGGGCACTGCTCGACAAGCTTCCCGGCGCGGCGGCCGGCAGGGCCGCCCTGTCTTCCGAGCAGGGCGACCGGGAGCTGCGACGCCAGATTGCGATCATCAATTCCATGACCCCGCGCGAGCGGCGTAACCCCGCCCTCATCGACGGTTCGCGCCGGCGGCGCATTGCCGCCGGCTCGGGCATGCAGGTGCAGGACGTCAACCGGCTGCTCAAGCAGTTCCTCGAGATGCAGCGGGTCATGAAAAGCATGAAGGGCGGCCGCCTGCGCGGGCTCATGGGAGCCTTGAAGGGTGGCATGCCACCGGGCTTCCCCCGACGCTAAAAAGGGGCGGAAAGGGCGGGCCATCCCGCCAGCACAGCGGAAAAACTGGCGCAGGATTCGGGTGTTGCGTAGAATCCGCGCTCTTTTTGGGCGGCCCACGCAAGCGCCCGACACCTTAAACGAGCGATACGACCATGGTAACGATTCGCCTGACGCGGCGTGGAGCGACCAACCAGCCCTTCTATCACGTCGTGGTGACCGACAGCCGCAAGCGCCAGGGCGGTCCGAGCCTCGAGCACGTGGGGTTCTTCAATCCGATCGCGCGCCGCGGCGAGCAGAAGCTCAAGCTCGATCTGCCGCGCATCGACTACTGGGTTGGCAAGGGCGCGCAGCCTTCCGACCGGGTCCGGACCCTGGTGGCTTCCTACCGGAAGCAAGCGACGGCCTAGGACTCGCGCGGGCCGCGCGGGCACGCACCTGCGGTGCACTGTGAGCGATGCGGCCGTGGTATGGGTTGAGATGGGGCGCGTGGGCGCACCCTACGGCGTGCGAGGCTGGCTGCACGTCGAATCACATACCGACCCGCCGCAGCGCCTGCTCGAGTACCGCCAGTGGGTGCTCAGGCTCGCCAGCGGCGAGCGCAGCCGCCGGCGCGTGTTGCAGGCTCGCACCCATGCCAGGGCGCTGGTCGCTCTGCTCGAAGGAGTCGCGGGACGCGCCGCCGCCGCCGCGCTCTCGGGTGCGGTGGTCGAGGTCGAGCGTAGCGCGTTGCCGGAGCTGCCGGAGCGCCAGTTCTACCAGGCGGACCTGCTGGGCTTTGCGGTCCGTAATCTCGAGGGGGCGGACCTGGGTCTCGTGAGCCACTTCGTGGAGGGTCCGGCCGGTGCGCTCATGGTGACGAGGGCGCCGCATGGGCAGGAGCACTGGGTGCCGGCGGCGCCGCGGCACCTGCGCCGCGTGGACCTCGCCGCGCGCCAGATTGTGGTGGACTGGCCGGCGGAGCTGGAATAGAAGGCTCCATGAAGATCGAGGTGGTGACGCTGTTCCCGCCCATGATCGCGGGAGCACTCGAGTTTGGTATCGTGGGCCGCGCCCTCGGGCGCGGCCTGTTGCAGGTCGGCACTGAGGATCCGCGCGCGCACACGGCGGACGTACATCGCAGCGTCGATGACCGCCCGTACGGCGGCGGACCGGGAATGGTGATGAAGCCGGGCCCGCTGCTGGCTGCGATCCGTGCAGCGCAGGCACGGCTCCCGGCGGCCAGTCCGCGGGTGTACCTGTCGGCGCAGGGTGTGCCGTTCGACCAGCAACAGGCGCGTGAGCTGGCCTCGCTGCCCGGGCTGCTGCTGGTGGCCGGGCGGTACGAGGGAGTTGACGAGCGCGTCGTCGAGCTCGGCATCGACCGGGAGCTGTCGGTGGGTGATTACGTGCTATCCGGTGGCGAGCTGCCGGCGTTGATCGTGATCGAAGCGCTCGCGCGGCTGCTGCCCGGGGCGCTGGGCGATGAGCGCTCGAGCGCGGAGGACTCGTTCGCGCAGGGACTGCTCGACTGGCCACACTACACGCGGCCGGAAGTTTTCGAGGGTCGCCCCGTGCCGCCGGTACTGCTGTCCGGTGACCACGCGGCGATCCGGCGCTGGCGGCTGGCGCGCGCGGTGCAGCGTACACTCACGCGCCGGCCCGAGATGCTGGCGCGCGCACCGCTCTCCCCCGAGGTGCGGCGCGCGCTGCAGGAGTTGCAGGATGGCGGCGCGATGAGCGCCGCAGAGCAAGATCGAGGTGAACGAACATGAGCAAGATAATCCAGGAAATCGACAAGCAGCGCATGACCCGCACCGTGCCGGAATTTCGGCCCGGCGACACCGTGGTCGTGCAGGTGAAAGTGGTCGAAGGCGACCGCGAGCGCGTGCAGGCCTACGAGGGCGTGGTGATCGCCCGCAGCAACCGTGGTCTGAACTCTTCATTTACCGTGCGCAAGATCTCCCACGGCGAGGGAGTCGAGCGGGTATTCCAGACCTACAGCCCGGCCATCAGCGACATCACCGTCAAGCGCCGCGGCAGTGTGCGGCGCGCGAAGCTGTACTACCTGCGCGACCTGTCCGGCAAGGCCGCGCGCATCGAGGAAAAGATCTAGCTTACTTGCGGACGTAAGCATGACTTTCCGCTCGTTCTTCTCCGGCCTGTGGCGTGCTCTCGACGGTCTGCGGCGGGTGCTGCACCTGCTGCTGCTGCTGGTGATCCTGGGCGTGCTCGTCGGCGTGCTGCGCGGCAGCGTGCCGCGCATACCGGGGCGCGCGGCGCTGCTGATCGCCCCGGAAGGGCGCCTGGTGGAGCAGCTCTCCGGCGAGCCGATCGCGCGCGTGCTGCAGGAAGCGCGCGGCGAGGAGCACGCGGAGACGCTGCTGTGGGATCTGACCGATGCGCTGCACGCGGCCGCGGGCGATCCGCGCATCCAGGCGGTGGCGCTCGACCTCGAGAAGCTCGACAGCGCCACGCAGCCGACGCTCGCCGAGCTCGCCGGCGCGTTGCGCGAGTTCCGCGCCAGCGGCAAGAAGGTGATCGCTTACGGCACCGAGCTCACCCAGGAGCGCTACTACCTCGCGGCCCAGGCGGACGAGATCTATCTGGACCCGATGGGCTTCGTGCTGATCGATGGCTACGACCGCTATCGTACCTACCTGAAGGATGCGCTGGACAAGCTCGGCGTGGACATCAATGTGTTTCGCGTCGGCGCCTACAAGAGCGCGGTCGAGACCTACACCCGCACCAACATGTCGGCGGAGGACCGCGAAGAGAGTCGCGGCTACCTCACGGCGATGTGGAGCAGCTACCAGGACGCCGTAACGCGGGTGCGCCACCTGCCGCCCGATGCGCTGCGTCGCTATGCCGAGACGCTGGCGACGACCGTGCCGGCCGCCGGCGGTAATGCGCCGCAGGTGGCGCTGCAGGCAGCGCTGGTCACCGCGGTGAAGACGCGCCAGCAGGTCGAACAAAGGCTGGTCGGCCTGGTGGGTGCCGATGAGTCGAGCGGCTCGTTCCGCGCCGTGTTCGCCGATGATTACGCGCGCTACGCGCGGCAGCAGAAGAAGCTCTACGCCGGCGGCAAGCCGCGCATCGGCGTGATCGTGGCGTCAGGGGAGATTCTCGACGGCGAACAGCCGCCGGGCACGATCGGCGGAGATTCCACGGCGCGGCTCATCCGCCAGGCGCGCCTCGACAAGACGGTGAAGGCGCTGGTGCTGCGGGTCGACAGCCCGGGCGGCAGCGTCATGGCCTCCGAGGAGATCTACCGCGAGCTGCAGGCGCTGCGCGCCGCGGGCAAGCCGCTGGTGGTGTCGATGAGCGGCTACGCCGCTTCCGGCGGCTACTATATTTCCGCCCCGGCCGACGAGATCTGGGCGAATCCGGCGACGCTCACCGGTTCGATCGGCATCTTCGCCATCATCCCGACCGTCGACCGCACCCTCGGCAAGCTCGGCGTCAGCGTGGACGGGGTCGGCACTACGCCGCTCTCCGGACAGCTGCGCATCGACCGGCCGCTCGGCGAGGAAGCGCGGGTGCTGCTGCAATCACAGATCTCCCGCGGCTACGACGAGTTTCTCGAGCGCGTCGCCGCCGGTCGTGGCAAGACGCGCGAACAGATCGACACCATCGCCCAGGGTCATGTGTGGGCCGGCAGCGATGCGCGCCGGCTGGGGCTGGTGGACCAGCTCGGCTCCTTCAACGACGCGCTGAAGGCCGCCGCGCGCCGCGCCAAGCTCACCGACTACGCCGCGGAGTTCATCGAGCCCGAGCTCACCTGGGCACAACAGCTGGCGATGCAGCTGCGCTCGCGCCTGGTGAGTCTGCTGCACAGTCGCAGCCCCGGGGAGGACGCACTGGCACAGCTGGCGCAGCGGCTCGATCCGGTGGCGCGCGCCGCGCAGCGCCTGGCGCGCTTGAGCGTTCCCAACCGCCTGTACGCCTACTGCTTCTGCGAGGCGCAGTAGCGCCTTCGGCTTGCGGGGCGTGCGGGCAGCGCCGCGCGCTGGCGCTGCTACAGCGTCGACCAGTCGAGTATCACCTTGCCCGACTTGCCCGAGCCCATGGTCTCGAAGCCCTGCAGGTACTCCTGCACCGGGAAGTGGTGGGTGATGATGGGATCGAGCTTCAGCCCGCTCTGCAGCAGGCTGGCCATTTTGTACCAGGTCTCGAACATCTCGCGCCCGTAGATGCCCTTGAGCGTCAGGCCCTTGAAGATCACCTGATTCCAGTCGATCGCGGTCTCCTCCGGCGGTATGCCGAGGATGGCGATCGAGCCGCCGTGATGCATGGTGCGCAGCATCTCCCGGAAGGCGGCCGGGTTGCCCGACATCTCCAGTCCGACGTCGAACCCCTCCTGCATGCCCAGATCCTTCATCGTCTGGTCGAGCGACTCGCGCTGCACGTTGATGGCACGCGAGGCGCCCATGCGGCGTGCCAGCTCGAGACGGTAGTCGTTGACGTCGGTGACGACCACGTGGCGCGCGCCGGTGAAGCGCGCCACCGCGGTCGCCATGATGCCGATCGGGCCCGCGCCGGTGATCAGCACGTCCTCGCCCACCATGTTGAAGGCGAGCGCGCTATGCGTGGCATTGCCGAACGGATCGAGGATGGCGGCGATGTCGTCGGCAATCGAGTCGGGGAGCTTGAAGGTGTTCTCGGCGGGGATCGCCAGGTACTGCGCAAAGGCTCCCGGGCGGTTCACCCCGACGCCGACCGTGTTGCGGCACAGGTGGCGCCGTCCGGCGCGGCAGTTGCGGCAGTAGCCGCAGGTGATGTGCCCCTCGCCCGAGACGCGGTCGCCGGTCTTCAGGCCGCGCACCTCGGAGCCGGTTTCGACGATACGCCCGCAATACTCATGACCTACCGCCATCGGCACTGGAATGGTCTTCTGCGCCCACGCATCCCACTTGTAGATGTGCATGTCGGTGCCGCAGATGGCGGTCTTGGCGATCTCGATGAGCACGTCGTTGGGGCCGACCTTCGGCTCGGGGATATCGCTGAGCCAGATCCCGGGCGCTGCCCGCTCTTTCACCAGTGCTTTCATAGTGTTCCTTTTGATCAGGGCAGGGCGGGGCTTTTGGAAGGTGCGCGCCGCGTCAGCGAAGCACGCCGAGCTCGCGCCCGACGCGGGTGAAGGCCGCGACCGCCCGCTCGAGCTGCTCGCGCGTCAGGGCCGCGGACATCTGGGTGCGGATGCGCGCCTGCCCCTTCGGCACCACCGGGTAGGAGAAGCCGATGACGTACACACCCTGTTCGAGCAGCGCATCGGCCATGCGGCCGGCCAGCGTGGCATCGCCGAGCATCACCGGGATGATGGGGTGCTCGCCGGGTTTGAGATCGAAGCCCGCGCGCGTGAGCTCGGCGCGGAAGAAGCTCGTGTTGTCGAACAACTGCCGCCGCAGCTCCGGAGTATGCTCGAGCAGCTCAAGTACCGCGAGGCTCGCCGCGGCCACGACCGGCGGAATGCTGTTGGAGAACAGGTAGGGACGCGAGCGCTGCCGCAGCCACTCGACCACCTCGCGCCGTGCCGCGACGTAGCCGCCGCTGGCGCCGCCGAGTGCCTTACCGAGAGTGCCGGTGAGGATGTCGACCCGCGCTGCCACGCCGCAGTGCTCCGGCGTGCCGCGCCCGCCCGGCCCCATGAAACCGGTGGCGTGCGAGTCGTCCACCATGACGAGCGCCCGGTAGCGCTCGGCCAGCTCGCAGACCTCGCGCAGCTTCGCGATGAAGCCGTCCATCGAGAACACCCCGTCGGTGGCAATCAGGCGGGTGCGCGCGCCCTGGGTCTCGCGCAGGCAGTTCTCGAGCTCGTCCATGTCGCTGTTGGCATAGCGCAGGCGCTGCGCCTTGCACAGCCGGATGCCGTCGATGATGCTCGCGTGGTTGAGTGCGTCGGAGATGACCGCGTCGCGCTCATCCAGCAGCGTCTCGAACAGGCCGCCGTTGGCGTCGAAGCACGACGAATACAGGATGACGTCCTCGGTGCCGAGGAAGCGCGCCAGGCGCTGCTCGAGCGCCTTGTGGGTCTGCTGCGTGCCGCAGATGAAGCGCACCGAGGCCATGCCGTAGCCGTACTCCGCGAGCGCGCGCTGCGCGGCGGCGCGCACCCCCGGGTGGTTGGCAAGGCCGAGGTAGTTGTTGGCGCAGAGATTGATGACCTCGCGCTCGCCGGCGCGTACCACGCCGCCTTGCGGTCCGGCGAGCACGCGCTCGCTCTTGTACAATCCCTGGGTGCGCAGCGCGACCAGCTCGCCGCGCAACCGCTCGATGAACGTCTCGTCCATGCGGCACAATTATACTAGCCAGCGTCGCTTTTGAGTCCCCGGAGGTCGCCGCAAAGCATGTCGGCGCCGGAGGAGGGTTGCAGACTGCCGGTCGAGACCCCACCCATCCCCTGCGGCGGCGCTCAGGCCGCTGTGCGCACCGCTGGCAAGGTTGCAAGTCATGAGTCTGAGCGTTTTTGACATTTTCAAGGTCGGCATCGGTCCGTCGAGCTCGCACACCATGGGGCCGATGCGCGCGGCGCGCGAGTTCGCGCTCGGCCTACAGCGCGACGGGCTGCTCGAGGCGACCGGCGAGATCGCGGTGCGCCTGTACGGTTCGCTTGCGCTCACCGGCGCCGGCCATGGCACCGATCGCGCGGTGCTCGTCGGTCTCGAGGGCGCGCAGCCGGAAACGGTCGATCCCGACAGCATCGAGCCGACACTGGCGCGCATCCGCTCGAGCGGCCGGCTGCGGCTGCTGGGCACGCACGAGATCGCATTCGACGAGCCGATGCAGCTGCTGTTCATGCAGCACGAGCGGCTGCCGCGCCATTCCAACGGCATGCGTTTCACCGCGCTCGCCGCCGACCGGCGGGTGCTGCGCGAGGAGGAGTACTACTCGATCGGCGGCGGCTTCATCGTACGTGGCAACGACAGCGAGGCGGCCGAGGCTCATGCCCACCCCGCGCCGCCGTATCCGTTCAACTCCGGTGCCGAGCTGCTGGCGCTGTGCCGCGAGCACGGCCTGGAGATGTACGAGCTGATACTGGCCAACGAGCGCGCACTCGCTCCGGAAGCGCAGGTGCGCGCCAGGTTGCTGCACCTCTGGACGGTGATGCAGGCGTGTGTGCAGCGCGGCTTCCACCAGACGGGGCTGCTGCCGGGTGTGCTCAAGGTGCGGCGGCGCGCACCGCGTCTTTATCGCATGCTCACCGAGAGCGCCGCCCCCGGGCCGCTCGACGTCATGGACTGGGTGAATGCCTACGCGCTCGCCGTCAACGAGGAGAATGCCGCCGGCGGCCGCGTGGTGACCGCGCCGACCAACGGCGCCGCCGGCATCGTCCCGGCGGTGCTGCACTTCTACTGCCGCTTCGAAGCCGGCGCGAACGACGATGGCATCATCCGTTTCCTGCTGGTGGCGGCGGCCATGGCGATGCTCTACAAGCGCAACGCGTCCATCTCCGGAGCCGAGATGGGCTGCCAGGGAGAGGTCGGTGTCGCCTGCTCGATGGCGGCAGCGGGGCTGGTAGCCGCGCTGCAGGGGACCAGCGAGCAGATCGAGAATGCCGCCGAGATCGGCATGGAGCACAACCTGGGACTGACCTGCGACCCGGTGGCCGGCCTGGTGCAGATTCCCTGCATCGAGCGCAACGCCATGGGGTCGGTGAAAGCCATCAACGCGGCGCGGCTCGCCATGCGCGGCGACGGCTCGCACAAAGTGTCGCTAGACCAGGTGATCGCCACCATGCGCCAGACCGGCGCCGACATGTCGACGATCTACAAGGAGACCTCGCAGGGCGGACTCGCAGTCAACGTCCCCGAGTGTTGAGGCTCAGCGCAGCGCGTCAGGCCCGCTTCAGCCGAACAGGCCGAACAGCCCCTTGGGGGGGTTCTCGCAACGCACTTCGCGCACCGCGCCGGCGGCGATCGCGTTCCAGGCGGGCACCTCGAAGCTCATGGAGCACACCGCCGCGGTACCGAGTCCGCCGCGCTCACCGTCCGGCGCCAGCAGCTGCAGCAGCTCGGACAGGCCGGGATTGTGAGCCACCAGCAGCAGGTGCGCGACGCGCGGACCGGTCGCCTGCACGACCTTCAGCAGGTCCGCGGCGCTCGCGAGGTACAACGCCTCGTTGCGGACCACGCGGCGGGCCGGGATCGCCAGCTCGCGCGCGACGATCTCCGCGGTCTGCTGGGTGCGGCGCGCCGGGCTCACCAGCAGCAGATCGGGCACCAGCTCGAGCGCGTGCAGGCGCTGCGCCATGGCTTCGGCAGCGCCGACGCCGCGGCGGTTGAGCGGCCGCTCCAGGTCTGAAAGGCCCGCATCCTTCCAGCGCGCGTCCCCATGCCGCATCAGCGTCAGGCGTTTCATGCGCGCCTCATCCCGGCAGCTCCAGCAACACGCGCCCGTCCTGCTCGCGCACCGCGTAGGTGCGCAGCGGCTCGTAGGCCGGCGGCGTCAGCGCCTCGCCGCTGCGCAGGCAGAAATGCGCACCGTGGCGTGGACAGACGATCTGGCAGTTTTCCACTTGCCCCTGTGTCAAGGGTTCGCCGTCGTGGGTGCAACGGTCTTCTACGGCGTACAGCGTGCCGTCGCAGCGTACGACAATGACGGCAACGCCGTCGACCTGCGCTGACAGCGGCGTGGTCTCGCTGACGCCGTCGACGGCGCCGACATCGAACCATGCGGAGCTCATCGCGGCTGCGCTCAGAACATGCCCGTCTGCAGGCGCGCCGCCTCGGACATCATGCTCTGGTTCCAGGGCGGGTCGAAGGTGAGCGTAACGCGCGCTTCGCGCACGGTGGGGATGTGGCCGATCTTGTCGCGCACGTCATCCACCAGTATGTCGCCCATGCCGCACCCGGGTGCGGTGAGCGTAATGCTCACCTCCACCGTGCGCGTGCCGTCTTCGTTCTGCTGCACTTCGCAGGCGTATACCAGCCCGAGATCGACGATGTTGATCGGGATCTCCGGGTCGTAGCAGGTGCGCATCTGCTCCCAGGCAAGCTTCTTCACGTCCTCTTCGCCGGCACCGGGCGGCAGCTCCGGCGGCTTGACCGACTCCTGCCCGATGGCATCAGCGTCCTCGCCCGCGACACGGAACAGGTTGCCGTCGAGGTACAACGTGAAGCTGCCGCCGAGTGCCTGGGTGATGTACCCGGCCTGGCCCGGCTTGAGTTTGACTTCCTGTCCGGCAGGCACGATCACCGCACGCACTTCGCGGTTGACGACGAACGGCTGGTTCTCGTGTCGGCGCATGCTGCGGTGCGCCTATTCGGTCGTGACTGTGGACGCCGCGTCCGTGGAGGCGAGCGCTGCATTCAGGGTATGCCAGCAGAGGCTCGCGCACTTGACGCGCACCGGGAATTCGCGCACGCCGGAGAGCGCGGCGAGCTTGCCGAGCGAGGCATCCGCTGCGGAGCCGCTCTGCGTGAGCAGGCGGTGCACCTTGTCGAACAGCCGCTGCACTTCGGCACGCTGCTTGCCCTTGACGGCCTCGGTCATGAGCGAGGCCGAGGCGGTGGAGATGGCGCAGCCACGCCCTTCGAAGCGGATGTCCTCGATGCGCTCGCCGTTCATGCGCACGAACAGCGACAGGCGGTCGCCGCACAACGGGTTATGGCCTTCGGCGCTGGCGTCGGCGCCCTCGAGGCGGCCGAAATTGCGCGGCCGGCGGTTGTGATCGAGGATCACGTCGCGGTAGAGATCCTGCAGATCCATCAGCTGAACACCTCGCGCGCCCGGCGCAGCGCCGCGACCAGGCTGGCCACGTCGTCGCTGGTGTTGTAGCAGCCGAACGAAGCGCGCGCGGTGGCCGGCACGTCGAAAAACGTCATCACCGGCATGGCGCAGTGGTGGCCGGTGCGCACCGCCACCCCCTCCGCATCGAGAATCGTGCCGAGATCGTGCGGATGCACGCCCTTCATGGTGAACGACAGGACCGCGGCCTTGTGGGCCGCGGTACCGATGATCTCGATGTCCGGCAGCCGTGCGAGCTCGGCGGTGGCGAGCTGCAGCAGCTGCTGCTCGTGGGCGGCGATCGCCTCGAGCCCGAGGCTCTCGAGGTAGTCCATCGCCGCGGCGAGACCGACGGCGCCGGAGATATTGGGGGTGCCGGCTTCGAACTTCCACGGCAGATCGTTGTAGGTGGTCTTCTCGAACGACACCGTGCGGATCATGTCCCCGCCTCCCTGCCAGGGCGGCATCGCCGCGAGCAGCCGCTCGCGGCCGTACAGCACGCCGATGCCCGTCGGTCCATAGAGTTTGTGGCCGGAGAAAGCGTAGAAGTCCGCGCCGAGCGCGCGGACGTCGACCGGCGTGTGCGGCACCGCCTGTGCGCCGTCGACCAGCACCAGCGCGCCGTGCGCGTGGGCGGCATCAATCATGGTCGTGAGCGGCAGCACGGTGCCGAGGGCGTTGGAGACCTGCGCCACCGCGACCAGGCGGGTGCGCGGGTTGAGCAGCGCGAGGAACTGCGGCAGCTCCAGCTCACCGCGGCGGTTGATCGGCGCGACCCGCAGCGTGCAGCCGGTCTGCTCGCAGACCATCTGCCACGGAACGATGTTGGCGTGGTGCTCGAGCGCGCTGATGAGGATCTCGTCGCCCGGGCCGAGATTCGGGCGCGCCCAGGCCTGCGCCACCAGGTTGATCGCTTCGGTGGTGCCGCGCACGAAGATGATCTCGCGCACCGCAGCCGCGTTGATGAAGCGCCGCACGCGCTCGCGTGCCCCCTCGAACGCCGCAGTGGCGGCCTGACTCAGGGCATGCACCGCCCGGTGCACGTTGGCGTGCGAATGGGTTACGTAGTGTTCCACCGCCTGCAGCACCGGCAGCGGGCACTGGGCCGAGGCGGCACTGTCGAGGTAGACGAGCGGGTGCCCGCGCACCGAGGTGGCGAGGATCGGAAAATCGCGCCGCACGGCGGCCGCATCGTAGGACGCGGGCAGGCGTGCCGCTGACAGGTTGGCGGCCATCACAGTAACTCCCGCAGTTGCTCGTCGCGCAGCCGTCCGACGAGGCGTTCCTCGATCTGCCGGCGCAGTGCCGGCAACGCGACCTGCGCGATCACGTCCTCGAGGAACGCCCACTTGAGCAGGCGTTGCGCACTGTCGCGATCCAGTCCGCGCGACAGCAGGTAGAACAGCATGTTCTCGTCCAGTTTGCCGGCGGTGGCGCCGTGGCTGCAGCGCACCTCGTCGGTGTGGATCTCGAGCTGCGGGCGCAGGTCGATCTCAGCCTCGGCTCCGGCCAGCAGTCCGCGCAGCGACTGCTGCGAATCGCTGCCGCGCGCCGCCGGCTGCACCACGATCTTGCCGTTGAAGCCGACGCGGGCGCGCCCGGCGGCAATGCCGCGAAAGGTCTGTACGGTGCGTGCGTCGGGTGCGGTGTGCTCGACGAGCGCGTAGGTGTCGAGCACCTGCTGGCGGTCGGCGATGGCGGCCGCCGCGAGCTGCAGCTGCGCGCCCTCGCCGAGGTGCACCATAAGCGTCGAGCGCGCCGACTGCGCGCCGCTGCCGATGCCGTGCAGGCGGTAGGACGCGCGCGCCGCCAGCTGGGCGGAGAGGGTGTCGAACAGGGTGCTGTGCGCATTCAGCTCCTGCAGGCGATAGTGCTGCAGCGTGGCCCGGGGGGCCATGTCGACCGTGACGGCGCTGGTGACGAAGCTCGGCTGCATGCCGGCACTTACGTGCCGCTCGATCAGCTCCAGGTGCGCTCCGTCGGCGAGTGTCAGCTCGACGCGCGGATACGACGCGCCGGCCTGCTGGTCGGCGCTGGCGATGAACAGCAGCTCGATGCGCACCGGCTGGGAACTGGCGCCGGCCACGCGGATGCCGAGCCCGTCGGTAGCGAACGCCGCATTCAGCAGCGCGAAGCGCTCATCGCCCTGCAGTTCGCGCCAGGGGCGGGCCAGCGCGCCAGCCGCTGCCGGCGTCGCGCCCGCCGGGCTGCCCGCGCCTGCCAGGGAAAACACCTGTGCGGCCGTGGCATCGAGCGGCGCGGACAGCGCCGCGGCGAGCACGCCATCGACCAGCACGTAGCGCGCGAAGCCCGGCAGCGGCGCGGGCTCGGTGGCCGGCAGCTGCGCCGGCGGCGCGGGCACGGCCGGCACGAAGCGCAGCCGCTCGAGCGGGCGCAGGTTCGCGTATTTCCAGTTCTCATCGCGCGCGCCCGGCAGCCCCACCGCCCGCAGCGCCTCGATGGCGCCGCGCCGCCGCTGCGCCGCGGCGCCGGCAGCGGGCAACGCGGCCGCCACGCTGGCGTAGTCCTCGACGATGCGGTTGGTGAGGGTGCTGCTCATGCGCTTCAGGCCGCCTCGCCCGTCACCCAGTCGTAGCCGCGCCGCTCCAGCTCGAGCGCCAGCGAGCGGTCGCCGCTGCGGGCGATGCGCCCGCGCACCAGCACGTGCACGAAGTCGGGCACGACGTATTCCAGCAGCCGCTGGTAGTGCGTGACCACCACGCAGGAGCGCTGCGGATCGCGCTGCGAGTTCACGCCCGCGGCGACCACCTTCAGCGCATCGATGTCCAGCCCGGAGTCGGTCTCGTCGAGAATCGCCAGGCGCGGCTCGAGCACCAGCATCTGCAGGATCTCGTTGCGTTTCTTTTCGCCGCCCGAGAATCCCTCGTTCACCCCGCGCGACAGGAAGCTGTCGTCCATGCGCATCAGCTGCATCTTCTCGCGCACCAGGCCGAGGAACTCGAACGCGTCGACCTCGGGCAGTCCCTGCTGCCGACGCACCGCGTTTACCGCGGCCTTGAGGAGGTAGACGTTGTTGACGCCGGGAATCTCCACCGGGTACTGGAAGCCGAGGAACAGGCCGGCGCGTGCGCGCTCCTCGGGGGCCATCGCCAGCAGGTCGCGGCCCTGGTAGTGCACCGTGCCGCCGGTGACCTGGTAGCCGGGGCGGCCGGCCAGCACGTGGGCGAGCGTGCTCTTGCCCGAGCCGTTCGGGCCCATGATGGCGTGCACTTCGCCCGCAGCCACCTCGAGGCTGAGGCCGTCGAGGATCTGCTTATCCGCGACGCTGACCGAAAGATTGCTGATGCTTAGCATGACGGATTTCCTGCACGGAGCCTCAGCCCACCGCGCCTTCCAGGCTCACGGCCAGCAGGTTTTGCGCCTCCACCGCGAATTCCATCGGCAGCTCGCGGAACACCGACTTGCAGAAGCCGCTTACGATCATGTTGACGGCGTCCTCCGCGCCGATGCCACGGGCGAGCAGATAGAACAGCTGATCCTCGCTGATCCTGGAGGTACTGGCCTCGTGCTCGACCGTGGCGGTCGGATTCTTCACCTCGACATAAGGGAAGGTGTGCGCGCCGCAACGCCCGCCCATCAACAGCGAATCGCACTGGGTGAAGTTGCGCGCGCCGTGGGCGCTCGGCAGCATCTTGACCAGCCCGCGGTAGGTGTTCTGACCGCGGCCGGCGGAGATGCCCTTGGAGATGATGGTGCTGCGGGTGTCCCTGCCGATGTGGATCATCTTGGTGCCGGTATCCGCCTGCTGGTAGTTGTTCACCGTGGCGACCGAGTAGAACTCGCCGATCGAGCCGTCGCCGCGCAGCACGCAGCTCGGATACTTCCAGGTGATGGCCGATCCGGTCTCTACCTGGGTCCAGGAGATGTGCGCATTGCGGCCGCGGCACTCGCCGCGCTTGGTCACGAAGTTATAGATGCCGCCGACCCCCTTGGCGTCGCCCGGATACCAGTTCTGCACCGTCGAGTACTTGATGTAGGCATCGTCGAGCGCAATGAGCTCGACCACCGCCGCGTGCAGCTGGTTCTCGTCGCGCATCGGTGCCGAGCACCCTTCCAGGTAGGACACCTGGCTGCCGGCAGCGGCAATGATCAGCGTGCGCTCGAACTGCCCGGTGTTCATCGCATTGATGCGAAAATAGGTCGACAGCTCCATCGGGCAGCGCACGCCGGGCGGGACGTACACGAACGAGCCGTCGGAGAACACTGCGGAATTCAAGGCCGCGAAGAAATTGTCGGAAGTTGGCACCACGCTGCCGAGGTACTGCTCGATCAGCTGCGGATGGCTGCGCACCGCCTCCGAGAACGGACAAAACACCACGCCGGCGGCGGCCAGGCGCTCCCTGAAGGTCGTGGCGACGGACACGCTGTCGAACACCGCATCGACCGCCACGCCGGCGAGGCGCGCGCGTTCGTGCAGCGGCACCCCGAGCTTCTCGTAGGTCTCGAGCAGCTTCGGATCGACGTCCGCGAGAGTCTGCGGGCCGTCCTTCTTGCTCCTCGGCGCGGAGTAATACGAGATCGCCTGGTAGTCGATCGGCGCCACCCGCAGCTGTGCCCAATGCGGCTCCTTCATGCTGAACCAGTGGCGCAGCGCCTTCAGGCGCCACTCGGTGAGGAAGGCGGGCTCCTGCTTCTTGCGCGAGATGAGCCGCACCACGTCCTCGTCGAGCCCGGGCGGCACGGTGTCCGCGTCGATGTCGGTCACGAAGCCGAGCTGGTAGCCCCGTGCGATCAGGGATTCGAGCTGTTTGGCGCTTTCACTCATGGTTGCACGCGCCCCGGCGCACGGCCGGCGGCGGCCTTCATCTCACGCTCGAGCGCCGGCAGGCGCGCCGGCGCGCTGTCGAGCCCGGCGAGCTGCGCGAGACTCACGTCGTAGAGCGCACGACGGATCACCACGGTCAGCCGCTGCCACACCCGGCTCACACGGCAGGTCTCCTCGATCCCACAGTTGCCGTGGCCGGCGGCACAATCGGTGAGCGCTACCGGGCCCTCGAGCGCATCCAGGATCGCCGCGACGCTGATTTGCGCCGCCGGCCGCGCCAGCTGGTAGCCGCCGTGCTGGCCGCGCGTCGAGCTCACCAGCCCGGCGCGCTGCAGCTGCTTCAGGAGCTTGCAGACCGTGGGCGCGGCGATATGCGTCTGCGCGGCAAGCGCGGCCGCGGTCTGCACGCGCTGCGGATCACCGGCGAGCGCGGCGAGCAGTACAGTGGCGTAATCGGTCAGGCGGCTGATGCGCAGCATCGGGAGGCCTCCACAAAACTGGGACCATTTTAGTACTGTTTGCGGGCGGAGCCAAGTCCGCCGGTCCGAAGCTTACGGCCAGGGCGCGGATCGCTAAGCCCCCGGGGGTCGCTGCGGCGGAGCGGCGGGCGGATTTGCTATCCTTTCGCGCCCACATCGCACAGTGTTGGCCCAAGGCGGCGCATGGCCCAGTCGGTCACGCGCCGCGATAAGCGCCGGAAGGAAAGTCCATGAATCCAAGTGAGCTCGCACGGGTGGCCGGCGCCATGGTGGCCAAGGGGAAAGGCATTCTCGCCGCGGACGAAAGTACCGGCACGATCAAGAAGCGCTTCGACGGCATCCGGCTGGAGTCCACCGAGGAGCATCGCCGCACCTATCGCGAGATGCTGTTCACCGCGCAGGGCGCGGCCGAGTCGGTGAGCGGGGTCATCCTCTACGACGAGACCGTCCGTCAGAAGACTCGGGACGGCACGCCGTTCCCGGCCTACCTCGCGAAGCAGGGCATCATTCCCGGGATCAAGGTCGACACCGGCGCGAAGCCGCTCGCCGGCTTCCCCGGCGAGACCATCACCGAGGGACTCGACGGACTGCGCGAGCGGCTCATCGAGTACTACCGCCTGGGTGCGCGCTTCGCCAAGTGGCGCGCGGTGATCGACATCGGGCCGGGCATTCCGAGCGCCTTCGCCGTGCATGCCAATGCGCACGCACTGGCGCGCTACGCCGCGCTCTGCCAGGAGAACGACATCGTGCCGATCGTCGAGCCCGAGGTGCTGATGGATGGCGCGCACTCGCTCGAGCGCTGCGCCGAAGTGACCGAGGCGGTGCTCGACAGCGTGTTCCGGCAGCTGTTCGAGCAGCGCGTGCTGCTCGAGGGGATGGTGCTGAAGCCGAACATGGTGATCTCCGGCAAGAAGGCCGCCGAACGGGCCAGACCCGAGGCGGTCGCGGAGGCGACGGTGCGCGTGCTCAAGCGTCACGTGCCGCCCGCGGTACCGGGCATCGCGTTCCTGTCCGGCGGGCAGTCGCCCACCGAGGCGACGCTGCACCTGTCGCTCATGAACCGCTGCGGCGCGCTGCCATGGGCGCTCACTTTCAGCTATGGCCGCGCACTGCAGGATACGGCCCTCAAGGCCTGGGGCGGGGTGGCGGCGAACTTCAGCGCCGGTCAGCAGGAGTTCGCGCGGCGCGCCAGGCTGAACGGCCTCGCCACCACCGGGCGCTACGCGCCCGAGATGGAGAGTCAGGCTGCCTGAGCACCCAGGCGCCCGCCGCGCGCGCGTGACAAATCCTGGCGACCCACAGCCAGCGTCGGCCGATCCGGCCGACGCCGTGGTCGAGGTGCGCGACGTGCACTACGCCATCGGCGGCCACGAGATCTTCAGCGGGCTCGATCTCACTGCCCGCCGCGGGCGCATTACCGCCATCATGGGTCCGAGCGGCGCCGGCAAGACCACGCTGCTGCGGCTGATCACCGCGCAGAATTTCGCCGACCGCGGCCGGGTGACGGTGTTCGGCCGCGACCTGGCGACCACCGGTCAGCGGGAGATCTACGCGCTGCGAACGCGCATGGGCATGCTGTTCCAGAACGGCGCCCTGCTCACCGACATGGATGTGTTCGAGAACGTCGCTTTCCCGGTGCGCGAGCACACCGATCTGCCGGAAGCCCTGATCCGCAAGCTGGTGCTCACCAAGCTGCAGGCGGTCGGCCTGCGCGGAGCGGCGTGGCTGATGCCCGCCGAGCTCTCCGGCGGCATGGCGCGCCGCGTGGCGCTGGCGCGCGCCATTGTCATGGATCCGGAGCTGCTGATCTACGACGAGCCGTTCACCGGTCTCGATCCCATCTCCCTCGGTATGATCCTGCGACTCATCAAGCGCATGAACGAGGCGCTCGGCATCACCAGCATCGTGGTCTCGCACGACGTGCAGGAGCTTGCCACCATCGCCGACGACAGCTACCTGCTGTCGGGCGGGCGCATCGCCGCGCACGGCACGCCGCAGGAGCTGCGCGCCAGCGACTCGGCGGTGGTGCGCCAGTTCATGACCGGCGGCGCCGAGGGGCCGGTGGCCTTTCACTACCCGGCGCCCGACTATGCCGAGCAGCTGTTCGAAACGGACGAGCCATGAGCAATGGCCGCGACGGTTATCTCATCGAGGGCGTGCGCCGGCTCGGCTCGGTGGCGCTGTTTCTGCTGCGGCTGCTGGCGCAGTGCGTGCCGGCGCTCGCGCGGCCGCAGCTGCTGGTGCAGCAGATCTACAATGCCGGGGCGCGCTCGCTCATCATCATCATGCTGTCGGGGCTGTTCGTCGGCATGGTGCTCGGCCTGCAGGGCTACGACCTGCTGCAACGCTTCGGCTCCGAGGAGGCGCTCGGCACGGCCGCAGCGCTCGGGCTGCTGCGCGAGCTGGCGCCAGTGATCACCGCGCTGCTGTTCGCCGGGCGTGCCGGCACCGCGCTCACCTCGGAGATCGGCCTGATGCGCGCCACGGACCAGCTCACGGCGATGGAGATCATGGCGGTCGATCCGCTGCGCTACGTGGCCGCGCCGCGCTTTCTCGGCGGGGTGATCGCCATGCCGCTGCTGACCGCGATCTTCAGCGTCATCGGCCTGTATGGCGCCCAGCTGGTGGGCGTGCAGCTGATGCGCGTCGACCGCGGCGTGTTCTGGTCGCAGACCCAGAGCTCGGTGGCGCTGCACGACGTCTCCGAAGGCCTGGTCAAGAGTCTGGTGTTCGGCATCGCCTGCAGCCTGATCGCCGTGTACGAAGGCTACAACGCCCCGCCCACGGCCGAAGGGGTGGGACTCGCCACCACGCGCACCGTGGTGGCTTCGTCGGTGATTACGCTGTTGCTCGACTACGTGCTGACCGCCGCATTCCTGTAAGAGGAACTTTAGCTTATGCGTGCCAATCGAACCCTCGAGATCGGAACCGGATTGTTTGTGTTGTTGGGATTTGCCGCGCTGTTGTTTCTCACCACGCAGCTGCCGGCGAGCGGACTGAAGCTCGGCGGCGCCAAGGCCGGCTATCACGTCAGCGCGGAGTTCGACGACGTCGGCGACCTCAAGGTGGGCTCGCCGGTGACCATGGCGGGTGTGGGCATGGGCGCTGTCATCTCGATCCGCTTCGATCCCCGCAGCTACAAGGCGGTGGTCGTCATGCGTATCGATCCGCAATACAAGCAGATTCCCGACGACAGCTACGCCAGCATCCAGACCCAGGGACTGCTCGGCGGCAAGTACATCGGCATCAGCCCCGGTGGCTCCGAAACCTATCTGCGGGAGGGCAGCACCATCGATCAGACGCAGTCGGCTATTGTGCTCGAGAGCCTCATCAACAAGTTCTTTGCCAGCTACTCGAGCAAGGACAGCGGCGGCGGCAGCCAGGACACATCCAGCAAACGGGAGTCGAAGAAATGAGATACGCAATCCTCTCATGCGCCGCGCTGTGCCTCGCCGTGGGACTCGCAGCCGCGCAGGCGCAGACGCCGCCTCCCCAGGCCGAAGGCGGCGCTGCCGCACCTGCCTCGGGCGGGAGCGGGCCCGCCGACGTGGTACAGACCGCCGCGCAGGGCATGCTCAGCGAGCTGGACAAGGACCGTGAAGCCTACCGGCGCGACCCGGCCAAGCTGTCGCAGCTCGTCGACAAGTACCTGTTGCCGCATTTCGACACGCAGCGCTCCGCGCAACTGGTGCTCGGCAAGTACTGGCGTACCGCCTCACCCGAGCAGCGGCAGCACTTCATCGATGCCTTCTATCACTCGCTGCTGGCAAACTACGGCAGCGCGCTGGTGGACTTCACCGCCGATCGCCTCAAGATCTTTCCAGCCAATGTGCCCGCGGATGCGCAGCGCGCCACCGTGCGCACCGAGGTGAAGCGCAGCAACGGCGATCGCGTCTCGGTCAATTACTACATGGTCAGGTCCCCGCAGGGGTGGAAAGCCTGGGACGTAGTGATCGACGGCATCAGCTACGTGAACAGCTATCGCCAGGATTTCGGCGCGCAGATCGAGCAGCAGGGCATCGACGCGGTGATCAAGCGGCTCGAATCGGGTGAGAAGCCGGAAGCGATCGGCAAACAGGTTGGCGGCAGTAAGAGCGGATGAGCGCGGCACCGACTGCTGCGCCGGGCGCGGCGCCGGCCGCGGCGCGCACGGCACCGCCGCAGCTCTCGACCACCGCCGCCGGGCAGCTGGCCGCGCACGGGGCTTTGACCTTCGCCACCGCGCGCCGCGCGCTCGCGCTCGGCGGGCAGCTGCGCGACGCTGCGGACACGAAATCCGTCGAGATCGACTGCAGCGCTGTCACGGCCTCCGACAGTGCGGGGCTCGCCGTGCTGCTCGAGTGGCTGGGCACGGCCAGGCGGACGGGCCGCACACTGCGCTACACGCATCTGCCGCAGGGACTGACGGCGCTCGCCCGCATCAGCGAGGTCGAGGAGCTGCTCACGCGCGGGGTGTGAGCGCCAGCGCGGCGGCAGCCGCTTTAGTGCGGCGGCGGGGTCTGCGGCGCAGCCGGGGTTGCGGGGGGTGCGGTCGGCGCCGGGGGTGAGCCGGCGGGCGTGGCGTCCTCACCGCTCTCCTCGAACAGCTTCTGCTCCTGCTCCTCCTCGTTCGGGGACTGCCCGCCGTACACCTTGAAATCGCGGCGCTGCAGGTAGGCGTTACGCATGAACGCGTACGGGTCGTAGGCGCTGTCCAGGAGCCGATCAACGGGCAGCAGTCGCGCGCGCGTGTCCACCGCATCGAGCGCCCACAGGCCGTAGTTCCAATAGACGTTGCGGATGTACTGGCGCGGCGTGCTGAAGTCATCGCCGAGGCGGCCAAAGGCATCGCGCACGTCAGAAGGCCCCAGCAGCGGCAGCACCACGTAGGGCCCGGTCTTGATTCCCCACTTGCCGAACGTCTGCCCCAGGTCGCGGTCGTTCTTGTCGAGGCCCATCCTGGTCGCCGGGTCGAACAGTCCGCCGATGCCGATGGTCGTGTTGACCACCAGCCGCGCCGTGTCGGAGCAGAACGGTTTGATCTGCCCCTGCAGCAGGTCGTTGAGCATGACGATCGTGTAGTTGAGGTTGTCGAAAAAATTGCGCACG
The DNA here is from genome assembly GCA_035481975.1 of Steroidobacteraceae bacterium. GTDB lineage: Bacteria > Pseudomonadota > Gammaproteobacteria > Steroidobacterales > Steroidobacteraceae > 13-2-20CM-66-19. The sequence goes on from DATHRC010000005.1 coordinate 40,925, forward strand.
CCGGTCTGCGCGAATTGCGGCGTGACCTTCTGGTAGCCACGTGCCACCGGGCGCAGGATCGCCTTGTCCAGCTTGTCGTTGAAGCGGTAGGTCGCGCGGTTCATGCGCTCCCAGGGATCGCGCGGGTTGCGCGGTCCCGGCGGCAGCGTTGCGCAGCCATACAACAGCAGCAGACACAGCGCGGACAGCAAGGCACGTGTGGTGTTGGCTCGCATGACATCGTGGCGCAGCGGCGGGCGGCCATTGTAGCAGCCGCGCGCGCCAAGCCGCGGCCGTTTCAGCGGCCGCCGCCGCGTCGCCCCTGCCCCTGCCCCTGGCCGCTGCCGTCGTTGTTGTCACTGGTCAGGCGGCGTTTGCGGGTGCTGGCGAGGTAATCGCGTATCTCATCGAGCCGTGCCTGATAGCGCTCGCGCTGAATCTGGCTGAGGTGCGGCGCGGCCAGGGCGAGCTGCAGCTGCTGCACGGCGAGATTGAGGTCGCCGCCCGCGATCTGGTACTCGCCCATGTAGTAGTAGGCGTCTCCCGGATCGCCGGCCGCGCTGGCCGCGAGCGCCGTGAGGCGGATCTGGTCCGGCGTCGGCGGCACGTTGTTGAACAGATCGAGCAGCATGACGTGCGCTTCTGCGGGGTGGCCGGCAGCCATGAGTGTCTCCGCATAGCGCACCGTCACCGGCACGTTGCGCGGAAAGAGCTCTGCGGCGCGCTGGAAGGTGGCGAGGGCCTCGTCGATGTGCCCGGCCTTGACCTGGGCCTGGCCGAGCGCCGCGTGCAGCAGCGTGAGGCCTTCGTGCTCCTGCACCAGGGACTTGAGAAGTTTCACCGCTTCGGCGGCCTGGCCGCCGTTCATCAGCGCGAGCGCCTCACCGTAGCGGTTGCCGAGCTTGTCGCCGCCGTGCGCAATCTTCTGGGCATACTGCGCGGCGAGGTCGACATCGCCGACTGCCGTCAGCACCCGGACGCGCTCGCGAATGAGCTCATAGCTCTGCGAGTCCTGGCCCTTGCGCGGCGGAAACTGCGCCGCACGTGCCCGCTGCTCGGCGATGCGGTCCGAGTCCACGGGGTGATCGAGCAGCATCGCGGGAATGTAGGTGGCAGCGAGCCCCTCGTGGCGCGCCATGGTCTCGAACATGTCGCCCATCCCGTGGGGATCGAAGCCCGCGGCGGCCAGGTAGCCGATGCCGACGCGATCGGCCTCCCACTCGTTGTCGCGCGTGAAGTTGATCTGGTGCTGGACCGCAAGCCCCTGGGTGGCCGCGAGGGCGCCCTCGGTGGCCTGGCCGCCGCCGGCGAGAGAGCCCAACAGGATCGCGCCGATCATGGCGGCAGCGGTGGCGAGGCTCTGCCGCGACTGGTCGGCGAGCATGCGCGCAATGTGGTGCTGGGTGATATGCGCAGTCTCGTGCGCCATGACACCGGCGAGCTCCGATTCGGTCGAGGTCGCCAGCACCAGTCCGGCGTTGATGAATACAAAGCCGCCCGACACGGCGAAGGCGTTGATCGTCGTGTCCTTGATCACGAAGTAATGGAAGTACTCGCCCCCCATGGCGCTCTGCGAGGCGAGCCGCTGACCGATGCCGTTGATGTACTCGATGACCTCCGGATCCTCGAGCAGCTCGTTCTGGTCGCGCAGCTGCTGCGCCACCATGGCCCCGAGGTAGAACTCGTCGGTCTTCGACAGCACCTTCGCGGCGGGGCTGCCCAGGTCGGGAAGGTCGGCGCCGTTGGTGGGGACGCGCAGCAGCAGCTGCGGCGACGTCGGGTCGTCCGCGGCAGCCACGGTGGCGGCGGCGAGCGTGCTGGCGGCGAGGACGGCCACGGCAATGAGCAGCAAGGGGCGCATCAGGACTTGGACCGCGCGGCGCGGCAGGGGTTTCTCCGTAATTACATAGCCTTACAAGCGCGCAGAAGCCGCAGGCCGCGGCCCTGCGCCCAAGCCTACACCTAGAGGATGTCCGAGGCGTAATCGGCCAGTCGCGAGCGCTCGCCGCGCACCAGCGTGATGTGCCCCGAATGGGACCAGCCGCGGAAGCGGTTCACGGCATAGGTGAGTCCCGAGGTCATCTCGGTGAGGTAGGGGGTGTCGATCTGCGCGATGTTGCCGAGGCAGGCGAGCTTGGTGCCGGGCCCGGCGCGCGTGATGAGCGCCTTCATCTGCTTGGGCGTGAGGTTCTGCGCCTCATCGAGGATCAGGAAGCGGTTGAGAAAGGTGCGCCCGCGCATGAAGTTGAGCGCGCGGATCTTGATGCGATTGCGCAGCAGGTCGTTGGTAGCCGCCCGTCCCCAGTTGCCGCCTTCCTGCGAGCCGGTGAGCACCTCGAGATTGTCCATGAGTGCGCCCATCCACGGCTCCATCTTCTCCTCCTCGGTGCCGGGGAGGAAGCCGATGTCCTCGCCGAGCGGGATGGTGACGCGCGTCATGATGATTTCGACGAAGCGATTGGTCTCGAGCGTCTGCATGAGTCCGGCGGCGAGCGCCAGCAGCGTCTTGCCGGTGCCGGCCGGCCCGAGCACCGTCACGAAGTCGATCTCCGGGTCCATCAGCAGGTTGAGCGCGAAGTTCTGCTCGCGGTTGCGCGCGGTGATGCCCCAGACGTTGTGGCGCTCGTTGCGGTAGTCGCGCGTCAGCTCGATGGTGGCGGTGTCGCCGCTGATGTTTCTGACGATGCCCTCGATGCCCTCGGGCGCGTCCTCGAACACTCCCTGGTTGGGCTGCCACTCGCGCACTGCCGGACCGCTGATCTCGTAGAAGGTGCGCTCGGCGTCCTTCCACGAGCGCATGTCCTTGCCGTGCAGCTCCCAGAAATCCTGCGGCAGCGCCGCCATGCCGCTATAGAGGACGTCGGAATCCTCCAGCGTCTTGTCGCTGTAGTAGTCCTCGGCGTGCACGCCCAGGACCGCCGCCTTGATGCGCAGGTTGATGTCCTTGGACACCAGGATGACGCGCGCATCCCGGTGCTCGCTCTGCAGCGCCAGTGTCTGCGCCAGGATGACGTTGTCGCCGCCCTGTCCGGGCAGGCCCTGCGGCAGCACGCCGGCAAGCTGGCGGGTCTGGAAGAACAGCCGGCCGCTCGAGGGCTTCTTGCCGTGGTTTCCGGAGTAGCCGCTCGGCAGCTTCAATCCCAGGTCGATCTGTTCCTTGGTGGCATCGCGCATCATGTCGTCGAGGAAGCGACTGACCTGGCGCACGTTGCGCGAGGCCTCCGACAAGCCCTTCTTGTGCGCATCGAGCTCCTCGAGCACCACCATCGGCAGGTACACGTCGTGCTCTTCGAAGCGGAAGATGGCGGTGGGGTCGTGCATCAGCACGTTGGTATCGAGGACGAACAGCCGCCGCCCGGCGCGCGAACGGTTCTTCACTTCCCGTGACTCACCCGAAGCCGCCGTCGGGCCGGGCTCAGAGACGCTGCGCTGCTTCAAGTACCGCCTCCGCGTGACCGTCGACCTTGACCTTGCGCCACTCCTGCCGCAGCCGCTGGCCGCCATCGAGCAGGAAGGTGCTGCGCTCCACTCCGAGGAACTTTCTGCCGTACAGACTTTTCGGCCTGATGACATCGAACAGCCGGCACACGCGCTCCTCGGCGTCGGACAGCAGTGGGAAGGGCAGGGACTCCTTCGCCGCGAACTTGTCGTGGGAAGCGACCGAGTCGCGCGAGACGCCCACGATCTGCGTGCCGGCCTTGCGGAACGCCGGCTGCAGATCGCGGAAGTCCTGCGATTCGCGGGTACAGCCGGAGGTCATGTCCCGCGGGTAGAAGTAAATCACCAGCTTGCTGCCGGCCGCGTCCTGAAGCCGCCAGGTGGCGCCGCCGCTCATGGGCAGGGAGAAGTCAGGCACCTTGCTGCCGCTGGCGAGCTTGGGCATCTTGCGCTCAGGACTTGACCGGTTCGAGGATGGCGTCGAGGTTCAGCGAATCGCAGAACTCCATGAACTCCTCGCGCAGGTGCGCGACGTGAATGCGGCTCGGCACGTTGACGATCATCTGCACGGCGAACATCGGCGCGCCGGTGTGCGCAGCCGGGTAGCTGCGCGTGGACACCTCGGCGATGTCGATGCCGCGCGTGGCGAAGAAGCCCGACAGCCCCGAGACGATGCCGCTCTGATCGAGGCATACCACGTCGATCGAGTACGGCAGCATGTCCGTACGCGGGGTGCGCGGCTCGGTGCGCTTCAGGTGGATGCTGAGGTTCGAGGTATCGGCGAGGCGCTTGAGTTCGGTTTCCAGCTTCGCCAGTGCGTGCCAGTTGCCCGACACCAGCAACAGCATGGCGAACTCGTTACCGAGGCTCGCCATGCGGCTCTCGGTTATGTTGCCGCCGGACTCGCTGATGACGCGGGTCAGCTCGTGGACCATCCCCGTGCGGTCGCTGCCGATCGCCGAAACGGCCAGGTGCTGCTTCATCTGTGGATGGCGGTTGGGTAAGCCGGCGTTCGCTGCGTTCGCAGTGTACCGGGAGCGGACGCCGGTTGCGAACCGGCGCGGCGCGCCCCGGCGCAGGCGGCTTGCCTTGGCACAACGTCGGCTCGTAACATCACGTGCTCCCCCCGCGAGCGTTTGCTTATGTTTGCCGGCAGCCTGGTTGCCCTCGTGACCCCCATGTCCGCAGGCGGCGAAGTTGACTTCGAAGCCTGGGCGCGGCTGCTCGATTTTCACGCCGCCCACGGCACGCAGGGCGTGGTGGTCGGCGGCACCACCGGTGAGTCGGCGACGCTGCGCGATGCGGAGCTGCGCGAGCTGGTGGTGCGCGCCTGCGCGCAGCTGCGCGGACGGCTCGTGGTGATCGCCGGCGCCGGCAGCAGCAGCACCGCGCGCACGGTGGAGCGCGTGGCGTGGCTGTCGGAGCTGCCGCTCGACGCGTTGCTGGTGGTGACGCCGGCCTACAACCGCCCGTCGCCGGAGGGACTGTATCTGCACTTCGCCGCCGCCGCCGCAGCGGCGCGCAAGCCGCTGCTGCTGTACAACGTGCCGGCGCGCACCGCGGTGGATATGAAACCGCCCACGGTGGCGCGCCTGGCGCAGCTGCCGGGCATCGCCGGCATCAAGGAGGCGGTGCCGGAGGAGGCGCGGGTGCGCGAGTTGCTCGCCTGCTGCCCGCGGCAGTTCGTGGTGCTGAGCGGCGATGACGCCAGCGCGCGTGCCAGCGTTGCGGCGGGTGCGCGCGGGGTGATCTCGGTGACCGCGAACGTTGCGCCGCGCGCGATGTCAGAGATGGTGGCGGCAGCCGTGCGCGGCGCTGCGGCGCGCGCCGCGCAACTCGATGCCGGGCTGCGCGAGTTGCATCAGGCGCTGTTCCTCGAAGCGAACCCGATCCCGGTGAAGTGGCTGCTGGCGCAGATGGGGCTGATCGGTCCTGGGGTAAGATTGCCGCTCACCCCGCTGGGGGAGGAGCATCGGGCCGCGGTGCTGCACGCCGCGCGCGCTGTCGGCGCGCTGCCGCGGGAGGCGCCGTGAGTGCGTCAGAGCTGAACGAACGAGGTGTATTGCATGAAGGCTGCCTGGGGACTGGTGTTGCTCGCCGCGCTGCTGCTGGCCGGGAGCGGTTGCCGGGTGATGCGGGCCATCGACAAGAAAGCCTGCCACGAGCCGCAGCCGTACCAGAAAGCACACAGCGTGGCGCCGCTGGTGATCCCCGCCGGTCTCGATGCGCCCGACACCACCAACGCGCTGCGCCTGCCGGCGCTCAACGAGCCGGCGCCGCCGCCGCGCACCGGCAAGCAGCCGTGCCTCGACCAGCCGCCGCCGTTCAAGGTGCAGCAGGTCCCGCGCGCGCCGCAGGCCTGACACGAGGGCGGCGCCGCTGTCCATACGCTGCGCCGCATGCCGTATCATCCGTGCCCTTCGGCGGTCGGACGCAAGCTCGATTCTGCTTGCGTAGTTCATTGTAAATCATTGATCGGAGAGGTGGCCGAGCGGTCGAAGGCGCTGGACTGGAATTCCAGTAACATCTTAACGGGTGTTCGTGGGTTCGAATCCCACCCTCTCCGCCAGACTTGCTATCAGAGCTTCAGACGCCGCTCGCGTGCAGGAGGGCCGTATCAGCGCAGGGGTCCCCAGCGGGAGGGTGGGAGACGACCGCCAGGTCGGTCCCGAGCGAAGCGAGGGATGAGCGGCCGTCCGGCCGCGAACAATCCCACCCTCTCCGCCATCAATCGTGGGGGCGTGCCGCACTCCCCGGATGCACGCCGGCGCGCTGCGGCAGAACCAGAATACAGATCACGATGAATGCCGCGATGATCGCCGAGGCGAGCGGCCGGCTGACGTTGAGACCGCCCTGCGCCAGCGGCTTGTCGAAGAAATCTCCCACAGTCGCGCCGAGCGGGCGCGTCAGGATGAAGGCCATCCAGAACAGCAGCACGTGCGAGATGCGGGTGAAGAAGTAGGCGAGCGCCACCACCAGCAGCAACGCGCCGAACACCAGTGCACCGCCACCGTAGCCGAGCCCGGCGTCTGCCGCCCAGTCCCCCAGCGCCGTGCCGAGCGTTTGCGAGAAGGTGATGGTGGCCCAGTAGAACGCCTCCACCCGCGGCGTGTTGACGCTGTCGACCGAGACGGTGCCCTCCACGCGATACCACAGCGCGAGCGCGCCGAGCACGCAGGCGAGCAGCAGCAGCGATCCGCCGGGGTAGCCGATGCCGAGCGAGCGGTCGGCGAAATCCGCCAGCGTGGTGCCCGCGGTGGTGGAAGCGATGATCGTGGCCCAGTAGAGGAACGGGTGGAAGCGCTTGGCGGAGATCTGCAGCGCCGCCAGCGCCACCAGCGCCGACAGAAAGATGAGCGTGCTGGTGAGATAGCCGAGACCGAGCGTCATCGACAGCGTATCGCCGCCGGTCTCGCCGAGCGTCGTGGCCGCCACCTTGATGATCCAGAAGCCGAACGTGACGGCGGGTACCTTGCTGGCGCGGCTGGTGGGGCTCATGCGTGGCGTCTCGCTTTTTGAGGGGCGGGGGCGCTAATCCTCACACGAGCCGCCGCTGCCGAGAAAGTGTCCGCGCGCCTGTGTGGTAGCATCCGACCTCTCGAACGCATCCCAAGTGAGACCTGGGCCGGCACCGTCCATGGTGGCCCGCATCGGTTTCTCCGCGACGACCAGTCGTGAATCCCGTCAGGGCCGGAAGGCAGCAGCGGCAGCGGCGATGTCGGGTGCCGGAGCTCAAGCTGGTGCGGGCCGCCTCCACGGTCCGGCGGGTCGAGGGCCCTCATGAGCTACACCGCGCTGGCGCGCAAATGGCGTCCGCAGAAATTCGCCGAGCTGGTCGGGCAGGAGCACGTGCGCCGTGCGCTGGAGAACGCGCTCGCCAGCGGCCGGGTGCATCATGCGTTCCTGTTCACCGGGACGCGCGGGGTCGGCAAGACCACCATCGCGCGCATCCTTGCCAAGTGCCTCAACTGCGAGACCGGGGTCACGCCGACGCCCTGCGGCGTGTGCGGCAGCTGCCGCGAGATCGAGGCCGGGCGCTTCCCCGACCTGATCGAGGTCGATGCGGCCTCGCGCACCAAGGTGGACGATACGCGCGAGCTGCTCGATAACGTGCAGTACGCCCCGGCGCGCGGGCGCTACAAGGTCTACCTGGTCGACGAGGTGCACATGCTCTCGGCGCATTCCTTCAATGCGCTGTTGAAGACCCTGGAGGAGCCGCCGCCGCATGTGAAGTTCCTGCTGGCCACTACCGACCCGCAGAAGCTGCCGGTGACGGTGTTGTCGCGCTGCCTGCAGTTCAACCTCAAGCGCCTGCCGGCGGCGGAGATTGCCGCGCACCTGGGCCACATCCTCACGGCCGAGGGAGTGGCGTTCGAGCCTGCGGCGCTGGCGCTGCTCGCGCAGGCGGCCGACGGCAGCGTGCGCGACGGCCTGTCGCTGCTCGATCAGCTGATCGCCTTTGGCGGCGGACGCGCCGCGGAGGCCGAGGCGCGCGCGATGCTCGGCACGATCCCGCGCGACCAGGTGGCGCGGCTCGCGGAGGTGCTGGCACGCGGCGACGGCGCGGAGCTGCTGCGCTGCGCGCAGGCGCTGGCGGAATTCTCTCCCGACTACGGCCAGCTGCTCGATGAGCTCGCGGGGCTGCTGGTGCGGGTCGGCTTGCGGCAGACGGTGCCGGGGTACGCGGGCGAGGAGCTGTATGCGCCGGAGCTGCTCGAGCGTTTGAGCGGCGCACTCACTCCCGAGGACGTGCAGCTGTTCTACCAGACCGCGATCATCGGCAAGCGCGATCTGCCGCTCGCGCCCGAACCGCGCAGTGGCTTCGAGATGACGCTGCTGCGCATGCTGGCGTTTCGTCCCGCGGGACCGGCGCACACGCGCGCGGCGCTCGCCGCCGGCGGCGGCGGCGCCGCTGCCGGGGACCTGCCCGCGGCGGGGGCGCGCGCGGCTGCGACCGTGGCACCGGTGGCGGCCGCGACCTCCGCGGCGGTAGCGGATGCGGCGGCCTGGAGTGCGCTGGTCGGCCAGCTCGAGCTCGCCGGGGCCGCACGCCAGCTCGCCAGTCACTGCGTGTTCATCGCCCGCCAGGGTGCGGCGGTACGCCTCGGTCTCGATCCGCATAACCGGCTGCTGCGCACGCCGGCGACCGAGGAGAAGCTGCAGCAGGCACTCGCGCGCCACTTCGGCGAGCCGGTGCGGCTCGAGTTCCAGCCGGCGCCGCCCGCCGGCGCCGAGACCCCGGCGCTGCTCGCGCGGCGCGCGTCCGATGCCGATCTCGCCGCCGCCCGGCAGGCGTTCGAGGAGGACCCGGGCGTCAAGGGACTGCGCGAGCGCTTCGGCGCCGCGGTACTGCCCGAGACTGTGCGGCCGGTAAAATAAGGCTTCCCAGTCTTAAGCGGCGCGCTGCGCCTGACAGGTCGTACATGAAAGGCAACTTCAGCAATCTGATGAAACAGGCCCAGGCCATGCAGGCCAACATGCAGAAGGCCCAGGCCGAGATCGCCGATATCGAGGTCGTCGGCGAGGCCGGCGGCGGCATGGTGAAAGTGACCATGAACGGCCGCCACGAGGTCAAGCGCGTGCAGATCGAGCCGGCGGTGAGCGGCGAGGATCGCGAGATGCTCGAGGATCTGATCGCGGCCGCCGCCAACGATGCCGTGCACAAGGTCGAAGCGCGCGTGCAGGAGAAGATGGCGAGCCTTACTGCCGGACTGCAGCTGCCGCCGGGGATGAAGCTGCCCTTCTGAGGCTGCGATGAAGCACTCGCCGCACCTTGCCCGGCTCATCGAGGCGCTGCGCACCCTGCCGGGTGTCGGTCCGAAGAGCGCCCAGCGCATGGCGTTCCACCTGTTGCAGGAAGGCCGCCCCGGGGCGCATGCCTTGAATGAAGCGCTGGCGGCGGCGCTGCAGGTGGTAGCACGCTGCCAGCGCTGCCGCATGCTGACGGAAGGGCAGCTGTGCGCCATCTGCGCGGCGCCGCAGCGCGATACCACGCTGCTGTGTGCGGTCGAATCGCCCGCCGATGTGGTCGCGATCGAGTCCTCGGGCAGCTACCGCGGGCGCTACTTCGTGCTCATGGGACATCTGTCGCCGCTCGATGGCATCGGCCCCGAGCAGCTCGGCATCCGCGAGCTCGAGGCCATTCTCGCGGAAGGCGGCGTGCGCGAGCTGATCCTCGCCACCAACTCCACCGTCGAGGGCGAGGCCACGGCGCACTTCCTGAGCGAGCTGGCGGCCCGCCGCGCCATCCGCGCCAGCCGCATCGCCCACGGCGTGCCGGTCGGCGGCGAGCTCGAGTACGTCGATGGCGGCACGCTGGCGCACGCACTCGCCGGCCGACAGGTGCTTTAGCTATTAATAGCTGTCGCGTCCGGGTTGCCCGCGGCGCCGGCCGGGCGGGCGCGCGCTGCGCAGCTCCGCGTGCAGCCGCCGCAGCCGCCGGTAGCTCTCGTAGCGGCGCGGGTGCCAGGCGCCGCTCGCGGCGGCGGCGCGCACCGCGCACTGCGGCTCGCGCAGATGGCGGCAGTCGCTGAACCGGCAGCCGGGGGCAAGCTGCGCAACTTCCGGGAAGCCGAGCGTGCGCTCGTCGAGCGCTTCTACCGCGGGCGAGAAATCACGCACGCCCGGTGAGTCGATGAGTGCTGCCCCGTCCGGCAGATCGAAAGTGCGCGCGGCGCTGGTGGTGTGCCGCCCTTCCGCCGTACTCGCCAGCCCGGCCACCGTGACCTGCGCTTGCGGCGCCAGCCGCCGCACCAGCGAGGACTTGCCGACGCCCGACTGTCCGACCAGCGCGGCGGTGGTGCCGGGAAGCAGCACGGCGCGCAGCTGCTCGATGCCCGCTGCGCTGGCAGCCGAGCAGTGCAGGGGCGTAAAACCGGCCTGCGCGTAGGCGGCGAGCTCCGCCGCCAGCGCGTCGCTGAGGGGCAGGTCCGACTTGTTCAGCACCAGTGTCGCGGCGATGCCCGCGGCGGTGGCGGCGGCGAGATAGCGGTCGACGACGAACAGATCCGGGACCGGCAGCGGCGCGAGCACCACCAGCAGCCGCGTCAGGTTCGCCACCACCGCTTCGGCGCCACCGCGCGCATTGGAGCGCCACAGGGCGTTGCGCCGCGGTAGCACCTCGATGGCGTGCACCTCGTCGTGGTGCGGATCGATGCGGCAGCGGACCTCATCGCCGCACACCGCCCCGAGATCGCGGCCGAAGGCGCGCGCCCGCAGCTCCGCACCGCCCGCGGCACGCACCAGCATGTGGCGCCCGAAGGTCGCGAGTACGCGTCCAGTCAGTGTCTGCTGCATGTGAAAGACGGCCGGCGGGGGTGTTGCTACACTGGCGCTCGCCTTGCGCCCGCAGCACACGCTTCCCGGTAGCGCACATCATAGACATGCCGAGCACCGACTACCTCATCTGGATCGACCTGGAGATGACGGGCCTGAAACCCGACTCCGACGAGATCATCGAGATCGCGACCGTGGTCACCGATCGCGAGCTGGCGATCGTGGCCGACGGCCCGGTGCTCGCCATCCACCAGAGCGAGGAGGTGCTGGCGCGCATGGATGACTGGAACCAGCGCCAGCACGGCTCCTCGGGCCTGCTGGCGCGGGTGCGGCTCAGCCGCGTCAGCGTCGCCGAGGCGCAGCAGCGCACGCTCGAGTTCCTGTCGGCGCTGGTGGCCGCCGGCAGCTCGCCGATGTGCGGCAACAGCATCTGCCAGGATCGCCGCTTCCTGGCGCGCTGCATGCCGGAGCTGGAGCGCTTCTTTCACTACCGCAATCTCGATGTCAGCACGCTCAAGGAGCTGGCGCGGCGCTGGGCACCGCCGGTGGCGGAGAGCTTCGTCAAGCAGGGCACGCACCTGGCGTACGCCGACATCCATGAGTCGATTCGCGAGCTGCGGCATTACCGTGCGCGGCTGTTGGCGCCGGCCTGGGCCGGGGGCGGTGGATGAGCGCACTGGTGACGCATCGTGGCGGCTGTCACTGCGGCGCGGTGGCCTTCGAGGTCGACGCGCCCGCGCGCGTCACCGCGAGCGAGTGCAACTGCTCGATCTGCCGCATGAGCGGCTATCTGCACCTGATCGTGCCGCAGACGCGCTTTCGGCTGCTGCGCGGCGCCGACCGCCTCGGCACCTACGTGTTCAACACCGGCACCGCGCGGCATCTGTTCTGCCTGCATTGCGGGGTGAAGTCCTACTACGTGCCGCGTTCCAATCCCGACGGCTTCAGCGTCAACGTGCGCTGTCTCGATCCCGCCACCATCGAGGACCTGGTGATCGAGCGCTTCGATGACAACGAGCGCGCGGCTTCCGAGGCGCGCATTCGCCACCTGTCGCGCCCCTGAAGGCGGCGGCGCGCCGCCGCAGCGGCGCCGTCAGAGCGGTTTGCCGCCAGCGGGAGGCTGCGCCAGGAACAGCCAGGTCTCCACCACCGAATCGGGATTGAGCGACATACTGCCGATGCCCTGCTCGAGCAGCCAGCGCGCCAGGTCCGGGTGGTCGGAAGGTCCCTGGCCGCAGATGCCGACGTACTTGCCCTGGCGGCGGCAGGCGGTGATCGCCATCGCCAGGAGCTTGCGCACCGCCGGGTCGCGCTCGTCGAAGAGATTGGCGACGATGGCGGAGTCGCGATCGAGCCCGAGGGTGAGCTGCGTCATGTCGTTCGAGCCGATCGACATGCCGTCGAAATACTGCAGGTAATCGTCGGCGAGCAGCGCGTTGGTCGGCAGCTCGCACATCATGATGACGACGAGTCCCTCGCGGCCGCGCTCCAGGCCGTTCTCCGCCAGCAGCCGGGTGACCTGCTGAGCCTCGCCGACGCTGCGCACGAACGGCACCATCACCTGCACGTTGCTGAGGCCCATGGTCTCGCGCACGCGGCGCAGCGCCCGGCATTCGAGCTCGAAACACGGCCGGAAGCTCTCATCCACGTAGCGCGCCGCCCCGCGGAAGCCGAGCATCGGGTTCTCCTCGTGCGGCTCGTAGCGCGCCCCGCCGATCAGGTTGGCGTACTCGTTCGACTTGAAATCCGAGGTGCGCACGATCACCGGCTCGGGGGCGAACGCGGCGGCGATCTGCGCGATGCCCTCGGCGAGCTTCTCCACGTAGAAGCCGACCGGGTCGGCATAGCCGGCCATCTGCGTGCGGATCTGCTCCTGCAGTTCCGCGTCGAGCCGGTCGAACTCCAGCAGTGCGCGCGGGTGCACGCCGATCATGCGGTTGATGATGAATTCGAGGCGCGCCAGTCCCACGCCGTGATTGGGGATGGCGGCGAAGTCGAAGGCGCGGTCGGGGTTACCGACGTTCAGCATGATCTTTACCGGAATCTTCGGCAGCGAGTCGAGCTCCACCTGCTTGCGCTCGAATTCGAGCAGGCCTTCGTAGACCTGGCCGGTATCGCCCTCGGCGCACGACACCGTGACCTCCTGTCCCTCGTGGATCTTCTGCGTGGCATCGCCGCAGCCGACCACGGCGGCGATACCCAGCTCGCGGGCGATGATGGCGGCGTGACAGGTACGCCCGCCGCGATTGGTCACTATGGCCGCCGCGCGCTTCATCACCGGTTCCCAGTCGGGATCGGTCATGTCGGCGACCAGCACGTCGCCGCTTTGCACCCGCGCCATCTCGGCGGCGCTGCCGATGACGCGCGCGCTGCCGGCGCCGATGCGCTGGCCGATGGCACGGCCGCTGGTGAGCACGCGCGAGCGTCCCTTGAGCGCGTAGCGCTGGATGGTGCGGCCGGCACGGCTCTGCACGGTCTCGGGCCGCGCCTGCAGGATGTACAGCTCGCCGCTGGTACCGTCGCGCGCCCATTCGATGTCCATCGGCCGCTGATAGTGCTCCTCGATGATCAGCGCCTGCAGCGCGAGCGCCACCAGGTCGGCATCCTCGAGACAGAAGCGCCGCCGGTCGGCCGGCGGCACTTCCACGGTCTGCACGCGCTCGGCGGAACCTGCCGGCGCGTACACCATCTTCAGCGCCTTGCCGCCGAGGTTTCGGCGCAGCACCGCGTGCCGGCCGGCCCGCAGTGCCGGTTTGTACAGGTAGAACTCGTCGGGGTTGACCGCGCCCTGCACGACCATCTCGCCGAGCCCCCAGGACGCGGTGATGAACACCACGTGGCGAAAGCCCGAATCGGTGTCGAGGGTGAACATGACGCCGCTCACTCCCAGGTCGCTGCGTACCATGTGCTGTACGCCGGCCGACAGCGCGACCGCCGCGTGGTCGAAGCCCTGGTGCACCCGATAAGAGATGGCGCGGTCGTTGAACAGCGAGGCGAACACCTCGTGCAGCGCCTTGAGCACCGCCGCCTCGCCGCGCACGTTGAGGAAGCTTTCCTGCTGCCCGGCGAACGAGGCCTCCGGCAGATCCTCGGCGGTCGCCGAGGAGCGCACCGCCACCGCGATCTCCGCGCCCGCGCTCATGCGCCGCAACTCGCTCGCCACCGCCTGTGCGAACGGCGGCGGCAGCGGCGTGGCCAGGATCCACTGGCGGATACGCGCCCCGCACACGGCCAGCTGCGTCACGTCGTCGACGTCGAGTGCGGCAAGCTCGGCGCGGATGCGCGCATCGAGCCCGTCCTGGCGCAGGAACTCGCGGTAAGCGTGCGCGGTGGTGGCAAAGCCCCCCGGCACCTTGACCCCGAGTTTGGCGAGCGCGCCGATCATCTCCCCGAGCGAGGCGTTCTTGCCGCCGACCTTGTCGACGTCCTGCATGCGCAGCTGCTCGAAGGGGATGACGTAGGGATTCAAGAGGACTCCTGATCACTGCTGCGGGCGGGCGCTTGCGACCCCGGGCGCGCGGTGAAACACTGCGGCCTGCCGCACCGGCCTGAACGAGTTGCCGCCGCCGTGGACCGTCGAACCGTTTTCTTCGTCTCCGACCAGACGGGCGTGACTGCGGAAACGCTGGGCCACAGCCTCATGACGCAGTTCGAAGGCCTGGAATTTCGGCCGGTGACTTTGCCATTTGTGTCGAGCCTTGACAAGGCGCACGAGGCGGTGCGGCGCATCGACCGCGCTGCGCAGGAGCAGGGCCTGCGGCCGATCGTCTTCAGCACGCTGGTGCAGGACGAGCTGCGCGATGTCGTCATTACCGCCAACGCGCTGTTCCTCGATCTGTTCTCGGCGTTCGTCGGCCCGCTCGAGCGTGAGCTCAACACGCGCTCCACACACCGCGCCGGGCGCGCGCACGGCATCGCGGATCTGGCCGCCTATACCACGCGCATCAACGCCACCAACTTCGCGCTCGCCAACGACGACGGCAGCGGCGGCGACTACGCCCACGCCGATGTGGTACTGGTGGGCGTGTCGCGCGTTGGCAAGACACCGACCTGCGTGTACATGGCGCTGCAGTACGGGGTGTTTGCCGCCAACTATCCGCTCACCGAGGACGATCTGGAGGCGAGCCGCCTGCCGCCGCGGCTGGAAACCTTCCGCACCAAGCTCTACGGACTCACCATCCGTCCGGAACGACTGCAGCAGATCCGCCACGAGCGCCGGCCCGACAGCCGCTACGCCTCGCGGCAGCAGGTGCAGTACGAGCTGCGCGCGGCCGAGGCGATGTTCGCGCGCTATGCGATCCCGTTGCTCGACACCACCGAGTGTTCGATCGAGGAGATCTCCAGCCGCATTCTGAACACCACCGGCATCGAGCGGCGCCTGCGCCCATGAGCGGCGCGCCCCGCAGCTGACCATTGTTGCACGCCACGCGGCGCGCGTGGGCGCCACTCGCAGGTCGCACGAAACTTGCAGGCGCCGCCGCCTGCGCCAACTCTGCAAATTCACACGTTGATCGCACTTGCAGCGCAGCACTTGTGCGTTATAGTCGGAAGCGTGCTGCTTGCTGACACACAGACCGTCGTTTCCTGGCGCGCCCGCCCGCGCAGCTTCGTGGGGCTCATGGGACTCTACGAGAGCAACTTCATCCGCCTCGGCTGGCTGGCGGGCGATCTGCGGGCGCTCGGCGGCCGCCATACCTCCTCGGTCCCCGGCGACTGTGACCTCGTTCTCACCGTCACCGAGCGCTCGCCCTACACCTGTACCGTCACGCTCACCTACCTGCTGGCGGATGGGCGCGGCTCGCGGCACTACCCCGACATGCGCGTACGCATCTACCACGACGCGCACCTGGTGGAAGCGCAGCACTGCGCAGGCGTTCACACTCAGCCGCGGCTCGGCGGCGTGCGGCTGTCGCGGGAGCGTGAACTGCATCAGCGCTGGGCCCGCAACATGATGTTAAATAAGTGGCTGGAATACTGCGTGGAGCGAGGTCATCGCTTCTCTTTCCGCACGGGGTACCGCGCCGGCACATGAGCAGGGGCGGTCCGCCGCCGCATCTGTCATGAAGGCGCTGCGACAACTCGGCTTTCTCAAGCTCAGCCTGCGACCCGACGGGGCGCCCGCGGAAGATCTCCGCGTGCTGGCGCTGTTCCGTAATCGCGCCGAGCTGAAGAAGGCCTATGGCGGGCTGCAGGACGAGGTGTTTCGCCTCAAGGACCTGGTCAAGCAGCAGGAAGGCGCCACGCAGCGCGTGCAGGAGATGCTCGCCGCTCTCGAAGGCCGGCTCGGCGCGCCCGACAGCGCCTACGCGGCGCTGGTTTTTTACCACCTGCGGCGGCTGTGGCAGTCGGGACGCGAGCTGATCACGGCCTTCGTCGCCGAGCTGGTACGGCAGCAGGAGGAGCGCGAGCGGCGCGCGCACCTCGCGCAGCACAATCGCCGCCAGTTCGGCCGCCGCCAGGGAGCCGAGAGCACGCTGGCCGCCGCGCAGGCGCTGCACCACGAGGCGGGCGGACGGCTCGCGGCGCTCGAGGCCGAGCGCGAGCGGCTCAATCGTTTCTGGCACTACTTCCGGCGGCGCGCGCTCGAGCGGCGCCTCGCCCCGGTGCGCGCGGCGCTCAACGGCGCGGCCGCCTCGCTGGCGCAGGCACAGCTCGTCCTCGAGGACATCTCGCGCGAGCCGCTGCCGGAATTCGCCGGCCTGTCACTGAGCGCGCGCCGCGCCGTCAACCTCGCGGCCATCGCCTATGCCGAAGTACTGTGCCTGCGGCTGGCCGGACTGAAGACTCCGCTGGTGTCGCTCGCCCGCGAGGCCATCGCGTGCCGCGAGGCGTCGGAGAGCTACGGCGCACCGCAGGAGTGCGTGCTGTTGATGGGGCAAATCGCGCGCGCCCAGGCGCTGATCGCTGCCCGTGCCGGCTTGTCCGGCGAGATCCGCGCGCGCACCGAGCGACTGAAGCGCGTGGCACGCTACCGCGGACCGAACGATAGCTCGCCGACGGTGGATTCGCTGGCGTTGACTGAAGGGGACGTGCTGGCGACGAGCGCCCTGGGCGCGGCCGCCGCGCGGCTGCCCAACGTGCTCGCCGAGGACACCTGGGACCTGTTTCGCATCCTGCTGCGCTAGTTGAATTAGCCGACATCGCAGCAAGCGATTTCGGCGGACATCAGCTTCGTTGGCCTGCGCTCAGCTGGCGCGTGCGGTCTTCTGCGGCGTCTGCGGGCGACCGCTTACCATGTCCGCCATGACCTGGGTGGCCTGATCGAGCACCACGTCCGCCGCCTCGTCCTTGGTCTTTTCCTCCAGCTCCTCGATGCTCTTCACCGGCGGCAGGTTCTTCGCCACCCGGCGGCTGTTCTCGCGGTCGAGCCGCTCCTTGTCGATGCGGCTGCGCTCGTCGCGCCGTAGCTTGAGATTCAGCGAGACGCTGTGCTGCTCGCGCACCGAATCGATGGCGGCGATGTCCGACATCAGCCAGCGGTAATCCGGATCGTGCTGCGCGCGCGCATCCTCCTCGCTCGCCAGCTTCGCGACCGGCGGAGTGGCGGCGCTGCCGCCGCTGGTCTTGAACGGCACTCCGGCGATGCGGTCCCAGGGCAGCGCCGACTCGAGCGCGCTCTCGCCGACTTCCTTGGTGTCGAGCACCGAGGCGAGCGGCACGTCAGGCTCGACGCCGCGGTGCTGGGTGCTCTCGCCGGTCACGCGGTAGAACTTGCCGATGGTCACGGTGAGCTGGCCGTTGCTTTGCTGCTGCGGCCAGCGATCGAGCGGCATCAGGCTCTGCACCGTGCCCTTGCCGAAGGTGGTCTGCCCGAGGATCACGCCGCGGTGATAGTCCTGGATGGCGCCGGCGAAAATCTCCGAGGCCGAGGCGCTCAGCCGGTCGACGAGCACCGCCAGCGGGCCGTCGTAGGCCGGGGCGTTCTCCGGATCATCGAGCACTTCGAGCCTTCCCGAGGTGTCGCGCAGCTGCACCACCGGACCATGATCGATGAATAATCCGGTGAGCGCGGTGGCTTCCGGCAGGTAGCCGCCGCCGTCATTGCGCAGATCGAGCACCAGCCCGTCGATGTTCTCGGCCTTGAGCTGATTGAGGAGCTTGAGCACATCGCGCGTGGTGCTGCGGTAATTCTCATCCCCGGCGCTCTGCGCGGCGACGTCCTGGTAGAAGCCGGGAACCGTGATGACGCCGACCTTGAGGGTGCGACCGTCGCGCAGCACCGACTTCACTTCCTTGTGCGCTGCCTGCGCCTCGAGGGTCACCTTGTTGCGCACGAACTGCAGCACCTTCTCCGGGGTGCCGGGAGCGGCGCCCGCCGGCAGTACCTGCAGGCGTACCGCGGTTCCCGCCTTGCCGCGGATCAGCTGCACCACGTCGTCGAGCCGCCAGCCGATGACGTCGGTGAACGATCCGTCGTTCCCCTGGCCGACGCCGGTGATGCGATCGTTCACCTTGAGCGTGCCGGCCACCGCGGCCGGGCCGCCCTCGAGCACGTTCATGATGGTGACGTAATCGTCCACCAGCTGCAGCGAGGCGCCGATGCCGTCGTAGTTGAGGCTCATCTGGATGCGGTATTCCTCCGAGCTGCGCGGGGAGAAATAGCTCGAATGCGGGTCGAAGGCGCGCGCGTACGCATTCATCAGGTTCTCGAACACGTCCTCGTTGGTCACCTGGTCGACGCGCTTGAGCACCCGCTCGTAACGCTTGCGCAGCACCTCGGCCGCTTCCGGCCAGGTCTTGCCGGTGAGCATCAGCGACAGCGCGTCGTTCTTTACCCTCTTGCGCCACAGCTCGTCCATCGTCGCCCCATCCGCGGGCCAGGGTGCATGGAGGCGGTCGAATTCGAACGTCTCGTTCAGCGTCCAGTCGGGCTCGTTCTGCAGCGACGCCAACGCATGCTGCATGCGTTCGCGGTTGCGCTGCTGAAAGCGCGCAAAGATCAGGTAGGCCGGATCGATGTTGCCGGTGCGGATCATGTCGCCGAACTGCAGGCGGTAGACGCCGAAGTCGTTGATGTCGCTCGCCAGGAAGTAGCTGCGCTGCCCGTCGAGGAACTCGAGATAGCGCTGATAGATGGTGTCGGACATCTTGTCGTCGATGGCCGCACGGCTGTAGTGCTGGTCCTCGAGGATGCGTCCGATCTTGCGCGCCGTGGCGCGCTGGCCGTCGGTCGGGGCGATCGCGCCGGGCGGCAGCTGCACCGGGCTGGCCGGAGCCCTGACGGACCCCGCCAGGGCGAGCGCCAGGACCGCCAGGGCGAGGGCGGAGATCCAGCCAGATGAACGGCGCAGCGGTGTGGGCATCGTCAGGGCTCGCAGCTTCGGTAGACTCTTAGAGCAAGGCTAGAGCGTGCAGTTCTCTTTTAGCAAGTACGGTGATCACAGCATGCGTCCCCTGGCGGCGCTTCTGGCGATTCTCGCAGGTTCGGCGATCGCTCTGGCGGTCGGACTGATTATGACCTGGATCGTCATCCTGTTCCTGCCAGCGGACGAGGCACGTTTCGCGCCCGAGCATGCCGCGCTGGTGCGCGCGGTGCTGATTTTCGCGCTGTTCGCGGCGGCCGCGAGCGGCAGCTTCTATGCCCAGCAGCGCGAGCGGCGCTGGCGCCTGGCGGCCCACGCGACCACCCTGGCGATGTTCGCCGTTGCCGTGTGGCTTTACTGGCCGAAGTGACGCCGCTCGCAACGTCCTGGCCAACGGGCCGTTTCAGTCACGCCGCCCGTCGGGGATGGCCCGCACGACCGCCACGATCAGCCGCAGCAGCAGCAGCAGCGCGAGCGGGCCGAGCGCCACCCCCCAGAAGACCGCCGAGCCGTGCAGCAGGCCCACCAGGAAGTCCCCCAGCAGCGCCAGCGGCCCGGCGTGGGTGTTCTGGCCGTGGGTGTACGGCCCGAGCACCCGGTTGCCGACCACCCACACGAGCAGCGGCATCAGGATCACCCCCACCAGCAGCGCCACGCCGTAAACCAGCAGCCCGCGGCGCGCCCGCGGAGTCAGGTAACTCGCACCCGGCGGCGGTAGCTGTTCGCGGCGGGGAGCGGTGATACGAGGCAGGGGCGGGGGCGGAGACGTGGGCGGGAGCGGGGTCGACATGCGTGCGGGCATAATAGCCTCCCCATGCAAAAAATCAGAGCCGCCGTCATCGGCGCGGGTTACCTCGGACGCTTCCACGCGCAGAAGTACGCGCAGGCCGAAGGTTGCGAGCTGCTGGCGGTCGTCGATCCCGACCCCGCTGCGCGCGCCGCGGTGGGTGCGGAGCTCGGCGTGCCGGCGCTCGCTGGCCACACGAGCCTGCTCGGGGCGGTCGATGCGGTGAGCGTCGCCACGCCGACGCCCGTGCACTTCCCGATCGCCCGCGAGTTCCTCGCCGCTGGCGCGCACGTGCTGGTGGAGAAGCCGATCACCGAGACGCCGGGCGAAGCGCGCGAGCTCATTGCGCTGGCCGCCCGTGTCGGGCGCATCCTGCAGGTGGGACACCTCGAGCGCTTCAACGCGGCCATTCTGGCGGCGGAGCCGCACCTGCACGCGCCGCGGTTCGTCGAGTGCCACCGCCTCGCCCCCTACCGCGAGCGCGGCACCGACGTGAACGTGGTGCTCGATCTCATGATCCACGACATCGACCTGGTGCAGACCATGGTCGCTGCACCCATCGCCACCATCGATGCGGTCGGAACGCCGGTATTCTCCGAGGAGATCGACATCGCGAATGCGCGCATCCGCTTCGCGAACGGCTGCGTCGCCAACGCCACCGCCTCGCGCGTGAGCCTGAAGACCGAGCGCAAGCTGCGCATCTTCGAGGACGACGCCTACCTGTCCCTCGATCTGCAGCAGAAGATCCTGACCTTGATCCGCAAGCGCGCGCCGAGCGATGCGCCCGGGCCGCTGCCGGTGATCATCGAAGAGCAGAGCCTCGAGCCCGGAGATGCGCTCAAGGCCGAGATCGAGTCCTTTCTCGAGTGCATCCGCGCCGGGCGCGCCCCGGTGGTGACGGGGGAGGCGGGGCTCATGGCGCTCGAGACGGCGATGCGCATCACCGAGCAGGTCCACCGCTCGCTCGCGGAGCGCGTCCCGCGCCGTCTCGGCTGATGGCGGCGAGTTGAGGCACAATCGCCGGCCAGCGGTGTCGGCAGCGACAGGCGGTGCTTGATGTCCCAGCAACCGGAGCATTTCCGGCAGGCGCCCCGGCCGGTGACGGTCGCGGCGGTGCAGATGGCCTGCGACTGGGACCGGGACGGCAACATCGCGCGCGCCGAGCGGCTCGTGCGCCGGGCCGCGGCCGGCGGCGCGCAGATCATCCAGCTGCCCGAGCTGTTTGAGACGCCGTACTTCTGCATCGAGCAGGACGTGCGCCATCTGGCGCTGGCCCGCCCGCTGGCGGAGAACCCGGCCGTGCGGCACTTCGCCGGCGTCGCGCGCGAGCTCGGCGTGGTGCTGCCGATCAGTTTCTTCGAGCGGGCCGGGCCCGCTTACTTCAATTCCGTCGCCATCCTCGATGCCGACGGCAGCAATCTTGGCATCTATCGCAAGTCCCATATCCCCAACGGCCCGGGCTACCAGGAGAAGAGCTACTTCTCTCCGGGGGACACCGGCTTTCGCGTCTGGAACACGCGCTTGGCGCGCATCGGAGTCGGCATCTGCTGGGACCAGTGGTTCCCCGAGACCGCGCGGGTCATGGCCCTCATGGGGGCGGAGCTGTTGCTGTTCCCCACCGCCATCGGCACCGAGCCGCCGCCGGCCGTGCCGGTCAACTCGCGCGAGCACTGGCAGCGCACGCAGCAGGGGCACGCCGCCGCCAATCTGACTCCGTTGATCGCTGCCAACCGCTATGGCCTCGAGCGCTCGCTGCAGGACCCGCAGGGTCTCTATATCCGCTTCTACGGCTCCTCGTTCATCGCCGACGCCATGGGCGCCAAGGTGGCGGAGGCGCCCGAGGAGGGCGATGCGGTGCTCACGCACAGCTTCGACCTGGCGGCGGTCGCGCAGCTGCGCGATAACTGGTTCGTGTTCCGCGACCGCCGGCCGGACCTTTATCGCGCGCTCACCTCACTCGATGGCGGCCCGCGCTGCTGACCATCGCGGCAGCGGGAGAATCGCTGGGGTTCGGTGTGATATGCGCGATCGCGCGGCGGCCCCCGGCTGAAACTGCCGGGAGCCGCACTGTTGGTGGAGGCGGGGGGACAGCGCGTCCGTGGCTTTCGCCGCGGGCTGGACTATGCCTTCGTCCGCACACTCCAGATCGAGTGCATGGACGCGGAGCGTGTTATCCGGCTGCTTGAGCCAGCTGGATCCTAGTGTCCGCCCAGGCTTGCGCCGTCGGCGGGTCTATGAGTCTCTACAGGGCAGGCCTGAAGTTGGCCCTCTTCCTACCCCTCGGTGTTGCCATGCCGCCTTCAGCTGAAGGCGCCGTCAGGTTTCGCCGATGTGAGCTCCGTTCTCAGCCAAACCTCTCGGTCTGGCGCGACCCAATTGATCGAACCCCCGTCCGCAAGTCCTAGACTTCAGGATCTACGTACGTAGCTCTCTCTTTGATTCTCGCGCGACGCTACCCGAGGAGCAGGGAAGACGCCACGCCAGCGATCAGTGACTGTTAACGCGCCGGCCTGTTCGCAACGCCGGTGCGCGATCCTGTGAACGCGTCCCCTGATTCGGTCGCACAGGCACGAGCCGGTCAGAGGTCAGCTGCGTTTAGGCAGCTAGAGCGTAGTTGTCGTCGTTGGCAACTATGATTTGCAGCCAGGTATTTACGAGGGTAACTGCAGCCTCGGTACGCCCCTGAAGGTTCGCAACCCACGTCGAAACCGGTCGCCCCCTTCAGGTTCACTGCCGCAGCATAGCGCAAACGCGCCCCGCGGCCTTCGCTAAGATTGACTTAATCCCACGGACGGGAGTTTATCCGCAATGTGGCTGCGAGGTTCTTTGGCGCTGGCCGGGGCACTGGCCGGGGCACTGGCCCTGGGCGCCCAGGTACGGGCAGACGATGACGACGGCTGGGCGGCGCGCGCGGCTGCCGGTTACACGCGCACCGGCGGTAACACGGACACGAGCTCGGCGAATGGGCTATTTCACGTCGCGCGCGTGATCGAAGACTGGAAGCTGCTGTTCGGGATCGAAGGGCTGTACGGCGCGACCCGCGGAGAGACCACCGCGCAGGCCTGGGACGTGCACCTGCAGGCCAACTACAACTTCAAGCCGCAACTCTACTGGTACAGCGCGCTGCGCTACGACGACAACCGCTTCAGCGGCTTCGCTTACCAGGAGCTCGTCTCCAGCGGGCTCGGCTACCAGTTCTCCCGCAGCAACGCCACCAAGCTGACTGCGCAGCTCGGCGTCGGCGTGCGCCGGCTGCGCCCGGAGCTGCTCACCGAGGATCCCACGGGCGGTATCACCGCCAGCGTGCTGCTGCCACCCACCACGCAGGCGGTGCTCGATGCTGCCGTGAATTTCGACCATGCGCTCAATTCCTACACCCGGCTCATCGCCGGGGTCGCCGTGGAGGCGGGCAACAGCAACACCATGACCACCGCCAACCTGTCCCTGCAGGTCAAGATGAGCACTACGCTGGCGTTGTCGGCGGGCTACCAGCTGATCCGCAACAGTCAGCCGCCGCCCGGCGTGGGGACTTCCGCCACGCTGACCACGCTCAGCCTGGTGTACGAGTTGAAGAACCCCAGGCTTGCGCCCGAGTAGCCGCGCTGGGCGCTGTCAGCCCCGGCGCAGCACCCGCGCCTTGTCGCGCTGCCAGTCGCGCTCCTTCTCGACCGCGCGCTTGTCGTGCTGCTTCTTGCCCTTGGCAAGCCCGATCTGCACCTTCGCGCGACCGTTCTTCCAGTACAGCTCCAGCGGCACCAGCGTGTAGCCGCGCCGCTCCACGGCGCCGATCAGTCCCTGCAGCTCGCTGCGGTTGAGCAGCAGCTTGCGGGTGCGGACCGGGTCGGGCGTGACGTGCGTCGAGGCCGCCGGCAGGGGTGACAGATGGGCGCCGATGAGAAACGCCTCGCCGCCGCGCAGATAGACGTACGCCTCCTTGAGCTGCGCGCGCCCGGCACGCATCGCCTTGACCTCCCAGCCCTGCAGCGCCAGTCCCGCCTCGTAACGCTCCTCGATGAAATAGTCGAAGCGCGCCTTGCGGTTCTCGGCGATCAGACGGGGTGACGCGGAGTCTTTGGCCATAGCAGAGCCCATGGGACAATGCCGCCATGCGAGAGGTCAAGCGCTCGGCGCTCGTCAACAAGCCGCCGGCGGAGGTGTTCGCGCTCATCAACGACATCGAGAGCTACCCGCAATTCCTCCCCTGGTGCACGCACGCGCGCGTCGAGGCGCGCTCGCCGACGCAGATCGTCGCGACCATCGGCGTGCGGCAGGGGGCGCTGCGCGGGGAGTTCACCACCCGCAACACGCTCGATCCGCCACGCGGCGTACGCATGCAGCTCGTCAGTGGCCCGTTTCGCACCCTCGAGGGCGAGTGGCTGCTGACGCCGATCGAGGGCGGCGGCTGCCGCGTCGAGCTGACCATGCGCTTCGCCTTCAGCAACCGCCTGAGCGCGCTGCTGTTCGAGCGGCTGTTCGCCGAGACCATCGGCTCGCTGGTGGATGCATTCGTCGCCCGCGCGCGGGCGCGTCCGTGAGCGCGCCGGCGCCGCCCCGGAAGCGCTGCACCGTCGCGTATGCCACGCGCGAGCGGCAGTACCTCTGGCAGCTCGAGCTGGCGGCGTCGGCCACCATTGCCGAGGCGCTGGCGGCGGCGCGCCGTTGCGCCGCGCGTGGCGGCACCGACGACACGGCGATCCCCTGGGACATCGCGGCGGTCGGTATTTTCGGTGAGCTGCGCACGCGCAGCGACCCGTGCGCCGACGGCGATCGGATCGAGCTGTACCGGCCGCTCACACGCGATCCGCGCGAGCGCCGGCGCGAGCGCGTGCAGCGCACGCGGCGCGCCCCGCGCGGCCGCTAGATCTTGGGGAACTTCTGGATCGGTGCTCCCTGATCGGGGGCCTGCGGCGGCGCCTCGGGGATGTTCTCGCGCACGAAGCGCGTCACCTTGTCCTCCTTGAAGAACACCACGAGGTGGCGCTGCTTCGGGCGGCGCAGCCGCCCGTGCTGGAAATAGTAAAGGTAGTCCCAGCGGTCGCGGTCGAACACCGACGGCACCATCGGCGTGCCGAGGAGGTAGCGCACCTGGGTGCGCGTCATGCCGACCTGCAGCTGATCGACGGTCTTGCCTGCCAGGTAGTTACCCTGCTGGATGTCCAATCGATAGACGCAGCCGGCGAGCGGGCTCGCGAGCAGCACGGCTGCGAGCGGGGCGAAGAGGAGGCGCATGGCTGTCCGTTGGAGGATAATCTAAGTCGGCATGATACCTGATCGCGGATCGTCGGCGGCTTCACGGGCCGCGGTCCGCCGGAGAGCGCGCGTGGAAGGCAAGGACCTGCGCAAGGCCGGCTTGAAGGTGACGCTGCCGCGCCTGAAGATCCTCGAGATCCTCGAGGGCACTCCCACACGCCATTTATCCGCGGAAGACATCTACCGTACGCTGCTCGAGTCCAACGAAGACATCGGTCTCGCCACGGTCTACCGCGTGCTGACGCAGTTCGAGGCCGCCGGGCTGGTCACGCGCCATCACTTCGAGGATGGCATGGCGGTGTTCGAGCTCAACCAGGGTACGCACCACGACCATATCGTGTGTCTGGATTGCGGCCGTGTCGAAGAGTTCATGGACACGGGGATCGAGGAGCGCCAGACCGCGGTGGCCGGCAAGCTCGGCTTCACGATCCGCGATCACTCGCTGATTCTCTACGGCCACTGCCGTCGCGAGAACTGCGCCTTTCGCAATCGCAAGGCCTCCTGAAGGCCTACTTGCCGCTGCCGCCCAGCTGCGGCGGTCGCTTCTGGCGCACGGTGTCCGCAGCCGCCGGCTCCGTACCGGCAGCGCGTGCTCCCTTGCGCGCAGCTCCGCTGGCGGCGGCCAGCATGTCGCGGGCATGGTCGCGCGCCCGCGCCGTGACCTCGACGCCGCCGAGCATGCGCGCGAGCTCCTCGACGCGGTCGTCGGCGGTGAGCTCGGTGACCGTGGTGCGCGTGGTGCGTCCGTCGGTCAGCTTGCTGACGCGCAGGTGGTGGTGAGCCTGGCAGGCGACCTGGGGCAGGTGCGTCACGCACAGCACCTGGCCGCGGGCACCCAGGGCCCGTAACTCGCGCCCGACGATCTCCGCCACCGCACCGCCGATGCCGGCGTCGACCTCGTCGAACACCATGCAGCGGCTTTCGGTGGCCGCGCACGACACCTGTACCGCGAGCGACAGGCGCGACAGCTCGCCGCCCGAGGCGACCTTGGCGAGGGCGCGCGGCGGTTGTCCCGGATTGGCACTCACCCGGAACTCCACCTGGTCGATGCCGTGCTGCGCGGGCTCCGCGCTGCCGTCCGGGGTGACGTCCGCCTCGAAGCGGCCGCCGCTCATGCCGAGCGTCTGCATGCGGGCGCTGATGTCGCGGGCGAGCGCGCGCGCCGCCGCGCGGCGCCGGCCCGAAAGCGCCTCTGCCTGAGTGCGATACTCCTGCAGCGCGCCGGCCAGCTCCTTGCGCAGTTGCGCGAGGTCGGTGTGCGCGCGCTGCAGCGTCTCGAGCTCCGCCTGCAGCGCCCCGGCGTGCTCGGGCAGGCGCTCGGGCGGTACGCGATGCTTGCGGGCGAGCTCCTCCATGGCGGCGAGCCGGCGCTCGACCTGTTCCTGGCGCGCGGCGTCGACGTCGAGCGACTCGCCGTAATGCTCGAGCTCGCGCGCCGCCTCGCGCACCTGGATGACGGCCTCTTCGATCAGCGGCAGCGCGGCGGCGAGCTTGGCATCGAGGCTCGCGACCGAGCGCAGTGCCTGCAGCGCGCGGCTGAGCGCGGCGTGCGCGCTGCTGGCCTCATTCTCATAGAGCTCCCCGCGCGCCAGCTGCGTGCCCGCGGCGAGGCGCCCGCGGTGCGCCAGCCGCGCGCGCTCTTCGATGAGCGCCGCCGCTTCCCCGCCGGCCGGCTGCAGGGCGTGCAGCTCCTGCACCTGGTAATGCAGCAGCTCGAGCTTCGCATCGCGGTCGCGCCCCTGGCTGTCGAGCTCGAGGGTGCGGTTGAGCAGCCCGAGCCACACGCGGTGCGCAATGCCGACCTGCGTCACCAGGCTTTCCAGATCGCCGTAGCCGTCGAGCAGCTCGCGCTGCGCGGCCGCGCGGGTGAGCGACTGGAATTCATGCTGGCCGTGAATGTCGATGAGGATGCTGCCGGCCTCGCGCAACGATTGCACTGCGACCGACTGGCCATTGAGGTATGCGCGCGAGCGCCCATCGCTCCCCACCACGCGGCGCAGCAGCAGCTCCGGGCCGCCGCCGAGCGACTGCTCCTCGAGCCATTGCTTGAGCGCCCGCGGCGCCTGCTCGAGATCGAAGGTCGCCGCGACCTCGGCGCGCTCGGCGCCGTGGCGCACCACTTCCGCGCCGGCACGGCCGCCGGCGAGCAGTTGCAGCGCCTCGACCAGGATGGACTTGCCGGCACCGGTCTCGCCGGTCAGCACGCTGAGTCCCGGGCGCAGCTCGAGCTCCACCGCGTCGATGATGGCGAAGTCGCGGATCTGCAGGTGCGTGAGCATGTCAGCGCTCGAAGCTGCCACGGCCCCAATGGAGCTTCGAGCGCAGCAGCTTGTAGTAGTCGTGGCCGGGAGGGTGCAGCAGCGTCACGCGCTCGGGCGCGGTGGTGACGTCGAGGCGCTCGCCCGGAGCGAGCGCACCGAGCACCATGCCGTCGCAGGTGACGTTCGCGCGGGTGTCGGGCCGCTCGAGCAGCAGCACCTCGACGACCGAGGTTGCCGCGACGACGATCGGGCGGTCGGACAGGGTATGGGCGCAGATGGGCACGATGACCAGCGCCGACAGGTGCGGCTCGATGATCGGACCGCTGCAGGAGAGCGCATACGCGGTCGAGCCGGTGGGGCTGGCGACGATCACGCCGTCGCCGTCGTGCGTGTTCACGTAACGGCCGTCGATGCGCGTCTCGAAGTCGAGCGTGCGGCCGGTGTTGTGCTTTTGCATGACCACGTCGTTGAGGGCGAAGGCCTGCGCCACCTGTCCGTCCGGACGCTGCAGCCGGGCGCTGAGCAGCGGGCGCTGGTCCTGCTCGAGGCCACCGGCAAGCGCCGCATCGACCGACTGCAGCATGTCCTGCGGCATGACATCGGTGAGGAAGCCGAGGCGCCCGCGGTTGACGCCGAGAAGCGGCACCGCGTGCCGTGCCACCAGGTGCGCGGCGTACAGCAGCGTGCCGTCACCGCCGACCGCGATGACCAGGTCGGCGCGCTCGCCGATCTGCCCCTCGGGGAGGCGCGTCACCCCCTGTGCCAGCTCCGCGGCCAGCGGCGCGTCCGCGGCGATCAGCACCCGCACGCCGCGGCTCGCCAGGTGCGGCAGCAGCGCGCCGACGCTCTCCGCGATGCGCGGATCCGCGAAACGGCCGACCAGCGCACAGGTGCGCACGGGAAAGGTCATAGGCAACGCCCTTGACTTAAACCGCGCTGAGCCCTCGCCGCGCGGCAACTTGCGGCCTTTGTAACATGCACGGTGCGCCCGCAGCCAATGGCGGCGGTCACCTCCGGCGCTGTGCCCGGCGAGCGGCGCTACGACTTGCTTGACGCTGGGTGCGGCGCACACTAAAAGTGCGGCATGGCGCACGAAGCTCGGGAGGAGCCCCTGGGTGAGCGGGCTCAGCAGCTGCTGCGGACGCTCATCGAGACTTACATCCGCGACGGTCAGCCAGTCGGCTCGCGCGCGCTGTCGCGCGAGTCCGGGCTGCAATTGAGCTCGGCGACCATCCGCAACGTCATGGCGGACCTCGAGGAGCTCGGCTTCGTCGCCTCGCCGCACACCTCCGCCGGGCGGGTGCCGACCGACAAGGGCTACCGCTTCTTTGTCGATACGCTGCTGCAGCTGCGGCCGCTCGATGAGGCGGCGACGGCCGAGATCCGCCGCCAGTTCGAGTCCAGCCACGCCAACCGCGACAGCGCCACCGACCTGGTGGCCACGGTGTCGCAGCTGCTGTCGAGCGCCACGCAGCTCGCCGGTGTGGTGACGCTGCCGCGCACGCGGCAGAGCGCGGTCACGCAGATCGAGTTCGTGGCGTTGTCCGAGAACCGCGTGCTGGTGGTGCTGGTGTTCAACGATCGCGAGGTACAGAACCGCATCATCCAGCTCGAGCGTCATTTCTCCGCCGACGAGCTCAAACGCGCCTCCGGCTACCTCAACGAGCAGTTCCGCGGCCGCTCGCTGCGCGAGGTCCGCCAGGAGATCCTGCGCCAGCTCTCCGAGGCGCGCGCCCACCTCAACCAGATCATGCTCGATGCCATTTCCGTGGCGCAGCAGGTGTTCGAGAGCGGCGGCGAGGACAAGCTCGAGTACGTGATCAAGGGCGAGACCAACCTCATGGGCATGGCGGACCTCACCAACGTCGAGAAGCTGCGGCGGCTGTTCGAGGCCTTCAACGAGAAGCGCGACTTCCTGCACCTGCTCGACCACAGCCTCAAGGCTGAGGGCGTGCAGATTTTTATCGGGCACGAGTCGGGCTACCGCATCCTCGACGATTGCAGTGTCGTGACCGCCCCCTACGGCGACGGGGACTCTGTCATCGGGGTGCTCGGGGTGATCGGACCTACGCGCATGGCCTACGAGCGCATCATCCCGATCGTGGACATCACCGCTAAACTCCTCGGTGCCGCCTTGAATTCGCGCCGCTGACCCCCCAACTGCGCTACCTGTGCCCAAGGAGGCCCTGCTGAAGATGAGTGCCAACGAGTCCCGCCGCAGCGCTCCGACGAACCCTGGTGCCGAGCCCACGGCGGTGCTGCCGGAGGCGGCGGCGCCGCTGGATGAGCTCGAGCGACTGCAGCAGGCGCTGGCGGAGTCCGAAGAGCGCTCCCGGGGCCACCGGGAGCAGTACCTGCGCGCCGTGGCCGAGACGGACAACGTCCGCAAGCGTGCGCAGCGCGACATCGAGGCCGCCAACCGCTACGGGCTGGAGAAGTTCGCCGCGGAGCTGCTGCCGGTGAAGGACAGCCTGGAGCTGGCGGTGCAGAACGCCCCCCGGCAGGACCCCAGGAGCCTGCAGGAGGGCCTGGAGGCGACCCTGCAGCTGCTCGACCGGGCGCTGCAGAAACTCGGCGTGGCGGTCATCGACCCCCGCGGCGAGCCCTTCGACCCGGCGCGCCACGAGGCGATGATGACGCAGGAATCGACCACGGCGGAGCCGAACTCGGTGCTGCAGGTGGTGCAGCCCGGGTACGAGCTCAACGGGCGGCTGCTGCGGCCGGCGCGGGTGATTGTGGCGCGTGCCCCGGCCTGATGGGCGCACCGCACTGCCTTTTTGAGGCGCGGCGGGCTTGAAAGGCCCGATCTCCACCCTAAGAAGTGACCTACCGTACCCCCTTTGAAAGAGAATTCCGGCGGAGTAACCCATGGCTAAGGTAATCGGCATCGATCTCGGCACGACCAACTCGTGCGTCGCGATCATGGAAGGCGGCAAGCCGCGCGTCATCGAGAACAGCGAGGGCGATCGCACCACCCCCTCGATCGTCGCCTTCACCAAGGACGGCGAGGTGGTAGTGGGCCAGCCCGCCAAGCGCCAGGCGGTGACCAACCCGCACAACACCCTGTTCGCCATCAAGCGCCTCATCGGCCGCAAATTCGATGACGAGGTGGTACAGCGGGACATCAAGATGGTCCCGTACAAGATCGTGCGCGCCGACAACGGCGACGCCTGGGTCGAGGTCCAGGGCAAGAAAATGGCGCCCCAGGAGATCTCCGCGCGGGTGCTGATGAAGATGAAGAAGACCGCCGAGGACTACCTCGGCGAGACGGTGCAGGAGGCGGTCATCACCGTGCCGGCCTATTTCAACGACTCGCAGCGTCAGGCGACCAAGGACGCCGGCCGCATCGCCGGACTTGAGGTCAAGCGCATCATCAACGAGCCGACCGCGGCGGCGCTTGCCTACGGCCTCGACAAGCAGGGTGCGGACCGCAAAATCGCCGTCTACGACCTCGGCGGCGGCACCTTCGACATTTCCATCATCGAGATCGCCGAGGTCGACGGTGAGCGCCAGTTCGAGGTGCTCTCCACCAACGGCGATACCTTCCTCGGCGGCGAGGACTTCGACCTGCGCATCATCAACTTTCTGGCCGATCAGTTCCTGAAGGAGTCCGGCGTCGACGTGCGCAAGGATCCGCTCGCCATGCAGCGCCTCAAGGAGGCCGCGGAGAAGGGCAAGATCGAGCTGTCCTCGACGCAGCAGACCGATATCAATCTGCCGTACATCACCGCCGATGCCTCGGGCCCGAAGCACCTCAACATCAAGCTGACGCGTGCCAAGCTCGAGTCGCTGGTGGAGGACCTGGTGCAGAAGACCGTGCCGCCGTGCCGCACCGCGCTGAAAGACGCCGGTGTCAGCGTCAACGACATCTCCGAGGTCATCCTGGTGGGTGGCCAGACGCGCATGCCGCTGGTGCAGAAGTACGTCAAGGACCTCTTTGCCAAGGAGCCGCGCAAGGACGTGAACCCCGACGAGGCGGTCGCGGTCGGCGCCGCCATCCAGGCGGGCGTGCTGTCGGGCGAAGTGAAGGACGTGCTGCTGCTCGACGTGACGCCGCTGTCGCTCGGGATCGAGACGCTCGGCGGAGTCATGACCAAGCTCATCGAGAAGAACACGACCATCCCGACCAAGGCGTCGAACACCTTCTCGACGGCGGACGACAACCAGACGGCCGTGACCATTCACGTGCTGCAGGGCGAGCGCGACCGGGCTGCGGACAACAAGTCCCTCGGCAAGTTCGACCTGGCGGACATCCCGCCAGCGCCGCGCGGCATGCCGCAGGTCGAGGTGTCGTTCGACATCGATGCCAACGGCATTCTCAACGTGTCGGCGAAGGACAAGGCGACCGGCAAGGAGCAGCGCATCGTCATCAAGGCCTCGAGCGGCCTGACCGAGGACGAGATCAAGCGCATGGTGCGCGATGCCGAGGCGCACGCCGAGGAAGACAAGCGCTTCCGCGAGCTGGTCGACACCCGCAACAAGGCTGATGGCCTGATTCACGCGGTGGAGAAGTCGCTGCAGGGCCTCGGGGACAAGGTCGACGCTGCCGAGCGCGCCAAGGTGGAAAGCGCGGTGTCCGACCTGCGCACCGCGCTCAAGGGCGATGACCGCGCAGTGATCGAGAAGAAGACCGAGGCGCTCGCCCAGGTCTCGGCGAGCATCGCGCAGCGGGCCTATGCGGCGAACGAAGGCGCGGCGGCGGGCGCCGAGGGCGGTGCAGGTGGCCAGGCGGGCGCGGGCGGTGGCGGTGCCAAGCCCGCCGGCGCTGATGACGTGGTGGATGCGGAATTCGAAGAGGTGAAGGACAAGGGACGCAAGGCCTCCTGATCCGCGCATGGCAAAGCGCGATTACTACAAGGTACTCGACGTACCGAGGAGCGCGACTGAGGCCGAGATCAAGAAGGCCTACCGGCGGTTGGCGATGAAATACCACCCCGATCGCAATCCGAACGATCGGGACGCGGAAGAGTCCTTCAAGGAGGCGAAGGAAGCCTGCGAGGTTCTCACCGACGCGCACAAGCGCGCCGCCTATGACCAGTACGGCCACGCCGGGGTCGAGGCGGCTGCGCGCGGCGGCGGCGGCCGGGGTCCGTTCGGCGCGGACGCCTTCAGCGACATTTTCGGCGATGTCTTCGGCGATATCTTCGGGGCGGGCCGCCGCGGCGGCGGGCGCTCGCAGGTGTATCGCGGCGCGGATCTGCGCTACGAGCTCGAGCTCGATCTGGCGCAGGCCGTGTTCGGCCACCAGGTGGAGATCGAGGTGGCGCGGCTCGCGCAGTGCGAGGTCTGCCACGGCAGCGGGGCGGCCAAGGGCAGCAGCCCGGCGACCTGCGATACCTGTGGCGGAGCCGGTCAGGTGCGCATCTCGCAGGGCTTCTTCCAGCTGCAGCAGACCTGCCCGCGCTGCCGCGGCTCCGGCGCGATCGTGCGCAATCCCTGTGACAACTGCCTGGGCCAGGGCCGCGTGCGGCGCAACCGCAAACTGTCCGTGAAGGTGCCGGCCGGCGTCGATTCGGGCGATCGCGTACGGCTCACGGGCGAGGGCGAGGCCGGCCGCAACGGCGGACCCTCCGGGGATCTCTACGTCGAGATCCACGTGCGCGAGCACGCGATTTTCGAGCGCGACGGCGAGCACCTGAGCTGCGAGGTGCCGGTGAGCTTTGCCACCGCCGCGCTCGGCGGCAGCGTCAACGTACCCACTCTCGAAGGTGACGTGCAGCTGAAAATCCCGGCCGAGACGCAGTCGGGGCGCGTGTTCCGCCTGCGCGACAAGGGCGTGAAGCCGGTGCGGGGCGGGATGCGCGGCGACCTGTTTTGTCGCGTGGTGGTGGAAACCCCGGTGCACCTGACCACCGACCAGCGCGAGCTCATCCGGCGGCTGGAGGAAACGCTCAAGGCGCACGCCGCCCGCCATGCGCCGCGCGAGAACGGCTTTCTCGAAGGAGTGAAGCGCTTCTTTGCCGGGGGCTCGGGCAAGGCCTGAGCTTGCCGATGTCTCCTCCGGTACGCACCTCATTGACCCGCGTGGCGCTCATCGGCGTGACCGGGCGGATGGGGCAGGCGCTGCTGCGCGCCGCACCGGCGTTCCCGC
Organism: Steroidobacteraceae bacterium; assembly: GCA_035481975.1. Lineage (GTDB taxonomy): Bacteria > Pseudomonadota > Gammaproteobacteria > Steroidobacterales > Steroidobacteraceae > 13-2-20CM-66-19. Next base: position 74,309 of record DATHRC010000005.1, read on the forward strand.
AGCTGCTCATCACCGGCGCGGTCGCCTCGCCGGACAGTCTCGCGCTCGGCCGCGACGTCGGCGAGCTGATCGGCGGCGGTCGCGCGAATCTCGCGGTGACCTGCGATCTGGCCGGTGCGCTCGCGCAGGCCGACGTCGCCCTCGACTTCAGTACCGCCGCGGCCACTGCGGCGACGCTGCGGGCCTGCCGCGCCGCACGCAAGCCGCTGCTGCTCGGCACCACCGGCCAGGCAGAAGATCTCGGGGCGGCGCTCGAGGAGGCGGCGCGCGAGATCGCGCTGCTGGTGGCGGCCAATACCAGTGTCGGGGTGACACTGCTGCTTGAGCTCACCCGCCGCGCCGCGGCGGCGCTCCCCGCGAGCTACGACATCGACGTGCTCGAGCTGCACCACCGGGGCAAGCGCGACGGCCTGTCCGGTACCGCGCTCGCGCTCGGACGGGCCGCCGCGGAGGCCCGCGGGATGAGCCCATCGGCGGCGACGTCCCGGCCGGCCGGCGGGCTGCGTGGCGATGGGGAGATCGGCTTTGCAGCGGTGCGCGCCGGAGACCTCGTCGGGGAGCACACGGTGCTCTTCTGCGGGGCCGGCGAGCAGCTTTCGCTCACCCACCGTGCGACCGATCGGGCGATCTTCGCGCGCGGCGCGCTCTCCGCCGCGCTCTGGCTAGCGTCGAGGCCGCCGGGGCGCTACGGCATGAGCGAATTCCTTGGATTCAAAACAGTCACTTAGGAGATTATCTGCGAAGTGTTCTCAGCTAATGGCGCGGTGCGGGCGGGCGGAATTTCTCATGGACACATCGCCCGCGTAGCCCGTAAAATTTCGGCCTAATCCGTGTACGGGTTAGTCCATGCAAGGCGGGAGGTTGTTCGCAAGAACGCCTCCCGCTTTGTGTATGTGCGTCAGGGAGATGTGATCAGGTGAGCGTACCGGCGGTGCTCGCGCTGGCCGACGGGACCGTCTTTCGCGGCCAGTCGATCGGAGCGAAGGGCAACACCACAGGCGAAGTCGTTTTCAATACCGCGCTCACCGGGTACCAGGAGATTCTCACCGACCCCTCTTACGCACGCCAGATCGTCACGCTCACCTGTCCGCACATCGGCAATACCGGCACCACGCCCGAGGACCTGGAGTCCCCGCAGGTCTATGCGGGCGGTCTCGTCATCCGCGACCTCGCACTGCTGCCGAGCAGCTGGCGCGCCAACGAATCGCTGCCGGAGTTTCTCGAGCGCGGCCGCGTGGTGGCGATCGCCGGGCTCGACACGCGCAAGCTCACGCGCATCCTGCGCGAGAAGGGCGCGCAGGCCGGTTGCATCATGACCGGGGACCAGGTGGATCAGAACGCCGCGGTGAAGGCGGCGCGTAAATTTCCCGGCCTGAAGGGCATGGATCTCGCCAAGGTGGTCAGCACCAAGCGCGCCTTCCAGTGGAATGAGGGCAGCGTCTGGCCGGACACCGGACGCGCGCCGATCCGCGCCAATCAGCGCCTGCACGTGGTGGCCTACGACTTCGGCATCAAGCGCAACATCCTGCGGCTGCTGGCCGACGGCGGCTGCCGCATGACGGTGGTTCCGGCGCAGACGAGCGCCGACGAAGTCCTGGCGCTCGAGCCCGACGGCATATTCCTTTCGAACGGCCCGGGCGATCCGGCGCCGTGCGAGTACGCCATCACGGCGACGCGACGGTTCCTCGAGACCGACCTGCCGGTGTTCGGCGTCTGTCTCGGCCACCAGCTCCTGGGACTCGCCGCCGGCGCGCGCACCGTGAAGATGAAGTTCGGTCACCACGGCGCCAATCACCCGGTGCAGGACCTCGAGTCGGGGCGCGTTTTCATCACCAGCCAGAACCACGGCTTCGCGGTGGACGAGGCTTCACTTCCTGCGGGTGTTCGGCCGACGCATCGCTCGCTGTTCGACGGCTCGCTGCAGGGCCTCGCCTTTGCGGATCGTGCGGCGTTCGGCTTCCAGGGACATCCCGAGGCCAGTCCCGGCCCGCACGACCTGCGGCCGCTGTTCGAGCGCTTCAATCACCTGATGCTGCGCCGCCTGCAGGCGCAGCTGAAACGGGCCGAGGAAAACCTGCGCCGCCAGCAGGCGACGGTGCGCTGAGATTTCGTGGCGAAGCGCACCGACATCGAGAGCATCCTGATCATCGGCGCCGGCCCGATCATCATCGGTCAGGCGTGTGAGTTCGATTATTCCGGGGCGCAGGCCTGCAAGGCGCTGCGCGAAGAGGGTTACCGGGTCATCCTGGTCAATTCCAATCCCGCAACCATCATGACCGATCCGGAAATGGCGGATGCGATCTACATCGAGCCGGTCAACTGGCGCACGCTGGCGCGCATCATCGAGAAGGAGCGTCCGGATGCGCTCCTGCCCACCATGGGAGGGCAGACCGCGCTCAACACCGCGCTCGACCTGGTGCGCGAGGGCGTGCTCGAGAAATACGAGGTCGAGCTGATCGCCGCCTCGCGTGCCGCCATCGACATGGCGGAGGATCGCGAGCTGTTCCGTAACGCCATGCGCGAGATCGGCCTCGAGACCCCGCAGTCGCAGATCGCCCGCAGCCTCGAGGAAGCGCTGGCGATCGCCGCCGAGATCGGCTACCCGGTGGTGGTGCGACCCTCCTTCACCCTCGGCGGCAGCGGCGGCGGCATCGCCTACAACCGCGAGGAGCTCGAGGACATCGTCGCCCGTGGCCTCGATACCTCGCCCACCGGCGAAGTGCTGCTCGAGGAGTCGGTGATCGGCTGGAAAGAGTTCGAGATGGAGGTGGTGCGCGACCACCAGGACAACTGCATCATCGTCTGCTCGATCGAGAACCTCGATCCGATGGGGGTGCACACCGGCGACTCCATCACCATTGCGCCGGCGCTCACCCTCACCGACAAGGAATACCAGCGCATGCGCGACGCCTCGATCGCGGTGCTGCGCAAGATCGGAGTGGACACCGGCGGCTCCAATGTGCAGTTCGCGGTGAACCCCGAGGACGGGCGCCTGCTGGTCATCGAGATGAATCCGCGCGTGTCGCGCTCCTCCGCGCTCGCCTCCAAGGCGACCGGCTTCCCGATCGCCAAGATCGCCGCCAAGCTCGCGGTCGGCTACACCCTCGATGAGCTGAAGAACGACATCACCGGCGGGGCGACCCCGGCTTCCTTCGAGCCGACTATCGACTACGTGGTCACCAAGATCCCGCGCTTCACCTTCGAGAAATTCCCGGCCGCGAACGACCGGCTGACGACCCAGATGAAGTCGGTGGGCGAGGTGATGGCCATCGGGCGCACCTTCCAGGAGTCGCTGCAGAAGGCGCTGCGCGGACTTGAGACCGGGCTCGACGGCCTGGTGCCGCTCCTGTCGCTACCGCTGTCCGACGAGACGCAGGCGCGGCTGGCGCATGAGCTGCGCGCCCCGGGCGCCAACCGCCTGCTGTACGTGGCGGATGCGTTGCGCGCCGGCTGGTCGCTGGCGCGCATCGCCGAGCTCACCCATATCGATCCGTGGTTCCTCGCGCAGATCGAGGAGCTGGTGCGGCAGGAAGCGCTGGTGCGCGAGCACGGCCTGGGGGCGCTCAGCGCCGAGCGGCTGCGCTTCCTCAAGCGCAAGGGCTTCTCCGACAGCCGCCTGGCACATCTGGTCGACATGCCGGAGAAAGCCATCCGCGACAAGCGCCACGAGCTGGCGGTGCTGCCGGTGTACAAGCGCGTCGACACCTGCGCGGCGGAATTCGCCACCTCCACCGCCTACCTGTATTCCACCTACGAGGAGGAGTGCGAGGCGCAGCCGGGCACGCGGCGCAAGATCATGATTCTCGGCGGCGGCCCGAACCGCATCGGCCAGGGAATCGAATTCGACTACTGCTGCGTGCACGCGGCGCTGCAGCTGCGCGAGGACGGCTTCGAGACCATCATGGTCAACTGCAATCCGGAGACCGTCTCCACCGACTACGACACCTCCGACCGGCTGTACTTCGAGCCGCTCACCCTCGAGGATGTGCTGGAGGTTCTCGCCAAGGAGAAACCCGAAGGGGTCATCGTGCAGTTCGGCGGGCAGACGCCGCTCAAGCTGTCGCGCGCGCTCGAGGCGGCCGGCGCGCCCATCATCGGTACCTCCCCCGACTCGATCGACATCGCCGAGGATCGCGAGCGCTTCCAGGCGCTGGTGAGGAAGCTCGGGCTCAAGCAGCCCGCCAACGCCAGCGCGCGCACCGAGGAGCAGGCGGTGCAGCTGGCGCGCGAAGTGGGCTTCCCGCTCATTGTGCGCCCCTCGTACGTGCTCGGCGGACGCGCCATGGAAGTGGTCTTCAACGAGGAGGATCTGCGCACCTACATGACGCGCGCGGTGCAGGTGTCGAACGACAGCCCGGTGCTGCTCGATCGCTTCCTCGACGCCGCCATCGAGGTGGACGTGGACGCGGTCTGCGACGGCGAGGACGTGCTGATCGGCGGTATCATGGAGCACATCGAGCAGGCCGGCGTGCACTCGGGCGATTCGGGGTGCTCGCTGCCGCCCAACAGCCTCAACCGCGAGACGCAGGCGGAGCTGCGCGAGCAGACCCGCAAGCTGGCCCGCGCCCTGAACGTGGTCGGCCTGATGAACGTGCAGTTCGCCATCCAGAGCGGCGTGATCTACGTGCTCGAGGTGAACCCGCGTGCCTCGCGCACCGTGCCGTTCGTCTCCAAGGCGACCGGCCTGCCGCTGGCGAAGATCGCCGCGCGCGTCATGACCGGACGCAAGCTGAAGCAGCTGGTCGGCGCCATCGAGCGGGTGCCGGGCTACTTCTCGGTGAAGGAAGCGGTGTTCCCGTTCATCAAGTTCCCCGAGGCCGATCCGATCCTGGGTCCCGAGATGAAGTCGACCGGGGAGGTGATGGGCACGGGCCGCACCTTCGGCGAGGCCTACGCCAAGGCGCAGACCGCCTCCGGAGTCACGCTGCCGCGCCAGGGCGTGTGCTTCATCAGCGTGCGCGATCGCGACAAGCCGCCGGCGGTGACACTCGCCCGCAAGCTCATCGAGCGCGGTTTCGAGGTGGTGGCCACCGAGGGGACGGCACGCGCACTCAGCGAGGCGGGGGTTGCCTGCCGGCGGGTGAACAAGGTGCGCGAGGGGCGGCCGCACATCGTCGACATGATCAAGAACGACGAGATCGATCTCATCGTCAACACCACCGAGGGCAAGCTGGCGATCCGCGAGTCGAACTCCATCCGCCGCGAAGCGGTGCACCGCCGCGTTACCTACTACACCACGCTGGCGGCGGGGCTGGCGACCTGTGAGGCGCTCGATCATCTCGACGAGGTGGAGGTCCACCGCCTGCAGGATCTGCACAACGAGGCTCTCGGGGTATGAGGCGCACTCCCATGACGCAGCGCGGAGCGGAGGCGCTGCGCGCGGAGCTGAAGCGGCTCAAGTCCGAGGCGCGGCCGCACGTCATCAAGGCGATCACCGAGGCGCGCGGGCACGGCGACCTTGCCGAGAACGCCGAATACCACGCGGCGCGCGAGCAGCAGGGGTTCATCGAGGGGCGCATCAAGGATATCGAGCACAAGCTCGCCAATGCCGAGGTGATCGACCCGGCGCAGCTGCCGAACAGCGGCAGAGTGGTGTTCGGGGCCACGGTGGAGCTCGAGGACCAGGCCGATGGCGCGCGTGTCGTCTACCAGGTGGTCGGGGAGGACGAGGCGGACATCCGCGCCGGGCGTGTCTCGGTGACCTCTCCCATCGCCCGGGCGCTGGTCGGCAAGTCGCAGGGAGAAGTCGTGGACGTGGCCGCCCCCGGGGGCACGCGTTCCTACGAGATCGTCGTGGTGCGCCTCGCTTAGGTTTCGGGGATGAGGATGCGCGGGAGAGCCGCACGAGGACGGTAGAGCACCGCGACGTTGCCGATGCGCTGGACCACGGCGCTGCCGGTGGTGCGCGCCAGCGTCGCGAACAGTGCATCGCGCACCGCGCGGTCCCCGCCCGGCGCCCTGACCTTGATGAGCTCGTGATCGCGCAGGGCGCGCGCGGTCTCGGCGGTGACTGCGGGCGTCACACCCGCGCTGCCGAGCCGTATCACCGGCTGCAGGGCGTGCGCCAGGCCGCGCAGCTGACGCAGCTGCGCTTGCGAGAGCTCGGGGGCCGCCGCGGCGGCCGGACCTGCCTTGTCCACGCTGACATTGTAGAGGGCGCGGAACTTATGCGCGGCGGCTTCGGCCCAAGCTCGTGACCCGCCGATCCCGCAGCAGCGATCGTTGGCTTCGGGAGCACTTCGCAGACCCGTACGTGCGACGTGCGCAGGGTGCGGGGTGGCGTTCGCGGGCGGTGTTCAAGCTCGAGGAGATCGACCGGCGGGCGCACCTGCTGAAAGCGGGCGCGGTATGCCTCGACCTCGGGGCCGCGCCGGGCGCGTGGAGCCAGTACGCGAAGCAGCGCGTCGGCGCCAGGGGGCGCGTGGTGGCCACCGACCTGCTGCCGATGGCGCAGCTTCCCGCAGTGGAGTTCGTGCAGGGCGACTTCGCGGACGAGCAGGTTTTTCAGCGGATCGTGGCTCTGCTGCCGCCACGCGGGGTGGACGTCGTGCTCTCGGACATGGCACCAAACCTGAGCGGGGTCGATGTCATCGACCAGCCACGCTCGATGTATCTGGCGGAGCTCGCGCTCGCCATGGCCCAGGGCGTCTTGAAGCCCGGGGGCAGTGCCCTGATCAAGGTGTTTCAGGGCGCGGGGTTCAAGGAGCTGCTGCAGGCCGCCCGGAGCCGGTTCGCCCAAGTGAAGCTGGTGAAGCCGCTCGCGTCACGTTCACGGAGTCCCGAGATCTATTTGCTGGCCATGCAGTACCGCTTGGTGTAGGTTCATTCAACCCACCACGCGCACGTACCGCGAAAAGGACGCAACCCATTGAATGATCTGACAAAGAACATCCTGTTGTGGGTGGTAATCGTGCTCGTGCTGCTGGCTGTTTTCAGCCGCTACATGCCGACGGTGGGCCAGCCGCAGGATATCGCGTATTCGACCTTCCTCGATGACGTGAAGGCCGATCGCGTCGACACCGTCGTCATGCAGGGGGAGATGATCTACGGGGAGCGCAAGGACAAGTCGACGTTCAAGACCCGCAACCCCGAGACCGATTACACCGCACTCATCGGCACACTCGACAAGGCGCACGTGAAAATCGAGGCGCGCGAGCCGAAGCAACCGAACTTCATCGGCCAGCTGCTGCTGCAGATGGCGCCGGCGTTCCTGCTGATCCTGGTATTCCTCTACATGCTGCGGCAGATGCAGGGCGCCTCCGGGGGCCGCGGCGCGATGTCCTTCGGCAAGAGCCGCGCGCGGCTCCTGGGTGAGGATCAGGTGAACGTCACCTTCGCCGACGTCGCCGGGGTCGAGGAGGCCAAGCAGGAGGTCGGCGAGATCGTCGACTTCCTCAAAGACCCGGGCAAGTTCCAGAAGCTCGGCGGCAAGATTCCCAAGGGCGTGCTGATGGTCGGCTCGCCGGGCACCGGCAAGACGCTGCTGGCGCGCGCGATCGCGGGCGAAGCGAAGGTGCCGTTCTTCACCATCTCGGGCTCGGACTTCGTCGAGATGTTCGTCGGTGTCGGCGCTTCGCGCGTGCGCGACATGTTCGAGCAGGCCAAGAAGCATGCGCCCTGCATCATCTTCATCGACGAGATCGACGCCGTCGGTCGTCACCGCGGTGCGGGTCTGGGCGGCGGCCACGACGAGCGTGAGCAGACGCTCAACCAGCTGCTGGTGGAGATGGACGGCTTCGAGGGCAACGAGGGCATCATCGTCATCGCCGCGACCAACCGTCCGGACGTGCTCGATCCGGCGCTGCTGCGCCCCGGCCGCTTCGACCGCCAGGTGGTGGTGCCGCTGCCGGACGTACGTGGCCGCGAGCAGATCCTGCGCGTGCACATGCGCCGCGTGCCGCTGGCTGACGACGTGAAGCCGGCGCTGATCGCGCGCGGCACCCCGGGCTTCTCCGGAGCCGATCTGGCCAACCTGGTCAACGAGGCGGCGCTGTTCGCGGCGCGCGCTAACAAGAGAATCGTCGGCATGGAGGAGTTCGAGCGCGCCAAGGACAAGATCCTGATGGGCACCGAGCGGCGCTCCATGGTCATGAGCGAAGCCGAGAAGCGCATGACGGCCTACCACGAGGCGGGACATGCGATCGTCGGTATGACCGTGCCCGAGCACGACCCGGTGTACAAGGTCACGATCATCCCGCGCGGCCGGGCGCTGGGCGTCACGCAATTCCTGCCCGAGCAGGACCGCTACAGCTTCTCCAAGCGTCGCCTCGAGAGCGCCATCACCACGCTGTTCGGCGGGCGCATCGCCGAGGAGCTGATCTTCGGCCCCGAGTCGGTCACCACGGGCGCCTCGAACGACATCGAGCGCGCCACCGAGCTGGCGCGCAACATGGTCACGAAGTGGGGCCTGTCGGACAAGCTCGGACCGCTCACCTATTCCGAGGAGACCGGTGAGGTCTTCCTGGGACGCAGCGTGACCCAGCACAAGCAGGTCTCGGACGTCACCGCGCACGCCATCGACGAGGAGATCCGCCGCGTCATCGAGCACAACTTCCAGCGTGCCCGGCAGATTCTCACCAGCGCACTCGACAAGCTGCACGTGATGGCCGAAGCGCTCATGAAGTACGAGACCATCGACGAGGAGCAGCTCAAGGACATCATGGCGGGGCGCGAGCCCAAGCCACCGGCAGGCTGGGACGAGACGCTCGGCAACAAGCCGCCGCAGGCGCCGCCGGCGCCGGCGGGCGGACCGGCGATTCCTGCCGGACAGCACTAGATTCTGCTCCGCTGCGCGGATAAGACGCTGGATCTGAGCCGCCCGGTGGTCATGGGCGTGCTCAACGTGACGCCGGATTCCTTCTCCGACGGCGGGCGCTTCGCGACGGTGGAGGCTGCCGTGGCGCACGGCATGGCGATGGCGGCGGAGGGCGCGGCGCTCATCGACGTGGGTGGAGAGTCGACACGGCCCGGATCGGTACCCGTGAGCGCGCAGGAGGAACTGCGCCGCGTGATTCCCGTCATCGAGCGCCTGGCCGCCGCCACCGCCGCGATAATCTCCATCGACACCAGCAAGCCCGAGGTCATGCAGGCGGCCGCTGCCGCCGGGGCGGGCTTCATCAACGACGTGCGCGCGCTGCGGGCACCCGGCGCGCTGCAGGCCGCGGCTGCCAGCGGCTGTGCCGTTTGCCTGATGCACATGCAGGGCGAGCCGCGCACCATGCAGCTCGACCCGCAGTACACTGACGTGTTGCGGGAGGTGCGCGAGTTCCTGGCCGCGCGCGCGGCCGCCTGCCGCGCGGCCGGCATTGGCGACACGCGCCTGACGATCGACCCCGGATTCGGCTTCGGCAAGACGCGGGAGCACAATCTGACGCTGCTGCGTCGCCTGGGTGAGCTGGTGCGCGACGGGATGCCGGTGTTGGTTGGCTTGTCGCGCAAATCGATGCTGGGCACACTCACCCAGCGGCAGCCCGGTGAACGCACCGCCGGCAGTGTGGCGCTCGCGGTCATCGCCGCGCTGGGCGGCGCGCGCATCGTCCGCGCCCACGATGTGGCGCCGACGGTCGATGCGCTGCGGGTTACGGCGGCCGTGCAGGGTGCGCAGGACGGTTAATGGGCACGTGACCGCGGCTCGAGGCCGACGGCACGCTGGCGAGGGGGCGATGGCGCGACGATATTTCGGCACCGACGGCGTGAGGGGACGGGTAGGCGAGCACCCGATGACCGTGGACTTCGCCCTGCAGCTGGCGAGCGCGGCCGCGCGCGTGCTGGCCCCGCAGGGCGGTGCGGTCCTGATCGGCAAGGACACGCGCCTGTCGGGCTACATGTTCGAGTCGGCGCTCGAGGCGGGCTTCGTCGCGGCCGGCGTGAACGTCATGCTCATCGGGCCGCTGCCTACCCCCGGCATCGCTTACATGACGCGCCGCTTCAACTGCGACTTCGGCGTGGTGATCAGCGCCTCGCACAACCTCTACGACGACAACGGCATCAAGTTCTTCGATGCCTCCGGTGCGAAGCTTTCGGACGAGCTCGAAGAGCGCATCGAAACCGAGCTCGCACAGACGCCGCTCACGCGCGCTTCCCGCAACCTCGGGCGCGCCACCCGTGCGGACCGCTCGCGCACCCATTACCAGGAGTTCTGTGCCTCCACGCTGGCGCCCGGGACCGACCTCACCGGCCTGAAGATCGTGATCGACTGCGCCAACGGCGCGGCCTACAAGGTCGGTCCGCGCATTCTCGCCGACCTCGGTGCCGAGATCGTGCCGATCGGCTGCTCCCCCAACGGGCGCAACATCAACGACGGCTGCGGCTCGATGGCGCCGGCGCTGCTGCAGCTCACCGTGCCGGGCGTGCGTGCCCACGTGGGCATCGCGCTCGATGGCGATGGCGACCGGCTGGTCATGGTCGACCATCTCGGCCGTATCGTCGACGGCGACCAGATCCTCTACGTGCTCGCGCGCGCGCTGCATGCAGCGGGCAGGCTGCGCGGACCGGTGGTGGGCACGGTGATGAGCAATCTCGGCCTCGAGATCGCACTGCGCGCCGCCGCCATCGACTTCCGCCGCGCCGCGGTGGGCGACCGCTACGTGCTGTCGATGCTGCGCGAGCTGCGCGGGGTGCTCGGCGGGGAGACCTCCGGGCACATCCTTTGCCTGGACAAGACCACCACCGGCGACGGCCTGGTGAGCGCGCTGCAGGTCCTCGCGGTCATGAAGCACACGGGCCGCTCGCTCGCGGAGCTCGCCTCCGGCATGCGCAAGTTCCCGCAGGTGCTGCTCAACATCCAGGTGGCGAAGCGCTTCGATCCCGCGAGCGTGCCTGCCGTGCAGGCGGCGGTCGCCGGCATCGAGCAGCGCCTCGGCGGCGAGTGCCGCGTGGTGCTGCGTGCCTCCGGCACCGAGCCGGTGATCCGCGTCATGGTGGAAGGCCGCGACGAGGCAGAGACGCGCGCCGCGGCCACCGAGCTCGCCGACCTCATCCGGAACATCGCCGGCTGACTCACTCGGGACGCCACGTTGCCGGCGCTAAAGGCTCGTTCCGGGGGCGTAAAAAACCGGGATGTTTTTTCCGCAGCCCGGGGCCCCCGGGAAATCGAGCGTCTTCACGGTCGCGTTATATACGTCAGTCGAGGCAAGCTCGATTTTCCGGGGTGGTTTTCCAGGGATGGATTCACGGCGGCCCCGGAACGAGCCTTTTTCGATCGGCTCCGGGTTCTGACCACAAGCCGGTGGCGTTGCGTCACCCCCCACGCATGGCTATCATCCCGCGCCCTTTGCGAACCCGTCCACGGCCGGAACGCCAGGCCGCCTTAAGGTCAGTCATGCGCCGCCCCATTGTCGCGGGAAACTGGAAGATGCATGGGTCGCGCAGCGAGACGGCGCGGCTGATCGAGGAACTGCTCGCGCGGGCGCCGGCCGAGCCGCCGGCCGCCTGTGTCATCTGCCCGCCATTCGTGTACCTGTACGAGGCGGGCCGGCTGCTGCGCGACTCGGTGTTCAGCCTCGGCGCTCAGGACGTGTGCGCGGACGCGCAGGGCGCGTTCACCGGCGAGGTGGCGGCGGCGATGCTGAAGGACGTCGGCTGCGAGTACGTGATCGTCGGACACTCGGAGCGGCGGCTGTTGTATCGCGAGAGCGACCAGCTGATCGCCCGCAAGTTCGCCGCCGCGCACGCCAAGGGCCTCATCCCGATCCTGTGCGTCGGCGAGCAGCTCGCCGATCGCGAGGCCGGCCGCACGCGCGAAGTGATCGCGCGGCAGCTCGACGTGGTCCTGGAGCTGTGCGGGGCCGGCGCCCTGGAGCACGGTGTAATCGCCTACGAGCCGGTGTGGGCCATCGGCACCGGGCGCAACGCCGCACCCGACCAGGCGCAGGAAGTGCACGCCTTCATCCGCGGCCGCATCGGCGCGCGGGATGCTAGAATAGCCGCTGCCACCCGTATTCTTTACGGCGGCAGCGTCAAGGCGGGCAATGCAGCGGAGCTGTTCGCGATGCCCGATGTGGACGGCGGCCTGATCGGTGGCGCTTCGCTCAAGGCGGACGAATTCCTGACGATCCTGGCCGCAGCGCGGAAAGGATGAGTGAGTGTTCCGATGTTGCGCATGATCTTGACCGTCGTGCAGGTGTTTTCGGCTTTCGCGATCGTGGGCCTGGTGCTGCTGCAGCGGGGCAAGGGCGCGGAAGCCGGCGCCGGTTTCGGCGCCGGTGCCTCAGGAACGGTGTTCGGCGCGCGCGGTGCGACGACGGCGCTGTCGCGGGCCACCGCGATCTTTGCCGCCGTCTTCATGATCAACAGCCTCGCGCTCGCCTACATGGGTACGCGCAGCACCGAGGCTGCCGCCCAGAAGACCATTCTCGATGAGGCGGCACCGGCGAAGTCGGGCAATGCTCCGCCCGCGGGCAGCGGCACGCCGCAGCGCCCGGCGCAACCCCTGCCGGCACCCGCGAGCGCGCCGGCACCGGTACCCGCACCGAAGTGACGCAGCGGCCGCCGGGCGGCGCCGGTGACGCGACCTGCAGCGGATCATTAATTGTGAATGTAGCCGACGTGGTGGAATTGGTAGACACACTAGCTTGAGGGGCTAGCGCCGCAAGGCGTGTCGGTTCGAATCCGACCGTCGGCACCAAAACGACTTACTGCGCTGCTACAATGCCGCTCTCACAGGCGCAGGTCGCGCATGCTGTCGAACTATCTGCCGATCCTCATCTTTCTGTTGGTGGCCGCAGCCCTGGCCGTGCTGCTGCTCGTGCTGGGCACCGGCATCGGCCGTTACTTCACACGCTTTCACGATGATCGCGCCAAGCTCGCGCCCTACGAGTGCGGCTTCGATGCGTTCGAGGACACGCGCGCCAAGTTCGACGTGCGTTACTACCTGGTGGCGATCCTGTTCATCGTCTTCGACCTGGAGATCGCGTTCCTGTTTCCCTGGGCGGTGGCGTTGCGGGACATCGGCCTGTTCGGGCTGGCCGCGATGGGCATCTTTCTCGCCATTCTGGTGGTGGGCTTCGTCTACGAGTGGAAGAAGGGAGCGCTCGAGTGGGACTAGCGGCCGAGAGCCAGGACGGCTTCGCGCAGCGCGGCTTCGTCACCACGCGGCTCGATGAGCTGGTGAACTGGGCGCGCACCGGCTCGCTGTGGCCGATGACCTTCGGTCTCGCCTGCTGCGCGGTGGAGATGATGCATGCCGGCGCCTCGCGCTACGACCTCGACCGCTTCGGGGTGGTGTTCCGTCCGAGCCCGCGCCAATCCGACGTCATGATCGTCGCCGGTACGCTGGTAAACAAAATGGCGCCGGCGCTGCGGCGGGTATACGACCAGATGGCCGAGCCGCGCTGGGTGATCTCGATGGGCTCGTGCGCCAACGGCGGCGGTTACTATCATTACTCCTACTCGGTGGTGCGCGGTTGCGACCGCATCGTGCCGGTCGACATCTACGTGCCCGGCTGTCCGCCGACCGCGGAGGCCCTGGTGTACGGCATCGTGCAGCTGCAGAAGAAGATTGCCCGCACCAGCAGCATCGCCAGATAAGGGCGCAAAGGAGTGAGTCAGCACGTGAGCGAGCTCATCGAAGCTCTGGCCCGCAAGGTAGACGCGCAGCTCGGCGGCGGTGCCCGGCGGGTGTCGGCGCGCCCCCAGGAGCTCGCCTACGAGAGCGATGCGGCGGCGCTACTCGAGGTGTGCCGCACGCTGCGCGCCGCGCCGCAGCTGCAATTCGAGATGCTCATGGATCTTGCCGGGGTCGATTACCTGCACTACGGCCGCGACGAGTGGCAGACGCAGAGCGCCACGCGCTCGGGCTTCAGCCGCGGCCGCGTGGCGCGCAGCGACCTGCCCGATCCGGACGAGCCCGGGCGCTTCGCGGTGGTCTACAACCTGCTGTCGATCACCCACAACCAGCGGTTGCGCCTCAGCGTGAAATGTCCGGACACCACCGAGCCGGTGGTGGATTCGGTGGTGGAGGTGTGGGCGAGCGCCAACTGGTTCGAGCGCGAAGCCTTCGACCTGTTCGGCATCCTGTTCCGCGGCCACCCGGATCTGCGCCGCATCCTCACCGACTACGGTTTCATCGGGCACCCGTTCCGCAAGGATTTCCCGCTGTCGGGTAACGTCGAGGTGCAGTACGACCCGGACAAGCGGCGCGTGGTGTACCAGCCGGTGAGCATCGTGCCGCGCGTGCTGGTGCCGAAGGTCATCCGCCACGACCATCGCTACGAGCCCGCTCTCAAGGACCCGCAGGTACCGCGCTGATGGCCGCCGCCGCTCCTACCGAGATCCGCAACTACACCATGAACTTCGGGCCGCAGCACCCGGCGGCGCACGGCGTGCTGCGCCTGGTACTGGAGCTCGACGGTGAGGTGATACGGAAAGCCGACCCGCACATCGGGCTGCTGCATCGTGCCACCGAGAAGCTCGCCGAATCGAAGCCGTTCAACCAGTCGATCGGCTACATGGACCGCCTCGACTACGTCTCGATGATGTGCAACGAGCACGCCTACGTGCTCGCCATCGAACGACTGCTGGGGATCGAGCCTCCCGAGCGCGCCCAGTACATTCGCGTCATGTTCGACGAGATCACGCGCATCCTCAATCACCTCATGTGGCTCGCGGCGCACGGCCTCGACATCGGCGCGATGACCGTGTTTCTGCTGTGCTTCAAGGAGCGCGAGGAGCTCATGGATGTGTACGAGGCGGTCTCGGGCACGCGCATGCATGCAACCTACTATCGCCCGGGCGGGGTGTACCGCGATCTGCCGGAGGCGATGCCGAAGTACCAGGCCTCGAAGTGGCGCTCGGCCAGGGATGCGGCGCGCATGAACGAGGCGCGCTCGGGCACCATGCTCGATTTCATCGCCGCATTCTGCGCCGCGTTTCCGGCGCGCATCGACGACTACGAGACGCTGCTCACCGATAACCGCATCTGGAAGCAGCGCACCGTCAACATCGGCGTGGTGAGCGCGGAGCGCGCCATGCAGCTCGGCTTCTCCGGTCCGATGCTGCGCGGCTCCGGGGTGGCCTGGGACCTGCGCAAGAAGCAGCCCTACGAGGTCTATCGGCACATGGACTTCGACATCCCGGTGGGCAGCAACGGCGACTGCTACGACCGCTACCTGGTGCGCGTCGAGGAGATGCGCCAGTCGAACCGCATCGTTCGCCAGTGCGTCGACTGGCTGCGCAGCCACCCGGGGCCGGTGATGATCGATGACCGCAAGGTGCGCCCGCCGCGGCGCGAGCGCATGAAGGAGGACATGGAGTCCCTGATTCATCACTTCAAGTTCTTCACCGAAGGCTACGAGGTGCCCGCCGGCGACACCTACGCCGCGGTCGAAGCGCCCAAGGGCGAGTTCGCGGTCTACCTGGTGTCCGACGGCGCCAACAAGCCCTACCGCCTCAAGTGCCGGGCGCCGGGATTTGCGCACCTGGCGGCGCTCGAGGAAATGTGCCGCGGCCACATGCTGGCGGACGTGGTGGCGGTGATCGGCAGTCAGGACATCGTGTTCGGCGAGATCGACCGATGAGTGAGCGCAGCAACGTCGGGGTGGGGGGCACCGCGCTGATGAGCAAGCTGCAGCTGCTGTCGGCAGACACGCGGCACACCATCGACCGCTGGGTGGCGAAGTTTCCGCCCGGACGGCAGCGCTCCGCGTGCATCGCCGCGCTGCGTGCCGCGCAGGAGCAGAACGACGGCCATCTCAGCGCGGATCTCATGGACGCGGTCGCCGAGTACCTGCAGCTGCAGCCGATCCAGGTCTACGAGGTGGCGCGCTTCTACTCGATGTTCGAGACCCATCCCTGCGGGCGCCACCACGTCAGCATCTGCACTAACATCTCCTGCATGCTGAACGGCGGCGAGGAGCTGCTGGCGCATGCCGAGCGCAAGCTCGGCATCAAGGCGAACCAGAGCACCGCCGACGGCCGCATCTTCCTCAAGCAGGAGGAGGAGTGTCTGGCCGCCTGCACCGGCGCGCCCATGATGATGGTGGATCACACCTTCCACGAGCACCTCACTGCCGAGAAGCTCGATGCCATCCTGGATGCGCTGACATGAGCGCCATCGAGGACAAGTACGCCGAGCGCATGAACCTCACGGCGTTCGAGCCGCTGCAGCTCGAGCACTCGTGGACGCTCG
This sequence comes from Steroidobacteraceae bacterium, assembly GCA_035481975.1. Lineage (GTDB taxonomy): Bacteria > Pseudomonadota > Gammaproteobacteria > Steroidobacterales > Steroidobacteraceae > 13-2-20CM-66-19. Next base: position 90,435 of record DATHRC010000005.1, read on the forward strand.
ACACCTATCGCAGCATCGGCGGCTACCAGGTGTGGGAGCAGCTGCTGCGGGACAAGCCCGACCGCGGCAGCGTCATCGACCGACTGAAGGCCTCGGGGCTGCGCGGGCGCGGCGGCGCCGGCTTTCCCACCGGCACCAAGTGGAGCTTCATGCCGCGCAACTCCCCGGCGCAGAAGTACCTGGTGTGCAACTCCGACGAGAGCGAGCCGGGCACCTGCCACGACCGCGACATCCTGCGCTACAACCCGCACGCCCTCATCGAGGGACTGGCGATCGGTGGCTACGCCACCAACTCGACCGTGGCCTACAACTACATCCGCGGCGAATTCCTCGGCGAGCCGGTGCCGCGCTTCGAAGCGGCGCTCGCCGAGGCCTATGCCGCCGGGCTGCTCGGCCGCAACATCCGCGGCAGCGGCGTCGACTTCGAGCTGCACACTTTCATCGGCGCCGGCGCCTACATCTGCGGCGAGGAGACGGCACTGCTCGATTCGCTCGAGGGCAAGACCGGCAAGCCGCGCTTCAAGCCGCCGTTCCCGGCCAACTTCGGGCTGTACGGGGCGCCGACCACCATCAACAACACCCTGAGCTTCGCCTCGGTGCCGACCATCCTGCGCAAGGGCCCCGAGTGGTTCGCAGCGCTCGGGCCGCCGAACTCGGGCGGCACGCTGATCTTCTCGGTATCGGGGCACGTCGCGCGGCCGCGCAACATCGAGCTGCCCCTCGGGGTGCCGTTCGCCGATCTGCTGGAGCTGTGCGGCGGGGTGCGCGGCGGTCGCCGGCTCAAGGCGGTGATACCCGGGGGGGTCTCGGTGCCGGTGGTGCCCGGGGAGATCATGCTGAAGACCAACATGGACTACGACGCGGTGAAGGCAGCCGGCTCGGCGCTCGGCACCGGTGCGGCCATTGTCATGGACGAGACCACCTGCATGGTGCGGGTGCTCGAGCGCATCTCGCGCTTCTACATGGCCGAGTCGTGCGGCCAGTGCAGCCCGTGCCGCGAGGGTACCGGCTGGATGAACCGCATGCTGAAGCGCGTGCTCGCGGGCGCCTCGCGCCGCGAGGAGCTCGGGCTGCTGCTCGATGTGGCCAACCGCATCGAGGGGCACACCATCTGCGCCTTCGGCGACGCCTCCGCCTGGCCGGTGCAGAGCTTCCTCAAGCACTACCGCCATGAATTCGAGTACATGATCGACCACGGCGGCCGCAGCATCGTCAGCGATATGCCGGGAGCGCAGGCGGCGTGAGCGGCGCGCACGGGAATTGCCATGGCGGATGACGTGGTCAACATCGAAGTCGACGGCGTGCCGGTGCAGGCGAAGAAGGGCGAGATGATCATCCGCGCCACCGACCGCAGCGGCGTGTACGTGCCGCGGTTCTGCTACCACGAGAAGCTCGCGATCGCCGCCAACTGCCGCATGTGCCTGGTGGACGTCGAGAAGGCGCCCAAGCCGCTGCCGGCCTGCGCCACGCCGGTGACCGAGGGCATGAAGGTGTTCACCAAGTCGGCGCGCGCCATCGGCGCCCAGCGCGCGGTGATGGAGTTCCTGCTCATCAACCACCCGCTCGACTGCCCGATCTGCGACCAGGGCGGGGAGTGCGAGCTGCAGGACCTGGCGGTCGGCTTTGGCCGCGACCTGTCGCGCTACCACGAGGGCAAGCGCGCGGTGGCCGACGAGAACTTAGGTCCGCTGATCGCCACCGACATGACGCGCTGCATCCAGTGCACCCGCTGCGTGCGTTTCACCGAGGAGATCGCCGGCATGCAGGAGCTCGGCATGATCGGCCGCGGCGAGCACATGGAGGTGCGCACCTATATCGAGAGCACCGTGAACCACGAGCTCTCCGGCAATGTCATCGACCTGTGCCCGGTCGGCGCGCTGGTCTCAAAGCCCTACCGCTTCACCGCGCGCGCCTGGGAGATGAGCTCGGCGCCGCTGGTCTCCCCGCACGATGCAGTGGGCAGCAACCTGTTCGGCCACGTGCTGCGCGGGCGGCTGATGCGCGTGGTGCCGCGCGAGAATGAAGCCATCAACGAGGTGTGGATCGCCGACCGCGACCGCTTCAGCTACGAGGGTATCTACAGCCCCGACCGGCTGCAGCGGCCGCTGCTGCGCGAAGGCGGCGCGTGGCTGGCGAGCGACTGGGAGCCGGCGCTGCTGCGCGCGGCACAGGGGCTGCGGGGCCACGCAGCTTCGCTGGGGGTGCTGGCGAGCAGCTGCGCCACCGTGGAGGAGCTGTATCTTGCCGCGCGCTTGGCGCGCGGCCTCGGCTCGCACAACATCGACCACCGGCTGCGGCAGGCGGATTTCCGCGACCAGGACGCCGATCCGGCCTTTCCCGCGCTCGGGCTGCGTCTTGCCGAGGTCGACGCCCTGCAGGGGCTGCTGATCGTCGGCTCGAATCTGCGCCGCGAGGCGCCGATCCTGGCGCACCGGGTGCGCAAGGCCGCCCTGCGCGGCGGCGCGGTGGCGTTCGTGAACCCCGAGCGCTTTCCGTACCTGTTTCCGGTGAAGTCGTATCTCGTCGCGGCCCCGGCCGACATGGTGGCGGAGCTGGCGGCGGTGCTGGCGGCGGCCGCGGCCGCCACCGGCGGCGCGGTGCCGGCGCACCTCGCCGCGGCGGTCGAGGCGGCGCGCGTGAGCGAGGCGCATCGTGCCGCCGCGCAGGCGCTGCTCGGCGGCGAGCGGCGCGCGGTATGGCTCGGTGCGCTCGCCGCACGACACCCGCAGTTTGCCGACCTGCGCGCGCTCGCGGCGGGACTGGCGCAGCTCGCCGGCGCGAGCTACGGACGGCTTGCCGAGGGCGGCAACGCCGCCGGCGCCTACCTGGCGGGCGCGGTGCCGCATCGCAGCGCCGGCGGCCTGGCGGTGGCGACGCCGGGGCTCAACGCGCGCGAGATGCTGCGGCAGCCGCTGCGGGCCTACCTGCTGTACGGCGGCGTGGAACCGGGGCTCGACATGCTCGAGCCGGAGAGCGTGCGCACGCTCGCGCGCGCGCAGCTGGTGGTCGCGCTGACGCCCTACGCGAGCGAGGAGCTCAAGCGCATCGCGCACGTGTTGCTGCCGATCGGCACCTTCGCCGAGAGCAGCGGCACCTATGTGAATTGCGAGGGCGTGTGGCAGAGCAGTGGCGGTGCCGCCCAGCCGGTGGGCGAGGCGCGCCCGGGCTGGAAGGTGCTGCGCGTGCTCGGCAACCTGCTGAACCTGGAGGGTTTCGACTACCAGTCCTCCGACGAGGTGCTCGCCGAGGTGCGCCGGCTCAGCCACGAGCTTGCGCCGGCGCCCTACCGGGGCAGCCATAACGTGGCGCCCGGCGAAGCCGCACCCGGGAGTGCCGCGGCGCTGCCCGATGTGCCGATGTATCAGAGCGATGCGGTGGTGCGGCGCGCGCCTTCGCTGCAGCGCACGCGTGAAGGCCGCAGCGCGTCGGTGGGCTACTGAAGGCGGCGCGGTGCTCGAGCGGCTCAACATCACCTGGCTCGCGCTGCCCGGCTACGTGCAGTCGACCGCGCTGATCCTGGTGATCACGGTGGTGCTCATCATCTGCGTGGCGCTGCTCACGCTGTGGGAGCGCAAGGTGATCGGCTGGATGCAGCTGCGCCGCGGCCCGAATCGCGTGCGGCTGTTCGGCCTGCTGCCCGGAGTCGGCCAGCCGTTCGCCGACGTCTTCAAGCTGTTGATGAAGGAAGTGATCATCCCGGCCAAGGCCAACAAGCTGCTGTTTCGCCTCGCGCCCATGATCGCGCTGGTGCCGGCATTCGCCGCCTGGGCCGTGATCCCGCTGTCGCCGACGGTGGTGGTGTCGCACGCCGACGCGGGCCTGCTGTACCTGCTGTCGCTCACTTCGATGGGCGTTTACGGCGTGATCATCGCCGGCTGGGCGGCCAACTCGAAGTACGCCTTCCTCGGTGCGATGCGCTCGGCGGCGCAGATGGTAGCCTACGAGATCGCCATGGGGTTTGCGCTGGTGGGGGTGCTGATGGCCACCGGCAGCATGAATCTCGGCACCATCGTGCACACCCAGGAGGGCGGTTTCGGCTCCTGGAACTGGTTGTGGCTGTTCCCGCTGCTGGTGGTGTACTTCATCTCCGGGGTGGCGGAGACCAACCGCGCGCCGTTCGACGTCGCCGAAGGCGAGTCGGAGATCGTCGCCGGCTTTCACGTCGAGTACTCCGGCATCGCGTTCGCGCTGTTCTTCCTGGCCGAATACGCCAACATGATCCTGATCTCGGCGCTCACCGCGGTGTTCTTCTTCGGCGGCTGGCAGGCGCCGCTGCAGGGCGATGGCTTCATGGCCGGCGCGCCCGCGTGGCTGGCGTGGCTGGCGGCGCCGAGCTTTCTGTGGCTGTTCCTCAAGGTGTTCGTGCTGGTGTTCCTGTTTCTGTGGTTCCGCGCGACCTTCCCGCGCTACCGTTACGACCAGATCATGCGCCTGGGGTGGAAGGCCCTGATCCCGGTGACGCTGGTATGGATAGGCGTGGAGATGCTGCTGGCGGTGTATCGCATCGGACCGTGGGCACGCCCCTGGTATCACTGACGGGACGCAAGGCCATGACGCTGAATCCGCTCAAGACGTTCCTGCTGCCCGAGCTGCTCAAGGGCCTGGCGGTCACCGCGCGCACCCTGTTCAGCCCCAAGTACACCCTCAATTATCCGGAGGAGAAGACTCCGCAGTCGCCGCGCTTTCGCGGCCTGCACGCGCTGCGCCGCTACCCGAACGGCCAGGAGCGCTGCATCGCCTGCAAGCTGTGCGAAGCGGTGTGCCCGGCGGTGTGCATCACCATCGACTCGGACGTGGCGCCCGACGGCACGCGGCGCACGACGCGCTACGACATCGACCTGTTCAAGTGCATCTACTGCGGCTTCTGCGAGGAAGCCTGCCCGGTGGATGCGATCGTGCTGACGCGCATTCTGGAGTACCACATGGAGCGGCGCGGTGAGAACATCATGTCCAAGGACAAGCTGCTCGCCGTCGGCGATCGCTACGAGGCGATGATCGTCGCCGACAGGACCGCGGACGCCCCCTACCGATGAGCAGCCGCACCGCCAACCGCGCCACGGGTCGCCGCCGATGCTGATCCAGGGGCTGTTCTATCTGTTCGCGGCGATCCTGGTGCTGGCAGCGCTCGCGGTGATTGGCTCGCGCAACCCGGTGTATGCGGCGCTCGCGCTGGTGCTGTGCTTTCTCACCTCGGCGGCCATCTGGCTGCTGCTCGAGGCGGAGTTCCTGGCGGTGGTGCTGGTGCTGGTGTACGTGGGCGCGGTGATGGTGCTGTTCCTGTTCGTGGTGATGATGCTCGACATCAATCTCGCCGAGCTGCGCCAGGGGTTCACGCGCTTCGCCTGGCTCGGCTGGCTGACCGCGCTGGCGGTGATCATCGAGATCGTCGGCGTGGTGTGGGTGCGCGGCGCACTCGGCATCGATGCCGGCCACGGCGGCAGCCCCGAGCCGGCGGACTACCACAACACCCTCGAGCTCGGGCGCGTGCTGTACACGCGCTACGCCTACCCGCTGGAGCTGGCGGCCATGCTGCTGCTGGTCGCGATCATCGCCGCGATCGCCCTCACTCTGCGGCACCGCGCCGCCTACAAGCAGCAGGACGTGAATGCACAGGTGGCGGTGCAGCCGGCGCAGCGGCTGCGCATCGTGCGCATGGACGCGGAAGGCGGCCCATGATCTCGCTGGCACAGCTGCTGACGCTCTCGGGCGTGCTGTTCTCGCTGGCGGTGGCCGGCATCTTCCTCAACCGCAAGAACGTCATCCTGCTGCTGATGTGCGTCGAGCTGCTGCTGCTGGCGGCCAACTTCAACTTCATCGCCTTCTCGCGCTACCTCGGCGACATCAACGGCCAGGTGTTCGTGTTCTTCATCCTCACGGTGGCGGCCGCCGAATCGGCCATCGGGCTGGCGATACTGGTGGTGCTGTTCCGCGAGCGCCGCAGCATCAACGTCGAAGATCTGAACACGCTCAAGGGCTGACCGTGCAAGCGCTGAATGCCGACGTGCTGCTCGCCATACCGCTGCTGCCGCTGGTGGCCGCGGTCATCGCCGGCCTCGGCGGGCGCTTCATCGGCCGCGCCGGCGCGCACACCCTCGCCTGCCTGGCGGTGGCGGTGTCGTGCGGGCTGTCGCTGTGGGTGCTGAAGCAGATCTACTGGGACGGCGCGCCGGCCTACGACGGCGGGGTGTACACCTGGCTGGTGAGCGACGGCATGCGCATGCAGGTCGGCTGGCTGGTCGACCGGCTGACGGCGCTGATGATGGCGGTGGTGACGTTCGTGTCGCTGTGCGTGCACGTCTACACCATCGGCTACATGCAGGACGACCCCGGCTACACGCGCTTCTTCAGCTACATCTCGCTGTTCACCTTCGCCATGCTGATGCTGGTGATGGCGAACAACTTCATGCAGCTGTTCTTCGGCTGGGAGGCGGTCGGCGTGGTGTCGTACCTGCTGATCGGCTTCTGGTACACCCGGCCGACCGCCATCTTCGCCGCCCTGAAGGCGTTCATCGTCAACCGCGTGGGCGACTTCGGCTTCGTGCTGGGGATCGCCGGCATCGCCTGGCTCACCAACTCGCTCGACTACCGCGCCGCCTTTGCCGCCGCGCCGCAGTTGGCGCAGGTGCTGCTGCCGCTGACCTCCGCCAGCAGCGTGAACGCGCTGACGCTCATCTGCATCTGCCTGTTCATCGGCGCGATGGGCAAGTCGGCGCAGGTGCCGCTGCACGTGTGGCTGCCCGACTCGATGGAAGGCCCGACGCCCATTTCCGCGCTGATTCACGCCGCCACCATGGTGACCGCTGGCATCTTCATGGTGGCGCGCATGTCGCCGTTGTTCGAATACTCCGAGGGTGCGCTGTCGTTCGTGCTGGTGATCGGCGCCACCACTGCGTTCTTCATGGGGCTGCTCGGGGTGGTGAACAACGACATCAAGCGCGTCATCGCCTACTCGACGCTCTCGCAGCTCGGCTACATGACGGTGGCGCTCGGCGTATCCGCCTACGGCGCGGCGATCTTTCATCTCATGACCCACGCCTTCTTCAAGGCGCTGCTGTTCCTCGCGGCCGGCTCGGTGATCATCGGCATGCACCACGAGCAGGACATGCGCAGGATGGGCGGGCTGGCGAAGTACATGCCCATCACCGCGGTGACCTGCTGGATCGGTGCGCTGGCGCTCATCGGCACGCCGTTCTTCTCCGGCTTCTATTCCAAGGACGCGATCATCGAGGCGGTCGCTGAGTCGCACCGCTTCGGCAGCGGCTACGCCTACTGGTGTGTGCTGTGCGGGGTGTTCGTCACCGCGCTGTACACCTTCCGCATGCTGTTTCTCACCTTCCACGGCGAGGAGCGCTTCCGTCACGCGGCGCACGGGCACGGGGAACCGGACGCGGCACACGGCCACGCCGCCCCGCCGCACGAGAGCCCGCCGGTGGTGACGCTGCCGCTGATCGCGCTCGCGATACCCTCGGTGGTGATCGGCGCGCTCACCGTGGGAGCGGTGCTGTTCGGTAACTACTTCAGCGGCTCATTGTTGGTGCTGCCCGGCAATGACGTGCTCGGCAAGCTCGGCGCGCAGTTCGCCGGGCCGCTGCGCATGGGACTGCAGGGCCTGGTGTCCGCGCCCTTCCTGCTGGCGCTCGCCGGCGCCGTCACCGCCTGGATGTGCTTCCTGTGGCGGCCGGCGCTCGCCACCGCGGCGGCCGAGCGGGCGCACTGGCTCTACCGGCTACTCACACAGAAGTACTACTTCGACTGGTTCAATGAGAACGTACTGGCCGCGCTCACGCGCCTCATCGGCGTCGGTCTGTGGAAGGGCGGCGACCAGGAACTGATCGACGGCGTCATGGTGAACGGCACGGCGCACGCGGTGAGCGGCTTCGGCGGCCTGGTGCGCCGCGTGCAGAGCGGCTACCTGTACTCGTATGCGTTCTGGATGATGATCGGCCTGGCGTTGCTGCTCGGCTGGTTCCTGGTGCACCTGCACACCTGAACAGCGCCCACCGCAAGTGACCACAAGCATGCACGGACTGCTGTCGACCCTCATCTGGCTGCCGATCTGCAGCGGGCTGCTGGTGCTGCTGCTCGGCGAGCGCCGCATCGCCGCCGGGCGCTGGCTGGCGCTCGCCGGTTCGCTGGCAACGCTGCTGCTGTCGATACCGCTGTGGGCGCACTTCAGCACCACCACCGCCGCGCCGCAGTTCACCGAGCTGCTGCCGTGGATCCCGCGCTTCAATGCCAGCTACGCGCTCGGCGTCGACGGCATCTCGCTGCCGCTGCTGGTTCTCACCGCATTCATGACGGTGCCGGTGGTGATCGCCGGCTGGAACGTCATCACCAGCCGCCCGGCCCAGTACTACGCCGCGTTCCTCATCATGGAAGGCCTGATGATCGGGGTGTTCTGCGCCACCGACGCGCTGCTGTTCTACTTCTTCTGGGAAGCGATGCTCATCCCGATGTTCCTGATCATCGGCATCTGGGGCGGCCCGCGGCGCGTATACGCCACCATCAAGTTCTTCCTCTACACCTTCCTCGGCTCGGTCTTCATGCTGGCGGCGCTCATCTACATGTACGTGAAGTGCGGCAGCTACACCATCGCCGCCTTCCAGGCGCTGCCGCTCAACCTCACCGAGCAGCACTGGATCTTCGCCGCGTTCCTGCTGGCGTTTGCCGTCAAGGTGCCGATGTGGCCGGTACACACCTGGCTGCCGGATGCGCACGTCGAAGCGCCCACCGGCGGCTCGGTGATCCTGGCGGCCATCATGCTGAAGATGGGCGGCTACGGTTTCCTGCGCTTCAGCCTGCCCATCGCTCCCGATGCCAGCCGCGAGCTCGACCTGGCGGTGATCGCGCTGTCGCTGATCGCGGTGATCTATATCGGCTTCGTCGCGCTGGTGCAGCAGGACATGAAGAAGCTGATCGCCTACTCGTCCATCGCCCACATGGGCTTCGTGACGCTCGGCGCCTTCGTGATCTACGAGATCGTGCGCAACACCGGCAGCAGCAGCGGCGCGGGCATGGGGCTGGATGGGGCGATGGTGCAGATGATCTCGCACGGACTGATCTCCGGCGCGCTGTTCCTGTGCGTCGGGGTGCTGTACGACCGCCTGCACAGCCGGCAGATCGCCGACTACGGCGGCGTGGTCAACTCCATGCCGGTGTTCGCCGCGTTCATGGTGCTGTTTGCGCTCGCCAACACCGGGCTCCCCGGCACTTCGGGCTTCGTCGGGGAATTCCTGGTGATCATCGCCAGCTTCCGCGCCAGCTTCTGGTACTCGGCGCTGGCGGCGGTCACGCTGGTGCTGGGGGCGGCCTACACGCTGTGGCTGGTGAAGCGCGTGGTGTTCGGACCGGTGATCAGCCCGCGCGTCGCCGCGCTCGAGGATGTGAACGGCCGCGAGTTCGTGGTGCTTGGGGCGCTGGCGCTCGCGGTGCTGCTGGTGGGGGTGTGGCCGGCGCCACTGCTGAAGGTCATGCAGCCGAGCATCCATCACCTGGTGGCGCAGGCGCTCGCCACCAAGCTTTAAAAGCGCACATCGCGTTCGCCACCACCGCAGGACAAGAGCCATCGCCATGCCGCAATCTCTGCAACAGGCCTCCAGCATCGCTGCCGCCGTCCCGGAGATCTGGCTCGCCGGCGCGATCTGCGTGATCCTGCTGGTCGACGTGTTTGCCGGCGAGCGCAACCGCCGCCTGACCCCGACGCTCACGCTGCTGGCCCTCACTGCCGGGGCGGCGCTCACCGTGCTCTATGCGCACGTCAGCGGGCGCACGCTGCTGTTTGCCGGCATGTACGTCGCCGACGAGCTCGGTTTTGTGCTCAAGCTTGCCGCATTCCTGATCGTCGCGGTGGCGCTGCTGTATTCGCGCGCCTACCTGGAGAACCGCAACATCCTGCGCGGCGAGTACTACGTGCTGGCGCTCACCGCGTTGCTCGGCATCTTCGTGCTGGTGTCCGCCAACACGCTGCTGACGGTGTACCTCGGCGTCGAGCTGCTGGCGCTGTCGGTGTACGCGCTGGTGGCGTTCGACCGCGACTCGGGGGTGAGCGCCGAATCAGCCATGAAGTATTTCGTCCTCGGCGCGATCGCCTCGGGCGCACTGCTGTACGGCATGTCGCTGATCTACGGGCTCACCGGTACGCTCGATCTCGGCGTGATCGCCGGCGCCCTGCATCCGCCGCTCAGTGGCGGGGTGGTGCTCGGGCTGGCGTTCATCGTGGTGGCGGTGGCATTCAAGCTCGGTGCGGTGCCGTTTCACATGTGGCTGCCGGACGTTTACGAGGGTGCTCCGACCAGCGTCACGCTGTTCATCGGCACGGTGCCGAAGATCGCCTATTTCGCCCTCACGCTGCGCCTGCTGGCGCAGGGACTGGCCGGTACCAGCGGTGAGTGGACGCAGATGCTCGCAGCGCTGGCGGTACTGACGCTGGTGGTCGGCAACGTGGTGGCGCTGGTGCAGACCAATTTGAAGCGCCTGCTGGCGTATTCGACCATCGCCAACGTCGGCTTCATCGTGCTCGGCTTCGTGGCCGGTACCCCCGACGGCTATGCGGCGGCGCTCTATTACACACTGGTGTACGTGCTGGTGGCGCTCGGCTCCTTCGGCGTGATCCTGCTGAGCAGCGCCAAGGGTTTCGAGGCGGACCGGCTCGACGATCTGAAGGGCCTGCATCGGCGTGATCCGCTGCTGGCCGGCGCGATGCTGGTGCTGATGTTTTCCACCGCCGGCGTGCCGCCGTTCGTCGGCTTCTGGGCGAAGCTGCGGATCTTCCAGGTGCTGTGGGAGACGCAGCATCTGTGGCTGGTGGTGCTCGCCGCCGCCATGTCGGTGGTAGGCGCGTACTACTACCTGCGCGTCATCAAGCTGATGTATTTCGACGAGCCGGCGGGCTCGCGGCCGGCCGCCAGGCGCGAGCCGGGCGTGCGCCTGGCGCTCGGCATCAACGCCGCGGCGGTGCTGCTGCTGGGCGTACTGCCCGCGCCGCTGCTCGATCTGTGTGCGCGCCTGATTCACTGATTGAAAAGGAGTGCCTCGCATGAAGCGGAGATTTTTCCGACCTGCCGTACGCGCCTGCCTCGCGGCCACCGGCGCGCTCGCGCTGGCGGTAAGCGCTGGCCAGGCGCAATCGCTGCCGCAGTTTCAGCTGGCGCACGAGGTGCCGCTGCCGGGCGATGACGGCTGGGATGATCTCACCTTCGAGCAGGGCGGCGAGCGGCTGTTCATCGCGCACGGCACCGTCGTGCAGGTGGTCGACACGCAGCGGCTGGCGCTCGTCGGCACCATCGCCGATACGCCCGGGGTGCACGGCATTGCGCTCGCAGCCCACGTGGGGCACGGCTACATCAGCGCCGGGCGCGCGAACAGCATCGTGGTGTTTGATCTGAAGACGCTCGCGCGGCTGAAGGAGATCAAGACCACCGGCGACAATCCGGACGCCATCATCTACGACGCTGCGACCCGGCGGGTGTTCTCCTTCAATGGCCGCGGCCGCAACGCCACCGTGGTCGATGCCAGCACGGATGCGGTGATCGGCACGATCGCGCTCGATGCGAAACCGGAGTTCGCGGTTGCCGACGGCCGGGGTCACGTCTACGTGAATCTCGAGGACAAGAACATGCTCGCCGTGATCGATCCGCGGCAGCTCACCGTCACGCAGCGCTGGCCGATCCCCGGCTGCGAGCAGCCCTCGGGACTGGCGCTGGACCGCGACGGCCACAAGCTGTTCGCCGGGTGCGACAACAAGGTAATGGCGGTGCTGGATGCGACCAGCGGCCGGGTGCTCGGCACCGCGCCCATCGGCGAAGGAGTGGACGGCGCCAGGTACGATCCACAGCTGCGCCTCGCCTTCGCCTCCTGCGGGGAGGGGGTGCTCACCGCGGTGAGGCTGAGCGCTGCGGGTACGCCCGCAGTGGCGCAGTCCGTGGCGACGCAGCGCGGGGCGCGCACCATGGCGCTCGATGAGCACAGCCACCGTGTATTCCTGGTGACGGCCAATTTCGGGGCACCACCGCCGGCCACAGCCGAGCACCCGCACCCGCGCGGGGCGATCCTGCCCGGGACCTTCCGCTTGCTGGTGGTGGCTCCGGGAAACAGCGCGCGGTGAGCGCCGGAGACTCACCATGACCGCACCCCTGTACCGCGCCATCGCCGCTGCACTGCTCACGGTGTCCGGCGCCTGCAGCGCCGCGCCCGCCGCCCCTGCCGAGCCCGGGCAGGCCGCCGCCGATGCGCTGGCCCGCGACATCTATCAGCAGCTGGTCGACATCAATACCACCGACTCGAGCGGCAACGTCACTACGGCAGCCGAAGCCGTCGCGCAGCGCTTTCGCGCCGCCGGCTTCCCGGCCGCCGACGTCGTGGTGCTCGGGCCCAACGATCGCAAGAAGAACCTGGTGGTGCGGCTGCATGGCAGCGGGCGGCACCGGCCGGTACTGCTCATCGGCCACCTCGACGTGGTGGAAGCGCGGCGCGAGGACTGGAGCACCGACCCGTTCAACCTCGTCGAGAAGGACGGCTACTTCTACGGTCGCGGCTCGCTCGACATGAAGAGCGGCGATGCCATCATGGCGAGCGCATTGCTGCGCATGCAGCAGCAAGGCTACCGTCCGCGCCGCGACATCATCCTCGCGCTCACCGCGGACGAGGAGGGCGGCTGCTGCAACGGCGTGGAGTGGCTGCTGCGGAACCATCGCGAGCTGATCGACGCGGAGTTCGTGCTGAATCACGACGGCCTGGTCGGTTACTCGATCACCTCCGAGCACGGCGTGCCGCAGGAGTTCGCGCTGAGCGCCACCGAGAAGATGTATGCCGATTACCAGCTGACCGTCACCAACCGTGGCGGCCACAGCTCCCTGCCGCGGCCCGACAATGCCATCTACGAGCTGGCGCAGGGGCTGATCAGCATCGGCGGCTACGTGTTCCCCTTTGAGCTCAACGAGGTGACCCGCGCCTATTTCGCGCGCATGGCCGCCGCCGGCAGCGGGCAGCGGGCCGCCGACATGCGCGCCGTCGCGGCCACGCCGGCCGACGCGCAGGCGCTGGCGCGACTGTCGCAGGAGCCGGAGTTCAACTCGCTGCTGCGCACCACCTGCGTGGCGACCCGCCTGAGCGGCGGTCATGCGAACAACGCCCTGCCGCAGCGCGCCGAGGCGGTAGTGAACTGCCGCATCCTGCCCGGACATTCGAAGGAGGAGGTGCGCCGCGAGCTGATGCGGGTACTGAACGACTCCGGCATCACGGTGCGTTACGTGGCCAACGACGGGGCGGTCTCCGACACCGCTCCCGAGCAACGCGCCCTGCCACCCTCACCGCTGCTGCCGCAGCTCCTCAAGCCCCTCGAAGGCACGGTGGCCGGCATCTGGCCGGGCCTGCCGGTGGTGCCGTTCATGAACGCCGGCGCGACCGACGGCATTTACACACGTGCGGCGGGCCTGCCCACCTACGGCGTCGCCGGCATCGCCGTGGATCGCGACGACATGCATGCCCACGGACGCGATGAGCGGGTGCGCGTGGCGGCTTTCTACCAGGGGAATCTGTTCTTCTATCGCTTGCTGCGCTCGCTCACGGCGCAGTGACCGCTCACGACATGCGGCGCGAAATCGCGATCACCGCGATCAGCACGATGGCGATGTTGAGGATCCACCAGGCGAGCTGCTTGTGATCGCGCAGCAGTCCGCCGCCGCCGGCAGCGACCGGAGCGGCCGCCGCGGCGGCGACGGTGCCATCGAGCACCTCGCGGATGCCGTCGTGGGCGACCATCACCTCGAGGCGGTGAGCGCCACTCGCGGGCGGTTGCGGCCACCGGACCGACCAGCGCTGCGCGCCGGCGGCGGCTGCCGTCACGGCGCGCCCGTCGATGGAAACGCTGAGATCAGTCCCGGCGAGCGCGGCGCCGTCGCTGCGCCGCAGCTGTAACGCCAGCCCCTGCGGCTGCCTCGCCGCCTCGAGCACCAGCAGCGCCGAGTGCGCCACCGGCGTCCACGCGGTGCCGATCGGCGTCGCGTCGCCGCCAGCCGCGGCGCCGGCGGCCGCCACCGCAGCCGCCAGCATCAACCGCCACGCAACTGCAAACCGACCGAGCTGCGACATGCGCGGCATGTTAGCAGCTCAGCGGTCGCCCGCCTTACGCAGCGCCAGGAACTCCTCGAGCCGCTCGAGCCCGCGCAGGAAGGCGCGCCGCTCCACGGCGCTCATGCAGCGCATCAGGCCGCGCTCGCGTGCCAGTGCGAGTGGCACGAGCTGCGCGTACAGCCGCCGTCCGCTGGCGGTGAGGCGCAACTGCATCTCGCGGCCGTCGCGTGCGCTCGCCACCCGCGCGATCAGCCCGCGCCGGCGCAGCTGGGCGCTGGCGCGGCTGACGCGTGTCTTGTGCATGCGGGTGCTCGCGGCCACCTGCTGCGCGGTGCAGCCGCGCCGCTCGCCGACGGTGGCGATCACGCGCCACTCGGGTATCTCGAGCGCAAAGCGCGTGCGGTAGATGACCGCCAGATGCTGGCTGACCGCCGCCGCCAGCCGGTTGAGGCGGAACGGCACGAATCCTGCCAGCCTCAGCGCAGTGCCAGGGGCGGATCGCGCGGCCACGATGCTCTCCGAACAGTTGCGGGCGCAACCGGTGTACCACATTATAGGTTCATGAGTGTGGCAGAGCGCGGGGCGGCGGCTACCGCCGGCGGCGGCGCGGCCCGCTATCAAAGCGGCTTCGGCAATCACTTCGCCACCGAGGCGCTGCCGGGGGCGCTGCCCCTCGGGCGCAATTCGCCGCAGCGGCCGGCCTACGGCCTGTACGCGGAGCAGTTCTCCGGAACCGCCTTCACCGCGCCGCGGCACGCCAACCGTCGCAGCTGGCTGTACCGCATCCGCCCGGCGGCGGTGCACGGCAGCTTCGCGCCGCTCGGCGCGCGGCGCTTCACCAGCCGCTTCGACGAGCTCGCGCCCGCGCCCAACCCGCTGCGCTGGAATCCGCCGCCGGTGCCGCGCGCGCCGCTCGACTTCATCGACGGGCTGGCGACGCTCGGGGGCAACGGCTCCCCCGACAGCCACAGCGGCTGCGGCATCCACTGGTACGTGGCGAACCGCTCCATGACCGAGCGCTTCTTCCATGACGCCGACGGCGAGCTGCTGATCGTGCCGCAGCAGGGCGGGCTGCGCCTGCTCACCGAGCTGGGAGTGATCGAGGTCGCGCCGCTGCAGATTGCGGTGATCCCGCGCGGCCTGCGCCTGCGGGTGGAGCTGCTCGAGGGCGCCGCGCGCGGCTACGTCTGCGAAAACTTCGGCGCGCCGCTCAAGCTGCCCGATCTCGGGCCGATCGGCGCCAACGGGCTCGCCAACCCACGCGACTTCGAGACGCCCGTGGCCTGGTACGAGGATCGCGCCGGGGACTTCGAGCTGGTGGCGAAGTTCGCCGGCCAGCTGTGGACGGCGCGCATCGACCACTCGCCGCTCGATGTGGTCGCCTGGCACGGCAACCACGCGCCGTACCGCTACGATCTGCGTCGCTTCAACACGCTCGGCTCGGTGAGCTTCGATCACCCGGATCCTTCGATATTCCTGGTGCTGCAGTCGATCAGCGATACGCCCGGGGTCGACGCGCTCGACTTCGTGATCTTTCCGCCGCGCTGGCTGGTGATGCAGGACACCTTCCGCCCGCCATGGTTCCACCGCAATATCGCCAGCGAGTTCATGGGGCTCATCGCCGGGGTGTACGACGCCAAGGCGCAGGGGTTCGCGCCGGGGGGCGCGTCGCTGCACAACTGCATGACCGGGCACGGACCCGACGCCGCCACCTATGAGAAGGCGATGCACGCCGACACCTCGCAGCCGCTGGCACTCGAGGACACCATGGCCTTCATGTTCGAGACGTGCGCGCTGATCCGCCCCACACGCTTTGCGCTCGAGACGCCCCTGCTGCAGCGCGACTATGGTCAGGTGTGGCGCGAGCTGCGCCGCTACTTCGCCCCGCCGTCCGCGCCTACAGGGGCGGCGCCGGGCGCGCCGGCGCGGGCGCGCGGCGGCCGCCGGCGGCGCGCGCGCCGATGAGCGCGCTCAATGCGACGCACGACCCGGCGCTGCAGAGCTGGGTCGGCTCCGCCAACCTGCCGGGGACGGACTTCCCGCTGCAGAACCTGCCGTTCGCCGCCTTCCGGCGGGGCGGCAGCAGCGACAGCTTCCGCGGCGGGGTGGCGATCGGCGATCAGGTGCTCGACCTGGGCGCGCTGCATCAGCTCGGCGTGCTCGAGGGGCTCGCGGCGCAGGCGCTGGCCGCCTGTGCGCAGCCGACGCTGAACGAGTTCATGGGGCAGGGGCCGGACGCGAGCGGCGCCTTGCGTGCGGCGCTGTCGGCGGCGCTGCGCACCGCAGCGCCGCTCGCCGCGCGGCTGCGGCCGCTGCTCGTGCCGCAGGCGGCCGCCGAATACCGCACCGCGGCGCGCATCGGGGATTTCACCGATTTCTACGCCTCCATCCATCACGCCACCACGGTGGGGCGGCTGTTCCGCCCCGACCATCCGCTGCTGCCCAACTACAAGTGGCTGCCGATTGCCTACCACGGGCGCGCCTCCTCGGTGGGCGTGTCGGGCCAGGAGGTGCGGCGGCCGCAGGGGCAGGTGATGGCGCCTGGCGCCGAACGGCCGCAGCTCAGCGCCACGCAGCGGCTGGATTACGAGCTCGAGGTCGGGGTGTTCGTCGGCCGTGGCAACGCGCGCGGCGACCGCGTGTCGCTGGCGCAGGCCGAGCGGCACGTGTTCGGCCTGTGCCTGCTCAACGACTGGTCGGCGCGCGACGTGCAGGCGTTCGAGTACCAGCCGCTCGGGCCGTTCCTCGGCAAGAACTTCGCCACCACGATCTCGCCGTGGGTGGTCACGCTCGAGGCGCTGGCACCGTTCCGTGCGCCCTGGACGCGCCCGCCGGGCGAGCCGGCGCCGCTCGCCTACCTGGACGATCCGGCGACGCGCGCCGCCGGTGCGCTCGATATCCGTCTGGAAGCGTGGCTCGAGAGCGCGCGTATGCGTGCCGCCGGCCTGCCGGCGCAGCGGCTGTCGCAGGCGAGCTTCCGCGACTCGTGGTGGACCGTGGCGCACATGGTGGCGCACCACACGGTCAATGGCTGCAATCTGCGCCCCGGCGATCTGTTCGGCAGCGGCACACAGTCCGGTCCGCATCCGCACGAGGCCGGCTCGCTGCTCGAGCTGAGTGCCGGCGGCCGCCAGCCACTGGCGCTGCCCGGCGGCGAGACGCGCACCTTTCTCGAGGACGGCGACCGGGTCATCCTGCGCGCCTGCTGCGAGCGCCGCGGCTTTGCCCGCATCGGCTTCGGCGAGGCGGCCGGTGTCGTGCTGCCGGCGCGACCGCCCTGAAGTCCCCCGGCGGCGCGCGCCTTGCTACGATCGCGTACCGCGTGAAGAGCTACCGCTATTACGATCTGATCCTCGGCGCGTACGTTTGCGTGGTGCTGTGCGCGAACCTCATCGGCGCCGCCAAGCTCTCGACCGTACAGGTGCCGGTGATCGGATCGGTGACCTTCATGGCGGGGGTGTTGTTCTTTCCGATCTCGTATTTCTTCGGCGACGTCCTCACCGAGGTGTACGGCTACGCGCGCGACCGGCGTGTCGTGTGGAGCGGCTTTGCCGCGCTCGGCTTTGCCTCGGTGATGTCGGTGGTCATCGTGCACCTGCCGCCGGCGGAGTTCTGGCGCGCGCGGCAGGCGGCGGTGGAGGAGATGTTCGGCAACACCCCGCGCATCGCCTGCGGCTCGATGGTGGCTTTCTGGTGCGGCTCGTTCGTCAACAGCTACGTGCTCGCCAAGATGAAGCTGTGGACGCGCGGGCGCTGGCTGTGGACGCGCACCATCGGCTCGACGCTGTGCGGCGAGCTGGTCGACTCGGCTCTGTTCTACACGCTCGCCTTCGGCGGGCTGTGGCCGACGACCGAGCTCGTCACCGTGACCGCCACGCAGTACCTGCTGAAATCCGCCTGGGAGGTGCTCGCCACGCCGCTCACCTACTGGATGGTCGGGTTCCTGAAGCGCGCCGAGCACGAGGACTACTACGACCGCGGCACGAACTTCACGCCGTTCTCGCTGCAGGCCTGAAGCGGTGCGCTGCCTGGCGCGCGCCGCGGAAAAAA
This sequence comes from Steroidobacteraceae bacterium, assembly GCA_035481975.1. Classification (GTDB taxonomy): domain Bacteria; phylum Pseudomonadota; class Gammaproteobacteria; order Steroidobacterales; family Steroidobacteraceae; genus 13-2-20CM-66-19. The sequence continues at coordinate 108,555 of DATHRC010000005.1, forward strand.
AGGGGCGGAAGCGCGTTGCGCCGCGCTTCCGCCCGCTTAAGCGTCCGGTCTGTTACTTGCCGATCTGCTTGCTGACCTGGTTCTCCTGCTGGTTCAGCGACTTCTGTTCCGCCTTGGTGATGTGGCCACCGTTGGTGCTGGCCATGGTGCGCTCTTCCTTGCGGATGGCGTGATCCTCGCTGTGCAGCTTGGCGGCCTGCGCCTTGGTGATCTCGCCTTCCTTGCGCTCCGTCTTGATGCGCTGGTTCTGGTTACCGAGGCGGTTGTTCACCTGCTCACGGCGCGGGTGATCCTTCTGCCACTGCGTGTCGTCGGCCAGCGCGCTGGTGGCAAGAGTGGTCAGCGCCAGGGTCGCGGCAGCGACCGTCAGCGCGGTGCGAACGGACTTGAACATGGTGTGCTCCTCACAAAGGTTTTTCAGCGGTCGCTATTTGAGCCGGAACCCCCGGCTTACAGGCGTTAACAACGTCGCACCTTGCGAACTGCTTACGTTTGTGACGGAAAGTTAACCCGCGGCACAATGTGATACGCGTCACATTCGCGGATGTTGGCTTCGGGCGCGGCCGGGCAGGGAGCGGTGAGCGACGCACACGCCGCGCGCCGGCATCTGCCGGTCGCATTGCGGGTGACGGCGGCGGCGCGAGTTGCGTATGTTCGCGGACGGCGCGCGTACGACAGGTCCGGAAATGGCGAGCGCTGTCGGTGGCACTGCGCCGATCATCGCGCACGGCGACGGGGGACGACGGGCAACATGAGCAGAATCTGGCTGGCCTGCGCACTGCTACTGGCAGCCGCCGTCACGCGCGCGGACGAAGCGCGCGAGGACGCCTGGTGGACCGGGCCGATGCTGGCGCCGTCGGCGGCGACGTTGCCCCAGGGGCACGTACTGCTCGAGCCGTACCTGTTCGACATCATCAGCAACGGCCACTTCGATACCGCCGGGGACCGCCACGGCGGTCCGTACGAGCACGATCTGGGCTCGCTCACCTACGTGCTCTACGGCCTCACCGACCGCGTCACCGCCGGTCTCATTCCGCGTTTTCTCTACAACGAGCCGGCGGGCGCGCTCAACAGCTCCGGCATCGGCATCGGCGATCTGACGCTGCAGGCCGGTTACGGCCTCACTCAGTACCAGGACGGGCACCGCACCCCGGCCATCTCGCTGGTGCTGCAGGAGACGCTGCCGACCGGCCGTTATGACCGCCTCGGCCGGCCGAGCGATGGCTTCGGCGCGGGCGCCTATAGCACCGCGCTGGCGCTCTACTCGCAGGATTACTTCTGGATGCCGAACGGCAGAATCCTGCGCGCCCGGCTCGATCTCACCTACGACCTCTCTTCCTCGGCGAGCGTGCACGACCTGAGCGTCTACGGCACCAGCCGGGGCTTTGCGGGGCGCGCCTGGCCGGGCAACGGCTTCACCGCGGACGCCGCTGCGGAATACAGCCTGACGCGCAGCTGGGTGCTGGCGCTCGACGTGCTCTACCAGGGCAACGCCAGCACCGCAGTGCGCGGCAGCGTGCCCGGCGGCGTGCCTGTGGTGCCGGGCACCCCGCCCGGCTTCGCCTCCTTCCAGAGTGCCAGCGGATCCTCCTGGTCGCTCGCCTTCGCGCCGGCGGTCGAATACAACTTCAGCAGCCGCGTGGGCGCGCTGCTCGGGGTGCGAATCATCGAGATCGGTCGCAATGCGACGGCGAGCGTGACGCCCGCCGTGGCGCTCAATATGGTTTTTTGAGGGCGCAGGCGGCTTGCGGGAACGGCAACGCTTGCGGGCGGCTGAACGGCACATGAACGCGCGTTGCGCCCGTGCCCTGGCGGCCAGGCTTTAAAAAACCTGAAACAGCCCCATGAGTTATGACACGTCAACGCCGGGCAGCGTCGGCGCGTTTTGTGGGGTGAGAGCTTGAACGGTGGCGCCTGCGAGGCGTCTAATCATTCAGCCGGTGAGGCCTTCCTGGAGCTGTCCGGCGCGACCGAGGTGAAACGTGAATACAGCGAGAGCGCGTCATGTCGTACAGACCGCCGCAGCCGTGCTGCTCGGACTGGCGGTAGCGGCTGCGCCGGCTTTGACCTATGCCCAGCACAGCGGTGGCGGCGGCGGGGGTGGTGGCGGCGGGCACGGTGGCGGCGGCGGTGGCGGACACGTTAGCGGCGGGGCGCACGGCGGCGGCGGCCACGCGATGGGTGGCGCCCGCTTTGGCGGCGGGGCGCACGTTGCCGCCCCGCATTTCGCCGCGGGCGGCCACTATTACAGCGCCCCGCACGGAGGCTTCGCCGCCACGCACTTCGCGGCGCCGCACTCCGGTTGGGTCGGTGGCTACCATGGCGCTGGCGCGGGATGGGCCCGCGGCAACGGCTACTGGCATGGTGGGCACTACTGGGGGGGCGGATATTGGCACGGGGTGTTCTGGCCGCACGTGTGGTTCAACCCCGGTTATGCCTGGTTCCTGCCGGTGCTGCCGCTCGGCTATGCGACCTTCTGGTGGGGCGGGCTTCCTTACTACTACTGGAACAACGTCTACTACACCTGGAGCCCGGGATATAACGGCTACGTGGTCACCGACCCGCCGCCCGTGGCGGGACAGACCGGCGATGTGAGCGCCGATAACGGCGATAACGATGACAGTGGCCAGTACGCCCAGTCTGCGCCTCCGCAGTACAGCGACGCGGCGCCGCCTGCCGGTGCGGTACCTCCCGGTGCAGCGCCGCCTGCCGGTGCCTCGCCGAGCGGTGCGGGTGCGGACGTCTTCCTCTACCCGCGCAACGGCCAGAGCGACGCGCAGACGCAGAACGATCGCTACGAGTGCCACAGCTGGGCGGCAAACCAGACCGGCTTCGATCCCACGCGGCCGGGGACGCAGAGCGGCGGTAACCTCGCCGACTACCGGCGCGCCATGATCGCGTGCCTGGACGCACGCGGCTACAGCGCGCGCTGAACGCGCGCACCGCCGAAGTTCAAGAGGATGTGAGGCCGCGCGGGGCGCAAGTCCCGCGGCCTCTTGCATTTGCGTACACTGAAGTGCATGCCGCCGCCCCCGCAGGTCGTGTTCCTGTTCGACGTCGACAACACGCTGCTCGACAACGATGCGGTCCAGGACGACCTGTCCGCCCATCTGCAGCGCGAGGTTGGCCGGGCGAGCCGCGATCGCTACTGGCAGATCTTCGAGGAGCTGCGCAGCGAGCTCGGCTATGCCGACTATCTCGGCGCGCTGCAGCGCTACCGTGTCGAGCACCAGGACGACCTGCAGCTGCTGCGCGTTTCGCTGTTCCTGCTCGACTACCCGTTCCGGCGGCGCCTGTACCCGCGCGCGCTTGCCGCGCTCAGGCGTTGCGGCCGCACGGGACCGACGGTCATCCTGTCCGACGGTGACGTGGTCTTCCAGCCGCACAAGGTGCAGCGTGCCGGCCTGTGGGCCGCGGTCGACGGGCGGGTGCTCATCTATCTGCACAAGGAGCAGATGCTCGCCGCGGTGGCGCGCCGCTACCCCGCCGGGCATTACGTGATGTTCGACGACAAGCTGCGCATTCTCGCCGCCATGAAGGAGAGCTGGGGCGAGCGGCTCACCACCGTGTTCGTACGCCAGGGCCACTACGCGCTCGATGCGCGCGAGCTCGCCCGCTGGCCCGCGGCGGACCTCACGCTCGAGCACATCGGCGAGCTGACCGCGCGGCCGCTGCCGCCGCATGCGGGCCGGGCGGCGGGAGGCTAGAATGCGCGCTGCGGAAAGCGCCGGTGCAGCTGGACGCAGGCGGAGCAGGAGATGTCTTCAGAACGCCCTTGGCTTGAGGCTCTGCGCAACAGCAGCACCGCGCTGCAGGGCGTACTCGGTGCGCTGCTGGAGGCGGAGCGGCATTTCGCGCCGCCGGCTTCACCCCTGGAGCGGCTGCAGCAGATCACCACCAGCCCCGATTGGGCCTGGCTGCAACCGCTGTACCGACTGATCGCCGATCTCGATCATGCGCTGGCGCACGTGCACGACCTGCCGGCGAGCGAGAGCGCGGCCATCGGCGCGCATGCGCGCGAGCTGCTGACCGGCGGCGGTGCCCCTGCCGAGCAGGCGTTTCTCGAGCATTACCGGGCGCTATTGCAGACCGATCCGGCGGTGGCCATGGCGCACGCCGCCGCGCTGCGTGCGCTGCAGGCGTTGCCCCCGGAGGCCACCAACCCGTCCGAGCGGCTGCACGCACGACACCAGTGGAACGAGCGGCGGCGGTTTCTGCGCATGGGGCAGCCGGCACGCGGAGCATCCTGAAGAAAGTCAAGGAGAGCATCATGTCCCAGTCAGGCATTCCCGCTTCGCATCTCGACCTGTTCAGTAAGAAGGCGTTCGCGCACCTGGCGACGCTGATGGCCGATGGCAAGCCGCAGACCACGCCAGTTTGGGTGGACTACGACGGGCAGCACGTGGTGATCAATACCGCCGAAGGGCGGCAGAAGGACAAGAACATGCAGCGCGACCCGCGCGTGGCCATGTCCATCGCCGACCCGGAGAATCCCTACCGCTACCTCGAGGTGCGCGGGCGGGTCGTGGAGCGCACTCACCAGGGTGCCGACCAGCACATCGATGCGATGGCGAAGAAGTACCTGGGCCAGGACAAGTACCCGTACCGCCAGCCCGGCGAGGTGCGGGTGATCTACAAGGTGGCGCCGGAGCGCACCACCTCGATGTGAGGCTCACCAGGGGGCGAACGCCTCGCGCGTGCGGATCTGCAACTCGCGGCGGTTGTAGTCGATGATGAGCACGTCGAACGAGCCGAGCAGGTCCATGCCGAGAGTGAGCGCCGGCTCGTCGGTCATTTTCCAGTGCTTGAACAGGTACATGTCGCCGAAGGTGATGTGTGCGCCTTTGATCTTGAGACTGCCGAAGTCGATGTCGCCGGCGGGAATGTTGTCGCCGCTCTGCACATCGAGGGTGACCCCGACGATTTCTTCGCGCCGCCCGTCGCTCGGACGACGCGTCAGCGCATCGCGCAGCGCCACGTTGCCCACGGTGCTCTGCGCGCCGGTGTCGATGATCGCCTTGGTCCGTATGCCGCGTACGCGCACATCCGCAATCAACAGCCCGTTCACCTGGCGCAGCGGCACGGTGGCGAAGTCGCGCCGCGCCCGCTCGCCGTGGGAGTAGCTGATCTCGAGGCGGTCGTGCGTGAAGTCGGCGTAGATGCGCTTGTTCGCCAGGCCTTCGATACCCAGCACCCCCTGCGCGCCGCCGAACACATCCGCGAGCACCGGCAGCTCGGTGGGCCCGAACAGCAGGTCGCCCACCTCCATGCGGCTCACCTTGACGGTCGGGACCACCGCCGACCCGGTGAAACCGGTCACTACTGTGGTCGCGACCTGCGCGTTGCCGAGGCTGAGCGCCGCGCGTGCGGCGAGCGCGGAGCGGGTCGCGCCGGTGTCGAGCACCAGGCGGTACGGTCCCTTGCCGTCGATCAGCACCGGCGCCCAGATGCGGCCGATGCGATCGCGCCGCGTCGGGGAGACGAAGCGCGGCTCGGTGGTCTGCACGATGACCTCTGCCAGCGCTTCGGCCGGCGAGGGCAGAGCGGTGGGCGCCGCCGGGGCCTGTGTCGGTGCCGCGGTTTCCGCGGCCGCCGGGGCCGCCGGAACCGGCGCCGGCTGTGGCTCGGGGCCGCCGGTCTGCCCCGTGGGATCAGCGGCCAGCGGAGCCGACATAATGAGCCCCAGCAGACAGCCGGAAATCAGCGCTTGGGCGTGGCGAGGCACGCCCCTGAGTAGAGCACGCCCACACGACGCTCTCCAGTGCCTTCGTCGCATTTCGGCGGCGGCCGGGCGGGCGTTGCGCGCTCGGCCTGGCCCGCCCGCGGGCCGCTGCCGGCGCCGGCGGCTGCCCACCGCTACCTACACCGGGGCGGAGTGGTTGATTACACTCAGCGGATGTCAGATGCCGTACCGGTGAGCGCTGCCGCGGAAGGCCAGGGGGCGGCGGCGACCCCGGTCCCCGGGACGCTCACGCACCTGCAGCGCCTCGAGGCCGAGAGCATTCACATCATGCGCGAGGTGGTGGCCGAGTGCGATCGGCCGGTGATGCTCTACTCGATCGGCAAGGACAGCGCCGTGATGCTGCACCTCGCGGTGAAGGCCTTCCACCCCGCGCCGCCGCCGTTCCCGCTGCTGCACGTGGATACCACCTGGAAATTCCGTGCCATGTACCAGTTCCGCGATCGGATGGCGCAGCAGCTCGGTATGCAGCTGCTGGTGCACGTGAACCGCGAGGGGCTGGCCGCGGGCATCGGGCCGTTCACCCACGGCTCGCAGGTGCACACCGATGTCATGAAGACGCAGGCGCTGCGCCAGGCGCTCGACCATTACGGCTTCGACGCCGCCTTCGGTGGTGCGCGGCGCGACGAGGAGAAGAGTCGCGCCAAGGAGCGGGTGTTCTCCTTCCGCAGCGCCGCTCACCGCTGGGATCCGAAGCAGCAGCGCCCCGAGCTCTGGTCGCTGTACAACACGCGCAAGCGCCCGGGCGAGAGCCTGCGGGTCTTTCCGCTGTCCAACTGGACCGAGCTCGACGTGTGGCAATACATCTGGCGCGAGCAGGTGCCGATCGTGCCGCTGTACCTGGCCGCGATCCGCCCGGTGGTCGAGCGCGACGGCATGCTGATCATGGTGGACGATGAGCGGCTGCCGCTGCGCCCCGGCGAGCGGCCGCAGCTCAAGAAAGTGCGCTTCCGCACCCTCGGCTGCTATCCGCTCACCGGTGCCATCGAGAGCGACGCCGACACGCTGCCGGCGATCATCGAGGAGATGCTGCTGACGCGCTCCTCCGAGCGCCAGGGACGTGCGATCGACCACGACGCGGCCGCCTCCATGGAGAAGAAGAAGCAGGAAGGTTACTTCTGATGGCGTCCGCACCCGCGCTGCCCGCCGCCGACATCGGTGCCCGCCTGCGGGCGCACGAGCGCAAGAGCCTGTTGCGCTTCATCACCTGCGGCTCGGTGGACGACGGCAAGTCGACGCTCATCGGGCGGCTGCTGTACGAGTCGCAGATGATCTGCGACGACCAGCTGGCACAGCTCGCCGCCGACTCGAAGAAAGTCGGCACCCGCGGCGACGAGCTCGACTTCGCGCTGCTGGTGGACGGACTGGCCGCCGAGCGCGAGCAGGGCATCACCATCGACGTCGCCTACCGCTTCTTCGCCACCGCGCGCCGTAAGTTCATCGTCGCCGACACTCCCGGGCACGAGCAATACACCCGCAACATGGTGACCGGGGCTTCGACCGCGGAGCTGGCGGTGATTCTCATCGATGCGCGCAAGGGCGTGCTGACGCAGACACGCCGCCACAGCTTCCTGGTGCAGCTGCTCGGCATCCGCCGCGTGGTGCTCGCCGTCAACAAGATGGACCTGGTGGGCTATGCGCGCGGCAGCTTCGAGGCGATCGTCGCCGACTATCGCGCCTTCGCCGAGCGGCTCGGGCTCAGCGACATCACCGCCATCCCGGTGGCGGCGGTGCACGGCGACAACGTCAGCGCGCGCAGCGCCAACATGCCGTGGTACACCGGCGCCACGCTGCTCGGGCAGCTGGAGAGCGTCGAGGTCGACACCGCGCTCGCCGGCCGGCCGTTCCGCATGCCGGTGCAGTGGGTGAACCGCCCGCACGCGGAGTTTCGCGGCTTTGCCGGCCTGGTCGCCAGCGGCCGCATCGGCAGGGGCGAGCGCATCCGCGTGCTGCCCTCGGGACGCGAGTGCCGCGTGGCGCGCATCGTCACCGCGGACGGCGATCTCGAGGCGGCACTCGCCGGACAGTCGGTCACGCTGACCCTCGACGCCGAGGTCGATGTGAGCCGCGGCGACGTGCTGGCGGTCGCCGACGATCCGCCGCAGGTCGCCGACCAGTTCGAGGCCACCATCGTCTGGCTGCACGACGAGCCGATGCTGCAGGGGCGCGCCTACCTGATGAAGTCCGGCAGCCGCACGGTGTCGGCGACCATCACGCCGCTCAAGCACCGCATTAACGTCAATACGCTCGAGCACGAGCCCGCCGGGCGGCTGGAGCTGAACGACATCGGCGTGTGCGAGCTGGAGCTCGATCGCGCCATCGCCTTCGAGCCGTACGCTGTAAACCGCGCGCTCGGCGGCTTCATTCTCATCGACCGCCTCAGCAACAACACCGTCGGCGCCGGACTCATCACTTTCGCGCTGCGGCGCTCGCAGAACGTGCACTGGCAGGCGCTCGACGTCGACAAGCAGCTGCGCGCGCGTCTCAAGGGCCAGCGCGCGTGCGTGCTGTGGCTCACCGGCCTGTCCGGGGCCGGCAAGTCCACGATCGCCAACATCGTCGAGAAGCAGCTGACCGCCTCCGGCCGGCACACCTACCTGCTCGACGGCGACAACGTGCGCCACGGCCTGAACAAGGATCTCGGCTTCACCGCGCAGGACCGGGTGGAGAATATCCGCCGCGTCGCGGAAGTCTCGCGGCTCATGGTGGATGCCGGCCTGATCGTGCTGGTGTCCTTCATCTCGCCGTTCCGCTCCGAGCGGCGCATGGCGCGCGACCTGTTCGCGCCGGGGGAGTTTCTCGAGGTATTCGTCGACACGCCGCTCGCCGAAGCCGAGCGCCGCGACGTCAAGGGGCTGTACCGCAAGGCGCGCCGCGGCGAGCTGAAGAACTTCACCGGCATCGACTCGCCCTACGAGCCGCCCGAGGCTGCGGAGATCCACATCGACACGACGCTGATGCAGCCCGAGGCCGCCGCGGCGTGCATCATCGCCCGCCTCGAAGCGCTCGGCATGACCGGCGCGGCATGACCGCCGTCGACCGCGAGCTGCTGCAGCAGGTCGTGGGCATCGCGCGCGCGGCGGGGCGCGAGATTCTCGAGAGCTATGGGTCCGGTGACTGGGCGGCCACCACCAAGGCCGACCAATCCCCGCTGACCGTGGCGGACCTGCGCGCCCACCGCCTGATCGCGAGCCGCCTGGCACAACTCACGCCGGCGGTGCCGTTGCTGTCCGAGGAGGCGGCGGCCACGCCGTTCGCGCAGCGCTCGCAGTGGCCGCAGTACTGGCTGGTGGATCCGCTCGACGGCACCCGCGAGTTCCTGGCGCGCAACGGGCAGTTCACCGTGAACATCGCGCTCATCCGCGGCCACGCACCGGCGCTCGGCGTGGTGCACGTGCCGCTGGGCGATGCCAGCTATCTCGGGCTCAGTGGCGGCGGCGCCTGGCGGCAGCAGGGCGAGGAGCGGGCGGCGCCGATCCGGGTGGCGGCCCGCTCGGGCACGCCGGTGCGCGTGGTGGGCAGCCGCTCGCACCGCGGCGATTCGCTCACGCGCTTCCTCGAGCGTCTCGGGTCGCACCAGCTCACCGCTATCGGTAGCGCGTTGAAGTTCTGCCTGGTTGCGGAAGGCGCGGCGGACGTCTACCCGCGCCTCGGGCCCACCAGCGAGTGGGACACGGCCGCAGCGCACGCCGTGCTGGCGGCGGCCGGCGGGTCGGTGCGCCGCCTGGATGGCGCGCCGCTGCAATACAACACCCGCGCCGAGCTGCTCAATCCGTCGTTCGTCGCCTGCGGGCCGCGCGATCACGACTGGCTGGCGCTGCTCGCGTAAGCTGGCGACCGTTACGCATGCCGGGAGCAAAGACGTGAGCGCGACGCCTGCCGGGCTGTCCGCCTGCATCATCACGCTCAACGAGGCGGAGCGCATCGAGCGCTGTCTCGCCGCCGTGAGTTTCTGCGACGAGATCATCGTGGTCGACTCGCACTCGACCGACGGCACGCGCGAGCTGGCGGCGCGCTGCGGCGCGCGCGTCATCGAGCGCGACTGGCCCGGCTACCGCTCGCAGAAGCAATACGCGACCGACCTCGCGCAGCACGAGTGGGTGCTGTGCGTGGACGCGGACGAGTGGGTGACGCCGGCGCTGCGCGCGGAGATCCTGGCGCTCAAGGCGCTCGGATTCGGCGCCGTGGCGGGCTACTCGGTGCCGCGCCTCACCCGCTACTTCGGCGGCTTCCTGCGTCACGGCAACGCCTGGCCGGACCGCAAGATCCGCCTCTACCGGCGCAGCGCCGCGCGCTGGGTCGGCTACGAGGTGCACGAGAAGATCGCGGTGGCGGGCCGCGTCGGGCGGCTGCGCGCACCACTCGAGCACCACGCCTACCGCAGCCTCGACGATCACCTGGCGCGGGTCGACCGCTATGCACGGCTGATGGCGGACGAGATGTACCGGGCGGGCCGGCGCGGCAGCCTGGCGGCGGTGTTCTCGCACCCGTTGTGGCGCTTCGTGCGCGGCATGCTGGTCAAGCGCGGCGTGCTCGATGGCTGGCGCGGCTGGCTGTTCCACTGCGTGGAAGCCGGCTACGTGCGCCGCAAGTACCTGCGCCTGTGGGCGCTGTCGCGCCTGCGCCAGGGGCCGGACGGGTGAAGACGGCGCTGCCGGCGGCGGCGCCGCTGTTCGCCGCGCCGCCGCGTGCGGTGCTGATCGTGAAGCTCTCCGCGATCGGCGACGTGTGTCACACCCTGCCGGTGATCCGCACCCTGCAGCGTGCCTGGCCGGCGACGCGCTTCACCTGGATCATCGGGCGCAACGAGGCGCGCCTCGCCGGCGGCATCCCCGACATCGAGTTCATCGAGTTCGACAAGCGTGCCGGGCTTGCCGGCCTTGCGGGTGTGCGCCGCGCGCTGCGCGGCCGCTGCTTCGAGCTGCTGCTGCACATGCAGTTCGCCTGGCGCGCGAGCCTGGTGGCGCTGCTCGCCCACGCGCCCGTCAGGCTCGGCTACGACCGCGAGCGGGCGCTCGACCTGCAGTGGTTGTTCAGCAACGCGCGTATCGCGCCGGCGCCGCGCGAGCACGTGATGGACGCGCTGTTCGGCTTCGCCCGGCGCCTCGGGGTGCCGCAGCGCGAGTACCGCTGGGATATCGCGGTGCCGGAGGGGGCGCGCGCCTATGCCGCGCGCCACATTGCCGAGGGCGTGCCGGCGCTCATCATCAGCCCCTGCTCGAGCCACGTGCTGCGCAACTGGAATGTACCCGGCTACGCGGCAGTCGCCGACCACGCGGCGCGCGCCCTGGGACTGAAGGTGCTTCTGTGCGGCGGCCGCACCCCGCTCGAGCAGCGCACCGCGGCGCAGATCGCCGCGCACATGCGCGCGCCGTGCACCAACCTCGCCGGCGCCGATACGCTGGCGGAGTTCTATGCGCTGCTCGGCCGCGCGCGCGCCATCGTGACGCCGGACTCAGGTCCCGCGCACATGGCGACCTCGCTCGGCGTGCCGGTGGTGGGGTTGTACGCCGCCACCAACCCGGCGCGCAGCGGTCCGTACTTCAGCCGCGAGCTGTGCGCCGACCACTTCGACGAGGCGGCGCGGCGCTTTCTCGGCCGGCCGGCCGCGCAGCTGCCGTGGCGCACCAAGATCGAAAGGCCGGGGGTCATGGATCTCATCGAGCCGCCCGAGGTGATCACAAAGCTCGAGGCGGCGCTCAGGCGGACCCCGGGCTTCAGCCCCGCGCCGCCAGCGGCGGCTCCCGCAGGCTCATCAACACGTTGAAGGGCGCGAACTGCGGCTGGCGCATGTGGCGGCGGCGCACGATGATGGTGGTGACAAAGGCGAACTGCCCCGACAGGCTCGCGTGGCTGACACCGTCGGTGAACACCATCCAGGCGGAGTAGGGCGGGAAGCGGATCTCCTCGTAGCCGCGCTGATCCTGGTGGAATGCCGCAGCGTCCTTCATGTAGTTGTGCAGGCGGCGCATCGCCCGGTCGTACGGGGAGGTGTCGAGCACCTGCGCGAGCGGGTTGAGGCGCGCCAGGCCGCGTACCGCGGCGCTCAGCACCCGGTCCGGCAGCGTCTTCTTCAGCCGCACCGCCAGGCGGCCGCGCGCGTCGATCAGTCCGGCGTCGCGGCCGCAGCGGCGCACGATCTCCTCGATCGGACCCTTGGTGGCCCAGACGCGGTCCTCGTGATCGCTGAAGTTGACGAAGAAGCGCAGGATGCGGTCGCCGTCGGTGGCGCCGTAGGCGCCGGCGTCGACGTGCACCAGCTCGTTGCTGGCGTGCGGCTTGAGGTTACGCCCGCGCTCCTGGATCGGGCGGATGCTGCAGGTACCGATCGTCCAGTCGGGGGTGAGGTGCGGAACCTCGCGGTGCAGAAACGCGCTCACCGCGGCGAGATGCTCCCTGAGGATGCCGGTGACGCGCCGCTCGGTGTCGGCGTCGGCTTCGAGTCCGGTGACGCGGTCGGCCTCGGGGTGATAGCTGATGTTCTTCAGCCTGATGCGCGCCGGCAGCTCGTTACGCAGGTAGTGCAGCGTCGCCTCGTCCGGCAGCCCGAGCGGACAGCGCGGAAAAAACACGATGTGGTTGCTCTCGAGCGCCTCGGCAACGGGCGCACCGGCCGGTGAGGCCGCGGCATCGGCAGCGAAGGAGGCGATCACGCTCATAGGCGACGCCGAGGATACTCCCGCGGCGGGTGGCCGTCTCGGGAACGCCCTGGCGCGGCCCGAGCGCCGCGGGCCGCGGGCAGTATGGCGTATCGGCTCACGCTTTTCGGCAAATGGAATTGCCAGCGGCGGGCAGCACTCGGCATCCTGCACTGCAGTCTGCGGCGGCGTGCGCATAGCGCACGGCGACGGTGCGCGACGCTCGAGGGAGGTTTGCTTGCGGCGGTTTGCCTGGACGATCCTGCTGATGGTGGTGGCGGTGGCGGCGGCTGCGGCAACGACCGACGTCGAGCGCAACCCGGTGCGGCGCCATCCCCACGCCGGCGCCAGCCACCCGGCAGCCGTGGCGATCATCGTGAAGCTGCGCGCCGCGGACGCAGCAACGCCCGCGGCCGCCGCCGCGGCGGGTGCGCGTCTCGAGGGCCTGGCAACGCGCGCCGGGCTGGCGCTGCAGGGCGCGCGCGCCATCACCGAGCGCCTGCACGTGCTGCAGGTGGCGACGGCGGAGCCCGGTGGCACGCCCGCGGAGCTGCTGGCGCGGCTGCGTGCCGACCCGCAGGTGCAGTACGCGGAACTCGACCAGCGCCGCTACGTGCACACCGCGCCCAACGACACGCTCTACAGCGAACAGTGGTACCTCATGCCGAGCTCCGCGGTCACGCCGAGCGCCATCGATGCGCAGAGCGCGTGGAACACCACCGCCGGGCCGACGGGGCTGGTGATCGCGGACATCGACACCGGGGTGCGCTTCGAGCACCCGGACCTGCTGAGCGTTGCCAACGGCGGACGGCTGTTGCCCGGCTACTGCGTCATCTCCGATCCGTTCGTCGCCAACAACAACACCTGCCCGGGAGCCGACGCCTCCGATCCCGGTGACTGGATCAGCAGCGCCGATCTGTCCAGGGCCGAATGCGCCAACCAGACGCAGGCGCAGGTGAGCTCCTGGCATGGCACGCGGGTGGCGGGCATGCTCGGAGCGCTCACCAACAACGCGCTCGGCGTTGCCGGGGTCACCTGGAACCCGCAGATTTTGCCGGTGCGCGCGCTCGGCGTGTGCGGCGGCACCGATTCGGACATCATCACCGGCATGCTTTGGGCGGCCGGCATCACCGTGAGCGGTGCACCGACCAACACCACTCCCGCCAGGATCATCAATCTCAGTCTCGGTGGCACCGGTGCCTGTCCGCAGAGCTACCAGGACGCGGTCGAGCAGATCACCGCGCTCGGGGTGCTGATCGTCGCCTCGGCCGGCAACGAGGGCGGTCCGGTCGATGCGCCCGCGAACTGCCCGGGCGTTGCCGGCGTCGCGGGGCTGCGGCAGGCCGGCACCAAGGTCGGCTTCAGCAGCCTGGGTCCGGGGGTGGCCCTCGGGGCGCCGGGCGGCAACTGCGTCAATACCGGCGCCAATGAGCCGTGCCTCTACACGCTCACGACGACGACCAACCTCGGCACCACGAGCCCCGGTACCAACGACTACACCGGTTACTACTATTGCGACCCGACCACCGGCAGCAACGTCAACTGCCAGATCGGCGCCAACCAGTATCGCACCTACAACCTCGGCACCAGCTTCGCGGCGCCCCAGGTCGCGGGCATCGGCGCGCTCATGCTGGCGGTCAACACCAGGTTGAATTCCTGCCAGCTGATCGAGCGGCTGCAGCAGGGGGCGCTGCCGTACCCGCAGATGTCGGCAGGCGAGAGTCCCCAGCCGCCGATGTGTCATGTGCCGGCCGGCGCCAGCGACGTGCAGGACGCCGAGTGCATCTGCACGCCCGATGGGCAGACCTGCGGCGCCGGGATGGTCAACGCCTCCGGGGCGCTGGCCCAGGCACTGCGGCCGATTGCGGCCGTGGCGCTGCCGGCCGCCGTCACGGCCGGCCAGAGTCTGCAGCTCAAGGGCGGCGGCAGCGCCGCCGCTACCCACCACACCCTCACAGCGTTCGGCTGGAGCACTGCCGGCGGCGTGACGCTCAACGTGCAGAATGCCAGCAGCGCCACGGCCACCGTGACCCCGCCCGCCTGCGGCCTTGCGACCCTCGCGTTCACGGTCACCGACGACGCCGGGCGGCAGGACACGGCGCGCGTCGTCGTCAGCCCGAGCTCCGTCACCAGCGCCGCCCCGGCCACGGCGGGTCAGGCCTCCTGTGCCGCCACGCCGCCGGCGGTGCAGGTGGCGGTGTGCCCGGCCAGCCGGATCCTCGCGACCAGCGGCACGCAATCCTTCACCGCCTCGCTGGCCAACACCAGCGACACCAACGTGACCTGGGAGGTCAATGGCATCCCCGGGGGCAACGCCAGCGTCGGCACCATCTCGAGCACGGGTGTCTACAGCGCACCGGGGAGCGTCCCGCCGGGCGGCATGGTCACGGTCAGTGCGGTGGCGGCGGCCGACAACGCGGCATCCGCCTCGGCGCAGCTCACCATCAATGCGGCTGCCGGCTCCGGCGGCGGCGGTGGCGCGCTCGACTGGCTGCTGCTCGGCGGCGCGGCGGCGCTGCTTGCCGTCCGACACGCGCGCGCGCGCGGTGGAGCGTCAGCTTGAAAATACGGAGCGAGCCCGTACGATGCGAGCATGCTCGAACTGATGGCCGGGATGCGCCTGCCCGCGAGCGCACCGTGAGCGCGGCCCCTGCCTATACGCAGCGCGATCTGCGCGATGCCTTCGGCCTGTTCGCCACCGGGGTGACCGTGGTGACCGCGGTGCGTCCCGACGGCGAGCCGGTGGGGGTGACCGCCAATTCCTTCACTTCGGTGTCCCTCGAGCCGCCGCTGCTGCTGTGGTGTCTTGCGGGCCATAGCAGCGGTGTGCCGGCCTTCACTCCCGGTGCGCCGTTCGCCGTGCACGTGCTGTCGCACCACCAGCACGAGCTGGCGCTGCACTTCGCGCGCCGCACGCACGACAAATTCGACCTCGACCCTGAGTGGCGCGGCAAACCCCATCCGCCGCAGCTGGCGGACGTGTTGTGCCGTTTCGACTGCCGGGTGCAGGCGGTGCACGCCGGCGGCGATCACCTCATCATCCTCGGCGCGGTGCAGGCGATCGCCCGAGCTCCGGGCACGCCGCTGGCGTTTCACGCCGGGCGCTTCGGCAACTTCACCGCCGATCGCGGCGTGGGCCGCCTCGATGTCTGGGAGGGCATCGACGACCACTGGTATTGAAGAGGCGGCGCTTCAGAACTTGAACGTCGAGAGCAGCAGACTGGTCTCGGTCTGCGAGATACCCTCGATGAGGCGAATGCGCGCCAGCGCCCGATCGAACCCCTCGAGGCTGTCGGCGCGCAGCTCCGCAACGATGTCCCAGCGCCCGTTGGTGCTGTAGAGGGCCCCCACCGCCGTTTCCCCGCGCAGCGCGCGGATCACCGCATCCACCTGGTTGCCCTCGACCGCCACGGTCATGAAGGCGCGCATGCGCTGCTCCTCGACGTCGGGCTTCAGCCGCACCGTGTAGCCCACGATGGTGCCCTGGCCCTTCAGGCGCGCCATGCGGTTCTGCACCGTGCCGCGTGCGACGCCGAGCGCCTTGGCGAGGCTGGCCACGGGCGCCCGGGCGTCGTTGCGCAGCAGCCCGATCAGCGCGCGATCGATGTCGTCCATGCGAGCTCCCGAAAGCCCCCGCCCTGCACCGCAACAGGGCGGAGGTTGATCATAAAGACAGTTCGGTCTGGTAAAGTGTGCAACAACCCTGGTGAAATTGACAGGATTCTGCCTTTATTTTGGTCACGCCCGAGGTGACGATGGCTAGCCCCGGACCTGCCGGTCCTTTAGTGGGCGGAGAGCGCTCATGGTCGATTTCATCGGTGTGCGGCGTGTGCAGCAGCTGCTCGCCCAGCGCGGCGCGCCGCGCTTCATCGAAGAGCTCGCCGCCGAGATCGAGGCGGATTTCCTGCGCTGGGAGGCGTTCGAGAAGTGCCCGCGCCACGCCAGTCATTCGAGCGTCGGCGTGATCGAGCTGATGCCCGCTTCCGACGGCCGGCTGTACGCGTTCAAGTACGTGAACGGGCACCCGAAGAACACCGCGCACGGCCTGCTCACGGTCACCGCTTTCGGCGTGCTCGCGGACGTCGAGACCGGCTACCCGCTGCTGCTGTCGGAGCTGACGCTGACCACGGCGCTGCGTACCGCCGCGACCTCAGCGCTCGCCGCGCGCCACATGGCGCGCGCCGGCAGCCGCGTGATGGCCCTGGTCGGCAACGGCGCACAGAGCGAGTTCCAGGCGATGGCCTTCCACCGCATGCTCGGCATCCGCGAGCTGCGGCTCTATGACTGCGACACCGCGGCGACCGCGAAGCTGGCCGGCAATCTGGTGCGGCTGCAGCTGCCGGATCTCGCGGTCGTGCGCTGCGCGTCGATCGCAGCCGCGGTGGCCGGTGCCGACATCGTCACGACCGTGACCGCCGACAAACGCAACGCCACCATCCTGACCCCCGAGCTCATCGCCCCGGGGATGCACCTCAATGCCGTGGGCGGCGACTGTCCCGGCAAGACCGAGCTGCATCGCGACATCCTGCTGCGGCCGGACGCGCGTGTCGTCGTGGAGTTCGAGCCGCAATCGCGCCTCGAGGGCGAGATCCAGCAGCTGCCCGCCTCGTTCCCGGTCATGGAGCTCAGCGAGGTGCTGGCGCGCCGCGCCACCGCGCGCCGTAGCGACCGCGACGTCACGATCTTCGACTCGGTCGGCTTCGCACTCGAGGATTTCTCCTCGCTGCGCTACCTGCTGCGCATTCACCGCGAGGCACGCGGCGCGCGCCAGACGATCGATCTGCTGCCCGAGCTCGATGATCCCAAGGACCTGTTTGCGCTGCTGGCGCCGAGTGCGCGCGCGCTGACGCCGCTGCGGGAGAGCGCATGAGTGCGGCGCGTGCGGCGACCCTCATCGGCGCTCCCACCGACGTAGGTGCGGCCGATCGCGGTGCCTCGATGGGGCCGGAAGCGCTGCGCGTGGCCGGCCTCGCCGCCGCGCTGCGCGCCCGCGAGGTCGAGGTCAGCGATCTCGGCAACCTCGCCGGGCCGGGCAACCCCTGGCAACCGCCGCAGCACGGCTACCGCCATCTGCCCGAGGTGCAGCAGTGGAGCCGGAGCGTGCACGATGCCGTCTATCAGCAGCTCGCGGCGGGACGGCTGCCGCTGCTGCTCGGCGGCGACCACAGCCTGAGCATCGGCTCGATCAGCGCGGTGGCGCGCCATTGCCGCGAGCACGCGCGCAAGCTACGGGTGCTGTGGCTCGATGCGCACGCGGATTTCAACACCGAGGTACTCTCCCCGAGTGGCAACGTGCACGGCATGCCGGTGGCGTGCCTGTGCGGTTTCGGGCCGGCGGAGCTCACCGGCATCGGCGGACATACCCCGGCGATCGAGCCGGCATGGGTGCGCCAGATCGGGGTGCGCAGCGTGGACGCAGGCGAGAAGCGCTTCGTCCACCAGCAGGGGCTGGAAGTGTTCGACATGCGCTGCGTCGACGAGCTGGGCATGCGCGCGACCATGGAGCAGGCGCTTGCCGGTGTCGATGCCGATACGCATTTGCACGTGAGCTTCGACGTCGATTTCCTCGACCCCGAGATTGCCCCGGGTGTCGGCACGCAGGTGCCGGGCGGCCCGAGCTATCGCGAGGCGCAGCTGTGCATGGAGATGATCGCCGACACCCACCGCCTGGCCTCGCTCGACGTCGTGGAGCTCAACCCCGCCTTCGACCTACGCAACAAGACCGCGCTGCTCGCGGTGGATCTGATCGAGTCGCTGTTCGGCAAGAGCACGCTGGTGCGCCGCCCGGTGTGGCAGCCGGCGCTGCCGGAAGGTTCAGGACGCGCCGTCCGGGACCCGCCGCATGTGCGCCTTGAATCCTGACATCACGTCGTAGCCCTCGTCGCCGCTGCGCTGCCAGCGGCTGCGGATGCCTCGCCGGCGGGCACGGCGTGCACCGCACGGCGCGCGCGTTGCAATTTGCCCCATCCCGGCAGCATCATGCCCGCGGCTGCGGCGCTTGCTGCGCGCCGGAGGTGAAACCTGACGGACCAACAACAAGCGGCCCTTCGCAGCGGGGGCGGAAGGTGGCAAGCCATGGCTGAGAGCGTCTACAAGATCATCGAGCTGGTGGGCACGAGCAGCGAGTCGTGGGAGAAAGCCGCGGCAGCGGCGGTGGCGCAGGCGTCCAAGACTCTTCGGGACCTGCGCATCGCGGAAGTGTTGCAGCTCGACATGCAGGTGCAGAACGGCAAGGTGAAGGCCTACCGCGCCAAGCTGAAGGTCTCCTTCAAGTTCGAGGGCAAGAAGTAGCCAGCAGCGCTACGCGCCCGGCCGGCGCCGGCAGCGCTCGCCCCTAGGCCGCGGCGCGCTGCAGCGCGGCGCGCGCCAGCAGCCGCGTCGAGTCGAGCGTCGGCAGGGGCGAGTTGGCGTCGTTCATGATCAGCGGCAGCTCGGTGCAGCCGAGCACTACCGCGTCGCAACCTTCGGTGCGCATGCGCTGCATGACGCGCTGCAGGCAGATTACCGCCGGCGCGCTGAATACGCCGGCGATCAGCTCCTCGAAGATGAAGCGGTTGATTTCCGCGCGCTCCGTGGGGTTCGGACGCACGTACTCCAGGCCGTGCGCGGCCAGCTTCTCCGGGTACACCTCGCTGTCGACCAGATAGCGCGTGCCGGTGAGCCCGAGGCGGTGAAAGCCGCGCGTCACCGCGTGCTGCGCCACGACTTCCGCGATGTGCAGCCAGGGCAGCGGCGAGCGCCGCAGCACCCACGGCAGTGCGCGATGAATGGTGTTGTCGGGACAGATGAGAAAGTCGGCGCCGGCGCGGGCGAGCTTGTGCGCGGACACCAGCATCAGCTCGGCAACCCCGGGCCAATCATCGCGCTCGAAGCAGCGCACGTAGGCGCCGAAGGAGTGCGTGTGCATCGAGACCTCGGGATGCCCGAGCGTGCCGCAGTACTGCGGCCCCTCCAGGCACACGGTGCGGTAACACAGGGCGGCGCCCTCGGCCGAACACGCGACGATGCCGATGTGGTGCGGCATGCCGGGATTCTACAGCGCGGCGGCGGCGCGGCTGGGCATAATCGCGCACCGCCGGTGCGTACCGGCATCGCACCGGGAGCCACATGTCACTGACTCGCACCGAGGTGCTGCTGCTCGCGGCAGGTCTCGCAGCGGCGCTGGCGGTGCTGTGGGCGTGCGCGCCGCTGCTGCGCCCGCCGGCGCGCCTCAGCTATCCGCGCGCCCCACGCGCTGCGCTCGTCGAGGATTACCACGGCGTGGCCGTCGCCGACCCCTATCGCTGGCTGGAGGATCTCGACGCTCCCGCAACCCGCAGCTGGCTGGAGGCCGAGGCGGCGCTCACCAGGAGCTACCTCGAGGCCGTTCCCGCACGGGCGCGGATCGCAGCGCGCCTCGCGGCGCTGTATGACTTCGAGAGGACCGGCATCCCTTTCAGGGAGCAGGGACGGTATTTCTACACGAGCAACAGCGGACGCCAGGAGCAGAGCGTGCTGCTGAGCACGACCGAACTCGCCGCGGCGCCGAGCGTGGCCCTCGACCCGAACGCCCTGCCTGCTGCAGGCCATCCTGTGGTCGTCGGCTATGTCGCGAGCCGCGACGGCCGGCGAGTCGCTTACGGTGTGTCGGTCGCGGGCTCTGACTGGACCGAGTGGCACGTGCGCGACCTCGCGAGCGGCCAGGATCTGCCCGACGTGCTGCGTTACACCAAGTACTACCCGCCGGCGTTCACCCCCGAGGGCGTGGGTCTTTACTACAGCGCCTTCCCGGCTCCGCGGCCAGGCGAGGAGCTCGGCGCTCGGGATATGGGGAACGCCCTCTACTACCACGCGCTCGGCAGCGACCCGGCCGCGGATCGGCGCCTGCTCGGTGATGCCGCCCATCCCGACTGGCAGTATCAGCCGTTCCTGACCGGCGACGGGCGCTGGCTGGTGGTGCTGGCGGGGGAGGGCGAAGTCGGCGACAAGGCGCGCGAGAACGTGTACCTCTTCGACCTCGCCGTGCCCGAAGCACCCCCCATCGCCCTCGCGCCCGGTTTCGAAGCCGCCTTCGTCTTCATCGGCGGCGACGCCGGGCGGCTCTTTTTCCTCACCTCGCTCGATGCGCCGAAGGGACGCGTGCTGGCGGTCGATCCGCAGCACCCCGAGCGCCGCAACTGGCGCGAGGTGATACCCCAGGGCGCCGAAGCCATCGACCTGAGCGTCTCCGGCCGCAGCGTGACGCTGGTCGGTCATCGGCTGATCGTGAGGACGCTGCACGACGCGCACAGCCGCGTGCGCATCTACGGGCTCGACGGCGCCGCGCACGCCGAGGTGCAACTTCCCGGGCCTGGCACGGTGGCGGGCTTCGACGGCCACCCGGAGGATCGGGAAACCTTCTATGCGTACTCGAGCCTCGTCACTCCACCGACCATCTACCGTTACGACCTGGATGCCCTCCGCAGCAGCCTGTTCCGCGCGCCGCAGGTGGCGTTCGACCCGCGAGGCTTCGAGCAGCGCCAGGTGTTCTATCGCGGCCGGGACGGCACGCGCATCCCGATGGTGCTCGCCTGGCGCAAGGGCGTGAGGCTCGCGGCCGACCCGCCGCTGCTGCTGTACGGCTACGGCGGATTCGGTTTGTCGACGCTGCCGGCGTTCAACCCCGCGCGCATCGCCTGGCTCGAGATGGGCGGGGTATTCGCCATGGCCAACATCCGCGGTGGCGGCGAGTACGGCGAGGCCTGGCACCGCGCCGGGACGCGCACCCACAAGCAGGTGGTGTTCGACGACTTCATCGCCGCCGCTGAGTGGCTGATCGCCCATCACTACACTTCGGCGCGCCACCTCGCAATTCATGGGCGCTCCAACGGCGGGCTGCTGGTCGGTGCCTGCCTGACGCAGCGCCCGCAGCTCTTCGCTGCCGCGATCGTGCAGGTGGGCGTGCTCGACATGCTGCGCTTCAACCGCTTCGGTCAGGGCGCGGGGTGGGAAGGCGATTACGGCTCACCCCAGGATCCGCGGGAGTTTCGCGCCCTGTACGCCTACTCGCCGGTGCACAACGTGCGCAGCGGCAGGCACTATCCGGCGACGCTGGTGATCACCGGCGACCACGACACCCGTGTCATGCCGATGCACTCGTTCAAGTTCGTGGCGACGCTGCAGGCGGCGCAGGCCGGGACGGCACCGGTGCTCCTCGAGGTGGATGCCGCTTCCGGACACGGCGGCGGCGAGACCGTGACGCAGGCGATCGCACAGAGCGCAGACATCTACGCCTTTCTGGTCAGCAACCTCGGCATGCGCGTCGACTGACGCCGCCACGCCACGCGCCACGCGGCGCGTGCGGCGTGCCGCCAAGATCCGGTCTGTGCTTGGTTCGCACTCGGCGAGCGGAGGTCGCATCGACAGTGCGCCGGCGGCGGGATAGTGTGTCGCCTCGCGCCCGCGGGGAGGGTTCGACAATGAATTACAACAGTTCGCGCCGATGGATACCCCACGGACTGGTCGCAGCGATGGGGCTGGCCGGCGTAATGCTCGGCTCCGTCAATGCCGGGGAGCCGCCAGGCAGCGGCGGCGAGGAGCGGCTGGACGTCACCAGCACCACCTTCACCGATCACGGCACGCTGCCGCTCATCACTGTCTATAACTTCGTGGTCAACGGCCTCAACGCCTGTACGGCCGATGGCAGCACCGGCGGCGACCAGTCGCCGCAACTGTCGTGGACGCACGTGCCGCACCATACCCGCAGCTTCGTGGTGATCCTCTACGACACTACTGCGGCCTTCACCCACTGGGGCATGTACAACATCGCCGCGCACCGGCGCGAGCTGCCGCAGAACGCCGGTGTCGCCACCAGCAGCTTCGGCCAGCAGGTGAACAACGACTTCGCCCTTCCCGGTTACGACGGCCCGTGCCCGCCCGCGGGCGTCGAGCCGTTCGCACACCACTATGTGTTCAGCGTGTACGCGCTCGACACCGAGCTCACGCTGTCCGCATCGGCGAATTTCCCCGCCAATGGGGAAACGCTCTATCACGCCCTGATTCACGCCGGCCGCGAGGGTCACATACTCGCCAGCGGCAGCATCGTGGGACTGTTCTCGGCAACCCCGGACTGAGCCGCGGCGGGCGGCAGCGGCAGCCGCACCACGATGCGCGTCCCGCTCGGGGATGAGCTCAGGGTGAGCTCGCCGCCGAAGTGCCGCGCGCGCTCGCGCATCAGCGCGATGCCCAGCCCCGCGCCGGGCCGCTCGAGGGCGCGCAGCCGTTCGGCCGGGATGCCGCGGCCGGCGTCGGCGATGTCCACGCACAGCACTCCGGACTCGCAGGACAGGCGCAGCTGCGCACTGCGGCTGCCGGAGTGGCGCTGCACGTTCGTGCAGGCTTCCTGCACGATGTGCAGCACCGCGGCTTCAAGTGCGCGCGGCAGCCGCACCGGGGACTCCTCGAGCTGCAGCGCAATGGCGATGCCGCCGCGCCGCGCCAGGGCGGCGACATACCACTGCAGCGCGCCGGCGAGCCCCGCTTCCTCGAGCAGTGGCGGGTGCAGCAGGTATTGGGCGGTGCGGATTTCCTCGGTCAGGTGCTGCAGCAGCTGCACGGCGCGGCCGAGCTCGGCGGCGAGCGCCGCGGGCGTCCCGGGGCGGTCCTGCAGGCCCATCAGCTCCATGCTGAGCGCGGCGAGCGTCTGCCCGGCGCCGTCGTGCAGCTCACGTGCGATGCGCCGCCGGTCCTCCTCGTGCAGCTGCAGCGCGCGCATGGCGGCGTCACGCAGTTTGCGGTAAGCACTGTGCGCCTCGGCCGCCGCCGGCGGCTCGCCGGGGGGCGGCGGCGCTGGTGCGGTCCCGCTGCGCGCCGCGTCCGGGGCGGCGGCGACGGAGTGCGCCCCGGGGCGGATGAGCGCAGCGATCGCCGCGAGCAGCTGCGCGGAGAGCTCCGCCTTCGATACGCAGCCGGCGGCGCCGGCGCGCAACGCGAGCGGCAGCAGC
Organism: Steroidobacteraceae bacterium; assembly: GCA_035481975.1. GTDB lineage: Bacteria > Pseudomonadota > Gammaproteobacteria > Steroidobacterales > Steroidobacteraceae > 13-2-20CM-66-19. Next base: position 131,894 of record DATHRC010000005.1, read on the forward strand.
TGCGCGGCATCGTGCTGGGTGATCATCAGGATGCGTGTCGCCGGGGAGTCGCGCGCGATGCGCGCGGCGGCCTCGAGTCCGCCGAGCCGTGGCATGCTGACATCCAACAGCGCGACATCGGGCTTGAGGCGCGCCGCGTGCTCCACGGCCTGCTCACCATCGACGGCCTCGCCACACACTTCCCAGCCGGCGTGCGCGGCGAGCAGCGCACGCAGCCCGGTGCGCACCAGCTCGTGATCGTCGGCGATGAGAATACGGACGCGGGTCATGACGTTGGCGCTTACCGCTTGCGGGTGCCTGGCCGAACCAGTCAGCCAGTATATTACCTGCGACGGTGCTTCCGGCCGGCGGGGCACTATCGCCCGTTGGCGAGGACTGCAACCGCCGCCAGGCGGTGGCGGTGCTGGCGCCGGGCCCGCACCGCACGGCATGATCGTGCACGCCATGGACAATCCGCCCACCCCGGACGACGCTGCGCGCCGCTGGACTCACCGCCGGGCGGACAAGTTGCGTCGCCTGCAGGGCGTGCGCGCGCACCTCGATGGCAAGCGCGTCGACCCGACGGCGATCGTGGCGGTACTCGAGGCGCTGCTGCGCCCCGGCGATCGGGTGGCGCTCGAGGGCAACAACCAGAAGCAGGCCGACTTCCTGTCGCGCGCGCTGGCACAGGTCGATCCGGCGCGCGTCCACGACCTGCATCTGCTGATCTCCTCCATCAGCCGCCCGGAGCACCTGACACTGTTCGAGCGCGGCATCGCACGGCGCGTGGAGTTCTCCTACGCCGGGCCGCAGAGCCTGCGCGTGGCGCAGCTGCTCGAGGATCGCAAGCTCGAGATCGGCGCGATCTACACCTACGTCGAGCTGTACGCGCGCATGTTCGTGGACCTGACTCCGCAGGTGGCGCTGGTGTGCGCCGCGCAGGCGGATGCGGCCGGCAACCTCTATACCGGGCCGAACACCGAGGACACTCCCACGATCGTCGAGGCGGCCGCGTTCCGCCACGGCATCGTGCTGGCGCAGGTGAACGAGATCGTGGCCGAGCTGCCGCGCGTCGACATCCCCGCATCCTGGGTCGATCTGATCGTGCTTGCCGACCGTCCGTTCGCCCTCGAGCCGCTGTTCACGCGCGATCCGCGCCGCATCAGCGAGCTGCAGATACTGATGGCCATGATGGTGATCCGCGGCATCTACGAGCGCCACGGCGTCACCTCGCTCAATCACGGCATCGGCTTCGATACCGCGGCGATCGAGCTGTTGCTGCCCACCTACGGCGAGGCGCTCGGCCTGCGCGGACGTATCTGCCGCCACTGGGCCCTCAATCCGCACCCGACGCTCATCCCGGCCATCGAGAGCGGCTGGGTGGAGAGCATTCACTGCTTCGGCGGCGAGGTCGGCATGGAAGACTACGTGCGCGCGCGCCCCGACGTGTTCTTCGTCGGCGCCGACGGCTCGCTGCGCTCGAACCGCGTGCTGTGCCAGCTCGCCGGGCAGTACGGCGTCGACCTGTTCATAGGCTCGACGCTGCAGATGGATGCCGATGGCAACTCCTCCACCGTGACACTCGGCCGTCTGACCGGATTCGGCGGCGCACCCAACATGGGACACGATCCGAAGGGGCGCCGCCACAGCACCCCGGCCTGGCTCAGCCTGATCACGGCGCAAGCACCGATCATGCGCGGCCGTAAGCTCGTGGTGCAGCTGGTGGAAACCTACCAGCGCGGCGGGGTGCCGGCACTGGTCGAGTCGCTGGACGCCGTCGAGGTCGGCCGGTACGCCGGCCTGGCCGTCGCCCCGGTCATGATCTACGGCGAGGACGTGAGCCACGTGGTGAGCGAGGAGGGCATCGCTTACCTCTACAAGGCGCAAGGGGCCGAGGAGCGGCGCGCGGCGCTCGCGGCCATCGGCGGCGCCACCCCGGTGGGTCTGTCCGCCGACGCGCGCCGTACCGCGGCGCTGCGCGCCCGGGGGATCGTCGCCTACCCGGAGGATCTTGGCGTGCGGCGCACGCAGGCGCGGCGCTCGCTGCTCGCCGCGCGCAGCATCGGCGACCTCGTCAGCTGGTCCGGAGGGCTCTACTGTCCCCCGGTGCGCTTCCTCGGCCGGTAGATCCATGCTCCAGAGGGCGGCCGCGGACTTACACCCGGAGCGCAGCGACGCACGGCTGCGCTGTGCAGGACTTGCCGACCGGGCGGTGCGCGCGCTCATCGCCGAGGCCATGCTCACACCCAAGCCGGCGCTGGTCGATCAGCGCGGCTGCGGGGCGCATCGCGACCTGGATCTGGCGCGGCTGCTGCGTTCGGCCGAGGCGCTGCGCGGCAGCTTCTGCAGCATGGCGCTGCAGGCGAGCACGGCGGCGTCGGCGCTCGAGTTGCGCGAGCGGCTGGGTGCTCTCGGCCGCCAGGGCGAGCGGCGGATGCTGGCCGCGACCGGCGGCAGTAATGCGCATCGCGGCGCGATCTGGGTGCTCGGTCTGTTGATTGGGGCGCTTGGCGCGCGGCGCGCCCCGCGTACTCTCGCGGAGGTCGGGGCGGCCGCGGCGCGGCTGGCGCGTCTTCCTGACCGCCACGCACCCGAGGTGCCGAGCAACGGCTCGCGCGTGTGCCGTCGCTTCGGTGTGTCCGGCGCGCGCGGTGAGGCCGCCGCCGGATTTCCCCACGTGCTGCAGCTCGGGCTGCCGGCCCTGCGCCACGCCCGCCGGCGCGGGTGCGATGAGAGCAGTGCACGCCTCGATGCCCTGATGGCCATCATGTCGAGCCTCGAGGACACGTGTCTGCTGCATCGCGGCGGCTGGAGCGCGCTGCGGGCGGCGCGCACCGGGTCGCGACGGGTGCTGGCGGAGGGCGGCAGCGCCACGCCCGCGGGCCGCCGCGCGCTGCTGGCACTCGATGCGGAGCTGCTGCGCCGGGGCGCCTCGCCCGGAGGCGGCGCAGATCTGCTCGCCGCCTGTCTGTTCCTCGACCCGTTGCACGCGTAAGAGAGGTACCACCCATGGAAGTACTGAAGTTCGACTACCCGGCACAGCGCCTGCTCAGCGGCCGCTCCCACGTGGGCGTGGTGGGCTCGGGGGACCTGGAAATCCTGCTCGAGCCCTCCGGCGACCGCCACGCGCACGTCACGGTGACCACCAGCGTCGAAGGCTTCGGCAATGTCTGGAAGCACGTGCTCGACCGCTTCTTCGGCCGTTTCGACGGCGCGGCTGCCATCGAGATCAACGACTTCGGCGCAACTCCGGGTGTGGTGATGCTGCGGCTCGAGCAGGCGGTGGAGAGCCTGACGCCGTGATCGCGCTGCCGGCAAGCTTCATCGAGCTCACGGCGCGCGAGCGGGCCCGCGTCATTCTCGATGCCGGCTCGTTTCGCGAGCTGCTCGGTCCCTTCGAGCGGCTGAAATCGCCATGGCTGCCGCTGCAGGAGGTGGTCGCGCAGGCCGACGACGGCGTGGTCGTCGCGCGCGGCCGCATCGCCGGCCACCGGGCCGCGGTGGCGGCGATCGAAGGCGCCTACCAGGGCGGCAGCATCGGCGAGGTGTCCGGCGCCAAGATCGCCGCGGCACTCGAGCTCGCGGTGCGCGACTGTGAGCGCGGCGCGCCCGTGCGCATGGTGCTGCTGCTCGAGACCGGCGGAGTGCGCCTGCAGGAAGCCAACCTCGGGCTGGCGGCGATCGCCGAGATCCACGCGGGGATCGTCGCCCTGCGCCGCCACGTGCCGGTCATCGGCGTCGTGGCGGGCGAAGTGGGCTGCTTCGGCGGCATGTCGCTCGCCGCGGCGCTGTGCAGCCGCCTCATCGTGACGCGGCAGGCGCGTCTCGGCATGAACGGGCCCGAGGTGATCGAGCAGGAAGCGGGCATCGGCGAGCTGGACGCGAGCGATGCGCCGCTGGTGTGGAGCCTGATGGGCGGCGCGCAGCGCTACGCCACGGGGCTCGCCGACGCGCTGGTGGAGGACGACGCGGCGCAGATCGCCCGGGAAGTGCGCGCCGCTTTCGAGCGGCCGCCGGCGGCGCGCACCACCGAGGTGGAGCGTTACCGTCAGCGCCTCGCGGCGATCGATCCGCAGCATCCGCCGACGGCCGAAGGCCTGCGCCGGCTGTGGTCCGCCGAGGGCTCGCGATGAGCGCGCCGCCTTCCACCCGCGGACTGCGCTGGTTTAAGGCGCTCACCGGCGAGGAAGGCCTGGTGCCCGGCGCACCCCGCACTGTGCGGGTCGCCGACGCGCGCATCGGCGGGGATCTCGCGCGCTGCATCGCGGTGGTCGCCGATGCCGCCAACCGCTTCCCGCGCGCGCGTGCCGGCGAGCTTGGCATTGACGAGGCCTGGACGCTCGCGCAGCAGGTGCGGCGCACGCTCGCGGAGCCAACCGCCGGTCCGCCGCGCCCGCTGCTGGCCATCGTCGACGTCAGCAGCCAGGCCTATGGACGCCGCGAAGAGCTGCTCGGCATCCATCTGGCGTGTGCGGCTGCCGTTGACGCCTACGCCAGCGCGCGCCTCGCGGGTCATCCGCTGATCGCGCTGCTGGTCGGCAAGGCCATGTCGGGCGGCCTGCTCGCGCACGGCTACCAGGCGAACCGCATCCTGGCGCTCGATGCCGCCGCGGTGCAGGTGCACGCCATGAGCCAGGAGGCGGCGGCGCGCATCACGCGCCGCACGGTGGAGGAGCTCGGCGAGCTCGGTGAGCGCATCGTGCCGATGGCGTACGACATCCGCTCCTTCGCGCGCCTGGGGCTGCTGTGGCGCCTGATCGAGGGCGTGAATGCCGAGGCACCGGCGGCGGCGGACGTCGAGCGGGTGCGCACCGCACTGGCGGAAGCCATCGCCGATGCGCGCGCGGCGCCCCCCGATCTGCGCCAGCGACTGCAGTCGGCGGAGGCACGCACCCTGCGGGCGGCATCGCTCAGCGTGCGGCAGCGTCTGGCCGCGCAATGGGACGAGGCCTGAAGGTGCGCACCCACACTCTGCTGCGTATCAGCAGCGCGGCGGCACTGCGCAGCGAGGCACCTGCGCCGGCGTGGCTCAGCCCGCGGCTGCAATATGCGCCGTGGGTCGTCGTACGGCGGGCCGAGCAGCGCGCGGGATGGATTCCGGTCGGCGTGCGCGGCGCGCGCCGTGCAGAGCGCTTCGCGGCGTGGCTGCGGTGCGAGGCGGTGCTCGAGTCAGTGACCGCGGTGGCGCTGGCACGCCGGCGCGGCTGGAGTGGCCATGCGCGTGCGGCGCGGGTGCCGGCACTCGCCGCGCTCGATGTTGTCGAGTCGCTCCTGGCCGCCCGGCAGCTGGCGGGGCGCTGGGGACCTGCGGGCAGCGTGGCGTTCGAGCTGGCGAGCGGCTGCGCGACGGCCACGGTGCACAGCGACCTGGATCTGATCCTCGAGCCCGCGGGGCCATTCACCTGCGCGGCGGCCGCACAGCTCGTGCGCGAGCTCGGCGCGCTCGCGGTGTGCACCGACGTGCTGCTCGAGACGCCGCACGGCGCCATGGCGCTCACTGAGTTTGCGCGGGGCCGGCCGCCTTACCTGTTGCGTACGCCGCGGGGCGCCTGCCTGGGAAGCGATCCCTGGGCGGATGCGGTCGCGGCGGCCTGATGCGGGTCGCGCTGCTCTTCCCGGGTCAGGGCGCGCAGCGGCCGGGTTTGCTCGGGCGTCTGCCGGCGACCGAGGCGGTGTGCGCAACGCTCGCCGAGGCGCAGCAGGTGCTCGGCGGCGCGCTCGCCGGGCTCGATAGCGAGGCGGCACTGGAATCGACCGCCGCGGTGCAGCTGGCAACGCTCATTGCCGGCGTGGCTGCGGCGCGCGCGCTGCTGGCCGAAGAGTGTCCGGTGCACGCGGTCGCGGGCCTTTCGGTGGGCGCCTTTGCAGCGGCGGTTGCCTGCGCGGCGCTCAGCTTCGCCGATGCGCTGCGGCTGGTGCAGCTGCGCGGTGAAGCCATGGCGCGCGCCGCGCCGCGCGGTCATGGGATGGCTGCGATCCGCGGCCTGAGCGAGCGCGGCGCGCGCGCGCTGGTCGCCGAGGTCAACGCCCGCCGGCCGTTATACCTGGCGAGCGTCAACTCACCGACCGAGACGGTGGTGGCCGGAGACGACGCGGCACTGGCACTGGCGGCCGAGGCGGCGCGCGCCGCGGGCGCGGTGGCGCGGCGCCTCAAGGTCGCGATCCCCTCGCACTGCCCGCTCATGGACGAGGTGTCGGCGCAGCTGCGCGCGGCGATGGCCACGGTCAGGATGCGCCCGCCGGCAGTGCCCTACGTGAGCAATCATCGCGCGCGCATCACCGGCGACGCCGCGCAGGTGGCTGAGGACCTGATCCTCAATGTCTCGCGGCCGGTGCGCTGGCTCGACTCGGTCACGCTGCTGTACGAGCTCGGCTGCCGCCTGTACGTCGAGATGCCTCCCGGGGCGGTGCTCACGCATCTGCTGGCCGCCTCGCTGCCGGAAGTGCGCACGCTGGCGCTCGCCGAGGCGCCGCTCGCAAGCGCCGTCACGTTGGCGCAGGCGGCCGCGCGTCGCTAGCGGCACGGCGCCGCAGCCGCAGCCGCAGCGCCTCGAGCTCACCGACGATGCCGCGGCGGAACGACAGCACGCAGGCGACGAATATCGCGCCGATGATGGCTGTCACCCAGCCGCCGACGATGTCGGAGAGATACTGCTGCAGCGTTACGACGATGGCGGCACCCACGACCGGACCAAAGAAGGTCCCGGTGCCACCGAGCAGCGTCATGAGGATCACCTCGCCGGAAGTGGACTGCTGTACGTCCGATAACGTGGTGAAGCCGAGCACCAGGCAGTTCAGTGCGCCGGCGAGTCCCGCGAGTGTCGCCGACAGCACGAAGGCCAGCAGTTTGTAGCGGTTGATGTCGTAGCCGAGCGAGATCGCGCGCGGCTCGTTCTCGCGGATCGCCTTGAGCACCTGGCCGTAGGGCGAGTGGACCACGCGCCGGATGAACGCGAACACCGCCACAAAGGCCGCCAGCACCAGGTAGTACATGACCAGGTCGGACTGCAGCGGCAGCAGACCCAGCAGCGCGCCGCGCGTCACGCCCTGCAGGCCGTTCTCGCCGCCGGTGAAGGGCGCCTCGAGGCACACGAAATACACCAGCTGCCCGAGCGCCAGCGTGATCATCGCGAAGTAGATCCCCTGGCGGCGGATCGCAAGTCCGCCGATGACGACGCCCAGGAGTGCCGCGACCGCCATACCGCCCACGATCGCCGCCGCCGGGCCGAAGGCGTGCGCGGTGATGAGCCACGCAGTGACGTATGCGGCGGCGCCAAAGAACGCGGCATGGCCAAAGGAGAGCATGCGGCCGAAGCCGAGCAGCAGGTTGTAGGCGCAGGCGAACATTGCGAAGCACAGCAGCTTCATCATGAAGACCGGATAGATGCCCAGCCACGGTACGCTCAGCGCGAGCAGGGCGGCGAGGACGTAGGCGATCGCTGCGGCACGCATGGCGGCTATTCCCTGCCGAACAATCCCGCCGGCCGCAGGATCAGCACCAGAGCCATGATGATGAACACGACGATGTTGGAGGCTTCCGGATAGATGACCTTGGTGAATCCTTCGACGACGCCCAGAGTGAGGCCGCTGACCACCGCGCCGAAGATCGATCCCATCCCGCCGATCACCACCACCGCAAACACGACGATGACGAGCGAGGAGCCCATGTGCGAGTTCACCAGCACTATCGGTGAGGCCAGCACTCCGGCGAAGGCGGCCAGCGCCACGCCACCGCCGTAGGTGGCGGCGACCAGCAGCGGCACGTTGACCCCGAAGGCCTGCAGGAGCGGAGCGTTCTCGGTGGCGGCGCGCAGCGTCGCGCCGAGCCGCGTGCGCTCGATCACGAACCAGGTGCCGAAGCAGGTGAGCACCGAGGCGAGGATGACCCAGGCGCGATAGAGCGGCAGGTACATGAAATGCAGATTGACCACTCCGGCGAGCGACTGCGGCACCGGATAGGACTGGCCGCTGGCACCAAACACCTGGTGCAGCGAGCCCTCCACGATCAGCGCCAGCCCGAAGGTCAGCAGCAGGCCGTAGAGCGGGTCGAGCCCGTACAGATGCCGCAGCAGCAGCCGCTCGACGACGACGCCGAGCAGTCCGACCGCAAGCGGCGCCAGCCCCAGGGCGACCCAGTAGTTGATGCCGAAATACTGCAGACCCAGTAGAGCGGCGAACGCTCCGAGCGTGTAGAACGCACCGTGGGCGAAATTGACCACGCCCATAAGCCCGAAGATCACCGCCAGGCCGAGGCTCAGCAGGGCGTAGAACGAGCCGTTCACCAGGCCGAGCGTCAACTGCCCGAATATCACGGCGACGGGAATGCCGAAGATCTCGGTCACGGGTGCGGTGAGTGCGGGGCGGCGCAGCGGCTGGGCGCGGCACACCCCGGCTTAAGCGCCGGGGTGGCTGCGGCGGCCGATTACTTGGGGGCGAGCGGACACAGGCCCGTGATCGGGCCAAAAGCCTCCTCGCCCTTCATCTTCTTCACCACCTTGTAGTAGTCCCACGGATACTTCGATTCCTGCGGCGTCTTGACCTGCATGACATACATCTCGTGGATCATGGCGCCGTCCGCGCGGATGTAGCCGCCCTGGGCGAACATGTCGTTGATCTTCGCTTTCTTCAGTTCCGCCATGACCTTGTCGGCGTCGGTCGTGCCGGCGGCCTTTACAGCCTTCAGATAGGTCAGGGTGGCCGAATACGCGCCCGCCTGATCCATGGTCGGTTCCCTGTTGATCCTGGCGAAAAAGCGCTTGCCGAACGCGCGCGTGTCCGCGTTCAGGTCCCAGTACCATCCGGTGGTGAGGAAAAGCCCCTGCGCGGTCTGCAGGCCAAGGCTGTTGATGTCGGTGATGAAGGCGAGCAGTGCCGCCGGCTTCATGGTCCTGGTGATACCGAATTCGTTAGCGGCCTTCAGCGAGTTACTGAAGTCGGTGCCGGCATTCGCCAGTCCCAGCACCTGCGCGCCGGAGCCCTGCGCCTGCAGCAGGAAGGAGGAGAAATCCGCGGCGCCCAGCGGCACCCGCACCGCGCCCACATTCTTGCCGCCGTGCGCTTCAACCACCTTGGAGGCCGCGGCCTGCAGCTGGGCGCCGAAGGCGTAATCCGCGGTCAGATAGAACCAGGTCTTGCCACCGCCGTTGATGATGGAAGTTGCGGTGCCATTGGCGAGCGAGGTCGTATCGTAGACATAGTGGACCGTATAGGCGGTGCAGTCCTCGTTGGTCATCGATGCGCCGGCCGCGCCGATGATGAACATGGGCACCTTCTTGGCCGCCGCGACTTTCGTCATGGCGATATTGACGCCGGTGTTCGAGCCGCCCAGCAGCATGTTGAGCCCGTTCTGATCGGCCCACTCGCGGAACTTCGAGGCGCCGATATCGGGCTTGTTCTGGTGGTCGGCGGTCAGGGTGACGATCCTGCGGCCGAGCACCGTGCCGCCGAAGTCGGCGATCGCCATTTTCATCGCCTCGACGCCGCCGGCGCCCATGACGTCGGCGTACACTCCCGACATGTCATCGAGGTCGCCGATCACCACGTCGGCGGCCGCGGCGGCGCGCGGCACCACCGTTGCCAGTGCCGCTACCAGCGCAATCGCCAGGATGCGTAATGTCATGGCTCTTCTCCTTGTTGGTTACGGGTCTGCGGTCACACCCCGAGGTACTCGTGCAGCATCGCCATTCTGTCCGCAAGCTCGGTCGCTGCAAAGCCGGTCACGATCCGTCCGCGCTCCATGATGTAGAAACGATCCGCCAGCGGCGCGGCAAAGCGGAAATTCTGCTCCGCCATGACGATGGTATAACCCTGCTGCCGCAGCCGCTCGATGGTGCGCGTGAGCGCCTGCACGATGACCGGCGCCAGCCCCTCGGAGATCTCATCGAGCAGCAGCAGCCGCGCGCCGCTGCGCAGAATGCGCGCCAGCGCCAGCATCTGCTGCTCGCCGCCGGAAAGATGCGTACCCTGGCTGCTGCGCCGCTCGTGCAGGTTGGGAAACATCTGGTAGATCTCCGCGAGCGACATGCCGCCCGGGGCGAGCAGCGGCGGCAACAGCAGGTTCTCCTCGGTCGAGAGGCTGGCGTAGATGCCGCGCTCCTCCGGACAGTAGCCCACCCCGAGATGCGCGATGCGATGCGGCGCCAGCGCGATGGCCTCCTGGCCGTTGACGCGCACCGAGCCGCTGCGCCGGCCGACCAGGCCGAGAATCGCCCGCAGCGTCGTGGTGCGCCCGGCGCCGTTGCGGCCGAGGAGCGTCACCACCTCGCCGGCGTCGACCTGGCACTCGATGCCTTGCAGTACGTGGGACTCGCCATAGTAGGCGTGCAGCCCGGCGATCTGCAGCGGCGGCGGGCTCATGCGGGCGCACTCCGCGGCACAGCGGGCGCCGATCCCATGTACGCCTCCAGCACCAGCGGATCGCGCGCGACCTGCGCGTAGCTGCCGCTGGCGATCACCTGGCCACGCTGCAGCACGGTGATCGTGTCGGCGATCCTCGCTACCACCTGCATGTTGTGCTCGACCATCAGCACGGTGCGCTGCGCTGCCGCCCGCCGGATGAGCTCGGTGACCCGGTCGACATCCTCGTGGCCCATGCCCTGGGTCGGCTCATCGAGCAGCATCAGCTCCGGGGCGAGCGCGAGCGTCGTGGCCAGCTCGAGCGCGCGCTTGCGGCCATAGGGCAGCTCGGCGGCGCGCATGGCGGCGACGCCGTGCAGATCGACCATCGCCAGCAACTCGTGCGCGCGCCCGTCGAGCACCCGCAGCGTCGCCGCCGGCTTCCAGAAGTGAAACGAGGTCGCGAGCGCGCGCTGCAGCGCTATGCGCACGTTCTCGAGCGCGGTCAGGTTCGGAAACACCGCCGAGAGCTGGAACGAGCGCACGATGCCGCGACGCGCCACCTGCGCCGGGCGCTCGAGAGTGATGTCCGTGCCGCGGTAGAGGATCTGGCCCTGGTCCGGGATCAGGAATTTGGTCAGCAGGTTGAAGAAGGTGGTCTTGCCGGCACCGTTAGGACCGATGAGGGCATGGATCTGGCCACGGCGCACGCGCAGGTCGACGGCATTCACCGCGACGAAGCCCTTGAACTCCTTGGTCAGGCCGCGCGTCTCGATGATGACATCGTCCTGGGTCTGCGGCGCGACGATGGCGGCAATCCTCGCTTCGGCACAACGCTGCGCAGTCTATCGGGAGTGGCAACACGCGGTCGAGTAACATCGGCGTGGCCGCCCAAGGGAGCCGATGGACGAGCGCGCACGACGCCCCGGATCGATGAGCCGCCGCGGCTTCGCGGCGCAGTCGCTGCAGGCCGCGGCACTGCTGGCGCTGCCGCGGATCGCGCGGCTCGGGCCGGCGGCGGCGGGGGGCGCGGGAGCGATGGCCGAGCCGAGCACGAGTCGCGGCGATGTCGGCGATGTCCTGGTGCTGCGCGATGTGATGGTGCCGATGCGCGACGGCGTTGCCCTGGCCACCGACATCTACCTGCCGGGTAGAGCCGGCAACGCACTCTCCGGGCGATTCCCCGTGATCCTCGAGCGTACCCCCTACGACAAGACCGCCGACAGCCGCTCCGAGCGCACCCCGGCCGCCGCGCAGCCGCTGTCACGCGCGGCGGTGGCCGGGTTCTTCGTGCGCCGCGGCTACGTGGTCATCTATCAGGATTGCCGCGGCCGCTACCGCTCGCAGGGAACCTATGTGAAGTACCTGAGTGATGGACTCGACGGTTATGACACCTGCGCGTGGATCCTGCGCCAGACCTGGAGTGACGGCAGCATCGGCACCATGGGCCTGTCCTACGCCGCGCACACGCAGGCGGCGCTCGCGAGCGCCGCTGCACCGGGCGTGCGCGCCATGTTTCTCGACTCGGGCGGCTTCTCCAACGCTTACCAGGGCGGTATCCGCCAGGGCGGTGCCTTCGAGCTCAAGCAGGTGACCTGGGCCTTCAGTGAAGGGCTCAATAGCCCGCAATTGCAGCGCGATCCGCTCCGGCTCGCGGCGATGCGCGCCATCGACCTGGCCGACTGGTTCGGCCGCATGCCGTGGCGGCGCGGGGCATCGCCGCTCAGCCTGCTGCCCGACTACGAGGCGTACGTCTTCGATCAGTGGGAGCACGGCGACTTTGATGCGTTCTGGAAGCAGCTCGGCATCTACGCCGCCGGGTATTACCGCCAGTTTCCGCGTGCCGCGATGATGCATATGTCGTCGTGGTACGACCCCTATCCGCGCACCGCGACCGAAAATTACCTGGGGCTGTCGCACCTCAAGCACGGCCCGGTGCGGCTCATCCTCGGACCGTGGACGCACGGAGACCGCCAGCTGACCTACGCGGGCAACGTCGATTTCGGGCCGGCGGCCACGGCGGACGGCAACCTGGCGAGTGATTTTCTGACGCTGCGCCTGCGCTGGTTTGACCGCTGGCTGAAGCAGCGGCGCAACGGTGTGGACACCGAGCCCGCGGTGCGCATCTTCGTCATGGGCGGAGGCAGCGGCCGCAGGGACGCAGCCGGTCGACTCGACCACGGCGGGCGCTGGCGCGCCGAGCGCGACTGGCCGCTGCCCGGGACGCGGTGGACGCCCTTTTACCTCACGGCCGCGCGGGAGTTGTCCGCTGGCGCGCCGGCGGCCTCCGCCGTGCTCAGCTATGACTATGATCCGCGTGATCCGGTCCCGACCATCGGCGGCTGCATCACCTCGGGCCGGCCCATCATGGTCGGCGGCGCCTTCGATCAGCGTGAGGCGCCGGAGTTCTTCGGCTCGAAGCCCCCCTACCGCGCGCTCGCCGCGCGCGCCGACGTGCTCGCCTTCCAGAGCGAGCCACTGCGGCAGGACCTGGAGGTGACCGGACCGGTACGCGTACGGCTGTGGATCGCCTCCGACTGCCCGGACACGGACTTCACCGCCAAGCTGGTGGATCTCTACCCGCCCAACGATGATTACCGCCAGGGCTTCGCCATGAACCTGAGCGATGGACTGCTGCGGGTGCGCTATCGCGACTCGTGGGAGCGGCCGGCGCTCATGCGCCCGGGACGGATCTACCCGATCGTCATCGAGGTATTTCCCACCAGCAATCTGTTCCGGCAGGGACACCGTATCCGGCTGGACATCTCAAGCAGTAATTTTCCCCGCTTCGACGCGAACCCCAACACCGGGGAGCCGGAAGGACGCGCGCGCTCCCAGCGCGTCGCGCGCAACCGCGTCTATGTCGGCGGCGGGCATCCGTCGCAGGTGGTCCTGCCGGTCATTCCCGCCCGCGCGTAGCGCGTTGAGGACATAGCGCTGGCGCGCGCGCTGCGCAGTCTGTGAGGCGGGCAGTCCCGAGTTCGGTGCACTCTCGAAGTGCACTCCGGACATCGCCGAAACCAGCGAGTCGAACTCCGGCGGACGGCTGCGATTGCCGTTGGCGCTCACGCTCAGCCGGTACAGATGCCGGTCGGCGATTACGTAGGTGACGCAGGTATAGACCGTGGCTGAGCCGCTGTCGCGCGCCTCGACCACGGTCCAGGCGCTATGGCCGCCCACCGCGGTGGGCGCGCCGTGCGTCCTGGAATCGACCAATCCGCCGAACATCGCATCGAGACGGGCGCGATACTGCGGGTCGGCGACGTCGCTCGCCGCCGGCACGGGATCGCTCTGGCGATAGATGCGCAGCGTGGCGGCGCCGACGTGGGTCGTGGCCTCGAAGCCCGAACCGCTCTGCCTGACCTCGGGTTTGTCGGCGCCCACCGGCAACGCCGTCAGGCTGACCGCGAGCTCCGGCAGATCGACCTCGGCGGCGAGCGCGACCAGCGGCCACAGCAGCACGAGCGCCAGCCACGCTTTCCCCATTGTGCGCATGCGTCGATAGTATCACCCCGCCAGGTAGCCTTCCGGGCTCGCATCGAACAGCGCCTTGTGCGTAGGCATGCAGAAGTAGTACGCATGGTCGCGGTAGACCGAGCGGGGTGCAGTCGCCGGGTCGACCTCCATCTCGCACACCGGGCAAAGCGGATGCTCGGCGGTGGAGGCGCGGTGCTGGCGATATACCGCATTCGAGGCCGGGTCCAGCCAACCCTGTCCCTGATATTCCATCGTGTAGGCGGTCTGCGTCGCCACCTCGCGCCCGAAGTAGCGTTCCACCACGCGCAGCGACAGATCGATGCCGCTCGAGAGGCCTCCGGCGCTGGCGAGATTGCCGACCTCCACGAAGCGCGCGCCACGCCGCACCTGGATCTGCGGGAACTGCATGGCGAACTGCGTGTAGGAGCTGTGGTGAGTAGTGGCCGGCTTGCCGTTCAACAGGCCGGTTTTCGCCAGCACGAACGCACCGGTGCACACCGACATGGTCAGGTCGGCGCCCGCGCTCGACCGCCGGATCCACTCGAGTGCCGCGGTGCCCGCGCCGCTCTGGGCGGGGATCACGATGATCCTGGGAGGCGGAGCGGTGGCGAAGCTGAAGTTGGGAACGATCTCGAGGCCGCCGCTCGCGCTGACGGCTGCGAGCGATTCGGCGACCGTGTAGAGGCGGAACGGCGCGCTGGCGTGGCGGGGGAGGTTGACGTTGAAGAACACTTCCCACGGGCCGCAGAAGTCGATCACTTCCGCACCGTGCGAGATCAGGAAGGCGACCGGGATGGCGCCCGACGCCGGCGGTTGCAGCGGCGCGGCGACGGTTGCGGCATGGGCCGCGGTTGCGGCGTGGGCCGCGCGCCGCGGCATGCCGAGCGGAATCGCCGCCGCCACACTGAGAGCGGCGGAACGCCGGAAAAGCTCGCGTCGGTTCATCGACTCGCCTCGCACCCGCTGGCCTGGACCCGCATACTGTCGAACAAGCGCGGCGACGGACTGACAACGATCGGCCGATTCCTGCCAAAAAGCGGACGGCGTGCGAGCGCAGACGAGTTCGCCGCTGCAGCGGCGCAACGTATAAGTGCTGAAGGTGCGAACCATGAGCGGCGGATCCGTGAGTGCAACCCTGGTGCCGCTGCTGTTGCTGCTCGCGGCCGCACTCGGCGCCTGCGGCACGAGCTCCGGGCCGGTGACCACGACGGGCGGCGGCAGCAGCGGGGGCACCAGCGGCGGCAGTTCCCCGCCGCCCCAGCCGACGCAGCGCACCGACGTCGTGACCTACAAGAACGATCCCGGCAGAACCGGGCAGAATCTGACCGAGTCGCTGCTCACGCCCGCGAACGTGAACGCCGCGAGCTTCGGGCAGCTGCGCCTGCTGGCTGCGGACGGCAAGGTGGACGCGCAGCCGCTGTACCTTTCCGGACTCGCCGTCCAGGGCGCGACGCACAACGTGGTCTACGTGGCGACCGAAAACGATTCGGTCTACGCCTACGATGCCGACAGCGGCGCCGTGCTGTGGCACGTGTCGCTGCTGCCGGCGGGGGAGAGCGTCAACGATCTGCCGGGCTACGGCTGCCAGCAGCTCGCGCCCACCATCGGGATCACCTCGACGCCGGTGATCGATCGCAGCGCGGGCGCACACGGCGCGATCTACCTGGTCGCGATGTCGGTGGCGACCTCGTCGGCGACCTATCACCAACGGCTGCACGCCCTCGATATCACCACCGGCGCGGAGTTGCCGCACAGCCCGGTCGACATCAACGCCACTTTCCCGACGCTCGGCGGTGTAACGACCTTCGACCCGGCTCAGTACGCCGAGCGCGCCGCGCTGCTGCTGTCGCAGGGCACGCTGTACACCAGCTGGACCTCGCACTGCGACGTCGCCCCCTATACCGGCTGGATCATCGCCTTCAGCGCGAGCACGCTGGCGCGCACCGCGGTGCTCAACGTGGCGCCCAATAGCGGTGGCAGCGGACCGTCGATCTGGATGAGCGGCGGCGGTCCGGCGGCCGATGCCGCCGGCAACGTCTACCTGCTGACGGCGAACGGTGTGTTCGAGACGACGCTCGATGCGGCGGGCTTTCCCAATGCCGCAGACTACGGCAACAGCTTCCTCAAGCTGACCCTCACGGCTGGCACGCTGGCCGTGAGCGACTATTTCGCCATGTTCAACGAGGTGAGCGAATCGGCTGCGGACATCGACCTCGGCTCGGGCGGCATTCTGCTGCTGCCCGATCAGACGGACTCCGGCGGCAGGGTGCGGCACCTGGCGGTCGGCGCCGGCAAGGACGGCAACCTCTACGTCGTCAACCGCGACTCGATGGGCAAGTTCAACGCCGCCACCAACAACATCTGGCAGGAACTGCCGGCGGTCCTCGGCGGCGGCATCTGGTCCACGCCCGCCTACTTCAATGGCGCGGTGTACTACGGACCGGTGAACGGACCCCTCAGCGCGTTTGCGCTCCACGCGGCGCTCCTGAGCGCAGCACCGACGGCGGCGAGCGCCAACAGCTTCGCCTATCCGGGAACCTCGCCGGTGATCTCCGCCAACGGCACCAGCAACGCCATCGTCTGGGCCCACGAGAATTCCGATCCCGGGGTGCTGCACGCCTACGAAGCCGGCAACCTCGGCCACGAGCTTTACAACAGCTCACAGGCGCCGAACGGACGCGATCAGTTCGGCCCCGGCAACAAATTCATCACCCCGGCGGTCGCGGACGGCCGGGTGTTCGTCGGCACGCAGAGCGGCGTGGCAGTGTTCGGCCTGCTGAACTAAGGCGAGGAGGCGAGCTCCAGCTCGTGCAGCCGCGGACCCGCCAGGCTGCCGATGTGCACCGAGGCGTCGTACAGCACCACGGCGAAAATGAGCACGGCCACCGCCAGGGCGAGAAACGCGCGCACGTGCCGCGCTTCGAAGGTCTCGATGGAGCGGGCGTAGGCGATGAAGGCCAACAGCGCCGCTACCACCACCGTCGCGTCGAGGCTGGCGCGTTGCCAGTAGCTGCCGCCCAGGTGCAGCCACATGCCGAACTCGTCGAACGTCAGTCCCATGGCGATGCCGTAGGCGAAGGCCGCTGCGCGCCGCCGCTCGCGGTGGGGATCGCCGAACAACAGGTACGCCGCCACCGCCGCGAGCAGCAGGATCCCGTAGTTGAGATGGTGGACGTGCGTGTCGTGCAGGAAGAAGTAAAGGTTGGGTATGCGGCGCGCCATGATGAGGAACACGAGCGTGCGCGCGAGGATGAAGGTCAGCAGGAAGGCGAGCAGCGCGCGGCGCGCGAGCTCGTGCGGCGTGGGTTCGGTCACGGCCGCAGCCGGGCGGGGGGCGGGGCGGCTCATGAGCGGCTATCTTGAGCGTAGCCCGCAACCGTTAGCAAACGGCGCGCCGCGGTCACCGTGGCCGGAGGTACCACGCTGCGCCTGCGGGGCGACGCGCTAGAATCCACGCCCGAACCACCGGGGTACCGATGGAATCACCGCTGCTGACAGGCTGGGACAACTTCTACGTGATCGTCGGCTCGGCGGCCGCCGGGCTGACGGGTCTCACCTTCGTGGTGATTGCGCTGGTGCGCGAAGTGCAGCGCGTGAACCCTACGGGCTTGGGTACGTTCGTGACCCCCACCATCGTGCACTTCGCGACCGTGCTGGCGCTGGCAGCGTACCTCATGATGCCGGGGCATGGCCGCGCGAGCCTGAGCGGCGGTTTTGTGCTCAGCGGCGCGGTGGGATTGGCCTATTCACTGTTTATCGCGACGCACCTGCGCAACCCAGCGTATGCGCCGGTGTGGGAAGACTGGATCTGGAACGCGGTGCTGCCGACGCTCGCTTATGCGCTGCTGCTGGGGATGGGACTGGTGATCTGGCGGCGGCCCGCGGTGGCGTTGTACGGCGTGGCTGGCATCTCGCTGCTGCTGTTGTTCGTCGGCATCCACAATGCCTGGGACATCGCGGTGTGGATGACGCTCTCCAAGTCGGCCGAGAAGAAAAGCGAGAAGCAGACCGAGAAGAAGAGCTGAGAGCGCCGGCTCCCGGCTGGCCACCGGGACGCGCTGATGCCCCTCAGCGGCCCTCGTAAGTCAGGGCGATGTTATCGACCACCCGGCGCACACCCGGCGCGCCCTGGGCGATCGATTCGGCAGTGAGGCGCTGCAGCTCGCTGGCCACCTGGCCGCTCAGGTAGACCACGCGATTCAGCGTCTCCACATACACCTGATTGGGCGCCGCCAGGGCCGGATGCTGCCGCAACAGCCGCTGCACCTGCGTGGTGATGTTCACGTCCGCGGGACAACCGTGGTAACCGCACTCGTGGTACTCGCGCAGGGCCGCGCAGCCGCCGAGCGCGCCACTCACGGCGGCAAGGACGAGGAGCGGGGCGGCTCGGGCGGTGCTCATGGGAGGTATGGATCCGACGCGCTGATTGTTCCACGAACCCGGGCCCTCTACATGAACGACCCCCCGGTTGCCGGGATCGGGGACTTGACCCGGGGGTCATCGACGGCTCAGGGTAGCCGCGGTGCTGGAGCGGCTTGCCGCGCTGTCGCGTGACTGGAGAGGGTTATGCAGCGATCGGTGCATGAGTATCTCAAGGCGCTGGAAGCGGGGGATGCCGACAAGGCCGCGTCCCTGTTCATCCCGGACGGCTGGGTGGAATCGCCGTTCCTCGGTCGGCTGCCGGTGCGGCAGTTCGTCAAGAAGGTGGCCGAGTCATCCAGGGGTACGCGGCTGACCGTGCACGATGTGCTGATAAGCGCCGAGGGACACCTGCGCGCGGTGGCCTACTATCTCTACGACTGGCGCCTGCAGGATGGCTCGCGGGTTTCCTTCGACTGCGCCGACGTATTCAACTTCGATCCGGCCACGGGGCATATCCAGTCGATCGTGCTGGTCTACGACACGCACCCGGTACGCAATGTCGTGGAGAGCAAGTACCCGTAACCGGGCCGTGCCGTCGGGGTGGGTAGTCGCACGCCCGGCGCGGGACGCTTAACCCCGAGCGGCGCTGTGCTTCGCTTCAGTAGTGGGAGCCATTACGGGAGCGGGCATGAGACATATGGTGCAAGCGGCGGCCATGGCCGCCTTGTTGGCAAGCTGTGATGCGGACGCGGTTGGAACGCTCGCGAGCGTCTCGGTTATCGACCATGACAGCGGCGTCGCGCTGCCGGTGCACTACTTCCGTGGTGAGTACTGGGTCGCAGGCAACCCCGGCAGCCGCTACACGATCGCGATACGCAACCAGAGCAGCGGACGGCTGCTGGCGGTGACCTCGGTGGACGGCGTCAATGTGCTCTCGGGGGCGACCGCGGGCTGGGATCAGACCGGTTACGTCTTCGATCCGGGTGAGAGTTACCCGGTTACGGGTTGGCGCAAGTCACACACCGAAGTGGCGGCGTTCACCTTCGCGGATTCCTCGGAGTCCTACGCCGAACGAACCGGCCGGCCGGCGAATGTCGGCATCATCGGCGTAGCGCTGTTCCGCGAACGCCCGTCCCCCGAGGCCTATCTGCCGCCGCGGATCGTCCCGGGCGCGGGCGAGCGCGACTCGGCGCGTGAGCCCGCTGCCGCAGGCAGCGCGCGCCGCGGTGCATCCGTGCCCGCGCCGGCGGCGCCCGCGTCGCCGGGGGCACTGGCCAGCGCGGCGCCGCCGCTCGCGCTGTCCGTCCCGCAGACCGCTGCACGGCTCGGAACGGCTCATGGAGAGCGCGAGTACTCCTACGTGCAGGACACGCAATTCGAGCGCCTGCAGCCGGAACCGAACGAGGTCATCCGTATTCGTTACGACAGCCTGCAGAACCTCGTGGCCATGGGGATCGTGCGCCGGCCGCGCACCATTCCCGGCACCCTGGATCCCTTCCCAGGCTCGCACCAGCGGCAGTTCGTGCCCGATCCGCCCGGGTGATGTGCGCGCCCGCTGCCATAATGCAATGAATGACTCCGGTCGCCGAATCTGACGAGGGGCTGCTGCGCCGCTACGCACTGGGCGACTGCGACGCGTTCGCGATCCTCTACCGCAGGCACGAGATCCGCGTGTGGCGCTACCTCGAGCGCAACGTCGGCAACCGGGCAAGCGCCGAAGAGTTGATGCAGGAGGTCTGGTTCGCCGTGGCGCGCGACGCCGCACGCTACCAGCCGCGCGCGCGCTTCACGACCTGGCTGTTCACTATTGCGCGCAATCGCATGATCGATTCCCTGCGAACGACGCGCCGTGTCTCGAGTCTCGACAGTATGGGCTACGAGGCGCCGGCAGTGCTGCCCCAACTGACCACTGAGCCGCAAGTCGGCCCACTCGCCGCCACACTGATACGCGAGCAGGTCGCGGCCGTGACGCGCGCGCTCGGCCAGCTCCCGCCGGCGCAGCGCGATGCGCTGCTGCTGCAGCTCGAGGGCGAGCTCACCGTCGAGGAGGTCGCGGCGGTCACCGACAGCAACGTCGAAACCACGAGGAGCCGCTTGCGCTATGCGCGCAGCAAACTGCGCGAGCTGCTTTGCGAGTACGCATGAACAAGGTGCCACCGGGGCAGGAGCCCTACGACGATGCAGACGAGCGCTACCGGCGAGCTTCTGCGCTCGATCCGAGCCGCCCGAGTGAGGCGGTGCGCCGCGCGGTGCTCGAGCATGCGGCGCAGCTTGCGGCCGGGCGCACGGCTGCGGCGAGCCGCAAGCTCGGCGGCCGCGAGGGCTCGCGGCCGGGGTGGCGACGGCCGGCAGTATTCGGCGGGCTTGCGGCGGCCGCCATCGCCGCGTTGATGCTCGCGCCGCGCTGGTGGTCGCCGCCACGCGAGAGGGCCGTCGCGGCGCTGGCGCCCGCGGCCACGGTGGCGCCGGAGGCAGCGCCCGCGGCGCCTGCAGTGCCCGAGCCGCCTGCGCCCGTCCCGCGTGCAGTGCCCGGCCCGGCTGCAGTGACGGCGCCGCCTGCGGGTCACATCGTAGCGGCAGCGCCGCCGTCAGCCCCGCCGTCGCCTGCGGTCTCTGCGGACACAGCGGCGCGTGAGGCGCCGGCCGCGGCGGCGCAGTCGCTGTTGCAGCCGCAAGCATCGAGCGACTCGGCTCGCGAGGCGCGGCGGGCGGTGGCGTCAGCTGCGGCGGCGCCTGCCATCGCTCCCCGCCGTAATGCGATCGCCGGTGCGCTCAACCGTTCCGACCTCGATGGGGCGCTGCGGGATGCCGCCGCGAGCGGCGACGTCGCGCAGCTGCAGTCGCTGTTACCGCGTGCGGCCGATATCGACGCACGCGATGCCCGCGGCCGTACCGCGCTCATGCTCGCAACCCGCGCGGGCCAGACGACGAGCGTGGCGCTGCTGCTGGCACATGGCGCCGATCCCAACGCGGTCGATGCGGACGGAACGACGCCGCTGCAGGCGGCTGTTGCCGCGCAGCAGCCGGCGATCGCGGCGTCGCTGCGGCGTTACGGTGGGCGCTGAATGGGCAGCGGTACTGCGAAGTGGTAGCCTTACCGGCGTGATGCGCGCCGCTCAGCAACTGCGGATTCTGTCACTGGCTGCCGCCGCCGTTTCGTGCGCGCTGGCCGCGGATGCGCCCCCGCCGGCGGCCGGCGATGACGCGTTTCGCTCGGCCATTGCGCGGCACGACGCCAGCGCCACGGATCCCGACCACGCGGGCATCTGGAAGGCAGCGACCCCACCGCCCGGTACCATGCACGGGGAATTCGCGGGCAACGATCCCATCGGCCTGGCTGCGGGGGTGAGGATCGCGGCGGATTGCTCGATCAACTGGACGGATCCCGATTCGCGCAAGCGCTACTGCTTCTCGAGCGCCACCTCTCTCGTGGTATTTCTCGACTCGCCACACACCTACCTGAGGCGAGCCCGGGACAACTGGGACCGCACGCGTCCCGGGAGTACTCCGACTCGCTGAACGGTCCGTTTAGGGGAACAAGAATGAACAAGAAATTTCTCATCGCCTGGCTGGTGGTTTTCGTTGCGTGGTTCGCGGGCAGCTTCGTCGTCCATGCGGTACTGCTAAAGGGCGATTACATGCAGCTCGCCAGTCTCTACCGGCCCGAGGGCGATCAGCACAAGTACTTTCCGCTGATGATCGTGGCACACGTCATCATGTCCGGAGCCTTCGTGTGGATCTATGCACGCGGCGTGGAGCCGCGGCCGTGGCTGGCGCAGGGAGCGCGTTACGGGATCGCGGTCGCACTGCTCACAGTCGTACCGGGCTATCTCATCTACTACGTGGTGCAACCGCTGCCGGATACCCTCGTCATCAAGCAGATCCTGTTCGACGGCGCGCTACTGGTGATACTCGGCATTATCGTGGCCTGGCTCCATCCGCACGATATGAGCGCGCGCAGCTGAAGCTACCCGCGGGCGGATTCTTCGGCGGTGCGCGCCTGGCGTTCTCGAGCCATGGCATCGAGATTTCCCACCGTCTCGCGGAAGGGCCGCCCGAGGCTGTGCCCGTCCACACGCACCAGGATGCGCATTTCATCTGGGTCACCGGGGGTGAGTACGTTTCCGCCGCCGGCAGCCATCCGCCCGCCGACCGCCCGGTATTGATCTACAACCCGCCGGGCACCACGCACCGCGATCATTTCGAGCGTGGACGCGGCAGCTTCTTTGCGGTGTCCCTGCAGCCGCAGCTCGCTGTCAGCATGCTGGCGGCGGCTTCGCTGCCGGCCGCGCCGGTGTATCTGCGGCAGCGGGCGCAGCATGCGCTGATCATGAGAATCGGCCGCGGGGCACGCGGTATGGCGCTGCAGGCGCTGACTGGGGAGCTGTTCGGCACGATGCAGGTGCGGCCGCAGGCGGAATCGGCGGCTCCCCCGGGATGGCTGAGCCGCGCCCTCGAGCTGCTGCAGGATCGCTACCTCGAGGATCTGTCCATCGCGGACGTCGCCGCCAGCGTCGGCGTGCACCCCATCCATCTGGCGCGCACCTTCCGCCGCCACTTCCGCTGCACACCGGGGGAATTCGCGCGGGTCCGCCGCCTGGAGCGTGCCGTCGCACTGCTGTTGCAAAGTGCGCAGCCCCTCGCCGACGTGGCCCTCGGCAGCGGCTTTGCCGACCAGAGTCACCTCAGCCGCGCCTTTACCCGCGCCTTCGGCCTGCCGCCGGGGGAATATCGTGCGCTCGCCGGGCAGAGCAGCGCGCAGCGGAGGTTTCAAACCGACAAGACCGCACCCGTGGGGCTGCGCAAGCTGACGCACTGGGCCGCGGCAGCGCGCCGCGGCACGAGCTGAGGGACGGTGCGCATGAGGATTCTGGCCGCGATCGGGGTGGTATGCGTCGGTGCGATGTCGGTGGCCGTGGGCGAAGAGCTCGTGCCTGCGGAGCCGGCCGTCGCCGGGATGTCCGCGCCGCAGCTCGCGCGCATGGAGCAGACGATCCTTGCGGGTGAGTTCCAGCAGATCACCAGCGTGCTGCTCGCCCGCGGGGGCAAGCTGGCATACGAACACTATTTCGAAGGCGGTGCTGACACGCTGCGCAACGCGCGTTCGGCGACCAAGACGGTGACCGGCATGCTGGTGGGGCTCGCCATCGAGCGCGGAGTGCTGCGCGGCGTCGAGGCGCGCGTGCTGGATTTTTTCCCCGACAGGCAGCCACTGCAGCATCCCGATCCGCGCAAGGCGCAGATAACGGTCGAAGATTTCCTCACCATGAGCTCGCTGCTCGAGTGCGATGACGAAAACAGCTTCTCGCGGGGCAACGAGGAGCGCATGTACCTGGTCGAGGATTGGGTGCAGTTCACCCTCGATCTTCCGATCCGCGGCTTTCCCGACTGGGTCAGCAAGCCGGCGGCATCGCCCTACGGACGCAGCTGGAGTTACTGCACCGCCGGCGCCGCCACGCTCGGCCCGCTGCTCGAGCGCGCCAGCCACCAGAGCGTGCCGGAGTTTGCCCGTGCCAATCTGTTCGCGCCGCTCGGCATCGGCGAGGTCAGGTGGCAGTTTCAGCCGCTCGGCGCGGCCATGACGGGCGGCGGCCTCAACCTGCGCAGCCGCGATCTTCTCAAGCTCGGTCAGCTGTATCTCAACGGCGGCACGTGGAACGGCCGGCGCGTCCTCGCCGCCGCGTGGGTCGCGCGCTCCACCAGCGCGCACGCCCAGGCGCGCGAGGACACCGATTACGGCTACCTGTGGTGGCTGCCGACCTTTCATGTCGGCGGTCGCGACTACCGCGGCTACGCGATGTACGGCACCGGTGGCAACAAGGTCTGCGTGTTTCCCGCGCAGCAGCTGGTGGTCGTGGTCACCACCACCAATTACCGTGTCCCCGGAGCTGGCGCTCTCACCGATCGGCTGCTGACCGAGCACATCCTCCCGGCGCTGCTTTAGAACGCCGCGGCCCGGGACTCTGACAGCGGGTCCCTGAAAATGAGAATGCCGCCACATCCGGCGGGCGGTCGCGGGCAGAAACTATCACGGTGTGCCGTTGACGGGCCGTTGACGGGTAATACCCGTGCAACAACGCCAGCGACACGCCGAACTTTGCCGGGCGTCGCGCGTCGATGGTTAGAGGCTCGACGCCTCCATCGGGTTCAATGCGGTCATTGAGCCCTGGCCGCGATGGAGAAAGGGTATGAAGAAATGTATCGCCTTGATCCTGATGTCGCTCGTGATCGGGTCCGCCTACGCAGGTGTGCCGGCGCCGACGCCGGATACGCAGAAGCAGCCGCGCACGCTCGGGCAGAGAGCGGTGCTGCACATCTATTACTATGCACCGAAGACGCTCGAGATCACTTACGTGGACTCATATCTGTTCAAGGATGAGGACGCGTGCAGGAACGCGATCTCCGCGGCGCTGCAGATTGCGATGCCGTACGCGGGCGAGGGCGACATGGTGAGTGCCAAGTGCATCGGCCTGGATCCGCCCGAGGCGATCACCACGCCGAAGAAGCCCGAGCACGAGGGAAGCACCGAGCTGTAGCGGGCGGCGGCGCGGCCGCTGCACGCACCGCCGCGCTGGCGGCGACGCCGCCCGGCGCGAAGGCGCCCCTCATTCCTCCGTCTTGGGCCTGAGCTGCGCGCCGGCGGCGATTGCCCCACATGTCGCGCGGTGGCCGCAGGCGGTCGTGCCAGAAGAATCCCACACAAAAAGTCGGCTGCGGCGGACGGCCCGGAGTTTCCGCAGTTGCCGTGTTTCGGCGACACTTTTCACGCAAGCGTTTGATCAAGCGGCAGATTCCCTGTCTGGCCGCTGGGGGAACTTCCCCCGGAACCGCATCTGTCTAACAAACAGGCCAGGCAAATGGAGGATCGCATGCGTAAGTCGGCAGGGATGAGCGGTGTGGCGCTGCTGTCAGGGACAGCCTTGCTGTTGGCAGCGTGCGCGCACCGGCACGACGTCACGCGCGGTCCCTTCACCGCGGCGGCACCTTTCAGTAAGACCATCGCAGGTCCGGGCGACAGCGTGTGCTGGAGCGTGAAGCGGGCGTTACTGAGCCAGGGCTACATGCTCGAGAGAGCTTCAGAGCCCGGGGTCCTGACGGGCACGCGCGATTATCAGCCGAACGACAAACTGAACGTCACGGTGCACCTGCAGACCACCTGCGCTGACAACCACGACGGAACGAGCATCGTGTTTGCGACCGCAGATCGGGAAGAGAGCCAGTTGCAGAAGATGAAGCAGTCGACGAGCGCGGGCATCGGGCCGGCGACCATCACCATGCCTTCCGGCTCCGCCAAGGTATTGGGTGTGGTGCGACGGGAAACGATCACGGATCCGAATTTCTACCGGAGTTTCTTCGACCTGGTGCAGGGCTACGTTGCCCAGGAGCCGCGCGTGCGCAGCGACCAGGCGACGGCCCAGGAGCCGCCCATGCGCAGCGACCAGGCGGCGGCGGCCCAGGCGCCGCCCATGCGCAGCGACCAGGCGGCGGATTTGCACAGCCAGGCTGAGCAGAACAGCCCGGCGCAGCAGAACTCGGGACGCTAGTTGCCGCTACTGGACGGCAGTTCACAATTCTCATGGGCCACACAAGGAGAGAGCCATGAAGGGCAAGGGCAGGACGTTAATCGCCATCACAGTTGGCTCGATTATCGGCGCGACGCTGCCGGGCGCGTACGCGGACACCGATCCGCCCGGCGTGAGCATGAACCAGAATGCGAACGGCCAGCAGCAGACGCAGGCCCAGGGCGCAAGCGCCGTGACCGGCGCCAGTGGCGCGACCAGCGCCAATGGCTCGGCCACCACCGGCGCGGGCGCTAACGGCGCAGCCACCGCCGGGGCCGGCGCGCAGGCGAACAGCCCCCCGGCGCCGACCTCACCGCAGACGCAGAGTCAGAATGCCGAGACGCAGCGCGACATCCGCAAGGATCGGCGCGACCTGAAGCAGGACGAGGCCAACAAGCGCGCCGAGCGCCAGGACATCGCCCGTGACCGGGCCGATATCCGCAAGGACCGGCAGGACCTGCGCCATGACTATGCCGAACAACGCGACGGCAAGAATGAGCAGCAGGACATTGCGCACGACAAGGCGGATATCGGCGCCGACCGGCGCGACATCGCGCGCGACCAGGCGCAGATCCGCGCCGACCAGAAGGACATTCGCGCCGATCGTCAGGACCTGCGCGCCGACCAGGCCAACGCCGGCAGTCAGGAGCAAAGTCCGCGTCCCGACCAGAACGGCGCCCGCAATCAGCGCGATCAGCGTCACGACGCGGACGATAACGCGCGCAACGGCACAGGCCACGCGGCGGTCGGCAGCGGCGGCCGCAGCGCCGATATCGCCAACGATCGGCGGGACCTGAAGCAGGACGAGTCCAACATGCGCACCGAGCGTCAGGACATCGCCCGTGACCGCGCCGATATCCGCACGGACCGGCAGGACCTGCGCCACGACTATGCCGAGCAGCGCGACGGCAAGAACGAGCAGCGCGACATTGCGCACGATAAGGCGGACATCCGCGCCGACCGGCGCGACATCACGCGTGACCAGGCGCAGGTCCGCAGCGACCAGCAGGACATTCGCCGCGACCGTCAGGATCTGCGTGCTGACCAGGCGAACGCCGGCAATCCTCAGGACCACAATCCGCGTCCCGACCAGAACAACAGCGCCCGCAATCAGCGCGATCAGCGTCACGACGCGGACGATAGCGCGCGCAACGGCACGGGCCACGCGGTGGCTAGCAGCCGGAGCGCCGATATCGCCAACGACCGGCGCGATATTCGGCAGGACCAGGCCAACGTCAGGACCGAGCGTCAGGACATCGCCCGCGACCGGGCCGATATCCGCAGCGACCGGCAGGACCTGCGCCACGATTATGCCGAGCAGCGCGACGGCAGGAATGAGCAGCGCGACATTGCGCACGACAAGGCGGATATCCGCGCCGACCGGCGCGACATCACGCGTGACCAGGCGCAGATCCGCAGCGACCAGCAGGACATTCGCCGCGACCGTCAGGATCTGCGCGCCGACCAGGCCAGCGCGCGCAATAATGCTCATGACTCCTGGCGCAGCGCCGACCAGGACGACCGCAACCCTAACTGGCAGGATCAGCGCTTCGCCAGGAGCGGCGAGCTTGCCGGGCAGCGCAACGCCGTGAAGCCGAGCATCACGTCGACGACGCTCGCCAACAATGCGGCGGAGAACAACAAGAAAGCACAGACCGAGCAGAACGTGCACAAGCCCTGGTACCACTTCTGGTGGTGATGATCGTCCTCGCGTAGGAGAAGACTTACCTGCACGGAACGGTGTGTTCCGTGCAGGTTTTCTCCAAAGCTTCATGGCGCCGTCCCGGTCGCCGCCTTAAACTGTGCGGCAAAACCAGAATCCCCGAGGGAGGCGCGATAATGAGATTCATGGTGTGCGGCTGCGCGGCACTCGTCGCGGCCTGCGTCACTGGGCCGCCGCCGCTCGATAACCCGACGGCATCGCCCCGGGCCCAGCAGCGCGGCGAAGCGCGCGCGCTCGAACAGGCGGAAGCCGAATGCGCGACGCAGGGCAAGCACGCCGAGGCCCGACGGGCCGACGGCGAGACGATCTACGAGTGCGTCTCGACCCACTAGCCCACCCGGTGGCGGGCACGGGATTGCGGCTGATGCGATTGCGGCATCTCTTCGAAACGCTGCTCCTGTATGGGTCGCTCGTGCTGCTGGCGGTCATCTGCCTGTCGTGGACGGTGTTCGCGTTGCCGATGCTGCTGATCCTGCCCACAGCGGTCGGCCGCCGCGTCGGTCGACTCGGAATTCTGGCGGGCTTTCGCCTGTACGTATGGTCGCTCGGCTGGATGGGGATCTACCGGCTGGATCTGCGGGCGCTGCGTGCCCTGCGGGATGGACCGCCGGTGGTGCTCGCGCCGAATCATCCGAGCCTGATCGACGCGCTGCTGATCATCGCGCACGAGCCGCGGGTGGCGTGCGTGATGAAATCCTCGCTGATGAACAACCTGTTTCTCGGCGCGGGTGCGCGCCTCGCGCGCTACATACGCAGCAGCCCGCCGCGGCGCATGATCCGCGAGGCGGTCGCCGAACTCGGGCGCGGCGGGATCGTGCTGCTGTTCCCGGAAGGAACGCGCACGACGCAAACTCCCATCAACGCCCTGCAGGCGAGCGTCGCCGTCATCGCCAAGCAGGCCGGCGTGCCTATCCAGACCCTGATCATCGAAATCGATTCGCCGTTCCTCAGTAAGGGATGGTCGGTGTTCCGCCGCACGTCGCTGCCGGTCAACTACCGGATGCGTCTCGGTCCGCGCCTCGACGCGCCGGACGACGTGCGTGCGTGCATGACGCAGCTGGATCAAACCCTGCGTGCCGCGCTCGCGCATCCTGCGCAGAACCTGCGGGAGGTGCACGGCGAGCGCGCAGCGGGCGCTGAGGTCGAAGCTTGCGGCGAGGGCGCAACGCGGCGCGAGCGCGCGCCGAGCGCCGAGGTCGCCCGGCGCAGCTGAGCCCTGGCCCCTTTGGCGCGCGCCGCTTTGGCGCGGAGCCTTACGGGGACTTGCGCGCGCGATATACCGAGAACATCGCGAGCTCGACCTGCCGTTCGACGTCCACGAACCCCGCGGCGGCGATGCCCGCGAGTATCGTCTCGGGCGGCACGCACGCTGCGATGGTGTCCCAGTAATAGTGCATCAGCACCGGCGTCTCGCGGCGCCGCCCCACGAATGCCGCGATCGCCGGCACCAGGCCCTTGAGCCAGACCCTGAGTAGTGCCCGCGGCACCGCCTGCGCCGGCATGGTGATCTCGAGCACGCACAAACGGCCTCCGGGGCGCACGACGCGGTGAAACTCGGCGAACGCCGCGGAGAGATCCGCGATGTGGCGCAGCGCGTAGCCCATACTGAGGAAGTCCACCGTGGAGTCCGGCAGGGGAATTTTCTCGGCGCTGCCGCCGAGTAGCCGCACACCTGCGGGCACGCGGGCGTGCTGCATCATGCCGGGACTCGGGTCGATGCCGGTAACGAGGGTAGGGTTGCCGACGATCCGCGCGGCGGCGCAGGCGAGCAGCCCGGTACCGGTTCCGACATCGAGCACCCGCATGCCGGGCTCAAGCCCTGCATCCCGCAGCGCGCGCTCGCGGTACCACGAGCCGCTCCCCAGTCCGAGCACCCGCTCGAGCCGGTCGTAGTCGCCTGCGGTCCGGTCGAAGATCGCCTGTACCCAGGCGCTGCGCTCGCTCTCGGTGGCGTAGTAGCCGCGCAGCGGTGGGTGTGGCGCCTGCACTTCGGGCCGCCTCACGCGCTCTCCTTGCGGCACACCAGCAGAACCTCGTCGACACCCTCGGTAGCGATCATCCCGGGGGCGAATGCAAGTTTCTTCTGGAAGCGCAGGCCAAGCTGCATGAATACCCGGTTGTACCACCACATCGCACGTTCGCGATCGTGCACCAGCCACCACATGCCAAAGTCGAGCAGCCACGAGGAGCGCGGCTGCATCCCGAAGACGGCGCTGCGCTCGACCTGCAGCCCGTGGCCGGCCAGCTTGGCCAACAGCTCGGGCGGCTCGTAGCGGCGCTTGTGGCCGACGAAGTCGTCGAAGGCGGTCCAGTACGCGCCGTACAGCGGCGTCGACAGGATCAGGGCTCCGCGCGGCGTTGTTACCCGCGCCAGCTCGGCCAGCGCCGCATCGTCGTCATCCACGTGCTCGACAATGTCGAAGGCGCACACCAGGTCGAAGGCGGCATCGGCAAAGGGCAGCGACGTCACCTGGCTCAGGATCACCCGCGCACCGCGGGCGCGCAGCTTCGCGAGCGCCGGCGCGCTGATGTCGACGAATTGTGTTCCCAGGATCGGCAGTCGCGGCCGGAGGCCGGGCGCCACCTCCAGTTGCCGCGCGGAAGCGGGTAGCAGGGACTGCACCAGCGGCCAGGTATTGAATCGCTGTGGCTCGATGAGGCTGGCATCCCGCCACAGCAGGTCGTAGTAGCGGCGATTCTTTTCGAATAATTCACGCCCGCTGCGCGTCTGCGAGAGCCCTGCTTGCATGATGCTGCCACGGTGTCGATGGCGTACGCGCCGGGCAGCCATCGTACGCCAGAAGCGGGCGCGCCTGCGGCCCGGCGTGGGCGCCACACCCAGGGGAAGGGGCGCCGGCAGGCGACCCCGGCAAGGGGCCGGAGCGCGAGCCGCGCTAGCCGGATTCCGAGGAACCGGAGGCGAGAAGCGGCGGCAGGCGCCGTGCGGGCCAGCCGGTCGCCTGGTCGTAGGCGTGACCCAATTGCAGCACGGCAAGATCGGCACGAGCGGGGCCGATCAGCTGCAATCCCATCGGGCGAAGAGGGTGGCCGAATCCCACCGGTACGTTCAGCACCGGAGCTCCGAGGAGACTGGCGGGCACGACGACTTCCATCCAGCGATGGTAAGTATCCATGGCGACGCCGTTGATGCGCGGTGGCCAATGCACCGAGGCATCGAAGGGAAATACCTGTGCGCTCGGCAGCAGCAGGTAGTCAACCCGGGTGAAGAGCGCGGCGGCGGCCCGGGACCAGTTCGAGCGCACCAGCGACGCGCGATAGACCTCCGCCGCGGCGAGCGCGCGTCCGCCTGCGACCTCCCACTGTGCCTCGGGCTTCATGCATGTCCGCCGGGCCGGATCCAGGAACAGAGTCTCCAGCTCCCCCGCCACCAGGAAATGCCGCAGCTTCAGCCACGCGTCCCACAATTGCGATGGCGGCAGCGGCAGCCGCACCTCCTCGACGACGCAGCCGAGCGTCTCGAAGTCCGCCAGAGCCGCGCGGCACAGCTCGAGCACGCCCGGCTCGAAGGGCAGGTAACCATCGAGATCGCCCAGCCAGCCCATACGGGTGCCGCGGAAATCGCGCTGCAATGATTGCTGGAAGTACTGCGGGTCCTGCGCCATCGACAGCGGGGCACGCGGGTCGTACCCGGCGATGACGCTCATGAGCAGCGCCACGTCGGCAACCGAGCGGGCCATCGCGCCGGCGCACGACAACTGGCCGAGAAACAGCTCCTCAGCGGCGACCGGAACGCGTCCGTAGGACGGCCGGAAGCCGAACACGTTGTTGTACGCGGCGGGATTGCGCAGCGAGCCCATCATGTCGCTGCCGTCGGCCACCGGCAGCATGCGTAGCGCCAGCGCCACGGCCGCGCCCCCGCTGCTGCCGCCGGCAGTCAGGCGCTGATCGTAGGCGTTCAAGGTCGTGCCGAACACCGTGTTGTAGGTCTGCGAGCCGAGGCCGAACTCCGCGGTGTTGGTTTTGCCGATGAGGATGGCACCGTGCGCGCGCAGGCGCTCGGCGAGAATCGCGTCCTGCGCGGGAATCGCATCGAGCAGCGGCGAGCCGTGCGTGGTGCGGATCCCGGCGGTCGGCACCAGGTCCTTGACCGCGTGCGGCAGGCCATGCATGCAGCCCAGGTAGTGCCCCTGCGCCAGCTGCCGGTCACGGGCGCGTGCCTGCTGCAGCAGGCTGTCGCGCTGCTGCAGCGAGACGATCGCAATCACCCGAGGATTGAGCGTGTCGATATGATCGAGATAGGTGCTCATCACCTCTTCGCATGAGACCGCGCGCGTGCGGATCGCGCCGGCCAGCTCGGCCGCGCTCATCAGCACCAGTGGCGAAGTCCCGCTACGCATGTCGGCAGGGAGTTGACAATATTCATCCAGGATCGTCTTCCCGGCTCCTTGTCAAAGTGGCGCTGCCGGGCAGATGATGGGCGTGCGACCAGGCTGCAGCACACTATAACGCGCGAACCGTGACTGCAGCGCGACTGCCACGCAACTGCGATGCTCTTCGGCTTCGGAGAAATGATCGTGCAGAACAAGAACGTCCGCCGCCCACCGACCCTCAGCGTCTCGACTCTGGTGCTCGCAGGCTGCTTCGTGGTAGCCAGCGCCGCGGCCTCGGGACAGGCGAGCTCCAATCAGCCCGATGCGCCCGATCAGGCCGGCCGTTACGCGATCGGTCACACGACGACCGTCATTACCGATACCAGCCGCAATCCCGACGGCTCCACGCCAGTGACCACCGCGGGCCGCCCGCTGTATCTGCACATCTGGTATCCGACGGCGGCGTCCACCACGCAGCACATCCGCTATAGCTGGAATGACCCCATCTACAGTGCCAATGCGGGCGGCGCCCTCTACCCGGGGTTTCCGGACCTGCCGGCGCTCACCTTCAGCGGCAGTGTTTCCGCGCATCCGGTGGCCGAGCACGCCGCGCTCGCCCCCGGCAGGTTTCCACTTCTGGTGGCGACCCACGGTCTCGAGGTGGCGGCGGCGAAGAACATGCCCGATACCCTGGAGACCCTCGCGAGCCATGGATACATCGTGGCCTCGGTGGAACATAGCGGCGACGATGACTCCTTTTACCAGGCGTACTTTCTGGAGACCTTCGTCGGTCTGTCGCTCGGGCCGAATCCGAGCATCCAGTCATCGATCCTGCAGCGCGCACGCGATGTGAGCTTTGTGGTCGGCGCCGTGCTGCACGCTGGGCTCGACAGCCAGACCGGCACCGCGTTCTCGCAGCATCTCGATGCCGACGACATCGGTGTGCTCGGCTACTCCCTCGGTGGGGAAACGAGCCTTGCCACGGTGACCGGCATCAGTGCGCAGGGACTGCCGGCGGATCGGCGCATCAAGGCCGCCTTCATGGGCTCGGGCAGCAACTACGGCCTGATTCTGAACGCGGCGGACTACGCCAATGCCGAGATTCCGCTGATGTTCTTCGGTAACGATACCGGCATTGCGTACCAGAACTTCAACGCCTTCACCCACAGCAACCCCAAGTATCTGGTCGATATCGCCGGGTTGAACCATCACGTCGGTGGTTATCAGACGAGCTGGTGCCAGGACTTTCGCCATTCCATGCTGGCAGTGAACCCGGCGGTGTTTCCGCAGGCGTTCATCAATCCGGCGCCGTTGAACCCGTCCGACATCGCCAACTACGTGTTCGATGCCACCTTCTACTTCAGCTACACCGGGCCGCGGGAGCTGGGAATCTACAACTACTGCGAGCCGTCGGTTTTCAACGGCATCAGCGATGCGCAACTGGTGGCGGTGCTGTTCGGTAATCCGCAGATCCTGAACGCCAGGAGCGAGCTGCAGGGCTCCATGCCGCTCGCCGCGGAACTGACGATCGCCGAGACGACGCGCCTGACGAACTGGTACGCGGTTTCCTTCTTCGACCAGACCCTCAAGCACGACCGCGATCGCGAGCAGCGCCTGGAGGACTCGGCCGACAACCGCCGCGTGAATCCGCTGGTGCACTTCGTCAGCAATTGCGAGAGCGTCAGGGCGCATCCGCTCGATCTGCAGTCCGGCGACCGGATCACTTTCGTGCCCTCGGGCGATGCAGGCTACAGCGTCACGGTCAGCTCCGGCGCCGCGCTGCTCGCTCCCGGGCCGACCAAGCTCAGCGTCGCCGGCGGCGCGAGCGTGTATCTCAGTTACCCGGGATTCTCCTTCCCGGTACCGGGCATGGCGCAGCCGGTGAGCGCGCTGCTGGTCAACGAGCATGGCGCGATCACTTCCAGGACCTCGGCCGACTACCCCGGTGTCGACGACAACGGCTCGCCCTGGTACATGAAGGGGCAACTGCTGCTCACCAACCGGCTGACGATCGGCGCGCTGCTGAAGGATCTCGACAGCAGCGCGGCGAGCGCCGGCGGTGGCGTGTTCGGCTACTACGATCAGGCGAACGGCCGCGTGGTCGTGACCTACGATGGTGTTCCGGCTGCCGGCACCACCGAGCCCAATACGCTGCAGGTGGTTATTCACAGCAGCGGTACGATCGAGATCACCATCGGCCAGCTGGCCGACACGGGAGCCGTGTATACGCCGAACATCCTCGGCACCATCGGGATCGCCTCCGGCCAGACGAAGGCCCGCGATCTGCGCAAGGTCAGGCCCATCAGCTTCAGCGCCCTGCGCAACGGCGCGCCGGTATTCCTGCCCTTCGGCAGTGACGGTGCGATCTACGAGCAGTACTACCTGGGCATAGACGGCGCCTGTCACGGCCACGACGGGGACGAGGACTAAGGACGGAGGAGGGTACTTGAGCGAAGATCTGCAGCGCCCCCTGGCGCAGGGCCCGCTGACGCCATTTCAGCTGGTAGCGATCGTGGTTTGCGTCAGTCTCAACATGCTCGACGGCTTCGACATCCTCGCGATGTCGTTTGCCGCCTCCGGCGTCAAGGCAGACTGGCACCTCGCGGACCGCCAGCTCGGCTCGCTGCTGAGCGCGGGACTGGTGGGCATGGGACTGGGTTCCCTGACGCTCGCATCGTGCGCCGACCGCTGGGGCCGGCGCACAATCGTGCTGCTGTCGGTGAGCCTCGCCTGCCTCGGTATGCTCGCCTCGGCCGCGGCCGGCAACTACGTGCAGCTCCTGGTGCTGCGCGTCATCACCGGGCTGGGAATCGGCGGGACGATCGCGAGTGTTGCGGTCATTGCCTCGGAATATTCCCCGGATCGCTGGCGCGGCACGGTGCTCGCCGCTTACGCGACCGGCTATCCGATCGGCGCAACGATCGGCGGCGCCATCGCGGCCTACACCATCCCCCATTACGGCTGGCGCTCGGCGTACGCAGTCGGGGGAGTGCTGACGCTGCTGCTGCTTCCGGTGGCGTGGCGCAAGCTTCCCGAGTCGCTCGAGTTCCTGCTCACGCGCCGCCCGCCCGGGGCTCTGCCGCGCATCAACGAGTTGTTCGTCGCCATCGGGCGGCCACCGTTGAGCGCGCTGCCCGCTGTGTCGGGCAACGGGACGTCCGCGCGCCCCGCTGCCCGCCTGGCACCGCCGCTGACCGCCTCGACGCTGCTGGTGTGGACGGCATT
Organism: Steroidobacteraceae bacterium; assembly: GCA_035481975.1. Lineage (GTDB taxonomy): Bacteria > Pseudomonadota > Gammaproteobacteria > Steroidobacterales > Steroidobacteraceae > 13-2-20CM-66-19. The sequence continues at coordinate 166,888 of DATHRC010000005.1, forward strand.
CTTCTGCACGATGGCCGGGTTCTACTTCATCGTCAGCTGGACGCCGCGACTGCTGAACGCCGCGGGCCTGAGTTCTGTGCAGGGGATCACCGCCGGGGTGCTGCTCAATCTCGGCGGCATTGCCGGTTGCGGTCTGTTCGCGCTCTCGGCCGCGCGCGCCGAAGCGCACCGTCTGCTGCTGGCCTCGCTCATCGGCAGTGCGGTGCTGATCGCCGTCTTCGGCATGACTCTCGGGCGGCTCGAGGTGGCGCTATGGACCGCGCTGCTGCTCGGGGTCATCTCCAACGCCGCCATGGCCGGTCTCTATGCGGTCGGACCGCCGCTATATCCAACAGCGATTCGCGGGACCGGCATGGGCTGGGCGGTGGGCATCGGACGGCTGGGGGCGATACTCGCACCGCTGGCCGCCGGTGCGCTGCTCGAGCGCGGCTGGGTGCCGAGCCAATTGTACTGGCTGTTCAGCGTGCCCTTCGTGGTCGCGGCGGTCGCGATGCTGTGGATCGTCCCGGCGCGCACACGCTTGCCGCTCGCGGTGGGCTAGATCGACGCTGGCGCGGCTGCGCCCGACGGGCTCACGATGAGCGACGTTCCGGACTTCATTTTCGTGCAGCGGTTGGCGCTGGGCGGCGGCGGCCCGCGGGTCGGCATCAAGGACTCGATCGACATTGCCGGCTGCGCCACCCGCATGGGAAGTGCGTGCCTTGCGGATGCACCGCCGGCGCCCCGGCACGCGGCGGTGGTGCAGGCGCTGCTGGAGGCGGGCTGCCGGATCGTGGGCAAGACCAACATGCATGAGCTTGCTTACGGCGTCACCGGCATCAATCGCTGGAGCGGCACCCCGGTCAATCCGCGCGCACCTGACCGGGTGCCGGGTGGATCCTCGAGCGGATCGGCGGTGGCGGTGGCCGCCGGGGTGGCGGACTTCACCCTCGGCAACGATACCGGCGGCTCCATCCGCATACCGGCGGCGTGCTGCGGGGTGTATGGCCTGAAGCCTACCTACGGCCGGGTGAGTCGAAGCGGAGTGCACCCGGGCGCGTCGAGCCTCGACTGTGTCGGACCGCTCGCACGCGAGGTGCCGACCCTCGAGCGCGCCATGACCATGATCGACCCGTCGTTCCGCTCGCAACCGTCCCCGGCGCGCGCCACGCTCGGTTGGGTCGAGGTCGAGGCCGACCCGAAGGTGGTGGCCGCGGCACGCGCCGTCCTTGCGAGCGCCGATGTCGGGGTGCGATCCGTGTCGCTGCCCGCGTTCGCCGCGGCGTTTGCGGCCGGCCTGACGATCATTGCAGCCGAAACCTGGGCGGCATTCGGCCAGCTCGCGAGCTGCGAGAAACTCGGCGCGGACGTGCGCGCGCGGCTGCTCGCCGCGCGCGCGATTTCCGCAACGGAGCTGACGGCCGCCGAGGGCGTGCGTCGCGTGCTGCGGGCGCAGCTCGACGAGGCGCTCGCCGGCGTGGACGCGCTCGCTCTGCCGACGCTGCCCGAAGCGCCGCTGACCTTCGCCGCCGCGGCCGATGCGCACGCCGCACTGCGCTCGAGCTCGCTGGTACGACCGTTCAATCTCTCCGGACATCCCGCCATCACGCTGCCGATCGCCGCGGCGGGCCTGCCGGCGGGATTGCAGCTCGTCGGCCGGGCCGGCGGGGACGAAGCGCTGTGCGCGCTGGCGCGCACGCTCGCCGCCACGCTGCCGGCCACGCAGAAGTCTGCACATGGATAGGCGTCGCGCCAGCGAGCCGGCGAGGGGGGGCCAGCGCATCGAGTACGCCGCCGGCATTGCCTCGGCCGAGTCCGAGCGCGGCCGCATCGAGCTCACCGCCGAGTGGATCCTGAGCGTCTTCGATGACTTCTACGACGAGTTCCTGCGGCTGACCTGGGCGGCGAAGGCGGCCTTCGAGACTCGCGACCACCCGACCGCGATCGCCAATGCGCGCAGACGCCTGGGCCTGTACAACGCCACGGTCTATCCGCTGGCCGATGAGCTGCGGGCCGCGTTTCCGCAGTTAAAAGAGCGCGCGCCGCTCTGGGCAGAAGTCGAAGCGGCTTACCGCGCCGCCGTGCACGGCCGTTACGAGGCAGATCTCGCGCTGGCCTATCTGCACTCGGCGCAGCGGCGCGTGCATCACGGCGAGTGGAAGCCGGTCGAGTACGGCTTCGGCGGCTCGCGTCCGGTGGTGCCGCCGGCCGATGCCGTCTACGAGCGTTTCGGTTGCTCCTGGCCGCTCGAGCCCCTGGTCATCCAAAGGGCGCTACGGGTCGCGCAGCTCGCAGTGCCGTTTTGCGACCCGGCAGGGGATGCCGAGTTGATCGCCCGGCGCGTGAACGACGTGCTCGCGGGCCGCAGCGGCGGTGGCTTGCGGGCCATCGAGATGGTGCGTGGCGGATTTTTCCGCAACCGCGGCGCCTATCTCGTCGGCCGGCTGGTACTGCGGGGCACCGAGCTGAAACCCTTCGTCATTGCGTTGCTGAACGGCGGCGACGGCGTGCGTGCCGAAGCGGTGCTGCACGCGGTGCCGCACGTTCACAACCTCTGCAGCTCCACCGAGGCGCCGTTTCAGGTGACCAACCGGCACTATCACGAGCTCAGCGCCTTCCTCCAAGGCATTATGCCGCGCCGACCGTTGGGGCTGCATTACTCGACGATTGGCTATTACCACTACAGCAAGGTGGCAGTGATGAATGAGGTGCGTCGCCGGCTGGCGCACGATCGCGAGCTGCTCGGGGTGGCGCCGGGCAGCCCCGGTACCGTCACCATCGCTTTCACCTCGCCGCACTCGGACTACATCCTCAAGGTAATACGCGACCAGCCGACGAGCGACTACAAGTGGGACAGTTTCGAGGGGGTCGACGCGGTGCTCGCGAAGTACAAGCGAGTGCACGAGATCAATCGCACCGGCAGCATGCTCGACAACATCGTCTACTACAATCTGAAGCTCGAGCGCTCGTGGTTCGCGCCGGCGCTGGCGGAGGAGCTGCTGCAGGCGGCGCCCAACAGCGTACAGCTGCTGGACGAAGCGCTGGTGTTCAAGTACCTGATCGTGCAGCGCAAGCTCACGCCGCTGAACGTGTTCATCGAGAACGCGCCCGAGGACAAGGCGCTGCGCGCCATGCTCAACCTGGGGTTCTGCATCCGCAACAACGCTGCGGCCAACGTGTTCAACAAGGACTTCGATACCCGCAACTACGGCGTCAGCCGCTACCTCAAGATCTATCTCTACGACTACGACGCGGTGGAAACGCTCACCGACATCAAGGTGCGTACCAACCGCGATCGTTGCGACGGCGAGGAGGAGGTGCCTGCGTGGTTCTTCGAGCCCGGGGTGGTTTTCCTGCCGGAGGAGATCGAAGCCGGTCTGCGGGTGCGCAATCGCGCGCTGCGGCGCGCTTTCCGCGCCGTGCACGCCGATCTGATGAGCGTGGAATACTGGGAGGGGCTGCAGCAGGCGCTGCGCGCCGGGGAAGTCCCGGGGATCCATACCTTCCCCCAGTCATGTCAGCTGCAGGACTTCGGCGCCGAGACGATCGCCACGGAATGACGGCGCAGCCAGCGGCCGGTTGCGCTTTGCGGGCACGCGGGTCCTGCGAGAATGTTGTGTAAGTCCCTAACGGGAGAAGACCGCTCCGTGTGGCGTGCCGGCACCCTGCCAGCCGTGCGGCCAGGCGCGCTCTGCGAAGCTGAACCCCGGCTTGCCGTCCGTGCCACGAAAGGCCTCATCCACCGTGAGGCTGCCGGTGGTCTGGTCCAGCCGCAGCAGGTAGAGACGATTTTCGGGCGGCGTCGAACCGGTGGTCACAACGAGGCGCTGGGTGTTCTCTCCCCACGCCGTCCAGTGTGAGAAATAGCTCTCGCTCAGCGTGAGGCGCGACACCTCGTGGGGGTTCCCCGCGTGCGTAATGTCCAGCACGATGAAGCCATGGATTGCCGGCACACTCTGGATCAGATAGTGCCCCACGATCGTAGGAACTCCGCACCAGTTTCCGGGAAAGTGAAACACCAGCTTCGCCCGAGGTATGGTGGTATCGATCCTGGTGATGCGTTCGAGTCCGCAGCCGAGCGTCTGCACGAATACCGATCCATCCGGACCCAGACGCGGCTCTTCGGGGCTGATATGAGCGTAGCGGTCCGCGCCCACGTCGAGGTACGCGGTCTTGAGAAGTTTCAGATCCGACAGACGCCACACTTGATAGGTCACACCGGCAAATATGTCCTCGAGGTGCATCGAGGAGTTGGTCGAGACGATGCGGTCGAGCCTGGGAATGACGACCAGACTGTAAGGCATCAATAAGGCGTCGGAAAATGCCGGATCCGCGTTGCTGGCAGAGCGAACCACGTTGCCGCGGTCGTCAATCTCAACCAATCCGCCGCTCCTGGGCAGCGGCGCTGCGCTGTCGCTGGGATGGGCGTGTTGAAAGGTAGCCAGCACATTGCCATCGGGCAGACGCAGATAGGAATGCGGATGCATGTAGCCCGCCATGTCCGCAAAGGAGGTTACGATCCGGGGCTGCAACGGATCGCGCACGTCGAATATGAATGTGCGGCCGGCGTCGTGGTCATTCGCGAACAACATTCCGCTCGCGGGCATGGTGTACTCGGTGTGATGCACACGCTTAGTCTGCTGATCCGTAGGGAGCGTCGTCACCAGGCGTCCATATGCGGTCGAGGCGGGATCTGCATCGATCACCGCCAGAAAGTCGTTGCCTTTCTGAGCCTGATCACCCGCCCATACATACAAATATTGACCGTGCGCGGTCGTGCTCTGCTCGTGAGCAAGCACGGCACCACTGACGCCACACAGCACAGCGAGGAGGGCGGAGGCGAAGCGCGGCATGGGGTCTCTTGGCGGGTATCCTTGAAGAGGCTGCATCCTAACGACTCGGCCGGTGGCGGTCGAGAACGGCTGCCCCCGCGGCCGCACGTGAGCGCGGCCAAGGTCCGCAACGCTGCCGCCGTGGCCTATGACGGTTTATCCCGCTAATCTGTCGCTGTTGCCCTGCCGGGAGCACCCGCGGAGACGCCCCGCGCGGGGCGAAATCCGGCGTGCGCGTGTCACTGTAGCCGCCGAGTTGGGAGCGTACCAGTGAACAGTCGTCAGCCGAGAGCTCACCAGCCACCACGGCACCGCATAGTCATCGTCGGCGGCGGGGCGGGGGGCCTGGAGCTCGCCACCAGGCTCGGCAACAGGTTGGGCAAACGTGGCAAGGTGGAGATCGAGCTGATCGACCAGGCCCGTACCCACCTGTGGAAGCCGCTGCTGCACGAGGTTGCCGCCGGCAGCATGGATTTGGGCGTGCACGAGCTCAACTATCTGGCGCAGTCGTACTGGCACAACTTCCGCTTCCGCCTCGGCGAGATGATTGGCCTCGACAGAGAACGGCGCGAAGTACAGGTGGCGCCGGTCATCGATGAAGACGGCAACGAGATCACACCACGACGTGTGGTCCGCTACGACACTCTGGTGATCGCAGTGGGCAGTCTCACCAACGATTTCGCTACCCCCGGCGTCAAGGAGCACGCGATTGCGCTCGAGACAGCGTGCGAGGCCACACGCTTTCATCGCCGGCTGGTGAACGCCCTGATGCGCGCGCATGCGCAGCGCGAACCTCTGCGGCCAGAGCAGTTGCAGGTGGCAATTATCGGGGCCGGAGCTACCGGCGTTGAGCTGGCTGCCGAGCTGCATAACACTACACGCGAACTTGTGGCGTATGGGCTCGACCGGATCGATCCGGACCAGGACATCAAGCTCAATGTGATCGAGGCGGCCGAGCGGATCCTGCCGGCACTGCCGGAGCGACTTTCCGAGGCCGCCAGCAAGCTTCTGCAGAGTAAAGGCGTGCGGGTGCGGACGTCGGCGCGCGTCGCCGAGGTCCTGCCTGGCGGAATCAGGCTGGCGAGCGGGGAGATCATTGCGGCGGAATTGGTGGTATGGGCGGCGGGCGTCAAGGCTCCGGACGTCCTCAGGAATCTGGACGGACTGGAGACTAACCGCACCAACCAATTGCTCGTCACGCAGACGCTGCAGACCACACGCGACCCGGATATCTTCGCCATCGGCGATTGCTGCGCCTGTCCCTGGCCGGAGAAGGGTACCAACGTGCCACCGCGTGCGCAGGCCGCCCATCAGCAGGCAAACCACATGGTCAGGCAGCTCGCGAACCGGCTGGCAGGCAAACGGTTGCAGCCGTTCCGCTACCGCGACTTCGGTTCGCTGGTCTCGCTGGGCGAATACACCACCGTGGGTAATCTCATGGGAGTACTGGTAGGCGGCAGCCTGATGATCGAGGGGTACATCGCGCGGCTGATGTACATGTCACTGTACAAGATGCACGAGCTCGCGCTGCATGGCTACACCAAGGTAGCGCTCGATACGCTGGCGCGGCTGATCACGCGGCGCACCGAGCCGCATGTCAAGCTGCATTGAGTGACCTCCGCAGCTTGTCAGGCAAATGTCGATCCTACCCTGCTGCAAGAATGGCGTCGCGTGACAGCGCTGCAGCGGCCAGCCTGCAACGCCTGCTGCCCGCGGCCGGGTCAGGCCGGCAGCCTCATGACGTGGCGCGTTCCAGGCCATAAAATGCACACTGGCGCGCGAGCGGCACCGCGGATGATCGACTTGCCGACGCGTCGCGCGGGAGCAACTCCAATGGCCTCAGCTCTGCCCGGCATTCGCGCCTGCGTCTTCGACGCCTACGGGACGCTTTTCGATTACGCCTCGGCTGCGGCGGCATGTCGGGACGCTCTCGGCGATCAGAGCGTGGAGCTCACGGCTCTGTGGCGCGACAAGCAGCTGCAATACACCTGGCTGCGTGCCGCCCAGGGAAGGCACGCGGATTTCTGGCAGGTGACGGGCGAGGCGCTGGATTTTGCGCTCGAGACGCTGCAGATCGCGGATGCCGCGCTACGTGACCGTCTGATGAACCTCTATCTCACCCTCGATGTTTTCCCCGAAGTGCGGTCGGTACTGCGGCGGTTGAAGGCGGCAGGGTTGAAGGTGGCGATACTCTCCAACGGGTCGCCGCAGATGCTGCGCGCCGCTGTCGCTGGCGCGAGGATCGATGCACTGCTTGATGCGGTGCTCTCGGTGGAGGAAGTCGGCGTCTACAAGCCGCATCCGCGGGTATATGCGCTCGCGGTCGATCGCCTGGCGGTCGAGCGCCAGGCGATCGCCTTCCAGTCGGCGAACGCCTGGGATGCCTACGCGGCGTCGGCATTCGGGATGCGGGTGGTGTGGTGCAATCGCTACCACCAGCGCAGCGAACGTCTCCCCGGCAAGCCCGATCGCGAGATCAACTCGCTTGCCGAGCTGCCCGCGCTGGTGGGTGCCTAGCGAGCACAATCATGCGGATGTCGGCATCCGGTCTATACTGGCGCGCGACAGGTTGGCGGAAGCGCATGCTAGCGGGGTTCTCGTCGGCGCGCGCCACTCCCCGGTAAATTACAAACCAGAAGAGGGGATTATGATGAGCGGTTCGGAATATCAGAAGCGGCAGGAAGGCAATGCAACGGTGTTCGAAGTCACACCGGCGCCGCCGAAGCGGTTCATGCTGATTGTCATCCTGGGTGGGATCGGAGCTCTGTTCGGTCTGGCAGTGATCGGCTCGGAGCATCTGCTGGGATTGATCATGCTGGGCGGCTGCGGCTACGCGGTTTATTGGGCGTGGACCAACGACTTGCGACCGCCGGAGCACCGTAGCCCGAGCACCTTCCGCGTGACACCGGACGCGATCGAGAGCAAGGGTCAGACCTGGCGCAAGGCTGACATCCATCGCCTAATCGTCAAGAACGGCATCACCAAGAGTATCGCCACGGCGCCGGGCGTACTGGTAGAAGTGCCGCCCATGATGGCCGCCGGCGCCGCGCACCGCATGCAGGTTTCCCTGACCTGCAACGGCCTGGAGGTCGAGGCCGGCGGTAAGGGTACGGTGCTGGCTGGCGGCATGGACGAAACGACCGCGTTTGGACTGCTGACCGACGTCAGCCGCGTGCTGGGATTCAACACCGCCTGACTCGGCTGTGCATGATTGCAGCGTGAAAGCGTTGGGCACAGACTGCTCAGAGCAGCGGCGGGACGGAGAAAGCCATTTTGGCGTTGGAGAATCAATGGCTGCAGGCGCAAAAGACCAACAGTCCCGACTTGGTCGCCCCGCTGCTGGCCGATAAGTTCGTGAATACCGGAGTTGATGGCAAGGTCACTGACAAGGCCCAGACGCTGGCCGACCAAAAAGCTCGCAAATACGCGAGTGCCGAGTACGACAACGTGCACGTCAGCGTATTCGGCAATACCGCCATAGCGACCGGGGAATACAAAGGTACCGGGACCGATGCAGCGGGTAAGTCCTTCGATGAACATGAGCGCTGGACCGATACCTGGGTGAAGATGCCCGACGGGAAATGGCAGTGTGTTGCGACTCACGGGTCACCGGTCGCAGCGGCAAGGTAGAAGAGCTGAATGTTGCTCGCCTGACGCGCATGGCTCGCCGTCATCCGATCACGCCGCGGCTGTGTCCGAGAGAGTGGCGCTACCAGCCCCGCACGGCATGCCAGCCCGACACATAGTCGATTGCGTCACAAATCCACTGACGACTTCGGATTGTCCCTATTCCGCTGCCGAGGGGTGCGTGGCATGGTCGGATCCGGTGTCGGCCTTGCCGGCACAACCCGCTTCGCCGGCCAAATATGCAGAATCCTCTCGATCCCTCGGAGTCGCTCAGCCCCTGCCTGCTTCTCGGGCCAGCGCCGTGCGACGATTGCCCATTCCGGGCACGCTGTGAAGTCGAGCTGCTCGCCTGTGAATCCTATAGTTTGTTTGTGCGCGACCTCGCCTGTTGGCAAGGCGCGGCGCGCGCGCCGACCCGTGCCCGTTACCTCACAATTTTCGCCGCCAGGAACGCCCAGCCGCGCGTCTCGCCGCTACGCTGGTTGGCCGGTCCTGCGTCTGACAAGCCTCGCAACCCCCAGGTATCGTCGTGGGAACCGGGGCGTGCTCCCGAGCCGTCCGCGCAAAACCGGGCAATCGCCCCAGTGCTTTGACTCACTCGATAGCTGTCATGCGCGACATCGGGGCGCAGAATAAGGACATTGGCGCGGGTAAATCTGCGGACGCGCACCGCTAGCGTCGACGGCGTAAAATCCTTTGAGAGCGGCGGACACCGTGCGATGACGCGGAGGCGAGCCTCGCCAGTGAGAAGCGTTTTCTGCCCAAAGCGTTACGTGACGGGAGCACTCTGCGCTCTGATGCTCCTGTCCGGGTCGTCGTGGCGAACAGCCGCTGCCGACGCCAAGCCTTTAAGGGCAATCCTCCTCATCGCGGGAGACGATCTGCCCGATTCCAATTTCGCGGACTCGGTTGTGCTCGTGATGAACAACCTCGCTCCCGCCCCGGTCGGCATCATCATCAACAGGCCGATGCCGATTCCCGTCTCCCGTCTCTTTCCGGATCTCAAGCGCCTCGCGCGGGTGCGCGACAAGGTGTACTTCGGCGGACCCGTTGAATTCGGATCCGTGTGGTTCCTGTTTCGCGCCACCACGGCGCCCGAGCATGCGATCCCGGCTTGTGACGGTGTCTACTTGAGCGCGGACCGGAAGCTGCTACTGCAGCTGCTCGGCCGCGACAATCCCATGGATGGCTTGCGGATCTTCGTCGGCCACGCCGGTTGGGCACCGGGTCAGCTTGAGACCGAGATCGCAAACGGGGACTGGACTCCCAAGCGCGCCGAGCCGGAGGCGATCTTCAACGGCAAGGCCGAGCACCCCTGGCCCACCTCGCAGGCCCCAAAGCGCAGCACTTGACGCTCGCGGGCCTGATTCATGAAACAGTGTGGATCGAAATTGAAACTCAGGGCCCCTGCAACGCTTTCTGGAACTCCGCGCTCTCCAACATCGAGCTCACCGCGTTGACAACGGCATCGGAGAGAACCTCATAATAGTTGTCGAGTTTGTAGGAGCGACCGAAACGGGTCGCGTCGCCGGCGGCAACTCCACTCCAGAGCGTCCTGCCGCCGTGCCCCACTACCGTCAGGTGCACCGCGACTTCCGATTTGTAGGTAGCGGTCTCCCTGACAAAAAACTGCTTTACCTCGCCCTTGATCGTCACCGCACCGTTGCTGTCCACGGTGCTGAGACCCGCACGATCGAACAGCTCGCGCATATGCCTGCTCACGAACACACCGACGTCGTCGGCGGTGGTGACGGGCTTCGGTGTATCGTCTTCGAGGTTCTCACCGATTGCCTCCTTGTTATCACGGGCGTCCTGGAACGTCTCGAACCGGATCGGCGCCTGAGATACCTCCATCGTGCCCAATTTGAGCTCCGATGTCGGCTTCCATTGCAGGGGCACATGCTCGAGCAGGGGTGTGCTCGTCTTCGCGTATGCGCCCAGCGCCACGGCGAGCAACATGACGACCGGTATAGCGCGCATGAGGTATCAGCCTCCAACGGACGCGGCGATGCCAGCGCAATGATATGCCGCTGCACCTCCTTTGTTCCATCCTGCAGGCGTCCGCTGCGCGCGTTGCCTGGCGCTGTTGGGCGTCGCATGCCCTGCCTCCCGCAGCAGTGCTAGGATGCTCGAAGCGCCGACCCAGACGCGGCGCGTCGAGCAGGTATTGGGGAGATATGTCCACCGCGACCTCGCCGATCGCTGCTAGCCGGGTCGGGATGAGTCACGCGCGGGTGATCCTCGCCGCGAGTCTCGGCACCGGTTTCGAGTGGTATGACTTCTTCCTGTACGGGTCCCTGGCAGGCGTTATCTCCAAACAATTCTTTACCGGCGTCAACGAAACGACCGGATTCATTTTCGCGCTACTCACTTTCGCTGCCGGTTTCGCGGTCAGACCGTTTGGTGCGCTTTTGTTCGGCAGACTGGGCGATCTCGTAGGGCGAAAGAAGACCTTTCTTGCGACCATCATTATCATGGGTATCGCAACCACGCTGGTCGGCGTCCTTCCGAATTATCAATCGGTGGGAATCGCCGCACCCATGGCTCTCATCGCACTTCGCATGCTTCAGGGTCTAGCCATTGGCGGCGAGTACGGCGGCGCCGCGATCTACGTGGCCGAACACGCTCCGCCGGGGAAACGTGGACGCTATACGAGTTGGATCCAGACGACCGCGACGCTCGCGCTGCTACTGAGCCTGACTGTCGTGCTGGCATGCCGAGCGCTGTTCGGAGCCGATTTCGACACCTGGGGCTGGAGAATCCCTTTCCTCCTGTCGACCGTGCTGCTGGCCATTTCGGTGTATATCCGCCTGCAACTTGCGGAATCGCCGGTGTTTCTGCAAATGGTGGCCGAGGGCTCGCGCTCCAGGGCGCCAATTCGGGACGCTTTCGGTGACCGCGGGAACCTGAAGTTGATGCTGGCCGCCTTGTTCGGAGCGACGGCCGGAATGAACGTCGTGTGGTACGGCGGTCAGCTTTACGCGCTGTTCTTTCTCACCCAGGTGCTCAAGGTCGAGGCGCAGACGGCAAGTCTTCTGCTGGCGGCCGCGCTAGTGATCGGTACCCCGCTGTATCTGGTGTTCGGGCGGCTGTCGGATCACGTGGGTCGGAAAAAGATCGTGCTGCTGGGGATGGCGCTGGCCGCGTCGACCTATTTTCCGATCTATCACGCCATCACCCACTTTGCGAACCCGGCGATCGAGGAAGCGGCGCAGCGGGCGCCCGTCGATGTACTCGCGGCGCCGGGTGACTGCAGTCTGCAGTTCGATCCGATCGGCAAGAGCCGCTTCGTCAAGTCCTGCGACACTGCCAAGGCAGCCCTCGCCAAGGCGGGCGTACCGTATACCACGGAGGTCAAGGCCGCCGGTGGCGTCGCGGTGGTCCGCATCGGGCACCCCGGCGAAGGGGCAACCGACGTGTCCTCATTCGACGGAGCGCGGCTTTCGACAGAACGCTTCAAGCAGGAGAACGACACGTTTGGATTGAACCTGAAGCGCGCGCTTTCAGCGGCAGGCTACCCGGCGCAGGCGAATCCGCGGCGTATCGACTATCCCATGGTCCTGCTTATGCTGCTGATTCTCATGGTGTATGTCACCTTGGTCACTGGGCCGATGGCCGCGTGGCTGGTCGAGCTCTTCCCGGCGCGTGTTCGTTACACATCAATGTCCGTCCCTTATCACATCGGCGCCGGCTGGTTTGGTGGCTTTCTGCCCGCGGTGGCGTTCATGCTGGTGGCGATCACCGGAGACCTCTATTCAGGTCTTTGGTATCCGGTCATCGTGGTCCTGGTGACGCTGGTCGCCGGTGTGTGTTTCTTGCCAGAGACGGCCGGCCGTCGAGTCCGAGCCGCTGTGCAATGAGTCGCATCTGCCGCGTGGCTGCAGAACCTGCGGATGGGGCAGAGGGCGCTCAGCACCGGATAGCTTGACGCCCTCGGTCGACGTTCAGGCTGCATGCGCGCAGTATGCGGTCTGCATGAACGACGACGATCTCAATTACCTCAAGGAACACGCTCAGAAGCATGCGCAGCAGTCTTCCCTACAGGCGACGGTCGCGTACGACGGTGAGGACGGACTTCTCCACCTCATGGTGATTATGAGGGTTGGTGGCGGCCAGCCGAAGTCCATACGAAGGTCTGTAAAATTCCAGAGCCGCCCGCAGGCTGAAGCGTTCATCGACGACATTATCCGGCTGGCGCGGCGGGCGAGATCGGATTCACCGAGGCTGCCGTAGATGGACCTCGACCTTCGCGGCCGCGCTGTTCTGATCACGGGCGGGTCGCAAGGCATTGGCTTGGCCACCGCTCGCGCCTTTGCCGTCGAGGGATGCCACTTGCACCTTGCGGCACGGACTGAATCCCGACTTCGCGAGGCCCAGCGCGAGATTACCGAAAGGTTCGGCGGAAAGGCGGAGATCCATCCGATCGACGTGGGCGTCGGTGACAACGCCCGGGCTCTCGCCCAGACCTGTAGCGACGTTGACATTCTCGTGAACAACGCTGGCGCGGTTCCCGGGGGAAGCCTCGAGCAGATTGACGAGGCGCGCTGGCGTGCGGCGTGGAATTTGAAAGTCTTCGGATACATCAATCTGACCCGTGAAATCTACGCGGCGATGGCCGCGCGCGGCCGCGGCGTCATCGTCAGTGTCATTGGCACCGCTGGGAACATAGTCCCTGCAAGCTATCTGGTGGGTGTCAGCGGCAGCGCCTCACTTGTAGCCTTCACGCAGGCGCTGGGCGGTATGAGTCTCGATCGGGGCGTGCGCGTCGTCGGCGTCAGCCCGGGCGACGTGCTCAACGAGCGTGGCATCGGCTTCCTCAGGCAACAGGCCGCCGAGACTTTAGGAGATCCCGAACGCTGGCGCGAGCGGCTCGCACATCAGCCTGGAAAGCGAGCGGCAACCGAGGAAGACATTGCTAATGCCGTCGTCTTCCTCGCCTCGGATCGCGCAGGCTACATCAGTGGCGAGGTGCTGGCGGTCGATGGCGGCCTTCGCTGGCGCCAGCGTGTGTTGTAACCCGGCTGGCAGGCTGGCTTACGAGATCCGATGAAGTCTTGCAATCGCCCTTGGCAGCTCATAATAGTGTCGCCAAAGCGAGGTCCCCGTGGGGCGGCACCGCTCGCACGTGAGGCGATTCTTGGAGGGTAAAAACGTGGCAGCGAATAAACCAGCACTCGATGCACCGGCCGCGGCCCCCACGCGGGACGCCCTTGTCAGGAACCGATTTGAGAGCATCCTCGAAACGATCGGCCGTACACCGATCGTGAGAATCAGGAAGCTCGCACCGGCGCACGTAGCCCTGTACGTCAAGATAGAAGCGTTCAATCCCATGGGATCCGTGAAGGATCGATTAGCTCTCGGTGTAATCGAAGACGCCGAACGGACAGGGCGACTCAGACCGGGACAGACGGTAATCGAGGCGACCAGTGGCAATACCGGTATTGGCCTCGCCATGGTATGCGCACACAAGGGCTATCCACTCGTTGTGACCATGGCTGAGAACTTCAGCGTCGAGCGGCGCAGATTGATGCGCTTCCTCGGCGCCAGGGTGGTACTGACACCGGCCGCCCTTAAAGGCAGCGGTATGCTTGCGAAGGCGAGTGAGCTCGCCGAGGCACACGGCTGGTTCTTGTGCCGGCAGTTCGAGAACGAGGCGAACGCTGACATCCATTCACGCACCACCGCGCGGGAAATTCTTGCCGCCTTTGACGGTGAACGTCTCGACTATTTCGTGACCGGCTTCGGCACTGGTGGCACGCTCAAGGGTGTTGCGCGTGTGTTGCGCGAGGCTCGCCCCGAAACCAAAGTGATCGTGTGCGAGCCGGACAACTCGCAGGTACTCGGCAGCGGAATTGCACAGTCACGCAAAGCCGATGGATCGCCGCTCGGCAGTCATCCGAGCTTCCGCCCGCATCTCATGCAGGGTTGGAGTCCGGACTTCATTCCGAAGCTCACCGAAGATGCTGTTGCACTTAAGCTGATCGATCGAGTTGTACCTGTGAACGGCACGCGCGCGCTGGCGCTAGCGCGTGAGCTCGCCCGCACAGAAGGGATCTTAGCGGGCATTTCGGGCGGCGCCACTCTTGCAGCGGCACTGCAGTTGTGCGATGAAGCCGCGTCGGGTGCCAACGTGCTGTGCATGTTGCCAGACACCGGAGAACGCTATCTAAGCACTCCGCTTTTCGCCGAGATTCCCGCTGACATGAGCGCGGAGGAACTGGCCATTGCGCGGTCGACGCCGAACTGTCGGTTCGACGTGGCTCCGCCGCCGCAGCCAGGTAGTACGCCTCAGGCAATCTCACCAGAAGCAGAAGAGTTCGTGGAGCGCGTAGTCGGCGATCGCGGGCTACCTGTCGTAATGTTCGCCCTTGAATGGTGCGAATTTTGCTGGGCCGTTAGAAAGATGCTCGCGAGGCACGGCATCGCGTATCGCTCGGTTGATCTCGACTCGGTCGAGTATCAGAAGGACGACCGAGGTGGAAGAATCCGCGCGGCGTTGAGTGCACGCACCTCGATGACTACTATTCCGCAGATCTTCGTCGGCGGCGAATTCGTGGGCGGCTGCACCGATGTCTTCGATGCCTACAAGGCCGGCCGACTTCAGGAGCTCCTCACCAGGCACGGAGCCTCGTACGACAGGAATGTGCACGTCGACCCGTATTCGTTCTTGCCGTCATGGCTGCATCCGCGCTGACATCCCGGTGAGTGCTGCACCAGGCTTGGCGGAGCCAGCGGGGAAGCCTCGGCACACAGCCTAGGGAGCCGTTTGGGCCCTGTCACGCGTGCGGCGGGCTAACGTCTCCAGGAGCGCCTCGGGATCCACCGGTTTCACCAGGTGGAGATCCACCCCCGCCGCGCGGCTGTGCTCGCGGTCCTGTTCCTGCCCCCAACCGGTTACCGCGATGATCTGGATTGCCTTGCCATGTGGACGACTACGCATCTGACGTGCAACCGCGATGCCATTCATATCCGGCAGCCCCAGATCGAGCAGCACGACTGCGGGATGGATCTCGTCGAAGGCTGAAAGCGCGGCAGCGCCATCGAAGGCCACGCTCACCGGGAACCCTTCGGCTCGCAGCACATCGGCCAGTGTCTCAGCCGCATCGGCATTGTCATCCACGATGAGTAGGTGGGATCGAGACTTGAACAACGGCACGATCTTCTCTTCACCGGAGAGCTCCGCAGCAGCAAGGGGCTGGTTGGCGGCTAGCGGCAGGCGCACGGTGAACTGCGCACCTCGACATAATCCTTCGCTGCTGGCTTCGACTGTGCCGTCGTGCAGCTCCACGAGCCGTTTCACCACGGTAAGACCGATGCCGAGCCCGCCCTGCGCCACCCGCAACGATTTGTGCAATTGCGCGAACAACTCAAAAACCCGCGGAATCATCTCGGGCGATAGGCCGACCCCGGTGTCTTTGACGTGCATCACGGCCCAGCCGTCCACGTTTTCCAGGAAGATCTCAATACGTCCCCCGGGCTCGGTGTATTTCGCGGCATTGTCGAGCAGATTCCCAATTACCTGACGCAGTCGAGCAGCGTCACCGTACACCCACAGCGCGTCCGGTGGGATTGAAAGAATCAGGCGGTGCTGCAAGTTGGTGAGCAGTGGCTTCGCAGTCTCGGCGACTTCGCTGACCAGATTCCGTAGGTCAAGGGTGGCACGCTTGAGCTCGATCACGTTGCGAGTCACGCGGCTCATGTCGAGCAGATCATCCAGAAGGCGGGCCATCTGTTTTCCCTGACGCTCGATCACCTCGCGCGCGTGTTGCAGAGCATGCTCGGGCATGCCTTTACGCAGACTCGCCGCCGCGTAGCGAATCGGCGCCATCGGATTTCTGAGTTCGTGTGCGAGTGTTGCGAGAAACTCATCCTTGCGCTGCGCGGCCTCGTGCAGGGCGAGTTCCGCGCGGCGCCGCTCGGTGATGTCGCGAGTCACCGAGAGCACTGCGCTGACGCCTCCGGCCTCGTCGTAAAGTGGGACGCAGTGCGATTCCATCAAACGCCGTGTTCCCTTTAGACCGACGATTTCAAATTCGCGCGGCTCCTGCAGCGGTCGTCCCGACAACGCCGCCTGCTGCAGTTCCCGAAAGGCGTCGAGATGAGTCGGCTCTATCAGGCTGAATATGCTGCGGCCTCGCACATCCTCGATTGACTCCGCCTCGATCATGGCCAGACCGGCGGAGTTCATATCGAGCACACTTCCATCCGCCGCGACCACCTTCACGCACTCCGGTTGGGCATTCAGCATCGCGTGCCATCTGCGCTCGTTCTGGCGGATCACTGTCTCGGCCGCCTTGCGCGCCGAGACGTCCTCGACCAAGGTGATCACACCGGTGATCTCTCCATTGGTGCGCTGCGGAATGTAGGTGATCGAAACGTCGAGCGCACCCGCGAGGCGGTAAGGCAAGCGGGTTTCGAGATGGAACGTCTCCCCGCCGAAAGCTCGCTCAAGGTTCGGACGGATTGCAGCGTACGCGTCTGCCCCGAGCACTTCGCTCACATGTTGGCCGCTCATCTCGCTGGTCGATTTGCCGAACCAGCGTTCGTATGCGGCATTATTAAACTGGTATTGATGTTGTGGGTCGATCAGTGAGATGAGTACCGGCAGGGCGTCGCTGATGGTTCGGAGCTGCTTCTCACTGCGTCGGACGGCATCTTGTGCATGATGCAGATCAGTCACGTCCGCTGAGGAGCCGACAAGCCCGGCGAGTTGACCCGCTTCATCCAACACCGGCTCGATGTGCGACAGGTAATGACGAACCTCGCCGTCGTGTTCAAATGTCACCGGCAGCCGCTCGGCGCGACCCGTGGCGAACACCCGATCGATCGCGTCGGCATAGCCTGGATACCTGGCGTTTGACATGACATCGCCGACCTGCTGTCCGATGAAGTCTTCGACGCTAAAGCCCGCTCCCGGGTTGTACACCCACGTGTAGCGCCTCTGCGCGTCACACGCCCAGGCAATGATGGAGCCGCCCTTGAGGGCTGTCTTAAACCGTAACTCGGTGTCGCGTGTCGCCTGCAGCGCGCTGTTCAGATCCTCGCGTGCGCGCCGCGCTTGGATCAGCAGATGCCGTGCAAACACCGAAATGGCGAGCGCCGCGGTGCTGGTGAGGATAAATATACCGACAGCGGCGAGGTCGCTTGACAGCGTGATGGATAGAGCACCGATTGGCTGTATCCAGAAGAGATCTACCGCCAGGGAGCTCAACAGAACAGCGACAATGCCCGGGCCGATTCCGGCGAGAAAGCCGGTGGCGATAACCGCGGGGAAGAAGGGCAGAAACGGAGCCCGGCCGGCACTTGCGTCCTGCATCCAAAAATTTGCCAGAGTCGCGATGCAGACAAATACGGGCGCACTAACCCAACGTATAGCGACTCCGGTCAATGGCACAGCGAGCCGAGTCTGCTGAGTTCGTCGCAAGGGTCACCCGTGAATCAGCGATCTTAA
>DATHRC010000006.1:0-63983 GCA_035481975.1 Steroidobacteraceae bacterium
ACTGGCCGTACTTGAAGTATCCCAGCATGCCGAGGTTTGCGACCACCGACAGCAGCATCCAGGCGTGTCGCGCGCTCTGGCGCCGCGCCTTGACCAGCCCCTGCGCGGCGTACCAGTCGACGACGGTCGAGACCCACAGCAGGATTACGAACGGCGGGTTCCACGCCGCGTAGAACAGGTAGCTGGCGATCAGCAGGTTGATCTTTTTCGTGGTCCACGACAGCGGCAGCGAGTGCAGGCCGAGCACGCACGCGAAGAACACGACGAACGTGATTGAGTTGAATACCAAAGCCGCTGCCACCGCCCGCGTGATCGCGGGTACGGCGGATGCTCCCCGTGCGCCTTGTGGGGGCGCTCGTTTCGCATCATGAACAAAACCACCCGGGCAGGCAATACCCGCCCGCGCCCGTCAGGCGGTGGTTGCAGGTGCCGCGCCCGCTTTCATGGCAGCCTGCGCGCGACGCTGCATCTCCTCCGGTGTCACATCCTCGATGTGGGTCGCCACGGTCCACAGGTGACCAAACGGATCCTCGAGAGTACCCGAGCGATCGCCGTAGAACTGGTTCATCACCGGGCGCAGCGCGCGCCCGCCGGCCTGCACCGCGCGTTCGAACACGGCATCGACCTCCGGCAGATATAGAAGGATGCTGACGCTCGAGCCGCCGAGTGAGCGCGGACTGCGATAGCCCATCGCCGGATGCTCGTCAGCCAGCATGATGACCGAGTCGCCGATGCGAACTTCCGCGTGCCCCACCCTGCCCTGCGGGTCGGCCATACGCAGCAGCTCGGTGGCGCCGAAAACGCGCTTGTAGAAATCGATCGCCTGCGCCGCGCCCTTGACGATCAGATACGGCGTCGCGGTGCGATACCCTTGCGGAACCGGGGTTACAGCCATGTCTGAGCTCCTGGCGTATTGCCTCAACCGAGTGGCCAGCTTACTCCCGCGTTCCGCGGCGATACCAGAGTCCGTACACGGCGCACAGCACGGCAAGAAACGGCAACCCGCAGACCAGCGTCATGCGGAAGGCGTCCGTGAAGGCGGTCGTGACCAGAACCGCGACCATGAGCGCGGCGCCGAGCAGCGTGGTCGCCGGAAACCCACGCATGCGAAAGCGCAGTGCTGCCCCCGCACCCGGCTGCGCGCGACGGAAGCGATAGTGCGTGACAAAGATCATCATCCAGGCGAACAGCGTGCCGAACGCCGAGATCGATACCATCAGGATGAACGCCGATTTCGGCGCCAGCACGCTCAACACCGCCGCGAGCCCGATGCCGATAGTCGACAGCAGCAACGCCTGCACCGGCACGCCGCGGCGGCTGAGGTCCCCGAAGCGCCGCAGCGCATAGCCGGCCCGCGACAGGCTGAACATCATGCGCGTGGTGATGTAGAGCTGGCTATTCATCGCCGACAGCGCCGCAATCAGAATGACGAAGTTGAAGATGCCGGCGGCGCCCGGCAAGCCCAGCGCCCCCATGACCTTGACGAACGGACTCTCCTCGATCCCTGCCAACGGCCAGGGGACGATCGCCAGCACCAGCGCGAGGGTGAGCAGGTAGAACAGCAGCAGTCGCAGCAGCGTCGCACGAAACGCCCGCGCCACGGCGATCTCGGGGTGAGCGGCCTCGCCCGCGGCCACGGCGATCATCTCGATGCTGAAGTAGCTGAAGAGCGCCATGATCACGGCCACCCATGCGCCCCACAGGCCGTGCGGCAGGAAGCCGCCGTGGTCGAGGTAGTTGCGGAAGCCCGCGCCGGGCACCGCGGCGCCCGGGCCGACGATGTAGGCCGCCAGCACGATGAACAGCACGATGGCGGTGACCTTGATGGCGGAGAACCAGTATTCGATGGCGCCGAAGACATTGACGCTGCGGGCGTTCACCGCGATCAGCAGAGCAGAGAATGCCACGATCCACAGCCAGCCAGGCAGTGCCGGAAACCAGAAGTGCATGTAGAGCGCGATCGCGGTGACTTCGGTGCCGACCGCCAGCACGTTGCCGGTCCAGTAGCAATAACGCACCAGAAAACCGGACAGCGGACCGACGTAGTACTCCGCGTAGGCACCAAAGGAGCCGCTGGTCGGGTGCGCCACGGTCATTTCGGCGAGACAGCCCATGAGCAGCAGTGCGATCAGTGCGCCGACGACGTAACTCAACAGGACGCCCGGCCCGGCCAGGCTGATGGCAAGCCCGCTGCCGAGGAACAGGCCGGTGCCGATCGCGCCGCCGATCGCGATCATGGTCATGCGGCGCGCGCTGAGCGTGCGCTGCAAGCCGCGTTCGCGCTCGATGATGCGGTCGAAGGTCCGGTTGTGCGGTGGGCTTGGCAAGCGCGGCAGCGGTCAACCCCCGCCGGAGCGCGCTTGCGGCGGTGCAGCGGCGAGGTAGGCATCGGCTTCGCTCACCACGGAAAAGGTGAGCGTATGCACGCCCGGCCGCAGTGCGTGGGCGAGCGTGAGCGTCGTCAGCTGGCGTTCGTCGTCCGAGTGCACCGCGCTCCCCGGCCTGCCATCCAGGCGCACAGCGCTGAGCACTCCAACTCCCACACCGGTAATGCGGCCAGGGCTCCGCTGCAGCATCCCGACATTCTGGCGCAAGAGGCGGCGATTGCAATGGGTTCAGGCGAATGCCCCGTGTTAGGCTTGTGCTTCAGCCGCCGGGGGAGCCTGCGTGCCCAGCATTCTGCGAGAACTGACTCGCGCACAACTCACTGCCTTCGTGGCCTCACTCCTCGGCTGGTCGCTCGACGCTTTCGATTTCTTCATCTTCGTCTTCTGCCTGCGGGCGATCAGCAGCGAATTCCATACCGACATCAAGTCGGTGGCCGAAGGGATCTTCCTCACGCTTGCGTTCCGTCCGCTCGGTGCGCTGCTATTCGGCTGGCTCGCGGAAAAGTACGGCCGCCGCCCCATCCTGATGCTGAACGTCGTCAGCTACGCCGCGGCGCAGCTCGCCACGGCCTTCGCTCCCAATCTGGCAACGCTGTTGGTGCTGCGCGCCGTGTTCGGCTTCGCCATGGGCGGCGAGTGGGGCGTGGGCGCAGCGCTGGCCCTCGAGACGCTGCCCGCGAGGGGACGCGGCTTCTTCTCCGGGCTGCTGCAAGAGGGCTACGTCATCGGCTACCTGCTGGCGTCGGTGGTGTTCGCCTATGCCTTCGTGCACGTCGGCTGGCGCGGCATGTTCATCATTGGCGCAAGTCCCGCACTGCTGGTGCTGTACATACGCTTCTACGTCACGGAATCTCCAGCGTGGGTAGCGGGGGCGACCGCCAGGCGGGCCTCGTTGGCAGCGGTGTGGAGTGCTGCAAAGACCCATCTGCCAACGCTTTTGTACCTGGTGCTGCTCATGGCCTGCTTCAACGCGTTCTCGCACGGCTCGCAGGACCTGTATCCGACGTTCCTGCAGAGCCAGCACGGTCTGTCCGCCAAGACCGCCGGCAATATCGCGATCGTCATGAACCTCGGCGCGCTGGCCGGCGGAATCTTCTTCGGTACCTTGTCAGAGCGGCTGGGTCGCCGACGGACCATCGTGCTGGCTGCCCTGCTGGCGCTGCCCATGATCCCGCTGTGGGCTTATGCGCAGACCGTCGTGCTGCTGGCGCTCGGCGGCTTTCTTATGCAGTTCATGGTGCAGGGCGCCTGGGGCATCGTGCCGGCGCATCTCAACGAGCTCTCGCCGCCTTCGGTGCGCGCGATCCTGCCGGGCTTCGCTTACCAGCTGGGCAACCTGGCGGCGTCGAGAATGGCACCCTTCCAGGCCGGCATCGCCGAGGCGCACGGCGGCGACTACGCCTACATTCTCGCCTGGACGATGGCGGTGGTCGCGATCGCGGTTATCGTGGTCACCTCCCTCGGCCGCGAAGCGCGTGCGGTGGAGCTGCGGGTCGCCGCTTAGCGCGGCCCGCGGCTCAGCTTCCCACCCACCGCGTCACCATCCTGGCCAATGCCGGGCCCAGCAGCATCACGAGGATGAACCGCGCCACCTGCATGGCCATGACGAAGGGCAGGTCCACTTTGGCGGAGGCCGCAATGATCGCCACCGAATCGGCGCCACCCGGGCTGGTGGCGAGGTAGGCGGTGAGCGGGTCGGTACCCACCGTGAAGTGCAGCAGCCATCCCAGAGCGCCGCAGAGCGCGATCAGAATGAGGGTAGCGGTGGCGATCTTCAGAAAAGCGTGCGCGGCGTACAGCACGATCTCGCGTGTGAATCTCAGTCCGATGGACCAACCGACCAGGGCGTAGCAGCCGGCCATCAGCCAGGGCGGCAGCGTAATGGTGAGCAGGCCGGTGCAGGAGAGCGCTATGCCGGCGAGCAGCGGAATGAGCAAGGGACCGGCGGGAATCCTGGCGCGGGCGCCGATGACGGCACCGACTACGGCCACAAGCATCGTCTCCCACAACGGCACCGTGGCAAGAGCGGGAAACCACTCCACGGCAGGCGTGGCAGCGGCGTCGGGGGCAACCCACAGCCGCGCGACGAGCGAGGCCAGCAGCGCTACCAGCATCACGCGCAGGAACTGCATGAAGGCGACCAGCCGCGGGTCGCCGCCGAAGCCTTCGGACATCAACACCATCACGGTGGCGGCGCCAGGTGCGGAGCCCCACACCGCCGTCGCTCCCGGCAATACCTTCAGGCGCGCCAGCACCACGCCGAGCGATGTGCTGATGACCAGCACCGCGCAAACAGCCGCGAGAAACAGCGGCCATTGCCGGACCACGGTCATGAGAATCGCCGGGCCGATGCTGCGCGCCACCAGGCAGCCGATGAGACCTTGCGCGAGGACGAAGGGCCAGCGCGGCACGGCCAGCTGACCTTCAAACAGCGCTAACAGGATCGCGGCAGCCATCGCGCCCAGCAGCAACGCGGCCGGCAGGTGGATCAGCTGCAACGGCACGATGAAAGCGAGCGATGCCGCCAGCAGCACTCCCCACCGCAGCACGCTCGGCGTCGCGCGCAACGTCCGTGCGCTGCGCGCCGCGGGCTGACGCATGATCCTGTGCCGCTCCCGGGTTCGGCGACGCTAGCGGCGGCTCAGCGTGAGGTCGGCGCTTTGAACCAGCCGGCCGACTCGGGGCAGAACGTGCTTCATCGACATGTCGTGACCCTCGGCGAAGGAGCTGGTGGTTGCGTCCTTGACGATCAGCAGCTCGTAGCCGTGCTCATACGCCTGACGCGCGGTCGATTCCACGCCAATGTGAGTGGCAACGCCGCCGAGCGCGAGGGTGCGGACGCCACGCCGGCGCAGCTGCAGGTCCAACTCGGTGCCGTAGAACGCGCCCCACTGTCGCTTGGTGATCACCAGATCGCCTGGCTGCATCAGACCGGGAGGGAACTCGTTCCATCCGGCGGGAAAACCGCGCGGCGGAATTGCCGGCGGTTGATCGACGCGCTGACGCAGCATGTCCGCGCCGTCCGCGGAGAAAGCGACGTGCACCAGCACCACCGTTGCCCGGGCGGCTCGAAAGCGCTCGGCCAGCGCCTGGGCGCGTGTCAGCAGCTCCCCGCCGGAGATGGGCGCGAGCGGGTTGCCCAGGATGCCCTTCTGCAGGTCGATCAGCACGAGCGCGGTGGACTGCGGATCGAGTTCAATCATGGTGGGCGCCGCCTCGGCGATGCGAAATCCTCCGCACGCCTACCAGATGCCGCCAAGAGCCACGGTGATCGCCTCGCCGTTTACGGCCCCGGCGGCATCGCTGCACAGAAACGCGATCACCTGCGCGACCTCGCGCGGTTCCAACACCCGGTTCTGCGGGTAGATGGCGGCGCGTTCGCGCCACACCTGCTCGACGCTGATGCCGCGCCGTTCGGCCTCCGCCTCCGCCGAGCGCTCGGCCATCGCCGTGCGCACCCAGCCAGGCAGCACCGCATTGGAGGTGACGCCGAAGGGTCCCGCGTCCTGGGCGACCGAGCGCGCCAGGCCGATAACCCCATGCTTGGAAGCGCTGTACGCGCTGCCGGCGCGTTCCGCTTTCTCGCCGGCGGTCGAGCTGGTGAACACCAGCCGGCCGAAGCCGCGCTTGCACATACCGCCAACCGTCAGCCGCGCGAGCTCGAATGGGCCGTCGAGGTTGACGCGCATGGTCTCGCGCCAAAGCTCCGGATCCTGCTCCCACACGACCCGCTCGTGGGCCGAGCCGATACCGTGATTCACAACCAACAGATCAATCGGCCCCAGTCGTCGCTCGGTCTCGGCAACCGCCAGGGCACAGCCTGCCGGAGTACCCAGATCGGCCGCGACGTATGCGAGCCCGACGGCCGCCAGTTCCGTCACAGTGCGCGACACGATCATCACGCGCGCTCCCGCTGCCGACAGCAGCAGCGCCGCCTCGCGCCCGATCCCGCGGCCACCGCCCGTGACCAGCGCCACACGTCCGCTCATCTCGCAGCTCCTGTATTCGTGTGCGGCGAATCGTCCCACGCCACGCTGGTGCGCACAATCGTTCCAGCGCGCTGTGGCCACGTGCGTCGCGGTGATATGCTGTTCGCAAAACAAGACGATGCCGGGTGCGCGGCAGCCACGCGTCGACCATCACGATTTCCGGGGGAGTATTCATGTCCAGGTCC
This sequence comes from Steroidobacteraceae bacterium, assembly GCA_035481975.1. Lineage (GTDB taxonomy): Bacteria > Pseudomonadota > Gammaproteobacteria > Steroidobacterales > Steroidobacteraceae > 13-2-20CM-66-19. The sequence goes on from DATHRC010000006.1 coordinate 6,562, forward strand.
GCACTCGCAGTCGCCCGCGCCACGTGCGGCCTGGTGACTGTCGGGCTCTACCTGGTGATCAGTCACGCAACTGCTCGTGAGATGAACATGCGTGTGTTGCAGATCAACGATCATCTCCTCAGTTTCTACGACGGCCGGCCCGCGCAGCAGCCGCGCCCGCCGAGCGCCCACAATTGGGCGGACTACGGTGCATTGGACGTCGGCGTTGCGACCTATGTAATTCGCAGCGGCGATCAGGCACTGGTCTACGACACGTTTCCGACCGTGCCGGAAGCAAGATGGGTAAGGGACTACCTGGCGAGGGCCGGCGTCAGGCGTTTCACCGTCGTCAACAGTCATTGGCATCTCGACCATGTCGGTGGCAACGCTGTGTACGCCGATGTCGACCGGATAGCGACCGACATGACCATTCGCCTGTTGAGGAGCAGGAAAACCGCCATCGAAGCCGGCACAGAATGGGGACCACCGGCGATCAAGCCACTCGTCGTACCCAATATCGGAATCTCCGCCGACACCAACTTCTACGTCGGGGACGTCAAGATCGAGTTGCGGCCGGTGAACATCCATTCCGAGGATGGCTTGGTCATTTACCTGCCGCAGGAGCGCATTCTGCTGGCGGGCGATACGCTCGAGGATACGGTGACGTTCATCGCCGAGCCGGAGCATGTCGTGACGCACTACACGAACCTGCAGCAGTTTCGGGAGTGGAACATCGAGCGGATTTTCCCCAACCATGGCAACCCGGACGTCATCGCGCACGGCGGTTACCAGAAGACCCTGATCGATGCGACCTCAAATTACCTGCGCAAGGTAATCCTGCGCTCGCACGACGCGGACTACCTGCACGGGACGCTGGAGGAGTACGTCGCAGACTCCGTCAGGAACGGTTGGGTATCCATCTGGTGGGCCTATCGCGAGCCGCACCAGGTCAATCTCAACAGGGTATCGGCAGCACTGCGAGAGCGGCCCCTTCCGGAGCTGCCCGAGTAGAGTATCCGCTACGCACGGTCGACCCGGGTCATCACGCCTTCTCCCCGACCTTTACTTCCGCGGAATTGAACGGCACCCCGCATCCGCCGATGCCGCAGTAGCCCCCGGGGTTCTTCGCCAGGTACTGCTGGTGATAGTCCTCGGCGTTGAAGAATTCCGGTGCGTCGCGGATCTCGGTCGTGATGGTGCCGTAGCCGGCCGCCTTGAGGCGCGCCTGGTAGGCGCGCTTGGAAGCTTCCGCGGCCTCACGCTGCTCCCGGTCGGCAACGTAGATGGCCGAGCGGTACTGCGTGCCGACATCGTTACCCTGGCGCATTCCCTGGGTGGGATCGTGCGATTCCCAGAACGTCTTCAGCAGCTGCTCGTAGCCGATCTTCGTCGGGTCGTAGATGACGCGCACGACCTCCGTATGACCGGTCTCCCCGGTGCAGACCTCTTCGTAGGTCGGATTGGGCGTGAAGCCGCCGGCATAGCCGACGGCCGTCGAATACACTCCGGGCAGCTCCCAGAACAGCCGCTCCGCGCCCCAGAAGCAGCCCAGTCCGAACACCGCCTCGCGCATGCCCGCCGGGAACGGCGGCACGATGCGCCGTCCGTTCACGAAGTGCGTCTCGGGAACCTGCAGCGGCGTGCTGCGTCCCGGCAGCGCGTCGTCCGCGGTGGGCATGGTTGATTTCTTGCGGAATAGCGCCATGGCGCGAGCCTCCTCGACGTTTACACCAACAGTGTGGGGATGATCGCCATGCGGCTCAAGAGCGCCTGCCGCCGGCGCTGACGGTGCGCTTGCACCGCGGCAGCTTGCCCCGCCCGAGCACCGCACCGTAAAGTGCTCCTCACCATGGGCATCAGTCAACCGCAGAATCTGCGCACCCCGCCGATCGAGAGGCTGCGCCCCTACGGCATACGGGTAAGCCTCCCGAGCGGGGACCCGTTCCGCAAGCTCCTCGGTCCCGAGTGGCAGCGCTTGCACTGGTATTCCACGCCCGCCGAGCGCGACGCGGCAATGGCGGACATGAGCCGGCGGCATGAGTATTCACGCGCCGGCGACAAGCCGGCGCTGGTGTTTCAGAAAATCGAGAAGCTCGCCGAGAGCCGCGGGCTGTAGCCCGCGGCGTGTGGCGTGGCGCGCCCCACCCGCTGCGCGTACCGCCCGCGCTCCTGCACAGTGCCGGCAGCAGCAGGCGCGCGCGCATCTGACCGGCACCTGCGCGGCCTGCTAACTTATCAGCGTAAGCAACGGAGAGGATCATGGCCGAACCCGAGAAGTACCCCTATGCCACCTACCTCGACGTCAAGTTCGCACCCCTGAGCATCGTCGACCTGCCGGCGCTCGTTGCCCAGTGCACGGATCGCTGGTACAACCAGACGCTCTGCCAGGTGAACGATTCGGTCGTCCGTGTCGGCGTGATGCAGGGCGAGTACCACTGGCACAAGCACGACAACGACGATGAGTTCTTCTTCGTGCTCAAGGGGCACTTCATCATCGATCTCGAGGACCGCTGCATCGATCTGTGGCCGCTGCAGGGATTTGTCGTTCCCCGAGGCATCGTCCATCGCACGCGCGCGCCCGAGCGCAGCGTGATTCTGATGGTCGAGACCGCCGCGATCGTGCCGACGGGAGATCCGTGACCGCCGCGCCTGCGGGGCTGACAGTGCGCCCCGTTTCGCCTGCGGACTTCCCGCAATGGCTGCCGCTGTGGGACGACTACAACGCGTTCTACGGCCGCGCCGGTGCCAGCGCGCTGCCCGCGGAGATCACGCGCATGACCTGGACGCGATTTTTCCAGGAGCACGAGCCGGTGTACGCGCTGGTGGCGCAGCTCGACGCCCGACTGGTGGGCCTGGCGCACTACCTGTTCCACCGCAGCACCATCCGCCTCGAGCCGGTCTGTTACCTGCAGGATCTTTACACCGTGCCGGAGCTGCGCGGCCGCGGAGTCGGGCGGGCGCTGCTCGGCGCATTCTGTGAGCGCGCCGCGCACGGCGGCGCGAGCCGCCTCTACTGGCAGACGCACGAAACCAACCACACCGCCCGGCGGCTCTACGACCAGGTTGCGGAGCGCTCGGGTTTTATCGTCTATCGCCGGCAGCTGTAAACACGCGACTCGCGGCCGACGCGATGCAACCGCCAGGCCCGGCGGCGAGGCGCGCACAGCTGGCGGCTCAGAACGTCCGGCCGAGGAACAGGTAGAACGCCTGGTTACCGTGGTCGTCGAAGCCGGTGGCGATGTAAACCGGGCCGAGAAAGGTGTTGAGCCCGAGAAATACGCTCGCGTCCTTCTGCGTGTTGCCGAAACTCGCCGCGCTGCGGGTCTGCCAGACGTTGCCGATCTCCAGCGACATGCCGATGTAGGTCGGCACGTCGAAGTAGCCGGGACCGCCGCGCCCGATCTGCCGGTAGTAGAGCGCGCGCGCAATGCCGAAGTCCGGACCGAGCAGCGAATAAGCCCGCAGCCCCGACAGGTTGAGGAAACCGCCGAGGGGAAACTGCAGATTCAGATCGGTGATGTGCGACTGCAGCGTCATGCCGCCGGAGGCAGAGAACGACAGCGTGTCGCGCCCGAGCGAATAAGCGCCGAGATAGCTGGCGGTGACCTGGTCGGCGTTCTGCCCCACACCGGTGGCGTTGCGATCGGCGCTCCATTGCAGCGTGGCCTGCTGGCCGCTGCGCGGGAAGTTGACGTCGTCGAGCCGGTCGTAGGTGAAACGCAGGAAGTATTGACGCATGTTGAAGGGGGTGAAGCTCTGCTCCGGCAGGTTCGGATCCGCGGCGTCGCCGATCTGCAGCACGTAGTGGCCCTGCTCGCGCAGCACGCCGGTGCGGATCTCGCCCCAGTTGCCGAACTGTCGGCCGAAGTCCACGCCGTAGTCGAAGGTGTGCACGCGGTACTCCGCCTCGAGGGTCTGCCCCTTGAGCACGAACAGATCGCGCGCCGCGTCCGCCACGTGCGGCATGACGAACCAGTCGTAGTTCTGGGTGAGCGGCAGGAACAGCTCGGTCGACGCCAGCGAAGTGGTGCCGACCTGCAGGTCCGTCACCCATTCGCCGGCGTTGCGGGTGATGTCGGACACCACGAAGCGCAGCGCGGCGTCGTAGGTGCTGTTGCCTTGTAAGTCATCCTGCAGGCTCAGACCGAAGCGCAGGTAATTGGGACCCTGGGAATTGGGGCGCGCATCGAGCGACAGACCGTAGCGGCCGGGATCGCCGATCACGTGGTAGTCGAGCGTGTCGAGTCCGCCGCGGCCGTAGAGCGCGGTCACGCGGCGCGCCACCGCGTCCGGATCCAGCGGCTTGCCCACCAGATCGCTGAACAGGTTGGCGGTCGCGGGACCGTAGGCCTCGGATTCCGGGTCTACCTGCACGAACTCGACGCGTGGCGGCGGCTGGCGCCCGCTCTCGCGCCGCGCCAGGTAGCCGCGCATGTCGCGCTCGCTGATGGTGAGGGCGGCCAGCTGCTCACGCCTGGCGCGTGCCGCGCTCTCGCCGACGCCGATCACCTTCGCCACGCCGCCGAAATCGAACGACGAGGCGTCGCCGAGCGGCGGCTGGATGAGAATGTCCCGCGGCGTGAGCGTGGCGAGCTGGGCTGCGGCGTTCTGGCGCATGAGGATCGCGAGCATCTGATTGGAGATTGCCGGCGCGCTCGTCAGCTGCCGCCGTGATTGCAGCGGAAACCCCACGTCCACCACGATCACCAGGTCGACGCCCATCGCGCGCGCAATGTCCACCGGCACGTTGTCGGCGATGCCGCCGTCGACCAGCATCCGGCCCTCGCGCTGCACCGGCGCGAACACCCCCGGCGCCGAGAGACTGGCGCGCATGGCGGTGGTCAGGTCCCCCGAGCCGATCACCACGCTGTCCCCGGTCTCGAGGTCGGTCGCGACCGCGCGAAACGCTGTCGGCAGCTCGTCGAAATTGCTGATGCGCGCCACCGGCAGCGTCAGGCGGCGCAGGGTCTGGGTCAGCCGCTGTCCCTGGATCAGTCCCCTGGGCAGCACGATGTGGCCGCCGCGCAGGCCGAGCGGGAAGTTCACCAGGAAGTTCTCCTCCTCCTCCTTGCGGCGCAGCGTCAGATCCTCGCGCGGCGGTCGGTCGCTGAAGGCGTCCTGCCAGTTGATCGAAGTCATGATCTTCTCGATGTCGCGCGCCGACAGGCCGCTCGCATACAGCCCGCCGACCACCGCACCCATGCTGGTGCCGGCGATCGCATCGACCGGCACGCGCATCTCCTCCAGTACCTTGAGCACGCCGATGTGCGCCGCGCCGCGCGCGCCGCCGCCCGACAGCACCAGTCCGACGCGCGGTCGCTGCGCGGCGGCGTCCGGCGGCGCTGCGGCGGGTGTCTGGGCGGCAGTGATGACAGGGGCTGCGAGCCACTGAGCTGCGAGAAGTAGACTCAGCACCCCGAAACGAGGTGTGGCCGCCCGTGTTGAAGTCACGGCGACCAAGAATACCAGCATGCGGCCGGCGGTGCGCCGGACTCGCGCAGCGCTGCGCGGCATCGCGGATAATGCCCGCATGACGCCCCGCTCTTCCGCCGGCGCGCGCGCCGCCCGTGGCCGCGCGCACGTGCCGCGTGCGCTCCTGGCGCTCACGCTGTCGTGCCTGGCCGCGCCGTGGCTGCACGCCCAGGCGCCCGCGGCCAGCGACTGGGGCTTCTACGGCGGCGATGCCTGGGGCCAGCGCTTCTCGCACCTCGAGCAGATCAACCGCAGCAACGTGGCGCGGCTTGCGCCTGCCTGGACCTATCGCACCGGCGAGCTCGGCGCGGGGCTGGCGCGCGCTGGCAAGCTGACGTTCGAAGCGACGCCGGTGCTCGCCTTCGGCATGCTGTACCTGGAGAGCGCGACCAACGTGGTGATCGCGCTCGACCCGCAGTCGGGTCGCGAGCGCTGGCGCTTCGATCCGCACATCGACCGTACGCGCCATTACTCGGAAGCGAGCGCGCGCGGCGTGAGCGTGTGGCAGGGCGCCGCCGGCAACCCCGGGCCGTGCGTGCGGCGCGTGTTTACCGGTACCCTGGACGCGCGGCTGCTCGCGCTCGATGCGGACACCGGCCGCCCGTGCGCGGACTTCGGCGGCGGCGGGCAGCTGGACCTGACGCGCGGCATTCGCATCCGCGATGTCGGCGCCTACCTGGTCACTTCGCCTCCGGCGGTGTACCGCAACGTGATCGTGGTCGGCTCGGCCATCGGCGACAACCGCGCGGCGAACGTCGAGCGCGGCGTGATCCGCGGCTTCGACGCCACCAGCGGCGCGCAGCTGTGGGCCTTCGATCCGCTGCCCGACTCCGCCGCCCATCCGGCTGCCGGGGAGTGGAATCCCGCCCAGGCCGCCGCCACCGGCGCCGGCAATGCCTGGGGCGTCATGTCGGTCGATGCGGAGCACGGGCTGGTGTTGATTCCCACCGGCTCGGCGAGCCCGGATTTCTACGGCGGCCTGCGGCTCGGCTCCGACCGCTTTGCCAACTCACTGCTCGCGCTCGAGGCGGCCAGCGGCGCGCTGGTGTGGCACCAGCAGCTGGTGCACCACGACCTGTGGGACTTCGACCTCGCCGCACAGCCGGTGCTCGGCGATTTCACGGTACGGGGAGCGCCGGTGCCGGCCGTCATCCAGGCGACCAAGACCGGCATGGTGTACGTCTTCGAGCGTACGGATGGCCGGCCGCTGGTGCCGCTCACTGAACGGCCCGTGCCTGCGAGCCACGTGCCCGGCGAGCACGCCTGGCCGACGCAACCGTTCTCCACGCTTCCCGCGCTCACGCCGCAGCGCGCGGTCCAGCCGGAGGATGCCTGGGGCCTGACGTTCTGGGACCGCGGCAGGTGCCGCGATCTGATCGCCTCGCTGCGCAACGAGGGCATCTTCACCCCGCCCGACACGCACGGCACGCTGCTGCTGCCGGGTTACATCGGCGGAGTGAACTGGGGCGGGGTGGCGTTCGACGAGGACCGCGGACGCATCATCGCCGCGGTCAACCTGCTGCCGACGATGGTGACGCTGCTGCCTGCAGCGGAGTTCGAGCGCCAGGCGAGCTCCGGCAGCTACCCGCACGCGGAATTCGGCCGCCAGGCCGGCACTCCCTTTGGCATGCGCCGCGAACCGCTGCTGTCGCCGTGGGGCCTGCCGTGCACCGCCCCGCCCTGGGGTACGCTGGTGAGCCTCGATCTGCAGCACGGCCGCATCGTCTGGCAGGTGCCGCTCGGCAGCACCGAAGGTCTGACGCCCTGGTTCGTGCCCGCGCGCAACTTCGGCATGCCCAACATGGGAGGACCGATCGCGACCGCGGGAGGGCTGGTGTTCATCGGTGCGGCCATGGACAGTTACCTGCGTGCGTTCGACATCGAGACCGGTCGCGAGCTGTGGAAGTACCGCCTGCCGGCGGGCGGCCAGGCGACGCCCATGACGTACCGTGCCGGACCCGACCAGCGCCAGTACCTCGTCATCAGCGCGGGCGGCCACGGACCGCTCGGCACGCCGCGCGGCGACTATGTGATCGCCTTCGCGCTGCCGCCGACGCGTCCTTAGATCGCGGAGAGAGAACTCATGTTGCTGCTGATCGTACCGATCATCATCCAGGTGCTGCTCATCATTCATGTCATCCGCACCGGACGTAACCAGCTGTGGATCTGGGTACTGCTGTTCCTGCCGCTGGCGGGCGGTATCGCCTACATCGCCGTGGAGATGCTGCCGGAGCTGTTCCGCAGCCGCGCGGCACGGCGCACCGCGCGTGGCCTGAAGAAGGCCATGGACCCGATGGCCGACCTGCGCCGCTACGAGAGCGAGGCGCGCGTCGGCAGCAACGTCGCCAGCCGCCAGCGCTACGCCGAGGAGCTGCTGCGTCACGGTCGTCACGACGAGGCGATCATGCAGTACCGCGAGGCGCTCAGCGGACTGTACCAGCACGATGCCAATCTCATGCTGGGCCTGGCGCAGGCGCAATTCGCCAAGGGCGACGCGCACGGCGCGCGCGTGACGCTCGATGAGCTCATCCGGCTGAATCCCGAGTTTCGCTCGCCCGCGGGGCACCTGCTGTATGCACGCGCGCTCGCTGCGGAAGGCGAGGTGCAGAGGGCGCTGGAGGAGTATCGCGTGCTGGCGGCGTCATTTCCGGGCGCCGAAGCCGCGGTCCGCTACGCACAGCTGCTGCAGGAGCAGGGACAAAGGGTCGAGGCGCAGCGCATCGCGCGCGAGCTGCTCGAGCAGGCGCGCATCGCGCCCGGGCACTATCGGCGTGCGCAGCGCCCCTGGCTCGAGGCGGCGCAGCGCCTGCTGTAGCGGCCGCCGGCGGCGAGCGCTGCGGCGAGCGTCGCCAGGGTCAACGTCCAGGGATCGAGCGCGCCGCCGCCGCCACCGCCACCACTGGCACTGCCGCCACTGCTGCTACCGCTGCCACTGGGAGTGCCGCTGCCACTGGGGGTGCCGCTGTTCGCGGGCGCGGTGCTGTAGGAAACCGCAGCCAGGCAGGCGTGCTCGCCGGCGCTTGCGGGCGCGGGGGTGAAGCCGCTGTCGAAGCCAATGGTGACCGGCGCGCTGTCGGTACGGCCGTGGTCGTCGGTCACGGTGAGCATCAGCGTGTAGCTGAGCGGCGCGGCGGGGGCCACGATGCTGGCGCGGGCGCTGCCGGCGTTGCTGATCGGCGGCGCGTGCAGGAGCGGCGGCGCGAAGCTCCACTGGTAACTGACGATGGTGGCGTTGCATGCCGCCGCGCTGCCGCTGGCATCGAGCAACACCGTGCTGCCAGGGGCAAAGGCCGCCGGCACGCTGAGCGCGGCGATGGGACGCAGCGCCTGCAGCACCGCGCCGTTGGCGTTCGCCATTCCCGCTCCACAGGTGTTGGCGGTGCAGTTGCACTCGCCGGTCTGCAAATCGCTGGCACCGGCAGGCACGTGGCAGTAGGGCACGGTCGGATCGGCCGACACCGGGAAAGGCTGGGCACCGGCCTGCAGTCGCCCGATGAGCTGCGGCGGCGTGAGATTGCCGTTCACCGCCAGCATCAATCCGGCGATTGCGCTCACCAGCGGCGCGGAGAAGCTGGTGCCGACGTTGAAGTGGTATTCGTCGGTGTAGCTGGCGGCGGCCGGCACGGTGGTGCCGGTGTTGGTCGTGGTCGCGATGGAGAACAGGCACGGCCCAGCGGCGCTGTTGACGCAGTTGCCCGCCGGCGCCGCCAGTGCGATCTCCGGACCTAAGCTGCTGTAGCCGACTTTGGTGCCTAGCTGGCGCAGACCCGCAACGCCGACGGCGCCGATGCAGTTCGCCGGTGCATCCACCGGTCCGCCCTCGTTGCCCGCCGACACCACGATGAGCACGCCCTCGGCGAGCAGCTCATCCACCATCTGCTGGTAGCTCGACGGACACGGGCCGCTCGCTCCCAGGCTCATGTTCAGGATCTGCGCCGGATAGGGATTGTCCGGCACGCCGTCGACGTGGTCGCCCGCTGCCCACGCCATGGCGGCGATGATGTCGGAGTCATAGCCGCCGCACTTGCCGAGCACGCGCACCGGCTCGATCCACCCCTCCCAGGTGGCGCCGGTGATGCCCATCTCGTTGTTGCTGATCGCGCCGAGAATTCCGGCCACGCGCGTACCGTGCCAGCTGCTGTTGGCGAGCGGGCAGCTGGCGAACTGCGGCATCTTCTGATCGCTTGTGGAAATCCAGTCGCCGGGGTCGGAGGCGTCCGATCCGCGGCCGAACGCATTGTTGGCGGTGGCCACATTGGAAATCAGGTTGTAGCCCGGCAGCAGCCGGTTCGCCTGCGTGTTGCGCAGATCCGGATGATCGAAGCGCACGCCGGTATCGAGGTCGGCGATCACCAGGCCAGGGACGCCGGTGGTCACGTCCCAGGCGTTCTGCGCATCGATTGCGGCGGGTTGGGCACTCTGCAGGTACCACTGACTGGCGAACAGCGTGTCATCGGGCGTCGCGAGCGGGTAACGACGCTGGTTGAGCTCGGCGTAATCGACTTCGCGGTCGGCCCGCAGCAGCGCCAGCGCCGCCGTGGGCGTCGCGCCGGCGGCGGCGCGCACGCGCAGCAGATGGATGCCGGAGAAGATGTGCTGCACCTGCGTCGCCTCGAGCCCGTTACGGGCCGCGAGCGCGGCGATACGCCCGGGTGCGGGCTCGTAGCCGCTGGCGCCGGCGGTCGCGCGCAGCTTCACGAGCAAGCCGTCGCTTGCCGACGCGGGTGCTGCGGGTATGGCGCCCGCGCTACGCGCCGGCAGGCTGGCGCAGGCGAACACCGCCAGCAGCACCACGACCAGGGATGGCATGCGCACGCGCCCGGAATGCATGGGCGCGGACGATACCGAAGCCCGGCCGCGCACGCTGTAACTCAGCTTGCAGACGGTGACCGGGTTCGCGTTCCTGCCGGGATCTGCTGGGTGATGCAGTGGATATTGCCGCCGCCGAGGAGGATTTCCCGGGCCGCGACGCCGAGCACGCGGCGGCCGGGAAACAGCCGCCGCAGCCGCCGTGCCGCCAGGCGGTCGGTGCGTGCATCGAGCAGCGGCATGACGATGGCGCCGTTGGCGATGTAGAAATTAACGTAGCTCGCCGCGAGACGTTCGCCCGCCCGGCGCGGCCGCGTGCCCTCGCGGGGCACGATGCCGGCGGCCTCGCGCCGCTGCAGGGTGAGCGGTCCGGGCATCGGCAGCCGCGCGACCCGCAGCCTGCGGCCGTGTGCATCGCGCGCATCGTGCAGGCGCTCCCAGGCATCGCGCGAGATCGCATACTGCGGATCGCGCCGCCGGTCGGTCCAGGTGAGACAGACCACTCCCGGGCGCACGAAGCAGGCGAGATTGTCGACGTGTCCGCTGGTCTCATCGTCGACCACCCCGCGACCGAGCCAGATCACCTGGCTCACGCCGAGGTAGGCACGCAAGCGCCTGTCCGCCTCGGCACGCCCGCTCCCCGGGTTGCGATTGGGGTTGAGCAGGCACTCCTCGGTCACGAGCGCGGTGCCCTGCCCGTCCACGTGGATGGCGCCGCCTTCGTTGACGAACGGCGCGCGGTAACGCTCGAGATCCTCAACCTCGAGCACCTTGGCGGCTACGAGGTCGTCCTGGTCCCAGGGGAAATACAGTCCGCCCTCGAGGCCTCCCCAGGCGTTGAAACGCCAGTCGACGCCGCGCACGCCGCCGCGCGCATTCACCACGCAGGTGGGACCGACATCGCGCATCCAGCAGTCGTCATGGGACATCTCGACCACGCGCACCGTCTCGGGGAGCAGCGCGCGGGCGGTGGTGTAGTGTGCCGCGGATGCGCCCACAGTGACGGGCTCGAACGGTGCGATCGCGGCAGCCACTTGCGCAAAGGCGAGCTGCGCCGGGCGCGCGGCCGCACGCCAGTTGTCGGGGCGCTCCGGCCAGAGCATCCAGCAGCGGCGATGCGGCTCGAACTCGGCCGGCATGCGGAAGCCGTCCGCCGCCGGTGTGCTCGCCCGGGTGCGCGTCATCGGCGCAGCCGGCTGTGGCGGAAGCCGTAGAAGGCGTAGATCGACATGCCCAGCGCGGTCCAGTACACCAGCCGCATCCAGGTGGCCGCGGACAGCCAATAGGTCATACCGAGGCATACGACCGTGCCCAGCACACAGGTCACGGGCGCCCACGGTACCCGAAACGGGCGGTACTCGTCGGGGCGCGTGTAGCGCAGCACCAGCACGCCGGCGCACACCACCGCAAAGGCCAGCAGGATGCCCATGGAAATGAGATCGGCGAGCAGGTCGAGTGGAAACACCGCGGCGATCGCCGCCGCGAACGCCCCGGTGATGACCGTGGAAACGTGCGGCGTCTTGAAACGCGGGTGGCACCGGCTCATGAATGGCGGTAGCAGGCCGTCGTCGGCCATCGACAGCAGGATGCGCGGCTGCCCGAGGAGTGAGGTGAGAATCACCGAGGACATTCCGGCGATGACGCCCACCTTGACCAGCGGGGAGAGCCAGGCGAGCTGGCGGTGAGCGTCGAGCGCCACCGCCACCGGTGCATCGGAGTCGAGTTTCTGAAAGGGCACCATGCCGGTCAGCACGCTCGCCATGGCGACATACAGCACCGCGGAAATGACCAGTGCGCCGATGATGCCAAGCGGCAGATCGCGCTGCGGGTTGCGCGCCTCCAGCGCGGTCGTCGAGGCGGTGTCGAACCCGACGTAGGAGAAGAAGATGATGGCCGCGCCCTGCATCACGCCGCTCCAGCCGAAATGGCCGCGGATGCCGGTGTTGGGCGGCACATACGGACGCCAGTTCGCGGGGTCGACGTACTTCAGCCCCGCAACCACGACGATCACGATGACGCCGACCTTGAGAGCCACCATGAGGGTGTTGGCGCCGGCCGAGCCGCGCACCCCGACGTACAGCAATACCGTCATGGCGGCGATGATCAGCACCGCCGGCAGGTTGATGAACGCTCCGGTCGCGATGACGTGATCGTGCGCATCGAGTCCCAGCGGCGCATTGACCAGTGCGGCCGGCAGGTGAATGTGCGCATCGGTCAGCAGGCTCACCACGTAGGCTGACCAGCTCACCGCTACCGCGGAAGCGGAGATCGCGTACTCGAGCAGCAGGTTCCAGCCGATGAACCAGGCGAGCGCCTCGCCGAGGGTCGCGTAGGTGTAGCTGTAAGCGCTGCCCGGAACCGGCAGGAAGGCGGCGAACTCCGAGTAGCACAGTGCCGCCAGTCCACCGCCGAACGCGGCGACCAGCAGCGACAGGGTAATCGCGGGTCCCGCGTGATTCGCCGCCACCGTGCCGGTGAGCACGAAAATACCCGAGCCGATGGTGGCTCCCAGGCCGATGGCGATCAGCGCCCGCGCGCTCAGTACCTGCTTCAGCCGGCTCTTGCCGCTGGTATCGCGCGGATCGATGGGCCGCACGGCGCACATCTGCCGCAGCAGCGATGGCTGCGCCGCCGGCGCGGCGTCACTCTTATTAATAGGCAATGCCATCGGACATACGCGGCTTGTTTCCTGGCCGCCCCCGCGGCGTAAGTCGCGGTCCAGTCTCTCACACGCGGCCGTGCTTAGGTACGCGCCCGGCCGCCCCGGCGGCGCTGTGATAGCATTTCGCGCCCGGCGGACGCGCGCCGCCGGATTCCCCAGGAGAATTCCGCATGTCCACGGCCGCCACCGCCAGGGTCGTCCCGCCTCCCCAGGGCACGAAGATCGCGATTCAGAACGGCAAGCTGGTCGTTCCCGACAACCCGATCATTCCCTTCATCGAAGGCGACGGCACCGGGCCGGACATCTGGCGCGCGAGCGTGCGCGTCATGGATGCCGCGGTGGCCAGGGCCTACGCCGGCAAGCGCCGCATCCACTGGATGGAGGTGTTTGCCGGCGAGAAAGCCAACCGGCTGTTCAACACCTGGCTGCCCGAGGAAACGGTCGCAGCGTGCCGCGAGTACCTGGTCTCCATCAAGGGGCCGCTCACCACGCCCATCGGCGGCGGCATCCGCTCGCTGAACGTGGCGTTGCGGCAGATGCTCGATCTGTACGTGTGCCTGCGGCCGGTACGCTGGTTCAAGGGCGTGCCCTCGCCGGTCAAACACCCGGAGAAGGTCGACATGGTGATCTTTCGCGAGAACACCGAAGACATCTACGCAGGCATCGAGTTCGAAGCCGGCAGCGCCGACTGCCGCAGGTTTCTCGAGCTGTTCCGCGAGGCCTTCCCCAAGGCGTATGCCAGGATCCGCTTCCCGGAGAGCTCCGGCATCGGCATCAAGCCGGTGTCGCGCGAGGGCTCGGAACGGCTGATCCGCGCCGCGCTCGGCTACGCGGTCGCCAACCAGCGCCGCAGCCTGACGCTGGTTCACAAGGGCAACATCCAGAAATTCACCGAGGGCGCCTTCCGCAACTGGGGCTACCAGCTCGCTGAGCGCGAGTTCGGCGCGCAGTGCTACACCTGGGAGCAGTGGGAGCGCACGCGTGCCGCCAGGGGCGAGAAGGAAGCCAACGCCGAGATGGACGCGGCGCGCAAAGCCGGGCGCGTCATCGTCAGGGATGCCATCGCCGACATTACGCTGCAGCAGGTACTGACCCGCCCCGAGGAGTTCGAGGTCATTGCCACGCTCAATCTCAACGGCGATTACCTCTCGGATGCGCTCGCGGCGCAGGTGGGTGGCATCGGCATCGCCCCCGGCGGCAACATCAACTACCTCACCGGGCATGCGGTATTCGAAGCGACCCACGGCACCGCGCCGAAGTATGCGAACCTCGACAAGGTCAACCCGGGCTCGCTGATCCTCTCCGGGGAGATGATGTTCCGCTATATGGGTTGGCTCGAGGCCGCGGATGCCATCATCGCCGCCATGGACCGCACCATCGGGCAGAGGATCGTGACCTACGATTTCGCGCGTCTCATGGAAGGCGCACAGGAAGTGTCCACCAGCGCCTTTGCCGACGCCCTGATCCGCAACCTCCAGGGTCCGTGAGCGGCTATTCCGGCACGCCGCAGGCGCCGACCCTCGGCAGGCGCGCGGGCACGCCCGGCGCGCGGCGGCGCGCGGCGCGGCCATGAGTGCCCCGGCCGATCCGGGCCTGCTCGACTTCGCGCGCAAGGCGCAGGCCATCGCGCAGAACGGCCTCGCCTTCAGCCGCGATCCTTTCGACCGCGAGCGCTACACGCAGCTCATGGAGCTGGTGGCGGGTCTCCTGTCCACGCAGCTGCAGATCCCGCTCGCTGTGGCCCGCGCCTTCTGGGAAGGCGAACGCGGCTACGCCACTCCCAAGGTCGACGTGCGCGGCGGCATCTTCGACGGCGAACGGGTGCTGCTGGTACGGGAGCGCTCGGACGGCTGCTGGACGCTGCCCGGGGGCTGGGTGGACGTGAACGACGCTCCCTCCGAGGCGGTGGCGCGCGAGATCTTCGAGGAGTCCGGCTATCGCGCGCGCGCCGTGAAGCTCGCCGCACTGGTGGACAAGAACCGCCACCCGCACCCGCCGGGCGTGCATCACATCTACAAGCTGTTCTTCGTCTGCGAGCTGACCGGCGGGGCGCCCGCCACGGGCGTCGAGACCGATGCGGTGGAATTCTTTCCGCTGCAGGGGCTGCCGCAGCTGTCGCGCGGCCGGGTGCTCGCGCCGCAGATCGAGCGGTTGTACCGGCACCGTCTTGATCCGGCGCTGCCGACGGACTTCGACTGAAAGTCCGAGCCGGTGCCCGCTGCCGCCGCGTCCCCCGACCCGAGCGCCTGTGCGCGCCAGATTGCGGCGGCGTTCGCGCACTACAACGCCGAGTTTCGCGCCATCACCCGGCGTGCGCCGCAGCGCTTCGACGCCCGCGACTGGCGCGGCAGCCAGGCGGATGCGGTGGAGCGCATCGAGCTTTACGATCGCTGCGTCAACCACACCATCGCCGAGCTGCGCCTGGCACTCGGAGCCGCGGCCCTTGATCGCGCGCTGTGGCGCGAGGTGCGCCGCGAGTTCGCCGTGCAGATCGCGGCCCTGCCGGATCCCGAGTTCACCAAGACCTTCTTCAGCTCCATAAGCCGCCGGCTGTTCGGCACCGTGGGAGTCTCGCCGGACATCGAGTTCGTGGCCAACGATCTCGACCCGCTCGCCGATATTCATTCCGCCGTCGGCACCAACACCTACCTCAACCACGGCTCGCTGTCGCTGCTGTTCGAGGACCTGCTCGGCGACGTGCGCTTCCGCTCGCCGTGGCGCGACCTGGACAAGAGCATCGCGCACGTGGCCGCCGAGGTGCGTGCGCACCTGGCCGGCCGCGGCGAACCGCGTGCGGTGGAGCGCGTCGAGGTCATACGCGCGGTCTTCTACCAGATCTCGCGCGCCTACATCGTCGGCCGGCTGGTGGGGCCGGAGCTGCTGCTGCCGCTGGTGATCGCGCTCAAGAACAGCGACGGCGGCGTGCTGGTGGACGCGGTGATGCTGGCCGAGGATGACGTCAGCATCGTGTTCAGCTTCACGCGCTCGTACTTCCACGCCGATCTCGAGCGCGTCGCCGAGGCGGTACTGTTCCTGCGCTCGATCATGCCGCGCAAGCCGGTGAGCGAGCTGTTCACCGTGCTCGGGCGTGCGCGCCAAGGCAAGAGCGAGCGCTATCGCGAACTGATGCGCAACCTCGAGCACACCCGCGACCTGTTCGTGCATGCGCCCGGCGAGCGCGGCCTGGTGATGGTGTGCTTCACCCTGCCCTCGTTCGACGTAGTGTTCAAGGTGATCCGCGATCGCTTCGCCCACCCCAAGACCGTGCTGCGCGAGGAGGTGTTGGCGAAATACCGCATGGTGTTTATCCACGACCGCGCCGGGCGGCTGGTGGACGCCCAGGAATTCCGCCGCCTGCGCTTTCCGCGCGTGCGCTTCGCGCCTGAGCTGCTCGCCGAGCTCGCCGGCGAGACCACCGACACCGTGCACCAGGACGGCGATGACCTGGTGTTCGATCACATGTACATCGAGCGGCGCATGACACCGCTCAACCTCTACCTGCGCAGCGCGCCGCCGGCGGATGCCGAGCGCGCGGTGCTCGACTACGGCCAGTGCATCCGCGATCTCGCCTACACCAACATCTTTCCGGGCGACCTGCTGTTGAAGAACTTCGGCGTCACCCGCCACGGCCGCGTGATCTTCTACGACTACGACGAGCTGTGCCGCGTCACCGACTGCAACTTCCGCGACCTGCCGCCGCCCGGCAGCGACGAGGACGAGATGCGCGGCGAGGCCTGGTTCTACGTGGCCGAGAACGACGTGTTTCCGGAGACCTTCGTGCGCTTCCTCGCCTTCACCGACGCGCAGCGCGCGGCGCTGCTGCGGGTGCACGGCGAGATCCTGACGGCCGCCTTTTGGCGCGGCGTGCAGCAGCGTCTGCGCGAGGGGGACATCCTGGAGGTATTGCCCTATCAGCCGCAGCGCGTGCGGGTCGCGAGCAGCCTGTAACCTGGACCGCCTCGCGCGCCGCCCACGGACGCGGCGACGGCGCCGGCGGCTGCCGCGGCGGCGCTCTTCAGGGCACGCGCACCCCGCCGGAGCGAGCCACCACCGTGAGGCTGCGCGGTCGCGCCACGCACGGTTCCTCGCCCAGCTGCGCTAGGGCGGCATTGGCGCAGTCCCAGTTGACCAGCTCCTCGAGAAACGCGCTGACGTAGGCGCTGCGCCGATTCTGATGATCGAGGTAGTAGGCATGCTCCCACAGGTCGAGCGCGAGCAGCGCATTGTCGCCGCGCACCAGCGGCGTGCCGGCATTGTTGGTGGTCACGATCTCGAGCATGCTGTCGCGCACCACCACGAACAGCCAGCCGCTGCCGAAGTGCGCCGCGGCGGTCTCGCGCAGCTCGCGCGTGAAACGCTCCTGCGAACCGAAGCGCGCGCGCACGTAGTCGGCCATCCGGCCGTGCGGGGCACCGCCGCCGCCGGGACGCATCGAGCGCCAGTAGAGATTGTGATTCCACACCTCGGCGGCATAACGGTAGATCGCGTGTTGCGCGGGATTACGCTCGGTTACGCGGATCAGCTCCTCCAGCGACAGCTCCTCGAGCTGCGTGCCGCGCACGCTGGTCAGCATGCGGTCGTAGCACACGCGCTGGTGGCGCAGAAAGTGAAACACCAGGCTATCGCGCGAGATCGCCGGCTCGAGATCGGAGAAGTTGTAAGGAATCGCGGGCGACTCGATGTTCATGAAGGCTTCCTTGCTGCCGATCAGCAAACATCCAGCCGGGTTCCGGGATAGCGGAGCGCCGGGGCCCTGACGCCGGCTGACGTACGATTTTACTCTTTCAGTCTGTCGATTGAGCGATTGTCGCTGTGGCGCGGCCGCCTGCAGCTTCGGCTTGTCGGTAAGCGCTGCTCAGCAACCGGCGGCGTTGAGGGCGCGCGCAAGATCCTCGATGAGGTCGTCGACGTCTTCCAGGCCGATCGACAGGCGGATGGTCCCCGCAGTAACGCCGGACAGGCGCTGCTGCTCGGCGGTGAGCTCGCGCGCACCCATCATCGGCGCGGTGACCGCCAGCGACTCGGTGGAGCCGAGACTGGCGGTGAGCGCGAACAGCTGCAGCGTGCCGGCACAGCGCCGCGCGGCCTCCGCGCCGCCCCTGAGGTCGAAGCTGACGATGGTGCCGAAGTCCTGCATCTGGCGCGCAGCCAGCGCATGCTGCGGATGATCCGGCAGCCCGGGGTAATGCACGCGCGCCACCGCCGGTTGTTGCGCCAGCCACTGCGCGACACGTGCCGCGCTGGCGCACTGGGCGTGGTAGCGCAGGAAATAGGTCTTGAGGCCGCGCAGGATGAGGAACGCGGCGTGCGGGTCGAGCATCCCGCCAAGGACGCTGAAATCGGCACGCATGCCCTTGATGAGCTCGCGCCCCGCGATCACTGCGCCACCCATGACGTCGCCGGTTCCGGAAGCGTACTTGGTCAGGCTGTGGAGAAATACGTCCACCTCGTAATCGCCGTGCTGGTGAAAGCCCGCGAAAGTGTTGTCCATCACCGTGAGCGCACCGGCGGCGCGGGCGAGGCGGGTGAGCGCGCTGATATCGGCGATCCTGGTGACCGGGTTGGTGGGGCTCTCGAAAAGCACCAGCCGCGTCGGTTGGGCGGCAAGCGCGCGCTCCACCCCGGCGAGATCCTCGATCGACAGCAGTGTATGCGCCACGCCGAAGCGGGCGAGCAGGCGGCGGATCAGATAGCGCGTGGGGTTATAGGTCTCGATGAAGCAGATGACGTGATCGTGCTGGCGGGTGAGCGCCAGCAGGGTCTGGGAGATCGCGCTCACGCCCGAGGCCGTGACCAGGCAGTCCTCGCGTCCCTGCAGCTCCGCCAGCAGCTGCTCGAGCTCGCGCGTGGTCGGATTCGAGGTGCGCGAGTAATAGAACCCGGGCCGCTCGCCGCGCAGGTGCGCCTCGGTCTCCGCCAGCGTCGCGAACGTGAACTTGACCGTCTGGTAGATGGGCGCGACCAGCGGGCGGTTGCCGGGAGGCAGCTCCACCGCCGGCGGATGATTGACGCGCGTGGTCTTCTTCATGACGCGGCTGCCTTACACTTACGGCTCGAGAGTGAAACGGTCGGCATCCAGATGCGCGGGGAACCTGGCGCGGAACGCCGTCAGCGCCTCGCCATCGAGCACGGCGCTCAGCACCGCGGCCTCGGTACCGCCTTGCGCCAGCGTGTGACCGAGAAAGTCGACCACCGCGCTGTCGCCGGCGTAGGCCACTCCCAGGCCATCGGTGCCGACGCGGTTCACGCCCGCCACATAGGCGAGATTCTCAATGGCGCGCGCCCGCAACAGCTGCTGCCAGGCCGCGGTGCGCGGCGCCGGCCAGTTCGCCACGTACAGCAGCAGCTCGTAATCGAGCTCCGGCCGGCGGCGGCTGAACACCGGGAACCTCAGGTCGTAGCACACCAGCGGGCACACCTGCCAGCCGCGCCATTGCGTGCTCCACGCGCTGCGCCCGGCGGTGAAGTGCTGGTGCTCGCGGCCCATCCGAAACAAATGCCGCTTGTCGTAGTGGCGCAGCGTGCCGTCGGGCTCCGCCCACAGCAGGCGGTTGTAGTAGCGCCCGTTTTCCACGGTGATGACGCTGCCGGTGACGGCCGCATCCACGCTGCGCGCCATGCGCGTCAGCCACGGCGTGGTCGCCCCGGCCGGCGGCTCCCCGAGCTGCTCCACCTGCATGCTGAAGCCGGTGGTGAAGGTCTCCGGCAGCACCACCAGATCGGTGCGGCCGGCGAGCGGCAGCAGCAGCGCCTCGAGGCGCTCGCGGTTGGCGGCGGGCGCGTGCCAGACGAGCGGCTGTTGCAGCAGCGCGATGCGCAGCGGCGGCATGCGTCACACCCGCCCGGCGCGTGCGGCGAAAGCATTCAGCCGTGCGGCCGCCTCGTCGAGGGTGCTGTCGCGCTTGGCGACGCACAGCCGCACGAACGGCAGGCGCTGCGGCTCGGCATAGAAGGGTGATAGCGGGATGGTGGCCACGCGTGCTTCGGTCAGGAGCCGTTCGGCGAACGCCAGGTCGTCGCCGGCGGCAAACGCACTGAAGTCGAGCAGCTGAAAGTAAGTACCCTGCGCCGGCGGCAGGCGGAAGCCGGAAGCCGCCAGGGCAGCACGCAGGCGGTCGCGCTTGGCCTGGAAGAAGGCCGCCAGCCCGGCACCGCAGTCCGGGCGCTCTTCCAGGTACGCGGCGATCGCGTGCTGCAACGGATGGGAGACGCTGAAGGTATTGAACTGGTGCACCTTGCGCAGCTCGCGCGTGAGCGCGGCGGGCGCGACGCAATAGCCGACCCGCAGCCCGGTGGCGTGCAGCGTCTTGCCGAAGGAGAACACCGCCAGGCTGCGCGCGGCGAGCGCCGGGTGCGCCAGCACCGAGGCGTGCTGCGCTCCATCGAACACCACGTGCTCGTAGACCTCATCGGCGAGCACCAGCGCGTCGCTGCCGGCCAGGGCCGCGGCGAGCGCATCGAGGTCGCGCCGATCGGCGGCGATGCAGGCCGGATTGTGGGGACTGTTGAACAGCACCAGCCGGGTACGCGGGCTGAGCAGCGCGTGCAGCCGCTCCCAGTCGTAGCGAAACCCCGGCTGGGTGAGCGGCAGACGCAGGCAGCCTCCGCCGGCGAGCCGCACGGCGGGCTCATAGGAGTCATAGGCGGGATCGAAGGCGATGGCCTCATCGCCCGCTCCGACCAGCGCCTGCACCGCCGAATAGATCGCCTCGGTCGCCCCGAGCGTGACGGTGACTTCGCTCTCCGGGTCGACCGCGATGCCATAGGACGCGTGCAGCTTCGCCGCGATGCGCTCGCGCAGCGCCGGCAGACCCTCCATCGGCGCGTACTGGTTGTGGCCGGCGCGCATGGCGGCGGCCACCAGCTCGGCGAGCCGCGGATCGATATCGTAATCGGGAAAGCCCTGGCCGAGATTGAGCGCGTCGAGCTCGCGGGCGCGGCGCGACATGATGGTGAAGATGGTGGTGCCGACGTCCGGCAGCTTGCTCGTCATCGGCGCGCGCTCCGCCCGCTCAGCCGCCCGTCTCGGCCGCCGCCAGCGCGGCGCCGACCACGCCGGCCTGACCGGCGAAATGCGCCGGGCGCAACACCGCCGCCGAGCGCAACAGCGGCGCGAACTCGTGGTAGCGCTCGGTAACCGCGCCACCGAGAATGAACACGTCCGGCCAGAACAGCGCGTGCAGCCGCTGCAGATACTCGTTGACGCGCGCGATCCACGCCGGAAAATCCAGGCCCTCCACGGTACGCACCTGCGCCGCAGCCCACTTCTCCGCGTCGCGGCCGCGCAGTTCCATGTGGCCGAGCTCGGTGTTGGGAAACAGTCTGCCGTCGCAGAACAATGCCGTGCCTATGCCGGTGCCGAGCGTCACCATGATGACGGTGCCGTCGCAGCCGCGCCCGGCGCCCCAACGCATCTCCGCAATCCCGGCGGCATCCGCATCGTTCAGCAGCAGCGCCGGCCGCCCCAGTGCGCGCGCGGCGAGTGCCGCGCCGTCGCAGCCGATCCAGCTCGCGTCGATGTTCGCCGCGGTGCGCACGATGCCGTGCTTGACGACGCTTGGAAAGGCGATACCCGCGCTGCCGGTCGCACCGGGCAGACGCGCCGCCAGCCCGGCGATGACCGGCATCAGCGCCGCGGGCGGCGAGGGTCGCGGCGTCGGCGCCGCAATCAGCTCACCGCTGACGCGGCCGGCGTCCACGTCCACCAGGCCGGCCTTGACCGCGGAGCCCCCGACATCGATGCCCAGCACGAGGTGTGTCATCAGCGGCCCCTCACAGGTTGGCGGCAGCGGCGAGCTGCAGGTCGCGCTCGCGCAGTTTCTGCCTGCGGCGCATCCACGCGGCGGAAACGGCGATGCCGCTCGCCACCAGCAGCACCATGATGGTCGCGAGCGCATTGATGTCGGGCGTCACCCCGAAGCGTACCTTGGAGAAGATCACCATGGGCAGCGTGCTCGATCCGGGTCCGGCGACGAACTGCGTGATGACCAGATCATCCCACGACAGCGTGAAGGCCAACAGCCACCCGGAGGCGATGGCCGGCAGGATGAGCGGCAGCGTAATCGCTAAGAACACCCGCGTGGGGCGGGCGCCGAGGTCCATGGCCGCTTCCTCCAGCGACTCGTCGAAGCCGGTCAGGCGCGATTGCACCACCACCGTCACGTACGCCATGCAGAAGGTGATGTGCGCCAGCGTGATCGTCACCGCTCCCACGCCCTTGGGCCAGCCGATCAGCTGCTCGGTCGCGACGAACAGCAGCAGCAGCGACAGGCCGGTGATCACCTCCGGCATGACGATCGGCGCGGTGATCATGCCGGCGAGCAGCAGCCGCCCGCGGAACGGCCCGAAGCGCGCCAGTGCCATGCCGGCCAGCGTGCCGAGCACGACCGCGGCGGTGGCCGAGACCAGCGCGATGCGGATCGACAGCCAGGCGGCGTGCAGGATCTGCTCGTTGTGGATGAGTGCCGCATACCACTTGAGCGTGGGCGAGTGGGCGCCGTCCCACACGGTGACCAGGCGCGAGTTGTTGAAGGAGAACACGATCATCGACAGGATCGGCACGTACAGGAATACCAGGCCGAGCACCAGCGCGCCGCGCGCGACCAGGGCGCGCGATCTCATGCTGCGCCCTCGAGCTGACGGCGCTCCAGGCGCTGGAACATCATGATCGGCACCACCAGCAGCAGCAGGATGAGAATCGCCACCGCGCTCGCCACCGGCCAGTCGCGGTTCTCGAAGAACTCGTCCGACAGCACCCGGCCGATCATCAGCTGGTCGGTACGCCCGAGCAGCGTCGGGATCACGTACTCGCCCACCGCCGGAATGAACACCAGCAGCGAGCCGGCGACGATGCCCGCCAGGGACTGCGGCAGCGTGATCGCCAGGAACGCGCGCCATGGCCGGGCGCCGAGGTCTGCGGCCGCCTCGAGCAGCGTGGCGTCGTGCTTCTCGAGGTTGGCGTACAGCGGCAGGATCATGAACGGCAGGTAGGAGTAGACGATGCCGATGTAGACCGCGAAGTCGGTCTGCAGCAGCGCCAGCGGGTGATGAATCACGCCGAGGTACAGCAGCACGTTGTTGATCACGCCGTTGTTCTTCAGCAGCCCGATCCAGGCGTAGACGCGCAGCAGGAAGGAGGTCCAGAACGGCAGCACGATCAGCATCAGCAGCAGCGAGCGCCAGGCGCTGCCGGCACGCGCGATCGCGTACGCCATCGGGTAACCGAGCCCCAGACAGCACAGCGTGGAGACGGCGGCGACCTTGAGCGAGTACAGGTAGGAGCTGACGTACAGCGGATCGGTGAACAGGAACGAGTACGCCGACCAGTGCAGTGCGAGCGACGGCCAGCCGTGGCGCCAGGCTATCAGCGGCGTGTACGGCGGTATCGCCAGTCGCACCTCGGACAGCGAGATGCGGAACACAATGAGGAACGGAATGAGGAACAGCACCAGCAGCCACAGGGTGGGAATCCCTGCGACCAGCCGGCGCCCGGAAAGCCGCGTCAGGTGCGCCACCCGCCGCCCCTACTCGGTCAGGACCACGGGACTCGAGCCGTGCCAGGAGAGCCAGACGCTCTCGGCGCGCGCGATCGGCCGCTCGCCGCCGCGACTGATGTTCGGCAGCGTCACGCGCAGCATCCGGCCGGAATCGATCTGCACCAGGTAAATGGACATGTCCCCCATGTAGGCGATCTCGCGCACCGTGCCGCGTACCGCGTTGTCCGCGCCGGGCGCGCCCGCTGCCGGCGGCTGGCGGCTGATGTTGATCTTCTCGGGCCGGATGGCCGTCCATACGGTGGCGCCGCGCGCCGCGCTGACCGCGCGCTCCGCGCGCACCGGGCAACCGAGCTCGCTGCAATCGATGCGCACGAAGTCCGCGCCCTCGTCGCTCACCCGGCCCTCGAACATATTCACCGAGCCGATGAAGTCGGCCACGAAGCGCGTCGCCGGAGACTCATAGATGTCCGCCGGCGTGCCCACCTGGGCGATCTTGCCGTGGTTCATCACCCCCAGGCGCTGGCCGAGTGTCATGGCCTCTTCCTGATCATGGGTAACGACGATGAACGTGACGCCGAGGCGCTGCTGGATGTTGAGCAGCTCGAACTGAGTGTGCTCGCGCAGCTTCTTGTCGAGCGCCGCGAGCGGCTCATCGAGCAGCAGCAGCTTGGGCCGCTTCACCAGCGCGCGCGCCAGCGCCACGCGCTGGCGCTGCCCGCCGGAGAGCTGGTGAGGTTTGCGCGCGCCATAGCCGCCCATCTTGACGATGTCGAGAATCTCACTCACCTGGCGGCGGATGTCGGCACGGCTCAAGCCTTCCTGCTCCAGCCCGAAGGCGACGTTCTTGTCGACGCTCATGTGCGGGAACAGCGCGTACGACTGAAACATCATGTTGACGGGGCGCTCGTAAGGCGGGATGGCGCTCATGTCGGCGCCGTCGATGACGATCTGCCCGGCGCTCGGCCGCTCGAAGCCCGCCAGCATGCGCAGCAGCGTGGTCTTGCCCGAGCCCGAGCCGCCGAGCAGGCAGAAGATCTCGCCGCGCTGGATGTCGAGCGACACGTCGTCGACGGCGACGAACTCGCCGAATTTCTTGGTCACGTTCGCAATGCGCACGTAGGCGGACGCTGGATCGAGGCTGGCTGGCATGGGCACACTCGTCTGGGAGGCATTCATTTGTCGGCCGCTCATCTGCCGGTCTTGAAGCGCGTCCACATGCGTGTCAACAGGCGCTGGTACTCCGGCGGCCGGGCGCGCTCGGGCCTCAGCCGCGCGCGCACCGCGGCGGGCGGATAGACGCCCGGATCGTTGCGCACGGCAGGCGCGAGCGGCTGGATGTCGGGCGCCACGGCGTTCGGATACTTGATCAGATTGGAGTTCTGCGCGGCGACCTCCGGCCGCAACAGGTAATTGATGAACAGGTGCGCGTTGCCGACGTGCGGTGCGTCCGCGGGGATGGCCAGCACGTCGTAATTGACGATGGCGCCCTCGCGCGGAATGGTGTACGCGAGCTCCACGCCCTTGCCGGCCTCCGCGGCACGATCGTGTGCCTGCTTGACGTCGCCCGACCAGCCCATCGCCAGGCAGATATCGCCGTTGGCGAGGTTATCGATGTAGCGCGAGGAGTCGACGTAGCGCACGTAAGGGCGCATCGCCTTCAGGACCTTCTCCGCGGCCTTGAGATCCTCGCTCGAGTTGCTGCCCGGATTTCTGCCCAGCAGGAGCAGTACCGTGGCCACGACCTCGGAAGGCGCATCGAGAATCGACACGCCGCAGTCCTGGAATCTGGAGACCACCGCCGGATCGAACAGCATGCGCCAGCTGTCGACGGGCGCGTCCGGCATCCGCTGCCTGAGGTCCGCGGTGTTGTAGCCCACCCCGGAGGTGATCCACATGTAGTCGACGCTGTACTGATTGCCGGGGTCGTAGAGCGCCTCATCGTGCGCCACCTGCGGATCGACGTTGCTGAGATTGGGTATCCGCGACTTATCGAGCTTGCGGTAGACCTCGGCCTGGATCTGGCGCTCGAGAAACGGACCCGAGGGCACCACGATGTCGTAGTTGGTATGCCCGGTGAGCAGCTTGGTTTCGAGGATCTCGTTCGAGTCGAACACGTCGTAGTTGACGTGGATGCCGTATTCCTTCTGAAAATCGGCGATCACCGCGGGCTGGATGTAATCGGACCAGTTGTAGACGTTGAGCACCTTGTCCGCCTCGCTGGCGGCGCCGCCGTGCGCCTGTGGGCGCGAACAGCCGCTCGCCGCCAGCAGCGCGGCTGCGGCGCAGACACCGAAGGCTGGAGGCACACGGCTCACGGATTCTTCTTATATATCAGGGCGGCCCTTCGGCTCCAGACGCAGCCGGCCGCCGGGCGGCTCGCGTCCGCCCTCAGACATTGAGCAGCAGGTGCTCGCGCTCCCAGGAGCTGATCACCTGCAGGAACACCTCGTACTCGGCCTGCTTGACGATGGTGAAGGCCTCGACAAATGCCTCGCCGAGCAGCTTCACCAGCGGCTCGCAGGCGCGCAGCTCGCGCAGCGCCTCGTCCAGCGAGCGCGGCAGCCCAAACGGCAGATCGTGCGCGCTGCCGACGATCGGATCCGACGGCTGCGTGCCCTCGGTCATGCCGAGGTAGCCGCAGGCAAGCGAGGCGGCGATGGCGATGTAGGGATTGGCATCCGCGCCGCCGACGCGATTCTCGACGCGGCGCGCCTGCGCGTCCGACATCGGTACGCGCAGTCCGGCGGTACGGTTGTCGTAGCCCCAGTGCACATTGATGGGCGCCGACAGGTAGCGCGTCAGACGCCGGTAGGAGTTCACGTTGGCGCAGAACAGCGCCAGCGCCGCAGGCATGTACTTCTGCAGTCCGCCGATGTGCGAGAAAAACAGCGCCGACGGCGTGCCGTCGGGGTTGCTGAAAATGTTCTTGCGGGTCTTCACGTCCACCACGCTCTGGTGGATGTGCATGGCGCTGCCGGGCTCCTTGGCGTGCGGCTTCGCCATGAAGGTGGCATACATCTTGTGGCGCAGTGCCGCCTCGCGCGCGGTGCGCTTGAAGATGAACACCTGGTCCGCCAGATCCATGGGCTGGCCGTGGATCAGGTTGATCTCCATCTGCGCCGGGCCGTCCTCGTGGATCAGGGTATCGATCTCGATGTCCTGGTCCTCGCAGAACTGGTAGATATCATCGAACAGCGGGTCGAACTCGTTGACCGCGGCGATGCTATAGGACTGGCGCCCCGGCTCGGAGCGCCCGGAGCGGCCCACCGGCGGTTTGAGCGGGTAGTCGGCGTCCTTGTTCTGCTCGACCAGATAGAACTCGAGCTCCGGCGCCACCACCGGCTCCCAGCCGCGCTGCGCGTACAGCTCCAGTATGTTGCGCAGCACGTGGCGCGGCGCCATGGTGACGCGCCGCCCGTCGGAGTAGAAGCAGTCGTGGATCACCTGCGCGGTCGGCTCGGCCGCCCACGGCACGCGCCGCACCGTCTTGGGATCGGCCTTGAGGACGATGTCGATCTCCGCCGGGCTCATGGCGTCGCCGGTCTCGGGCGGATAGTCCCCGGTCACCGTCTGCAGGAACACGCTCTCGGGCAGGCGCATGCCGCCGTCCTCGGCGAACTTCTCCGCGGGCATGATCTTGCCGCGCGCGATGCCGGCCATGTCCGGAATGATGGCCTCCACCTCGGAGATACCGTGATCGCGGAAGAATTGCCGGATCTCACTGACCATGGGAGGTCCTTTCACCTGGACTGCGCGCGCTCACGACTCGCGGCGCCGAAGGCCGCGAACAGCGCGCGCGAAAATGGGTTGCTCATCACCTGCCACTCCGGATGCCACTGCACCGCCAGCGCGAAGCTCGCCGCGCTGCGCACCCGGAAAGCCTCGATCACCCCGTCGGGTGCGCGCGCTTCCACCGCGAGTGCGCCGCCCAAGCGGTCGATGCCCTGGCTGTGCAGCGAATTCACGCGGATGCGATCGCCGGCGGCGAGGCCGCGCAGCACCCCGCCGGGCTCGAGTGTGACCTCGTGCGCCGGCCCGTACTGCACCTCGAGCGGCTGCGATTCGTCGTCGCGGTGATCGAGGTGCCCGGGGACCTGGTGCAGCTTCTGGTGCAGCGTACCGCCGTAGGCCACGTTCACCTCCTGAAAGCCGCGGCAGATGCCCAACACCGGCACCCCGGCGCTCACCGCCTTGCGGATCAGCGGCAGCGTCGTGGCATCGCGCGCCGGGTCGTGCAGCGTGCCCGGAGCGCTCGGTTCCCCCTGGTAGTGCTGCGGCTCGACGTTCGAAGGGCTGCCGGTGAACAGCAGCCCATCGAGCCGCTGCAGCAGCTCCTCGAAGCCGAGCTCCTCGGCGAGCGCGGGAATCAGCAGCGGCGCTGCGCCCGCGGCATCGACCACGGCGCGCGCGTACTTCTCCCCGACCATGTGAAAGGGATGCTTGCCGACCATGCGCCGGTCGGCGGGGATACCAATGAGTGGACGAACCGGTGCCATGGGCTCGGTGGCCGCGGCGCTGTTTAGGATATTAAACAAGCTGCCAGGGCGAAATCTCCCGCGTAGGGTCGTATT
Source organism: Steroidobacteraceae bacterium (assembly GCA_035481975.1). Classification (GTDB taxonomy): domain Bacteria; phylum Pseudomonadota; class Gammaproteobacteria; order Steroidobacterales; family Steroidobacteraceae; genus 13-2-20CM-66-19. The sequence continues at coordinate 34,551 of DATHRC010000006.1, forward strand.
AGAGCACAGGTCGCAGGCGGAAGCCTCAGCTTGCGCGGGTCGCATAACTGCGGTAGAGGCTTGACTAAGGCCGTTCGAGGCCCTGCGGACGCGGCGGCCAGCCGCGGCGCGAATTTGCCCCACGGTCGGCCGGCTCGTTATCCTGCGCGCCTCTCGCGGCCTCCGGCCTTACGAATATCCTAAACACCCGCGAGATTCAGGCTCCGCATGTCCGCTTCCGGTTACATCCAGTCGTACTACACGGCGAGCGCAAATCCTGCGGCGCCGCGGGCCGCCCTCGCCGGCCGGGTCGACTGCGATGTCTGCGTGATCGGCGGCGGCATCGCCGGCTGCTCGGCGGCGCTGCACCTGGCCGAACAGGGACTGTCGGTCGTGCTGCTCGAGCAGGAGCGCATCGGCTGGGGTGCTTCCGGACGCAGCGGCGGGCAGGCCATCTTCGGCGTGGCCGCCGGCCAGCACAAACTCGAGCGGCTGATCGGTGCCGGGGGCGCACGCGCAGTGTGGGACGTGTCGGTCGAGGCGCTCGACCTGCTGCGCAGCCTGATCGCGCGCTTCGCCATCGATTGCGACTGGGTGAGCGGCTACCTGCTGACTGCCGTCAAGCAGCGGCAGCAGCGCGAGCTACAGGACGAGGTGCGCGAGCTGTGCGAGCGTTACGGTTACCGCAGCGTACGCTACCTGGAGCGCGCGGAGCTGCGGCAGACGCTGGCCACCGAGCGCTACCTCGGCGGCCTGTATGACAGCAACAGCGGGCACCTGCACCCGCTCAACTACACGCTGGGCCTGGCGCGCGCCGCCGAGCACCTCGGCGTGCGCATTTTCGAGGGCAGCCGCGCCACGCAGTTCGACCCCGCCGGCAACGGCCAGGTGCGCGTACTGACCGGCGCCGGCGAAGTGCGCGCGCGCTTCCTGGTGTTATGCGGCAATGTCTATCTTGGCCCGACCGCCCCGGCGCTGGCCGCCAAGATCATGGGAGTGGCCACCTACATCGTCGCGACCGAGCCGCTGGGCGCCGCACGCGCCCAGGAACTCATCGCCAACAACGCCGCGGTGAGCGACATGAACTGGGTGCTGGACTATTTCCGGCGCTCGGCCGATCAGCGCCTGCTGTTTGGCGGCCGCGTCAACTACTCGGGCCTGCGCTCCTTCGATGCGCCGGGCGCCACGCGCGTGCGCATGCTGCAGGTGTTTCCGCAGCTCGCCGGGGTGCACGTCGATTACGCCTGGGGGGGCGAGGTGGACATTACGCTCAATCGCGCCCCGCACTTCGGGCGGCTGGCAGCCAACGTGTATTTCCTGCAGGGTTTTTCCGGTCACGGCATCGCCCTCACCGGCATGGCGGGCAAACTGGTGGCCGAGGCGATCGGCGGCAGCGCGGCGCGCTTCGATGTGTTCGCGCGTATCCCGCACGCCAACTTCCCCGGCGGCGCGGCGCTGCGCCGCCCGGCGCTGGTGGCGGCGATGCTGTGGTATCGGCTCAGGGATCTGCTGTGAGCGCGCCGCGCGCCCACGCGCTCTGAATCGCAGTGCCCGCATGCAGCGCACCGTGCTCTACCGTCAGCTGATCACGCTGCTGTGGCTGGCGTGGGCGCTGTACTGGGTGGTCTCGGCCACCGGCAACAAGGTCACGCGGCGCCGGGAGTCGCTCGGCTCGCGCCTCGCGCACATTGTGCCGCTCACGCTCGGGGGCGTACTGCTCGCCTGGCACGCTGCGCCGGTGGGCGTCCTGAGAGACCGTCTGTGGCCAAGCTCGTTCACCGCCTATTGGATCGGTGTGGCGCTGATCGCGCTGGGCCTGGCCTTTTCGGTGTGGGCGCGCGTGCATCTCGGCAGCAACTGGAGCGGTTCGGTCACCGTCAAGGAGGCACACGAGCTGATCCGCTCAGGTCCGTACCGCTACGTGCGCCACCCCATCTACACGGGCCTGCTCGCCGCGGTGCTGGGCAGCGCCATCGCCTCGGGCACGGTGCGCGCCCTGCTCGGCCTGCTGATCATCGCGGTCGCGCTGGTGCGCAAATCGCGCATCGAGGAGCGCTTCATGCGCGAGACCTTCCCGGACGAGTACGCGCGCTATCGCGCGCAGACGCCGGCGCTCATTCCCTTCACAAAATTTCGGCGATCTGCACCGCGTTGAGCGCGGCCCCTTTGAGCAGCTGATCGCCGGCGACGAACAGCGAGATCGAGCGCCCGCTCGGGTCGCTCAGGTCCTGGCGGATGCGGCCCACCAGGATCTCGTCCCGTCCGCTGGCATCCTGCGGCATGGGAAAGTAGTTGCGCTCCGGATCGTCCACCAGCTTCACCCCGGCGGCGCCCGCGAGCAGCTCGCGCACCTCGGCGGGCGTGATCGGCCGCTCGCATTCGAAAGTCGCGGCTACCGAGTGAGCCCGCAGTACCGGCACGCGCACGCAGGTCGCCGTGATGCGCATCGTTGCATCGGCGAAGATCTTGCGCGTCTCCTGCATGACCTTGGTCTCTTCCTCGTTGTAGCCGGTCGCCGGATCGATGCGGGTGTTGTGACTGAAGAGGTTGAAGGCGTAAGGATGCGGCAGCACCTGCGGCTCGTAAGCGCGGTCCTCGAGGTAGGCCCGTGTCGACTCGCGCAGCTCCGCCATCGCCGCGGCCCCGGCGCCCGAAGCCGCCTGGTAGGTGGCGAGCATCAGCCGCACGATACGGTTGACCCGGTGGACGGGCCACAGCGGCGTGATCGAGATGATCGCGCAACAGTTGGGGTTGGCGATGATGCCGCGATGCGAGCGCACGGTGTGCGCGTTGATCTCCGGCACGACCAGCGGCACCTCGGCATCCATGCGGAACGCCGAGGAATTGTCGATCACCGTGGCGCCCGCGCGCACCGCGAGCGGCGCGAAGCGCTTCGAGGTGGCACCGCCCGCGGAGAACAGCGCGATGTCGACGCCCGCGAAGCTGTCGGCGCCGAGCTCGCGCACCGTGAGCGGCTGGCCGCGGAACTCGAGCCGCTTGCCGGCCGAGCGGCTGGAGGCGAACAGCCGCAGCTCGCTCAACGGGAAACGCCGCTGCTCGAGGCAACGCAGCAGCTCGACGCCGACGGCGCCGGTGGCGCCGACGATCGCTACTACCGGCGCGCGGCGGGAGGTCAGCTCGGACATGCGGGCAATTCTCCGGGTCATGCCGGGCACTGTAAAGGCAGCCGTTGCCCGTTGCGGCCGCCAGCGGGCGGTCCGGCGACGCAGGTCACGATCGGGCTGCGCGCTCAGGGACCATTTCCGTGACGGGATTCACCGGTCCGCGCGCCTCGCGGGACGTATTCTTGATCAAGGAGGATCCGATGCGACAGGCGCGGGCGGCGTTTGGCCTGGTGGTGCGCGGCGGCGTGCTCGCGGCGCTCGCCGCGCTCGCCTGCGGCAGCTGCCCGCTGCGCGCGCAGGAGGTCTACAAGTCGGTCGATGCGGACGGGCACGTGGTCTACTCCGACCGCGGCAACACCAAGACCGCTCCCAAGACCACCGTGCGCGTCGAGCAGCCGGATCCGGCCGAAGCCGCCCGACTTGCCAAGGAGCAGGAGCTCCTGAAGGCCGAAGACAGCGAGCGCACCCGGCAGCAGGCCACCGCCGACAAGAACAAGGCGCTGCAGGATCACAACAAGCAGCTGGCCTGCCAGAACGCCCGCAACTACTACTTTCGGCTGAAGGACACCGGACGCCTCTACAAGCGCGATGCCGACGGCAATCGCGTCTTCTACTCCGACGAGGAGGCCGACGGGATGCGCGAACAGGCGCGCCAGGCGATGGTCGGCGCCTGCGGAACCTGAAGCGGTCCGGCCACACGCGCCGTCGTGGCGGAGACAGCCGTGCGCGCGAGCCTGCTCAGAGCCTGTGGGGTGATAGTGCCGATGCTGCTGCTGGCGCTGCCCGCCGCCGCACCGCGGGCCCAGACCGCCTACCGGCACCGCGACGCCAACGGGCAGTGGGTATTCACCGATGCGGCCGGCGCGACCGCCCCGGCTGCCGATTCGATCAACCTCGCGCACGAGCCCGAAGCGGTGCACATTGCCGTCGAGCGCGCGGACACGAGCGATGGCACGCAGCTGATTGCCACCAGCAACTGTCTGTGCATCGTCACCGTACGGGTCGCGATCGAGCGATCCGAGCTGGCGCGGATGCCGGCCGGAGCGACCTACCAGGCCACGCTGCAGCCGGGAATCCGCAAGACGGTGGCGCAGGCGCCGCACAGCGGCGACGCCGACGCCGGGCTGCAGTTCACCTGGAGCGCCGCGCTCGGATCACCGCAGGCGGTGCACAGCCCGCCGCGTCCGTATCGTGCGCCCTTTGCCGTCGGAGCAACCTTCACGGTCACCCAGGCCTATCCGGTTCGCATCACACATGTCACGCCCGACAGTCAGTACGCAGTCGATTTCGCGCTGCCGGACGGAACGCCGGTGTACTCGGCGCGCGAGGGCACCGTGATCAACGTGCGCCACGACTCCTTCAGAGGCTCCGCGCAGGCGGCGATGCTCGACCAGGCCAATGTCATCCAGATTCTTCACGACGACGGCACCATCGCCGTATATGCCCACCTGCAGTGGGACTCGATCCGGGTACGGATCGGGCAGCGCGTGACGCGCGGGGAATACATCGCCAACTCCGGCAACACCGGCTTCACCACCGGGCCGCACCTGCACTTTGCAGTGTGGCGCAACGCCGGCACGGCCGATGTCTCCATCCCAGTGCAGTTCGCGCGCAGCAGCGGCGACGTTGGCGCGACGGCCGTCACCGGCACGCCGCTGACGGCCTACTAGCGCGCTCGCAGCTCATAGCACTGGTGAATCCGCGGGTTGCGCTCGAAATCCTTCGGTAAGGTGGCGGCCGACACGTCGCGGATGTCATAGCGCTCGCTGAGGCTCGACTCCAGGCGAAAGCGCTGCGCGTTGGTCGAGAAGACGATCAGGCCGCCGGCAGCCAGCAGCCGCGCACACGCCTCGATGAGCGCAGCGTGATCGCGGGCGACGTCGAGCACGCCCTCCATGCGCTTGGAATTGGAGAAGGTCGGCGGATCGAGAAATATCAGGTCAAAGCGCTCGGCCGCCCGCGCCGCCTCCGCCAGCCACACGCGGCAGTCGGCCTGCACGAAGCGGTGCGCGACCCCCGCCAGGGCGTTGAGCGCCAGATTGCGCTGCGCCCATTCCAGGTAGGTGCGCGACAGATCCACGCTGAGCGAACCGGCGGCACCGCCCGCCGCGCCATACACCGTGGCGCTGCCGGTGTAGGCGAACAGATTGAGAAAGCGCCTGCCGGCGCACAGCTCACGCAGCCGCGCGCGGGTGAGGCGCTGATCGAGGAACAGTCCGGTGTCGAGATAGTCATCGAAGTTGACCAGGAAGTTCAGACCGCCCTCGCTGACCGGCTGAAACTGCCCGCGTCGCGCCTGCTGGTCGTACTGCTCGCCGCGGCGTGTGCGCCGCCGCGTGCGCACGCGCATGCAGCGCGGATCGATCGCCGTAACGTCCGGCAGCACCGCCAGCACCTCGCCGCGGCGCTGCCGCACGGCATCGAGCGGGATCTCGGCCGGTGCCGCGTACTCCTGCACATACAGCCAGGTCGCGGCGGGCTCGAGCACCTGGTAGCGGTCGACCGCGAACGCGTACTCGGGCATGTCGGCATCGTAGATGCGGTAGCAGGAGACTCCGTTGCGCTCCGCCCAAGCGCGCAGCCGCTTCAGGTTCTTGGCGAGGCGATTGGCGAACATCTGCGCCCCCTTGGTCTGCCGCAGCTGCGCCGTGCCCTTGCCGAGCCGGCCGCCCTCGCGCTCGCTCTCGGGCGACACCCGAATGCGCAGCAGCCGGCACTCGATGCCGCCGTTCCACACCGCGTGGGTGCGCCACGCCCGCAGGCCGAGCTCGCTGCCGAGCTCGGGGGCGCCAGTCAGCACCGCCGCCTCCCATCCCTGGAAGCGCTCGCGCAGCCGCGCACCGAGCTCGCGGTGCAGGACGCCCACTGCGGCACGCTCGCCCAGTCGCACGCCGTAGGGTGGGTTGGTGCACAGCAGCCCCGGGCCTGCACTGAATCCGGGCGGCGGCGCGGCGGCGGCCAGCGGTGCAACTTCGAAGTGCAGCCGCTGCGCCAGTCCGGCGCGCACCGCGTTGGCACGGGCGGCGGCTACCGCGACGGCGTCGCGATCGCTGCCGTACACCTGCAGCGCCCGCGCCTCACCCTGGCGCGCGCGCTCGCCGGCCTCGACGCGCAGCTGCGCCCACAACGCGGCGTCGTGGCCGCGCCAGCCGAGAAAGCCGAAGTAATCGCGCGTGAGGCCCGGTGCGCGGTCGGCGGCGATCAGCGCCGCCTCGATGCACAAAGTACCCGAGCCGCAAAGCGGATCGAGGAATGCGGCGGCCGCGGCGGCCGCGGCGCCCCGCTGCGGTGCGCCCGCGGCACGCTGTGCGAGCGTATCCCAGCCGGCTCGCAGCAGCACGCCGGCTGCGACGTTCTCCTTGAGCGGCGCCTCGCCCGCACCGTGCCGATAGCCGCGGCGGCCGAGGCTTTCGCCGGCCAGGTCGATGGAGAGCGTGATCGCGGTACCGTGCGCATGCGCGTGCACGCGCACGTCCGGCCGCTCGGGCGCGATGTCCGGGCGCGTGCCGGTGGCAGCGCGCAGCGCGTCGACGATGCCGTCCTTGAGCTTCAGCGCCCCGAAGTGAGTATGCGTGATGGCCGGATGGCGGCCGCTGAAGTCGCACGCCAACGTGGCAGTGGGGCCGAGGTGCAACGTCCAGTCGATGGCGCGCACCGCCGCGTGGAATTCCTGCGCGTCGCGCGCCTCGAAGCGGGCGACTTCCAGGAACACGCGGCTGGCGACCCGCGACCACAGGCAGGCGCGGTAGGCGCACTCGAGGCCGCCGGTGAAGGCGACGCCGTTCGAGCGCTCACGCGTTTCCACTGCCCCACAGGCGGTGAGTTCGCGGGCCAGCAGGTCCGCAAAGCCGCGCGGCGCGCTGGCGAGCAGGCGGGGCGGGGCCGCGCTCACGCGCGCCGGTGGCCTGCGCGCGCGTGCCGTCGGATCCGCAGCCGGCGCTGTCCTACGACAGGTCGATCCACGTCGTCTTGAGCTCGGTGTACTTCTCGAGTGCGTGCAGCGACTTGTCGCGGCCGATGCCGGACTGCTTGAAGCCGCCGAACGGCACCGTCAGGTCGTCGGCGTCGTAGCAGTTGACGTACACCGTGCCGGCGCGCAGCGCGCGCGCCACGCGGTGCGCGGTGGTGACATCGCGCGTCCACACCGCGGCGGCGAGCCCGTAGATCACATCGTTGGCGATCTCGATCGCCTCGTCCACGGTCTTGAAGGTGATCGCCGACAGCACCGGTCCGAAGATCTCCTCGCGCGCAATGGTCATCCCCGGCCGCACGTCCTCGAATGCCGTAGGCTCGATGAAGTAGCCGCCGCTGTCCTCGCGCACGCGCCGGCCGCCGAAGCGGATGCGGGCGCCGTCGTTGCGGCCGGAGTCGATGTAGCCGAGCACGCGCTTCATCTGCGTCTCGTCGACGATGGCGCCGAGCCGCGTGGCGGGATCGAGCGGATCGCCCGGCTGCAGGGTGCGCGCGATCGCCTGCACCTTCTCGAGCACCGCTTCCTTGATGTCCTCCTGCAGCAGCAGCCGCGAGCCTGCGGAGCACATCTCGCCCTGGTTGAAGAAAATGGCGAAGGCGGCGGCGGTCGCGGCCTTGTCGAGATCCGGGTAGTCCGCCAGCACGATGTTGGGCGACTTGCCGCCGCACTCGAGCGAGACGCGCTTGAGGTTGGACTGGCCGGCGTACTGCATGATGGCGCGCCCGGTGGCGGTGGAACCGGTGAAGGCCACGCAATCGACGTCCATGTGCTGCGCCAGCGCCTTGCCGGCGGCCTGTCCCAGGCCCGGCACGACGTTCAGCACGCCGGGCGGCAACCCCGCGGCGACGGCGAGCTCGGCGAACTTGAGCGCGGTGAGCGGGGATTTCTCCGATGGCTTGAGCACCAGGGAATTGCCGCTCGCCAGGATAGGGCCGATCTTCCAGGCCGCCATCAGCAGCGGGAAATTCCACGGCACGATGGCGCCGACCACGCCGAGCGGCTCGCGCGTGATCAGCGCGAGTGCCTCGCGCGCGGTGGGCGCGACCTGGTCGTAGACCTTGTCGACGGCCTCGGCATACCACTGGATGCAGCGCGCCGCGCCCGGGATGTCGACCTTCAGGCTGTCGGCGATCGGCTTGCCCATGTCGAGCGTCTCGAGCAGCGCGAGCTCCTCGGCGTGCTCGAGAATCTTCTCGGCCAGCCGCAGCAGCACCTTCTTGCGCTTGGCGGGCGCGAAGTTCGCCCAGACTCCCTTGCGGAAGGCGGCGCGCGCGGACGTGACGGCGCGATCGATGTCCTCGTGGTCGCCGGCGGCGACCCGCGCCAGCAGCTTGCCGGTGGCGGGATTGATGCAGTCGAAAGTGGCTCCCGAGGCGGCATCGCGATAGTGCCCGTCGATGAAGGCCTGGGTGCGGAACTCGAGCGTGCGGGCACGATCGTGCCAGGAGATGGATTCGGCTTTGGCGTTCATGGCTCGTGCGCGGCTAGAAAGTTGGTGGCGTACAGGCGCTGATGATCTCACAGGGCTCGCGTCCGACGTTGCGGAAGCGGTGCGGCAGCTGGCTGGCAAAATAATAGGCTTCGCCGGGCACGAGCACGCGCGTGGCCCCGCCCACCGTGAGCTCAATGCGCCCGCGGATCACCACTCCGGCTTCCTCGCCGCGATGCGCGAGCATCTCCTCGCCGGTGGCGGCTCCGGCGGCGTAGCGCTCGTGCAGCAGCGTGAGCTGCCTGCCCGGCCGCTGGGCGGCTACCAGCCGCAGCGAGACCGCGGAATTGCCGAGCTCCACCAGCTCGTCGGCGCCAAAGAAGGCCTGCGGCGTCGCGCTCAGGTCCAGGGTGAAGAACTCCGCGAGCGACATGGGGACCCCGTCCAGCACCTTCTTGAGTGAGCTGACCGAGGGGCTGACGCGGTTCTGCTCGATCAGCGAGATGAGGCCATTGGTGACGCCTGCGCGCCGCGCGAGCTCGCGCTGGGACAGGCCGAAGGTGGTGCGGACGCTGCGCAAGCGGGCGCCGACATCGATGCTCAGGCTGTCTATTATCTTAGACAATAGGGGCGAAAATATGGCTCCGGTGGTTTCAATTGTCCACTTTATTTATCATTCGGGCCCCACAGCCGGTGATTCTGACCGTCATGCCCACCCCCACCGCCAGCCCGAACCGCGCCGACCTCGAGGCCCTGTGGATGCCGTTCACGGCCAACCGCCAGTACAAGTCCGCCCCACGCCTGCTGCAGCGGGCGAGCGGCATGCACTACTGGACCCCGGAAGGGCGGCAGATTCTCGATGGCGTCGCGGGGCTGTGGTGCGTCAACGCCGGCCACGGGCGACGCGAGATCACTCAGGCCGTTGCCGCACAGCTCGAGACGCTCGACTACGCACCGATGTTCCAGATGGGACACCCGCAGGCGTTCGCGCTCGCCAACGAGCTGGTCAAAGTCGCCCCCGGCGGACTCGATCACGTGTTCTTCACCAACTCGGGGTCCGAGTCGGTCGACACGGCGCTGAAGATTGCACTCGCCTGGCACCGTGTGCGCGGCGAGGCCTCGCGCACGCGCCTGCTCGGCCGCGAGCGCGGCTACCATGGTGTCGGCTTCGGCGGCATCTCCGTCGGTGGCATCGCGGCCAACCGCCGCATGTGGTCGGCCACACTGCTGCCGGGCGTCGACCACCTGGCGCACACCCACGATCCGGTGCGCAATGCCTTCTCGCGTGGACTGCCGCAGCACGGAGCACAGCTCGCCGACGAGCTCGAGCGGCTGGTGATGCTGCACGATCCCTCCAACATTGCCGCACTGATCGTCGAGCCCATTGCCGCATCGGGCGGCGTGTTGCTGCCACCGCGCGGCTACCTGCAGCGCCTGCGCGAGATCTGCACTCGTCACGGGATCCTGCTGATCTTCGACGAAGTCATCACCGGCTTCGGCCGCACCGGCTCGCCGTTCGCCGCGCAGGAGTTCGGCGTAACGCCCGACCTGATCACGCTCGCCAAGGGTCTCACCAACGGTTGCCTGCCGATGGGAGCGGTGCTGCTGAGTAAGCCGATCTACGAAGCCTTCATGCACGGTGGGGAAGGCATCGAGCTGTTCCACGGCTACACCTACTCGGCACACCCTGCAGCCTGCGCCGCAGGCCTCGCGACGCTCGAGCTGTACCAGCGCGAGGGACTGCTGACGCGCGCCGCCTCACTGGCGAAATACTGGGAGGATGCGGCGCACGCGTTGCGCGACCTGCCGCACGTGGTGGACATCCGCAATTACGGACTGATTCTCGGGCTCGAGCTCGCTGCCATCCCCGGCAAGGCGGGCGCACGGGCCTACGAGGTGTTCACCCGCTGCTTCGAGCGCGGCGTGCTGGTGCGCCAGACGGGCGACATCATTGCGCTGTCGCCGCCGCTCATCATCGAGAAGGCGCAGATCGAGCAGATCTTCGCCACCCTCGGCGAGGTGCTGCGCGCACTTTGACCGCGCGCCGGCGCAGCGCGCACGCCCGCTGCGCCGCGGCGCACCGGCGTCCGCAGCGCGGGCGGCTCTTCAGGCCTGCGGCTGCTGGCGGGCGCGGCGGACGCGTGCCAGCACTATCCAGGCGAGCGCCGCGATCACGACGGCGCCAGCCACCAACACTTCCATCTCGGACAGGGGAAACGCGCTGCTGCGCGAGGCAGCGACGGTTACGGTCACCACGGGACACCTCCCAGACAGGCAGGACTCCGACACACCGCGGCACGATCCCACCCTAGCGGCGCGAGCTGAAGCATGCCGTCGCGGATCTGCGATGCGTGTCTTGCGGGGGTTGTGTTATGTCACCGCCAGGCCGCCGCGCGCACCGTGCGGCGGGGCAACTTCAGATCTTCGCCTCGAAGATGGCGTAGATCTTGGCGCAGTCCTCGACGACTTCCCAGGTACCGTCGAAGCCCGCGGGCACCACGAATGCATCGCCGGGACCGAAGCTGCTGCGCTCGCCGCCGGCGCTCTCGATGATGACGCGCCCGGCGGTCATCACACACAACTCGTTCTCGGTATAGCGCACCCGCCACTTGCCGCGCGTCGCGGACCAGCGGCCGGCAAAGAACTGCTGCGTGGTGTCGCTGAAGAAATTGCGCACCTGCAGCTGCGGGGTGCCGGCGAGCAGCCGCTCGGCCGGCGGCTCGGACAGCTCGGCACTCATGTGCCCGTCGAGGCGGACGATGGCTGGACTCATGGTGCTGCCGCACAGGTGCTCATGCCAGGAAATTCTAGCGCGAAGGCGCGCCGCGGACCTGCCTTCCCGCGGCGCGCCGGCCCGCCAGGCGTGTGCTTCAGTCACGCCGCGCCACCTCGCCGGAGCCGGGCAGCTGCAGGCGCACCGTCACGCGGCGGTCGAAAGCGTAGCCGTCCAGGTCGCCGGCGGCGCTGGCCGATTCGCTCCTGCCGTGCGCCTCGACGACGATGCGCTCGCGCGTCACGCCGGCAAGCGTTAGCACGTCCGCAACGCTCTGCGCCCGTCGCAGCGACAGCGCGTCGTTCCAGGCGTCCGAGCCGCGCGGATCGGCGTAGCCGGCAACCCGTACCTGCGCCCCGGGCATCGAAGCGGCGAGCGCCCCGAGCTTCAGCAGCGGCGGCATGGCCTGCGCGGTGACCGCCGCATCATCGGTGCGGAAGCTGACATCCACGCCAAGCTCGTCGGCATTCTGCAGCGTGCGATCGAGCTGCGCGATGCTCGCCGTGAGGCGCGTGCGCTCCGCTTCGCTCTTGTCGAGATCCTGCGCCAGCGCCGCCCTGGCCTGCGCCTGGCGGTGATACCGGTCGCCGAGCAGCGCGCCGACCCCGCCGCCCACTACCGCGCCCACCGGCCCCGCCACCACCGCGCCGAGCGCCACGCCGGCCACGACGCCGGCATTTTCCTGCTTCGACGCCTGACCGCGCTCGTCGCCGGCCTGCGCGGCGTGCGCCGGCAAGGCGCCCACCAGCGCCAGCGCCAGCGTTCCGGCACGCAATCCCCCCATCAGTGAATTCATGGCATCTGCTCCTCGTGGTTGCAACAAAACCGCCGTTTCCGCTACGACTAACATTGCAGCGCCGCGCGCGGCATACGCGGTGCTGCAAAAGCGGCGCGGCAGCGATGATTTGTGGCGGAACATGGCAGGCGCGGGGGATCGCATATACTGGCCGTCCCCAGGGCGCATGGCGCGGAAGTTCCTCATGCCGGAGCACAAACAGGCGCGCGGGATGCGCGCGGTACGAGTGTTGCTCGCCGCCCTGACGGGCAGCGCCTGCGCGGTGACCGCGGTGGCGGCGGGCAGCGGGGCTGCAGCGGCAACTGCCGCGCCGCCGGCACCCTCAGCCGGCGCGGTCAGCGACGATCACGATGTGTTGCGCGCGACACTCGCCAACGGACTGCGTGTCGTGATCGTGCGCAACGCGCTCGCCCCGGTTGTGGCCACCTCGGTCAACTACCTGGCCGGCTCGGACGAGGCGCCCGCCGGCTTCCCCGGTACCGCGCACGCGGAAGAGCACATGATGTTCCGCGGCAGCCCGGGACTCACCGCCGATCAGCTCGCCGATATCGGCAGCATCGTCGGCGGGGACTTCAATGCCAACACGCGCGAAGGCCTCACGCAGTACCTGTTCACCGTGCCCGCGGAGGACCTCGACGTGGCGCTGCACATCGAGGCGCTGCGCATGCGCGCGGTGCTCGATACGCCGCGCGAGTGGCGCCAGGAGCGCGGCGCCATCGAGCAGGAAGTGGCGCAGGACCTGTCGGAGCCCGGTTACATCCTCTATCAGAAGCTGCGCGCGCGGATGTTCGCCGGCACCCCCTATGCCCACGACGCGCTCGGGACGCGACCGTCGTTCGAGCAGACCACCGCCGCCATGCTCAAGCGCTTCCACGACACCTGGTATGCGCCCAACAACGCGATCCTGGTGATCGCGGGCAACGTCGAGCCGGCCGCGGCCCTCACCCAGGTGCGGCTGCTGTTCGACGACATCCCCGCACGGCCGCTGCCGCCGAAGCCGACGGTGCGCCTGCGGCCGGTGCAGCCGACCTCCTTCAGCGTCGATACCGACCGGCCGAGCGGCACACTGATGATCGCCATGCGCACGCCCGGTCCGCACACGGAGGATTTTGCCGCCCTCGAGGTGCTGGCGGACGTGCTGAGCAGCCGCCGCTTCGATCTCTATGCTCTGGTCCCGCAGGGCAAGGCAACCGCAGCCGAGTTCGCGCTCGACCCGCTGCCACAGGCGGGGCTGGCGTACGCGGCACTTTCCTTCACCACCGGCGACGATCCCGCGCAACTCGAACGCGAGGTGCGCGCCATCCTCGCGCGCGTGGCGACTTCGGGCGTCCCGGCCGAGCTGGTGGACGCCGCCAAGCTGCAGGAGCGCAGTGCCGCACAGTTCCAGCGCAATTCCATACCCGAGCTCGCCTCGGTCTGGTCCGATGCGCTCGCGCTCTATGGCCTGAGCTCCCCGGACGAGGACCTGCAACGTATCGAGCGGGTGAGCGTTGCGGATGTCGCCCGGGTGGCGCGCAAGTACCTCGATCTCGAGCATGCCGTCACCGGCGTAATGCGCCCGCGCGGCTCGGGCGCGCCGGTGGCCGCGCACGGCGGTTTCGGCGGACAGGAGGCGATCTCGCTCGGTGAAGCCCATCCGACCGCCTTGCCGCCGTGGGCCGAGAAGGCGCTGCAGCGCCTGGAGGTGCCGGCATCCACGCTGCACCCGATCGTTAGCACGTTGCCGAACGGCCTGCTGCTCATCGTGCAACCGGAGGATGTGAGTGACACGGTCAGCGTGTACGGCCACATCCGTAACCGTCCGGAGACCGAAGAGCGCCCGGGCGAGGAAGGCGTGGCGCAGGTGCTCGAGCGGCTGCTGACCTATGGCAGCGAGCACCTCGATCGCGTGGCGTTCCAGCAGGCGCTGGATGCGATCGGCGCGCGCGAGCATGCCGGTACGGATTTCTCCGTGCAGGTGCTCGCCGAGCACTTCGAGCGCGCAGCGGAGCTGCTCGCCGACAACGAGCTGCACCCGGCACTACCGGACGCGGCGCTGGCGGTGATCCGCAACCAGGTGGCGCTCGGCGTGGCGGCGCGCAACGCCAGCCCCGGATTCCTCACGCAGCGCTCGCTGCGCGCAGCGCTCTATCCGCCCGATGATCCGAGCCTGCGCATGTCGACTCCCGAGACGGTGCGCGCGCTCACCCCGGCTGCGGTGCGCGGCTACTACGCGACCGTGTTCCGTCCCGATCTGACTGCGGTGGTGGTGCTCGGCAAGATCGATCCGCAGCAGGCGCGCGCCACGATCGCGCAGCATTTCGGCGCCTGGAGCGGCAGCGGGCCGCCACCGGTCATCGACCTGCCGCCCGCGCCCGCCAATGCCGCCCGCAGCATTGCGGTACCGGACGCAAGCCGCGTGCAGGATCGCGTGGTGCTCGCACAGAACCTGGCGCTGAAGCGCACCGATCCCGACTACTACCCGCTCGAGCTGGGCAACGCCGTGCTCGGCGGCAGCTTCTATGCCACGCGCCTCAGCATCGACCTGCGCAAGAACGCCGGCCTGGTGTACAGCGTGGAGTCGGTGCTGCAGTCCGGGCGCACCCGCAGCATCTACCTGGTGCAGTACGCCAGCGACCCGCAGAACGTGGCGAAGGCGGCCGACATGATCGCCCGCGAGCTGAGCGTCATGCAGACGACGCCGGTCGGCGCCGACGAGCTGACACGCATCAAGGCGTTCCTGCTGCGGCAGATTCCCCTCAGCGAGGCGGGAGTAGACGAAATCGCGCGCGGCCTGCTGGGGCGCACTGATCTTGGTCTGCCGCTCGATGAGCCCACGCGTGCCGCGCAGCGCTATGTCGCCCTCGACGCCGCCGCGGTACAGGAGGCGTTCCGCAAGTGGCTGCGCCCGCAGGACCTGGTGCGGGTCAGCGAGGGTCCGGCACCACCTTAGACAGCGGCACGCGCTTGCCGGGCGCGTCCGCGAGCAGCGTGGCGAGTGCCTGCGGCGCTCCCGCGGCGCTGCCGTCGATGCGGCGCACCAGCCGCCCGTTGCCGTCGATCAGCAGCAGCGCCGGCACCGTCGGCACCTGAAACTCGCGGAACAGCCGCCCCGACTCATCGAGCGTCAGCGGGATCGCGACGTGGTACTGCTCGCGGTACTCGGCGAGATCCTCGCTGCTCGCCCACAGTCCCGAGGCCACACCGAGCCAGCGCACGCCGGGGTCGGTGCCGCGCTGCGCGAGCTGCTCGCGCGCGGCCCGGCAGTCGGCCGCAAGCCGCGGACGGCTCGTGGCCAGGTACGACTCGCACCAGGGCGAGAGGAACGCGAGCACCGTCGGCTTGCCGGGGACGGCCACGGGAAACGTGCCGCCATCGAGTGTGGTTACGGAGATCCCATCGGGCCGGTCGCCGATGCGGTACTGCATCGCCCCGGTCGGCCCGGCCGGTGCCGCGGTGCGCGCCAGCGTCGCGCCCGCCGGCGCCGCGGTGCGCGCGGCCCGCAATGCCTGCTCGAGCCGCTCATCGGCGAGATGTCCCACGTAGAGGATGCGCCCGTCGCGGCCGATCACGATGTGCTGCGGCGTGACTCGCAGGTTGAAGGCCTGGCCGAGGCGCCCGTCGTCGAGCACGATCGGCACCGTGAGGCCCACGCTGCGGCGATAGGCCAGCACGTCCTGCAGCGTGTCGTTGAAGCCGGCGTCGATCGCGATCACCACGAGGTCCGCGCCGGCGTTGCGGAACGTGCGCTCGAGGTGCGGCATCTGCTCGCGGCACGGCACGCACCACGTGGCCCAGAACTTGAGGTAGACGGCCTGGTGCCCGTACGCGCGGCCGAGATCGATGTGCTTGCCGTCGATGGTGGTCAGCACCAGCCGCGGCGCAGGCGTGCCGAGCAA
Source organism: Steroidobacteraceae bacterium (assembly GCA_035481975.1). GTDB lineage: Bacteria > Pseudomonadota > Gammaproteobacteria > Steroidobacterales > Steroidobacteraceae > 13-2-20CM-66-19. The sequence continues at coordinate 50,504 of DATHRC010000006.1, forward strand.
TGCGCGTCCGGCATCCGCGGCGCGCTGCGCGCCGCTCGGGCTCGAGGCCGCCGCAAGTGCACACCCCGCCCCAAGCGGCCCAAGCAGCGCCCACAGCAAGCCGGCCGCTGCGGCGCGCCGGACGTCGCGGCGCTCGATCATCGCGGCTCCGCCACGCTGTGCGCGGCCGCCGGCCGCGATGCCGGCCTGCCCTTGTCCTTCACCATGAGCACCAGCAGTTTCGCCGGCGCGCCCGAGCTCGCGTTCGCCGACCTGACATGTACGTCGGTCGGGGCTTCGTAGAAAGTCCCGCCGGCCTTGAGCGTGACGGCCGCCTGCCCCGCGACCTGCATGACGACCTCGCCTGCGAGCACGTAAACGAATACATCGGCATCGTGACGGTGTGGCAGCGAAGCGCCGCCAGGCGGATATTCGACCGTGAGCATCAGGGCCTCCTTGCCCGCCAGGTCGGGAAGCTCGCGCCGCATCAGCGTGGTCACGACGGCGTCCGCCGATGACTGCACCGGCCCCGCATCGCCCGCACTCCACAGCAGCGTGACAGCCAGCCCCGCGGCGAGCCAGCGCGTGCGTTGCCAATCCACGTTCAACACCTGCATCTGCAGCGCCTGACCTCGCCGCCATTACGCCTGTGAGAATACGAGCGTGCCTTTTTTATGCGGCTGTCGCGCAGTGTAGCGCACCCCCGGCGCGGTGGTTACTGCACGGCGCTCGAGCAGCGCAGCTCCATGACATGTGGCGGTGCCCGGCTCGATCGGGCCAAACGAGCAAACACCGTGTCGCGCCGGCTGATCGAGCGCGGCCGCGACGATTAGCGCAGCCGTACCTTCCATGGCAACCTCTGGCGATGTCTGCGTCCTTCCTGCGATCGAACCGCCTGGCTCAGCGGCTGCACCGCGCGTGGCGGCGCCTGGCGTCGCGGCGCACGGTGACCGGGCAGGCCCCGCCCGAGGATCCGTGGTGGAAGCACTCGGTGATCTACGAGATCTACCTGCGCAGCTTCCAGGATTCCAACGGCGACGGCGTCGGCGACCTGGCCGGCATCGCCGAGCGGCTGGACTACCTCGAGTCCCTCGGGGTGGACGCGATCTGGATCACCCCGCACTACCCTTCCCCGCAGGTCGACTTCGGCTACGACATCTCCGACTACCGCGCCATCGATCCGCGCTACGGCACCCTCGCCGACTTCGACCGCCTCATCGTGGCGAGCGCCAAGCGCGGCATTCGCGTGGTGATCGACATGGTGCTGAATCACTCTTCCGACCAGCACCCCTGGTTCATCGACGCCAGGCGCGCGCGCGATTCCGCGTGTCACGATTTCTACGTGTGGAGCGACGGGCGCACCGACGCGGCGGGCAGACGTCTGCCGCCCAACAACTGGGTGAGCCTGTTCGGCGGCTCGGCGTGGGAGTACGTGCCACAGCTCGACCAGTTCTACTATCACCGCTACTACCCCCAGCAGCCCGACCTCAACTGGCGCAATCCGCGCGTCGAACGCGAGATGTCCGATGTCATGCGTTTCTGGCTCGATCGCGGCGTGGCCGGGTTCCGTCTCGATGCCATCACGGCGCTGGTCGAGGATGGGCAGCTGCGCGATGAGCCGCTGCTCGGCGGCACCAACGCCCAGGGCGATCCGATCCTCGACCATATCTATACCGATCATCTGCCCGAGACCCACGAGGTGATCCGGCGACTGCGCGCCATGATCGACGCCTATCCGGGGCGCCGCGTCCTGATCGGCGAGACGGTGCTGCAGCGCACGGCGGATCTCGACGCCTGGTACGGCGGTGAGCGCGCCAACGAGCTGCACCTGCCGATGGACACCGTGGTGGGTCTCGGCAACCGGCTCGACGCCGCCATCTTTCGCCGCCACCTGATGGAGGCGGCCACCGAGCTGCACGACCACCAGCCGCTGCTGGTCTTCGACAACCACGACAATCCGCGCAGCTGGGACCGCTACGGCGACGGGGTCCACGATGCGCAGATCGCCCGCATCATCGCCACGCTGCTGCTGACGTCGCGCGCGGCGGTACTGCTGTACCAGGGGGAGGAGATCGGCCAGCGCACGGCCCCGCCGCAGCGGGTTGAGGACGTGCGCGACCCGATGGGTGTTCGCGGCTGGCCCGAGGACAAGGGCCGCGACGGCGAGCGCACGCCGATGCAGTGGGATGCGTCCAATGCCCAGGCGGGCTTCAGCACCAACCCGCGCACCTGGCTGCCGGTGCCGCCCGGCTATGAGCAGCTCAACGTGCAGAGCGAGCTGGCGGACCCGGACTCGCTGCTTAACTGGCATCGTCACCTGATCTCCATGCGCAGCAGTTACGCGGCGCTGCGCAGCGGCCGCATGGTGATGCTCGATCCGGACAATGCGGATGTGCTGAGCTATGCGCGCGTCTCCAGCGACGGCAACGTGTTCGTGGTGGCGTTGAACATGTCGGCGCGCGCGCAGTCGCTGCGGCTCGATCTGGCGGCCGCCGGGCTGGCCGACAGCCGCCTCAAGACGCTGTTGTCGAGTCCGGCGGACATTGCCGATGCGGATGCCGCGGCCGCGGTCAGCCTGCCGCCGTATGCCGTCTGGGTGGCCGCGGTGCGCGCGCAGCCTCCGCCGCTGCCCGGCCGCGTGCGCCGGGCGCAGGCCGCCTGTTAAATTCGCTGCGCGACACGGGACGCGGCGACTTGCAACACGGCGGCTCAGCAGTTGGCAGACTCCTCACCTGCACGGTGGCCGATGCCGTGCGCGTGTCCGCGCGGCTCGAGCTGCCGGCGCACGCGCGCGCCTGTTATGTGCTGGCACCCGGAGCGGGCGCGGGCATGGACCACCCGTTCCTGAGCGCCGCTGCAGCCACTCTCGCGACCCTGGGCATCGCGACGCTGCGCTACCAGTTTCCCTACATGGAACGCGGTGCGCGCCGTCCGGACGCACCGCCCCTGTGTCATGCCACGGTGCGCGCCGCGGTCGCGCTGGCCGCGCAGCTCGCCCCGGGGCTGCCGCTGTTCGCCGGCGGCCGCTCGTTCGGCGGACGCATGAGCTCGCAGGCGCAGGCGCTCGAACCGCTGCCCGGCGTGCGCGGCCTGGTGTTTCTCGGCTTCCCGCTGCACCCGGCCGGCAGCCCGGGGGAGACGCGCGCCAGACATCTCGAGCGGGTGCAGCTGCCGATGCTGTTCGTGCAGGGCACGCGCGATGCGCTCGCCGAGCGCGCCCTCGTCAGCGCGCTGGCCGCGCGGCTCGGCACGCGCGCGACGCTTGGTTTCGTGGAGGATGCCGATCACGCCTTTCACGTACCGGCACGCGGCGGTCGCACGGATGCCGAGGTGCGCAGCGCGTTGCTGCACACGGCGGCGGCGTGGATGGGGGCGCTGCTGTGAGCCGCCGCGCACTCGAGCGCTATGCCGCCAAACGCACCTTCACGCGCACGCCGGAGCCGCCGCCGCAGGCGGCCGCCGGTCGGCGCGGCCCGCTGCTGTTCGTGGTGCAGAAGCACGCCGCGCGCCGGCTGCACTACGACTTCCGGCTCGAGCTCGACGGCGTGTTGAAATCCTGGGCAGTCCCCAAGGGGCCGTCGCTCGACCCGAGCGACAAGCGCATGGCCGTGGAGGTGGAGGATCATCCCTTCGATTACGCCTCCTTCGAGGGCGTCATTCCCGCGGGGCAGTACGGTGCGGGCAACGTCATCGTCTGGGATTGCGGCGTGTACTCGCCCGATGAAGGCGGGCAGTACGCGTTCCTCGATCGCGCCGCGGCGCAAACGCGCCTGCGCGCTGAGCTTGCCACCGGCAAGCTGAGCTTCCTGCTGTGCGGCGAGAAGCTCAAGGGCTCGTTCACGCTGGTACGCACGCGCAGCACCAATCAGTGGCTGCTCATCAAGCACCAGGACCGCTTTGCGCAGCCGAATGACGTGCTGGCGCGCAGCGCCTCGGTGCTGAGCGGCCTGCGTCTCGAGGAGCTGAGCCCGGCCGGCGCGCCGCCGCGGCGCAGCGCCGCACAGCTCGCACCGATGGGGCCAGCCGAGGCGCTGCCGCGCACACTCGCGCCGATGCTCGCCGAGACCGGCACTACGCCGCGCACCGATCCCGGCTGGCGCTATGAACCGAAGCTCGACGGCTACCGGGTGCTCGCCTTCCTCGGCGCAGGCCAGGTGCGCCTGCAGTCGCGGCGCGGACTGGACCTGACGGCGTGCTTCCCCGAGATCGCCGCGGAGCTCGCCGCCCAGCCCGCCGGGCAGATGGTGCTCGATGGCGAGATCGTGGCGCTCGATGCCACCGGGCGCCCGTCGTTCAACGCCCTGCAGAACCGCGCGCAGCTCAAGGGTGCCGCGGAGATCGCCGCCGCGCAGCGCGACGCACCGGTGGTGCTGGTGTGCTTCGACCTGCTGCACTTTGCCGGCCTCAATCTGCGCGCCGCGCCTTACGGCGACCGCCGCCGCTACCTGGCGCAGTGCCTGCTGCCCGCGCCGCACCTGCAGCTGGTGCACTGCGCGGCCAACGCCGAGCAGCTCTACGCGGCCGCGCTTGCCAGCGGCTACGAAGGCATCGTCGCCAAGCGCCTCGACAGTGCCTACCAGCCCGGACGACGCTCGCGCGCCTGGCTGAAGCTCAAAGCGACGCGCTCGGCGGAACTGCTGATCGGCGGCTACACGCGCGGCAAAGGGGCGCGCGAGCCCCTGGGGGCGCTGCTGCTCGGTTATCACGACGGCAAAGCGCTGCGCTACGCCGGGCACGTGGGCTCCGGACTCGACGAGGCGACCATCGCCACGCTGCTGCAGCGCACCGCGCGGCTGAAGCGCAGCGCCTCGCCGTTCGCGGTGAAGCCGCCGTTGCATCGGCCGACGACCTGGCTCGCGCCGCGTCTCATCGCCGAAGTCGCCTACGGCGAGCGCACTCCCGACGGGTTGCTGCGGGCGCCGGTGTTCGTGCGGCTGCGCGATGACCTCGATCCGGCGAGCATCCGCGCGCCCGGCGAGCACTTCGAGCGCAGTGGCGCGGCCGCCGCCACCACGCCCACGGCAGCCGCCGTCCCCGCAGCGCTCGCGCCCGCGAGCGAGGTCGCCGCGGTGCTCGCGCAACTGGAAAATCCCGCCAACCGCCTGAGCCTGAGCGTCGGCGGCGCGCGCATCAACCTCACCAACCTCGATCGCATCTACTGGCCCGCCACGGAGCGGCGCCAGCCGGCGGTCACCAAGCGCGACTTCCTGCGCTACCTGGCACGCGTTGCGCGCTTCATGCTGCCGCACCTGGCCGATCGGCCGCTCACCATGATTCGCATGCCGGAAGGCATCAGCGGTGAGCGCTTCTTTCAGAAGCACTGGTCGCAGTCGCTGCCGCAGTTCGTGGAATCGGTGACGGTGTTCTCCGAGAGCAAGGACGAGCGGCATCGTTACCTGCTCGCCAACAACCTGGCGACGCTGCTGTGGCTCGGCCAGGTGGGCACGCTGGAGTTTCACGTGTGGCACTCGCGTGCCCAGCTTGCCCCGGAGGCGGCCGGCGCGAGCACCGACTACGCCAGCTCACTCGCCGCGCTCGAGGCGTCGATCCTGAATTTCCCCGACTACCTGGTGTTCGATATCGATCCCTACATCTATTCCGGCAAGGAGCCCAAGGGCGCCGAACCGGAGCTCAACAGGCAGGGCTTCGCGGTGGGCAAGCGGGTGGCGTTCTGGCTGCGCTCGCTGCTGCGCGAGATGTCGCTCGAGGCGATCGTCAAGACTTCCGGCAAGACCGGCCTGCATCTCTTCGTGCCGATCGAGCGCACGGTGACCTTCGATGAGGCGCGTCGCATCTGCGAAACGGTGGGCCGCCACGTCATGCGCGCCCATCCGAAGGAGATCACCATGGAATGGGCGATCGAGAAGCGCACCGGCAAGATCTTCATCGACTACAACATGAACGTGCGCGGCAAGACGCTCAATGTTGCGTATTCACCACGCGGAGTGCCGGGCGCCCCGGTCTCGATGCCCCTGAGCTGGGAGGAGCTGGAGGCGGCCGAGCCGATGGAGTTCACCCTCGGCAACGTCCCCATCCGGTTGGAAAAGACCGGCGACCGGTGGCATGATGCACTTGAGATAAAACAGAGCCTTACGAAGGCTTTCGGTGTCAAGCCTGAGAAGTAGCTCGCTTCCGGCAACGCAGTTCCTCGTCTAAGGTGCACTCATGGCCGCACGTTCCATAGGTTCTCTCACGGTGTCCTTCGGTCTGGTCGCCATTCCGGTGAAGCTCTTCACCGCGACGCAGTCGGCAAACACCATCTCCTTCAACCTGCTGCACAAGACCGATGGCTCGCGGCTGCGCCAGCAGTACGTGTGTCAGAAGGAAGGCGTGGTGGTGGAGCGCGACGAGATGGTCAAGGGCTACGAGTTCGCCAAGGACCAGTACGTGCAGTTCACGCCGGGGGAGATCAAGGCGCTCGAGGAAGTCGGCAGCCACTCGGTGGAGATCTCCGAGTTCGTGCCCATCGAGTCGGTCGACCCGGTTTACTATGACAAGACCTATTACCTCGCTCCCGACAAGGGCGCGGCCAAGCCCTACGCGCTGCTCACCGCGGCGCTGCGGCAGGCCGGACGCTGCGGCGTCGGCCGCTGGGCCGCGCGCGGCAAGGGCTACATCGTGATACTGCGCCCGATCGGCGAGGTGCTGGCGATGCAGCAGCTGCACTACGCCGCCGACGTGCGCCGCGCCAGCGAGGTCGACGTGCCGAAGACCGAGGTGAAGCCGGCGGAACTGAAGCTCGCGCAGCAGCTCATCGATCAGCAGACCGCCGAAAAGTTCGATGCGGAAAGCTATCGCGACGAGGTGCGGGCGCGCATCGAGGCCGCCATCGAGAAGAAGGTCGAGGGCAAGGAGATCTCGGTAGCCGAGACCGCGCCGCCGGGCGAGGGCAAGGTGATCGATCTCATGGAGGCGCTGCGCGCCAGCCTGCAGCGCACCGAGAGCGCGCGCGACCAGGTGAACCGCCTCGGTCCGCGCAAGGCACCCAAGCGCGTCGAGGAGCCCGCCAGGGCGGGCCGCAAGGCGGGCAAGCGTCACGCCTGAGTCGCGGGGCGCCGGGGGAGTCAGGATGCCTTCCTACAGCGTGCGGGACGTGGAGCGGGTCCTGCGGCTCTCCCCTGACACCACGCGCAATCTCATCCGGGCCGGCTTCGTGAAACCTGCGCGCGGCACGCGGCGCGAATTCCGCTTCTCGTTCCAGGATCTGATCGTGCTGCGCACGGCGCGCGCGCTGATCGATGCCAAGATCCCGCGCCAGCGCATCCACCGCTCGCTCGAGAGGCTGCGGCGTGAGCTGCCCGACTCGATGCCGCTGTCGGGCCTGTCGATCAGCGCGGTCGGGGATCGCGTGGTGGTACGTGACGGCGACAGCCGCCGCCAGGTCGACAGCGGTCAGTACCTGCTGGGACTCGACCTGACCCTGCAGGACGGTGTGCTGCAGGTGGTGGAGCACCGGCACGAGCCGCCCGCTGCCGCCCCGGCAGAGGCGCGGGCGCACGACTGGTTTGCACAGGCGCTCGAGCTCGAGAGCCGCGATCCCGAGGAAGCCCTGCGGGCGTGGCAGCACGCGGTGGAAGAGGATCCGCACGATGCAGCGGCCTGGACCAACTGGGGGCGGCTGCTGCACGAACGGGGCCGGCGGCCGCAGGCGGCCGAGGTGTACGCACGCGCGCTGGCCGCGGCGGGTCGCGATGCGCTGCTGCTCTTCAACCAGGCGGTGCTGCTCGAGGACCTCGGCGATCCGGCGGCGGCGCTGGCGGCTTACCAGAGTGCCCTCGAGGAGGATCCAGACCTCGCCGACTGTCACTTCAATCTTGCGCGGCTGTACGAATCGATGGGACTCGCCCAGCATGCCATCCGGCACCTCGGGCAGTACCGACGCCTGCTGGGTAGCGACGGCCGCTGACCACGCGCGCATGCGAACCTGGGTCGGCACGTCCGGGTACAACTACCCCGAGTGGAAGGGCAGCTTCTATCCGCAGAAGCTGCCGGCGGCGAAAATGCTGGCGTTCTACGCGCAGGCGTTCAGCAGCGTGGAGGTCAACTACACCTTCTACCGCATGCCCAACGCCAGCACGATCGCCGGCTGGGACCGCGACACGCCCGCAGGTTTCAAGCTCACGCTGAAGGCACCCAAGCGCATCACCCACACCGCGAAGCTGCGCGACTGCGCGGAGGCGCTGCAGTACTTTCTCGCGACCGCCGCAACCCTCGGACCGAAGCTCGGCGCGATCCTGTTCCAGCTGCCGCCCTGGTTCCGCAAGGATCTCACCGTGCTCGAGGAGTTCCTGGCGCTCCTGCCTGCGCAGCTGTGCGCGGCGTTCGAGTTCCGCCATGCGTCATGGATGGACGGTGAGGTGTTTGCGCGGCTGCGGGCGCGGAATATTGCCCTGTGCGTGGCCGACAGCGAGAAGTTCTCGACCCCGGTGGAGATCACCGCCGGCTACGGCTATTTCCGGCTGCGCGACGAAGGCTATACGCCCGCGGACCTGCGTCACTGGGCACAGGTCATCCGCGAGCACGCCGCTGCCTGCAGCGACGTGTACGTCTACTTCAAGCACGAAGAGGCGGGTACCGGGCCGCAATTCGCGCGGCTGCTGCTCGCGGCGCTGGGAAGCTGAGGCGGCAGGGCCGCCCTCCCCGCAGCAGCGGGGCCGGCGCCCGCCGGCCCCTTGCCCCGGCGGCGGAACGGAGCGCTGCCGCCCGACCACTCGGGCGTTAGAACCCCCGGGCGCCGCGCGACTACCTACCGCTGTAAAGCGGGGCAAACCCCGCGCCGACAACAACAGGGGATAACACATGAACGGCTTCACAAAGGGAATGCGGGTGTTTACCTGCGCGTCGCTCACTGCCGTGGCTCTCGCTTGCGCAGGCGCGGCTTTCGCCGGCGAAGGCCATGCGATCCTGGCATCGCTCAAGAGCATCACCACGATTGCATCCACGGTGCCCGCCAACGGGGATGTCAATCCCTACGGTATGGCCCAGATCAAGCGCACCGTAGGCAATCTGCGCGCCGACCACATCCTGATCAGTAATTTCAACGACTCCGGCAACGCGCAGGGCACCGGTACCACCATCGTCGACGTAGCGCCCGACGGGCACGTGAGCCTGTTCGCTGCGCTCAACGCCGCCACGCTGCCGGGCGCCTGCCCGGGAGGCGTCGGACTCACCACCGCGCTGGTCGTGCTCGAGCAGGGCTGGGTGATCGTGGGCAGTCTGCCGACCAGCGACGGCACTGCGGCCACCGCCCAGGCGGGTTGTCTCATCGTCCTCGACAGCCTCGGCAATCCCGTCGAGACGTTCTACGGCTCGCTGATCAATGGCCCGTGGGACATGACCGCCTTCGACGGCGAGCACGAGGCGAAGCTGTTCGTCACCAACGTCCTCAATGGCACGGTCGCCGCAGCCGGCCAGGTGGTGCACGGCGGAACGGTCACGCGGCTCGACCTCAAGGTGTCCGACGCAGCTAAGCCGGTGCTGGAGTCGATCACCGTCATCGCCTCGGGCTTCTCCGAGCGCACCGACCCGGCGGCGCTGGTGATCGGTCCGACGGGAGTCGGGCTGCACGCGACGTGCGCCAGCGACCGCGACGACTGTGGCGAGCACGGTGAAGAGCACGGCGACGGCGCGCTGCTGTATGTCGCCGATACGCTCAACAACCGCATCGCGGTTATCGACCATCCGCTCGGGCGCACCACCTCGGCCGGCACCGGTCACACGCTGAGTTCCGGCGGCAGCCTCAACGGACCCCTCGGACTCACTGTCGCCCCGGACGGCCACGTGCTCACCGTCAACAGCGGCGATGGCTTCATCACCGAGATCACCCCGGGCGGAACCCAGGTCGCCAAGCGCCTGCTCGACAGCAGCGGCTCACCCCCGGGTGCCGGGGCACTCTTTGGCCTCGTCGACGACCTGGAGCATGGGATCTACTACGTGGACGACGCCACCAACACCGTCAACCTGCTGCACTGAAGGCACACGAGGTCCGAGCAGCACGGCAAGCTGCGGCGAGACCCGCTCCCACGGGTCTCGCCGCAGCCCGGAGGCTGCTGTGTGGCGGTACCATGTTCGCTACGCATCGCATCGCCCGCGCGCGATGGAGCTGGCGAGTTTGCGGCGCGCGCGTTCACGTTCATCACTTGGAATAAAAGCTTCGTCACAAATCACATTTGCCGGAGATTCCCGCTGCTAAGTTGTGTCGGTGAAACTCGCCGACTGCGTCACTCAGTGTCGCGCCCCGCTTGTGGTTCAGGATTGCCTGACGGGTCGAGTAACCACACTGAGTGGCGCCGCAGATTGTGCCGCACAGGTTGTAAGGTGTCAGGCACGCTTTGTCCTCGCCGACGATCTCACCCGCCTGTGCACCGAACTTGCGTACTCCAGGGGTGCGCGCAACCTGGCGTGCGCGGATCTATTGCGCGTACCAGCGGAAAACCTGTGGGTCGAATGGTGCAATGAGCCGTGGCAAAGCTCGCTCGAACTCTATGGCTTTCCGCGGGCAGGGGAACGGTGGCAAAGGGCGGGGCATCGAGGAGCGCTGATCCGGTCCTCGCCCGATGGCCGGCGCGGCATCCTGCGGACGCTTTGGACCGGAGCGACCGAGCTCGATGTGCTGGTGAGCAGCGCCGAGGCGTATTTTGATTTTGATACTCCTCACGGCGAGGAGCCCCAATGTGCGGACCAGCAGGGAGAGCTCGCCAGCTGCGTGTACGATCATGCTTGTCAGGGTGAGGACGTGTTGGCCCGATGCTTTCGCTTCCGCTACGAGCGCACCTGGTCGGACTATTACAGAAGCGCGGCGCTGTCGCGCATCGAGAGTGAGGCCGTGTGGCGGCACGCGCTCGGGAACATTGCGCTCGACATTCCCGTCCTGCTCGCGTTTCTGCTGCTGCTTGCGTCCCGCGTGAGCCTGCCGCGCCGTCTGCAGACGTTCGAGCGCCTCAATCGTGCGCGCCGAAAAACCGGCAAAACGCCGCTGCTGGATCATATTGAGGTGCGAGCGCCCGTGCTGCCGGAGTACCTCGCAGGCAGCCGCTGGGAGCGACAGCACCTCAGACGGAGCCCGCGGCTTCACCATGTGCGCGGGCATCTCGTGCGGCGCGGCAGCACGCTTTTCTGGCGTGTTCCTCACTTGCGCGGTCATGCGCGTTCAGGAGTCATACGAACGCGCACAGTCACCTGGACCTTCGCTGACACTGCGGTTGGCCGCGCCTCGCCCATCATTGCGCCAACGCACGCGCCAACACCGCGCGTGGCCGGCTGATTGATCGCGTTGGCGCGGCCGCCGGCCTGCAGCCGTACCGCGACTCCCATGAGGTGAGTGACGAGCTGTGGCTAAGTCCTGCGCCAGGTCACTGCGACGAGCGTCCACCGGGCGCTTGCGTCAATGGTAGTGCCTGGAGTATCTCATCGCGGTACCTTGCACCGGAGTGCAAACGCGAACCGGCAGTCAGGGTAAACGCGTATCTCCCACGCCCCACCCGCTGCACGTACAAGATGGCTCGAATGTTGATCAGCAGCGAACGCTCGATACGGACGAAGCCGCTGCCAGCCAGCACAATCGACAGCCGCTTGACGGAGTCGCGGGTGATGTATTCGGCGTTGCCCATGTGCAACTTCACATAGTTACCGTGCGACTCGATGTAGTCGATCTTGTCAGGCTCGATTACATACAGTCGATGCTCACGCTCACCGACGAGACGCCTCGGCACCGTAACCGCGGCCTCCACCGCAGTCCCACGGCGCCTCCCCCGCAGTGACTCGGGGAATGCCTCGGCGTCACTACCTGAATCAGTCGGTGACCGCGAGGTCAGGGACGGGGTCTGCGGCGGTCGCCGCGCCACGTATTCCTCACCCACACGCGCCGAACTGCCACCGCTCTCGGCGCGAGATCGCCCGAGTGGCGACTCAGGCCGTCGTTCATAGGACGTCATGCGCTAAGGGTAACGATGGTAATTCCCGCAAGCTTCGTCTACCGTAGAACTGTGAATGCAGGGATCGATACCGACGTTGCCATCTCCAGCGTTGCTGCCGTCATCGGTGAACCGACTCGTGCCCGCATACTCGTAAGCCTGCTGGATGGACGGCCTCGCACCGGGACGGAACTCGGAGCAGTGGCTGAAGTAAGTCCGTCTACCGCCAGTGTGCACTTGCATCGCCTGGCAGCGGCAGGTCTCATCGCCGTGCGCCGTGAGGGTAAATTTCGCTACTACAGCTTGCGCGGTAGCGAGGTCGCGGCGTTGCTGGAAAGACTCAGCGCGATGGGAGGCGTTACGCTCAATGCCTCCATATGCAGGGCGCCGGATCGGCTGCGGGCGGCTCGAACCTGTTACGATCACATCGCCGGCGCTGTCGGCGTCGCGTTGCGTGAGCGTTTCACCGCGCTCGGGTGGCTGGAGAAGTCCTCGACGGGTGGCGACGAGACATACGAGGTCAGCTCGACTGGTGTCGGTGCCCTCACTTCCCTCGGAATAGATCTCAGCGCTACCCGGGCGCTGCGCCGCCGCTTCGCGTTTGGATGCCTTGACTGGACTGAACGACGTCATCATCTGGCTGGCGCGCTCGGGGCTGCGCTTCTGCTGCTCGCCCAGAAAAAGAAGTGGGTGGTGCAAGACCTTGACAGTCGCGCCTTGCGCATAACGGAGCGCGGTCGACGCGAGTTGCTGGCGCCTCTGGGCGTGCTCACTTTGGATATTCGCCGCTCGCAGGGATCGCCGCCGCCACACTGAGCGCGGCGGAACGGCGGAAAAGCTCGCGTCGGTTCACCGACTCACCTCGCACCCGCTGGCCGGTGCTCGCATAGTCTCAAATGCGCACGGCGACGGACTGACAACGATCGGCCGATTCCTGCCATAGCGGACGGCGTGCGAGCGGCGTTCGAACTCCTGTCGCCTGTCTCAGACGAGTTGCCGGACGGCAAGGTGCGGGTGCGGCGCGATGCCCATCGCGCTTTGGCTTGTCAGCTTATCTCACATTGGACATCTCTATCCCGTGGCTAGACGCATCGCTCACATATTCGCTTGAAGCCAATCCGTTGACTCTATCTTCTCGCATTGTTCGACACCCGTAGCCGTCGAACGTCACGGGGGTCCGGAGCCCGGAACCGAGTCCCTGTGGTGAATCCGCAACGTAAATGCACCGCGTTTTCACCGGGAGTCCGGGGTGAAGTTTCCGCGCGCGGGAAGCACTAGAGGAACAGACAATGGCGAGTAACACGGTCTTACGTCGAGGAATCCGCTTCGCACTGTATGCGAATGCCGCAGCAGCAGGTGTTGGCATTCCAGCGCTCGCGGCCGCCGATCCGGCGGGCCCCGCCGCCCCCGCGGCAGAGGCTGCGGCCCCCGCAGCGCCCGTGGAAGAGGTGGTGGTCACCGGCTCGCGCATCGTGGAGCCGGGCCTGCAGTCGATCAGCCCGGTCACCTCGGTCTCGCAGGAAGAGCTGAAGTCGCAAGGCGTCACGCGGGTCGAGGATCTGCTCAACAACCTTCCGCAGGTGATGGCC
>DATHRC010000007.1:0-10698 GCA_035481975.1 Steroidobacteraceae bacterium
CACAGCACCGCCTCGAGCACCTTGCGTGCTGGGATCGGCTTGCGACCCGGGCGATCGTCGGGATAGTGTTCCTCCGGAAAATGCTTCCGGATCAGTTCCCAGTGCTCGTCCGATATGCGTAGCACGCATAGATTTTACCTAGGAAACAGCCCCTTCACAGAGTTTTGAGATAGGTTCTAGATTCCATAGGCGAGGCGCAGCAGCCGCAACGGGTGCTCCGGCGGCGGCGCACCGGGCAGGCCGCTCGCGATCTGCTCGGCGGCCATCGGGCAGTCGCTGCTGTAGTGGTCGTACTGCGCCGCCTGCACGCGCTGCACCACCGCCCGTCCGATCCGGACCGACGCGGCGCGAAAGCGCTGCTTCACGCCGTAGGTGCCATTGTGACCCGAGCAGCGCTCGATCGGCTCGATACTGGTCCCCGGCACGAGCTTGAGCAGGTCGCGCGTCTTCAGGCCAAGGTTCTGCACCCGCAGGTGACAGGGCACGTGGTAGCTCACCCTGCCGAGGGAGGTCTTGAAGTCGGTGCGCAGCAGCCCGGCCGCGTGGCGCAGCATCAGGTACTCGAACGGATCGAACATGCGGCTGGCGACGCGCAACACCTGCGCATCCGCGGGGTACATGAGCGGTAGCTCCTGCCCGAACATGAGCACGCACGAGGGAATCGGCGCCACGATGTCGAAGCCCGCATCCACCGCCTGGATGAGCTGCGGGATGTTGTACTCCTTGAGCCGCGCCACCCCCTCGAGATCCCCGAGCTCGAGTCGCGGCATACCGCAGCAGCGCTCCTGCGGCAGCAGCACCACCTCGATGCTGTTGTGAGCGAGCACCGCGGCGAGGTCCGCATCGAGCTCGGGCGCGTTGCGGTTGCCGTAGCAGGTGGTGAACAGCGCCACGCGGCCGGTGGTGTCGGCGGTCGGCTGCGGCCCGGGCCGCCCCGCCGCGCGCGGCGCCGGGACGAGCGTGGTGCCGAGCGATGCCAGCAGCCGGCGCGCCGGGCGGCGCTGATAGTCCGGCACGGGCGCGGTGCGATCGATACCGAGTGTCTTCTCGAGCAGCATGCGCCCGGCGGCGGAGTGATTCAGGGCGTTGACCGCTTCGGACACCACCGGGATACCTGCGATCCGGCCGACCACATCGGTGGCCGCGAGCAGCCGGTCACGCCAGCCGATACCGTCGCTGCGGGCGCGCAGCGCCTTGGCGCGCAGCATCAGGTGCGGGAAGTCGACGTTCCAGGGGTGCGGCGGCACGTACGGGCACTTCGTCATGAAGCACATGTCGCACAGGTAGCAGTGATCGACGACCTCCCAGAACACCTTGCGCTCGACCGCGGCCACTTCCCCCTCGCTGGTGGCATCGACCGCGTCGAACAGTGTCGGGAAGGCGTTGCAGAGGCTGAAGCAGCGCCGGCACCCGTGGCAGATGTCGAACACGCGCTCGAGCTCCTTCTCCAGCGCGTGCCGGTCGTAGAACGCCTCGCTCTGCCACTCGAGCGAGTGGCGCGTCGGCGCCTCGAGGCTGCCCTCGCCTCGCGCCGCGGGTGGGGGCGGAGCGGCGGGTGTGTCGTTCACGGTTGCGGTTCGCGACGGGCACCGCGCCCGCGGCGATCCATGCCGCGGGCTTCTTTAGATGCTGTCCAGCGCCTTCTGGAAGCGATTGGCATGCGAGCGCTCGGCCTTCGCCAGCGTCTCGAACCAATCGGCAATCTCGCCGAAGCCTTCGTCGCGCGCCGCCTTGGCCATGCCCGGGTACATGTCGGTGTACTCGTGGGTCTCGCCGGCGATGGCCGCCTTGAGATTGAGCCGCGTCTCTCCGATCGGCAGACCCGTGGCCGGATCACCGACCGCCTCGAGGTACTCGAGATGCCCGTGCGCGTGTCCGGTCTCGCCCTCCGCGGTCGAACGAAACACGGCGGAGACGTCGTTCAGGCCCTCGACGTCGGCCTTCGCTGCAAAATACAGGTAACGGCGGTTCGCCTGGGACTCCCCGGCGAACGCGTCCTTGAGATTCTTTTCCGTCTTGCTGCCTTTGAGATTCATGGCGCTCCTCACTTAGACTGGGTCTAATGCAGGGGCGGACTCTATCGCTGCAGGGGGGGCGGCGCAACCCTCGCGTTGACCCTGGCCCGAGGCGCTGTGTAACGTTCGCGGCCTTCGCGCGAAGTGCGCCCGCGCTCACCGGAAAGCTCAAGCCACGTGTCCGACAAACCCCAGGATTTCGAGCAGGCGCTCGCGGAGCTGGAGACGCTCGTCGAGCGGCTCGAGCGCGGCGACCTGCCCCTCGAGGAGGCACTGCGAGCGTTCGAGCGCGGCGTGGTGCTCACCCGGCACTGCCAGGCCTGCCTGCAGGAGGCGCAGCAGAAAGTCGAAATCCTCCTAAAGCGCAGCGGGCAGCCCGAGCTGCAGCCCTTCGAGCCCGGCGGCGCGGAAGCGGCCGCGGCTGATGTGGACAAGGAGTGAGCGCCGCGCCGCTCAATGAGGGAATGGCGGCGGGCGCCACGTTCGCGGGCCGGCTCGCAGCCTGCCGGGGGCGCATCGAGCGCGTCCTCGGGGAGTTGCTGGCTCTACCCGATCCGGACAGCGAACGCCTGCGCGAAGCCATGCGCTACAGCGCGCTCGGTGCCGGCAAGCGCCTGCGGCCGACGCTGGTGTACCTGACCGGCGAGTCGCTCGGTGCGCCGCCGGAGCGGCTCGATGCCCCGGCCGCCGCGGTGGAGCTGATCCACGTGTATTCCCTGGTGCACGACGATCTGCCCGCGATGGATGACGACGATCTGCGGCGCGGCCGCCCGACCTGCCATCGCGCCTACGACGAAGCCACGGCGATACTGGTGGGCGACGCGCTGCAGGCGCTCGCTTTTGCGGTGCTCGCCAACGAGCCGATGGCCGGAACCACGCCGCAGGTGCGGCTCGAGATGATCCGGCTGCTCGCGCGCGCCGCCGGGACCAGCGGCATGGCTGGTGGCCAGGCGGTCGACCTGGCGGCGGTGGGCCGCACGCTGACCGTGGCGGCGGTCGAGAACATGCACCGGCGCAAGACCGGTGCGCTCATCGAGTGCAGCGTGCTGCTCGGTGCGCTGGCGGCCGGGGTGGGCGCCGGCGCGGAGCTCGCCGCACTGCGGCAGTTCGGCGCGGAAGTGGGTCTCGCCTTCCAGATCCAGGACGACATCCTCGATGTCCAGGGCGACCCGCGGCAGCTCGGCAAGTCGACCGGTGCGGATGCCGCGCACGCGAAGCCCACCTACCCGAGCACGGTGGGGCTCGACGCTGCCCGCGCCCGCGCCCGCGAGCTGCGCGATGCGGCCGTCGCCGCTCTCGCGCCGTTGGCAGCGCGCGCCGCCGTGCTGGTGCAGCTCGCCAACTTCGTGGTCGAGCGCGACAGCTGACCGGCCGCGCGCCGTGGGCGCAGCCGGCGCAGCGCCAAGCCGCCCCTTTCGGTGCCCCCGGGCCGCCCGTGTAAACTGACCGCGATGAGCGCCGTGCACGACAAGTACCCGCTGCTCGCCGCGATCGATGCCCCGGCGGACCTGCGCCGCCTGCCGGTGGCGAAGCTCACGGCCCTGGCGGCCGAGCTGCGCGAGTTCCTGATTCACACGGTGAGCACCCGCGGCGGCCATTTCGCCGCGGGCCTCGGCACGGTGGAGCTCACCATCGCGCTGCATTACGTCTACGACACGCCGCGCGACCGGCTGGTGTGGGACGTCGGTCACCAGGCCTACCCGCACAAGGTGCTTACCGGGCGGCGCGACCGGCTGCACACCATCAAGCAGGACGGCGGACTGGCGCCGTTTCCCACCCGCGCCGAAAGCGAGTACGACACCTTCGGTGTCGGCCACTCGAGCACCTCGATCTCGGCCGCTCTCGGCATGGCGGTGGCGGCGGCGCGCGCCGGCGAGGATCGCCGCGTGGTGGCGGTCATCGGCGACGGTGCGATGACTGCCGGCATGGCGTTCGAGGCGCTCAACCATGCCGGCACGCTGCCGGCGGACCTGCTGGTGATCCTCAACGACAATGACATGTCGATTTCCGAGAACGTCGGCGCGCTGTCCAACCAGTTCGCCCGCGCGCTCTCCGGGCGCGTGTACGCGCACCTGCGCGAGGGCGGCAAGAAGGTGCTGCGGCCGATGCCGACGGTGTGGGAGCTGGCGCGCCGCTCGGAAGAGCATCTGAAGGGCATGGTGCTGCCCGGCACGCTGTTCGAGGAGATGGGCTTCAACTACATCGGGCCGATGGACGGCCACGATGTCAAGGCGCTGGTGAGCACGCTGCGCAACGTGCGCAAGCTGCGCGGCCCGCAGCTGCTGCACGTGGTGACGCGCAAGGGCAAGGGCTATGCGCCCGCCGAGGCCGATCCGATCAAGTGGCACGGGCCCGGGCCCTTCGATCCGGCGAGCGGCACCATCTACAAGGAGAAGGGCGGCGGCCCGAGTTATTCGCAGATCTTCGGCCAGTGGCTGTGCGACATGGCGGAGCGCGACCCGCGCATCATCGGCATCACGCCCGCGATGCGCGAGGGCTCGGGACTGGTGGAGTTCTCCCGGCGCTTCGCGGACCGCTACTTCGACGTCGCCATCGCCGAGCAGCATGCGGTGACCTTTGCGGCCGGGCTCGCCACGGCCGGATTGAAGCCGGTGGTGGCGATCTACTCGACCTTCCTGCAGCGCGCCTACGACCAGCTGATTCACGACGTCGCGCTGCAGAACCTGCCGGTGGTGTTCGCCGTCGATCGCGCCGGCCTGGTGGGCAGCGACGGCGCCACGCACCAGGGCAGCTATGACCTGACGTACCTGCGCTGCATTCCCAACACGGTGATCATGGCGCCGGCGGACGAAAACGAGTGCCGCCAGATGCTCTATACCGCGAGCACGCTGCCCGGTCCGGCCCTGGTGCGTTACCCGCGCGGCACCGGCCCGGGGGTGGCGGTGTCCGCGGAGATGGTGGCGCTGCCGCTCGGCAAGGGGCAGCTGCGGCGCGAGGGCAAGAGCGGCCTGGCGCTGCTCGCCTTCGGCGCACTGGTAGCGCCCGCCGCGCAGATCGCCGAGGCGCTCGATGCGACGCTCGTCAACATGCGCTTCGTGAAGCCGCTCGACGCGGAGCTGGTGGTGGCGGTCGCGGCGCGTCATCGGGCGCTGGTCACCATTGAGGAGAATGCCATCCAGGGCGGCGCGGGCTCGGCCGTGGTGGAGCTGCTGAGCGCGGAAGGGCTGCAGCTGCCGCTGCTGCAGCTGGGCATTCCCGACCGCTTCATCGAGCACGGCTCGCGCGAGGGCTGCCTCGCGGCCGCAGGTCTGGATGCGGCCGGGCTGGGCGCCAGTGTCGAGCGCTGGTGGGCACTGCAGGCCCCGGAACGCAAGCGCTCGGCCGGCGGGGCCTGAGGGCGCCGCAGCGCCGCAGAGCCGCCGTGCGCGGCCGCCCGGCGCGCCTATGACAGATTATCTTCTCTGCAATCCGAGGTATTCCCGCGCCGGTGCGCGCGCGGCCACAATGAAACTTACGGCTAACGGTACTGTAGGCTGCGCAACATGAATCCCCCCGCCGGCTTCGCCAAGATCGCCCGCGCCACCGTCGCCGCGGTGGAGGACGTGCAGGCGCGCGCCGATACCCGGCAGCTGCCGATCAACCGCGTCGGCATCAAGGAGATCAGCCACCCGGTGCGGGTGAAGGACCGCTCGTCCGGCGAGCAGCACACCATCGCGATCTTCAACATGTATGTCGGTCTGCCCCACAACTTCAAGGGCACCCACATGTCGCGCTTCGTGGAGATTCTGCACGCCGAGCGCGAGATATCGGTGGAGTCGTTCCGCAGCATGCTGCGCACCATGACGGCGCGGCTCGAGGCCGATACCGGGCACATCGAGATGAGCTTCCCGTTCTTCATCATGAAGCAGGCCCCGGTGTCCGGGGTGGAAAGCCTCATGGACTACCGTGCGACGTTGATCGGCGAACACAACCGCGGACACACGGAGATGTGGGTGCGCGTCGCGGTGCCGGTCACCAGCCTGTGCCCCTGCTCGAAGAGGATCTCCGCGTACGGCGCCCACAATCAGCGCTCGCACATCACCATCTCCGCGCGGCTGCGCAGCCACATGTGGATCGAGGAGCTGATCGAGATCGCCGAAAGCGAGGCTTCCTGCGAGCTGTACGGCATCCTCAAGCGCCCCGACGAGAAGTACGTGACCGAGCGCGCCTACGACAATCCGAAGTTCGTCGAAGACATGGTGCGCGACGTCGCCACGCGCCTCAACGACGACGAGCGCGTGGCCGCCTACGTGGTGGAATCGGAGAACTTCGAGTCCATCCACAACCACTCGGCCTACGCGCGCATCGAGCGCGACAAGGACGCCTGAGCGTTGCGCGCGCGGCGCGTTGCCTGCATGAACATTTCTTAATGCCGCCTGCATTGCCGCGCGCGGGGCCGACCTCTACCTTGGGACCCCCCACAGTTGCAGGAGAGGGCGCATGAAGATCCTGAGCGCGCTGGCCGCGTGTGCCATCGTGTACGGCGGCACCGCGCTCGCCGCCGATCCACCCGCGGCTCCGTCCGCCACCCCGGTCAGGCACCCGACACTCAGGGTGTGCAACAAGCAGGCTGACGCCCGGCAGCTCACCGGCGCGCCGCGCGCCGCCTTCATCAGGGACTGCCGCGCGGGCAAGACCGGCTGAGCCCCGGCGGCCGGCGCCGCGGCCGCGGCCGCGGCCCGCAGCGCCACACGCGCCCGCCCTCAGGCCGGCAGCTCGACCACCACGCGCAGGCCCGGATCGTTGCCCTGCAGCTCGATCCGCCCGCGGTGCAACCGCGCGATGGCCGCCACCAGCGACAGGCCGAGCCCGCTGCCCTCCTGAGTGCCGCCGCCGCCGAAGCGTACGAACGGCTGCGCGGCGCGCGCCCGGTCGGCGGCATCTATGCCCGGACCATTGTCGCTCACAGTGAGCCGCACGCCCGCGCCGCGCGCCTGCACGGCGACGCTGATGCGCCCACCGGCGGGCACGTACTTGAGGCTGTTCTCGATCAGATTGGTGAGCAGCTGTGCGAGCAGCTGGCGGTTGCCCTGCACCACGGCAGGGCGGGCGGGCGCGCATTCGAGGCTGAGGCCGTGCGCGGCAGCCACCGGCTCGAACAGCTCGACCAGCTCCGCGGCAAGCTCGCCGACGTCCACGGCGGCCGGCGACGCGAGCGCTGCCCCGGACTCGGCGAGCGCGATCTGCAGCAGCGTGCCGAGCGTGCGCTGCAGGTGATCCACCTCGCGCAACGCCGCCTCGATCGACTCGTGCACCGCCGGCGCGAGCGCCGGGGCGCGCAGCAGCGCATCCATGCGCGTGCGCAGCCGGTGCAGCGGCGCGCGCAGGTCGTGCGCGGTGCTGTCGAAGGTGGCGCGCAGCGTGCGCGCCTGTTCCTCCAGGCGGTCGAGCACGCGGTTGACCGACACCGCCAGCGCGTCGAACTCGTCGTTGGCGCCGGCGACCGGCAGGCGTCGTCCCGGCTCGCCGGCCATGATGCGCTGGCAGGTGCGCGTCACCTCGCCGACGCGGCGCGCCAGGCGGTAGCTGAACCAGAATCCGGCCAGCGCCGCCGCCAGCGTCGACAGCCCGATGCCGGCGAGCGTGGCGAGGCGGAACTTCTCGGCGAAACGCCGTCCCTGCGAGATGTCGGTGCCGACCAGCAGCAGGTCCCCGCCCGGCAGCGTGTGCACCGCGGCCCGCACCGGGTGCACCGCGCGCCGCCCCGGCTCGATGGTGGCGATCTCGAACTCCGGCCGCGCCTCGGTGGGCATGCCGTCGAAGGGCCAGTGGGTGACGTTGCCGGAAATACGCTCGAAGCTGGAATCGGCCAGCATGTAGACCGCGCCGATGCGCCCCCAGCTGTCGATGCGCAGATTGATCTCATCGGTAACGCCGGGTAGTCCGCTGCGCGCGAACTTCTCCTCGAGGCTCTTCAGCTCCGTATCGATGATCAGGTCGACCTCGTCGGTGATCAGGCTCTCGGTGAGCAGGTAGGCGCTGCCGAGCGTCACGCTTACCGCCAGCGTCACCAGCAGTGTGTAGCCCACCGACAGCCGGAAGGCGGTGGTGTTGAACAGGTCGAGCCGCACGGATCCTCAGGCGTCGCTGCGCAGCACGTACCCCGAGCCGCGCACCGTGTGGATCAGCGGCTGGTCGCTGCCGCGATCGATCGCCTGGCGCAGCCGACTGATGTGCACGTCGATCAGGTTGCTCTGCGGATCGAAATGCAGATCCCACACGCCCTCGAGCAGCATGGTGCGCGTCACCACCTGCCCGGCGCGCCGCATCAGGAACTCCAGCAGCTTCAGCTCGCGCGCGGTGAGCTCGAGCTCGCGGCCGCCGCGCGTCACGCGCCGCGCCAGCAGGTCGAATTCCAGGTCCTCGATCTGCAGGCGCGTGGCGCGCGGCGCCTGCGGCCGGCGGCGCAGCAGCGCCTCGATGCGCGCCAGCAGCTCGGCGAAGGCGAACGGCTTGGTGAGGTAGTCGTCGCCGCCCGCCTTCAGCCCGCGCACGCGGTCATCGACCGCCCCGAGCGCCGACAGCACCAGCACCGGCGTGCCGACCCCCCTGGCGCGCAGCAGCTCGATGATCGCGAGCCCGTCGAGGTGGGGCAGCATGCGGTCGCTGACGATCAGATCGAACTGCCCGGCGGTGGCGCGCGCCAGCGCGTCGCGCCCGTCGGCCGCGTGGTCGACGTGGTAGCCGCTTTCGCTCAGCCCCTTGACGAGCAGGCGCGCGCTTTCAAGGTCATCCTCAATCAGCAATATATGCACTGAGGCTCGCCCGGGCGCGGGCGTGGTGACGAGAGTGGCCGGACTTTACATAAATTCATGCCTGGATTGGGCAACAATCTGATGGGAAATTCTTCGTAACTCGGTAACACTGGCAGCACAAGTCTAATCAAAAGCCTTTCTGGGCAGGGGTCTCGCAGTCATGTTCAGTAGCCTTGGCCGGCGTGCATTCGTCGCGCTGCTTACGGTCGCTTGCCTCAGCTCGGTGCGGGCGCAGGTGAGCGTGACGACTGATCACAACGACCTGGCGCGTACCGGGCAGAACACCCGGGAAACGATCCTCACGCCCGCCAACGTCAACAGCAGCCAGTTCGGCAAACTGTTCGCGGTGAGCGTCGACGGCCTCGTATACGCCCAGCCGTTGTATCTGTGGGCTGTGAACATCGCCGGCGGCACTCACAACGTGCTCTACATCGCCACCGAGCACGACAGTATCTACGCGATCGACGCGGACAGCGGCACGGTGTACGCGCAGGCGTCCCTGATCCCCAGCGGCGGCAGTACCGTGAGCAGCTCGAGCGACCTCGGCTGCACCGATCTGACCCCCGAGGTGGGTATCACCGGCACGCCGGTCATCGACCCCGCGACCGCAACCCTGTACGTGGTCGCGAAGTCCAAGGTGAATGGCACCATCGTGCAGTATCTGCACGCGCTCAGTGTCACGACGCTCGCCGAGAAGTTCGGCGGCCCGGTGCAGATTCGGGCCTCGGTGGCAGGCCACGGCGCTGATTCCAGCGGCGGCGTCGTCAGCTTCAACGCCAAGCAGCACAATCAGCGCGCGGCGCTGCTTCTCACCAACGGCCATGTGCTGATCGCCTGGAGCTCCCATTGCGACTACTCCCCGTGGCACGGCTGGCTCATCTCCTACAACGCGAGCACGCTTGCCCAGGAGGCGGTGTTCAACGCGGCGCCGAATGACGATGGCGGAGGCGTGTGGATGAGCGGCGCCGCGCCGGCGGCCGACGCGAGCGGCAACATCTACTTCGCGACCGGCAATGGTCCGTGGGACGGTAGCAGCGATTTCGGCGACAGCATCGTCAAGCTCGGACCTCCCGCGAACGGCTCCTTCCAGGTGCTCGACTACTTCACGCCCTACGATCAGGCCGGGCTCGACACCTTCGACATCGACGTCGCCAGCGGCGGCCTGGTGCTCCTGCCGCCACTTGCCTCCGGCAGGCAGCTGCTCGCCCAGCAGGGCAAGGCGGGCACGATCGTGCTGCTCGACACCGGCAATCTCGGCAAGTACTGCCGCAACCTCACCCCCGCCTGCACCC
This sequence comes from Steroidobacteraceae bacterium, assembly GCA_035481975.1. Classification (GTDB taxonomy): domain Bacteria; phylum Pseudomonadota; class Gammaproteobacteria; order Steroidobacterales; family Steroidobacteraceae; genus 13-2-20CM-66-19. Next base: position 10,063 of record DATHRC010000007.1, read on the forward strand.
AGAGCGATCCGCAGATCGTCCAGGAGCTCCAGGGTGCGAGCCCCGGGATCTGGGGCGCGCCCGCGTACTGGAACGGTAATCTCTACTGGACCGGTAGCAACGATTCCATCCACGCCTACTCGTTCAACGCCGGCAACAGCGGGCTGATCTCGACCACGCCCACTTCGCATAGCGCGCGGATCTTCGCCTACTCCGCGCCCACGCCGACCGTCTCCTCGAACGGAAACACCAACGGCATCCTCTGGGCGCTCGATGGCAGCGCGCCGGACTCCAGCTGCAACAACGCTGCGAGCTGCCTGAGCCTGTACGCTTACGATGCGACCAATCTGGCGAGCGTGCTCTACAACAGCACTCAGGCTGCCAACAACCGCGACTCGCCCGGCTCCGCGGTCAAGTTCCAGAAGCCGGTCGTGGCCAACGGCAAGGTGTATGTCGGCGCCGTGGGAGCGGTTACAGCGTACGGCCTGCTGCCGAACTCGCTGCCGCCTGGCAACGCCGAGGTCAGTCTGGTGAGCAGCGCCAACGTCGATGGCATCGCCAGGGATGGTTCGGCGGTGCAGGCGGGCGGCCTCGACGGCGGCGGCTATGCCTACTCCGCGACGCTGCTGGGGACCGCGGTGAGCTGGAATGGCAACA
>DATHRC010000008.1:0-84011 GCA_035481975.1 Steroidobacteraceae bacterium
GTGCCGCCTTCTCCGTCGAAGATGAACAGCGCCGACTCCTGGCCCGCACCCGTGGAAATGAGGAAACCCCCGCTGCCGTTGTAGACCTGGCCAGTGGGGTTGGCGGGCACGCCGGCGGCGGAAGCTGGAATGGTAATTCCGACTTCGCTGGCACCGGTGATGCTGCCCGTCTCATTCTGGCCCATGCCGCTGTAAAGCGTCGAAAGGTTGCTGTTGTTGTCGGCGATCCAGAAGGGCAGAGCCGGACCGACTGCCACGCCCCACGGGTTCGACAAGTTGGCGTCGATGACGGTGGTGGTAGCGACAACCCCGACTTTGTCCGACACCAACGCGGTGTCGGCAAATCCGCTGCTGACTGGCGCAGCCGAGGCACTGTTGCTGGTGCTGCTGCCGCCGCCCCCGCCACCGCAGGCGACGAGAGTCAAAGCGCCGGCTGCGCTAAGCAGGAGGGAAGCCACCGCCTTGTGGATGGCGCGATTCGAATGCATCGGTACTCTCCGTGACGTTGGAATTGCGCGTAAGTACCGACATCCCTGGATTTAGTTCAAATTCCGCGGAGACCGGCGTTCCGCAAATGCATTGCTCTGATGTCGGGTAGTCCGCGTGTCCGCGATGCTCGGGAATGGAGAAATCTGCAGAAGCGGGGAATAAAACCGTCCGGATGGAGGTCTTGTCTCATGAACCCCACCAGTGGAGATCCCCGTGTCGGACAAACCCTCGCTCACTTCGCGCCGCAGCGCGCTCAAGTGCATGGCCTATGGCGGAGCCGGAACGTTATTCGCGCTGGCGGGCGGAGTCTTCACGCCCATTGAACTAGCGGTGGCCGCGGATCGCCAAGGGGTCGCGCGCCTGGGGAAGCCGCTATTCGTGCAGATCAGCGACACGCACATCGGATTCAACAAGGACGCCAACCCCGATGTCGGTGGCACGCTGACGCAGACGATTGACCTGGTGAACGGCATGGCTGAACAGCCCGCACTCATCATTCACACAGGCGACATTACCCATCTATCCAAGCCCGCCGAGTTTGACCTCGCGCAGCAGATGCTCTCCCGTTTGCGTACGACCGAACTGCACACGGTGCCGGGCGAGCACGACACCACCGACCCAACGGTCACCGAGTACTTCAGCCGCTTCGGCCAGGCCTCCGGCAACCGGGGCTATTACAGCTTCGATCACGACGGCGTGCACTTCGTGGCGCTGGTAAACGTGTTGCAGTTCAAGCCCGGCGGCCTTGGCACCCTCGGTGCGGAGCAACTCGCCTGGGTGGCGGATGACTTGAAGGGACGTTCGGCCAGCACGCCCATCGTGGTGTTCGCACACATGCCGTTGTGGACCATCTACGAACCGTGGGGATGGGGAACTGGCGATGCGCCGCAGCTCATGGAGCAGCTGCACCGCTTCGGCTCGGTCACGGTGCTCAATGGTCACATCCATCAGATCGTGCAAAAGGTCGAAGGCAACGTGACCTTCCACACCGCCCGCTCGACCGCCTATCCGCAGCCCATGGCCGGGGTCGGCCCGGGACCGAGTCCGCTGAAGGTCCCTGCCGAGCAGCTGACGGCGATGCTCGGGGTCACCAGCGTGACCGTGGTGAAGCACCCGCGCTCGCTGGCGCTGCGCGACAGCACGCTCGCCTGACGGCGAGCCTCGCGGAAAAGGAGACCTGCAGATGCCTCTGTATCGATCACGGGTATGCGCCCTGGCCCTGGTGGTGCTGCTTTGGGGTGCGGCAGCCGGGCCCTCGCCAGCCGCAGCGCCGGACGCACCCACCATCGTGCTGGCGCGGGATTTCATGTTCGCGCCGACGGCGCTGAAAGTTACCGCTGGCTCGACCGTCACCTGGACAAATAAGGATGACGAGCCGCATACCGTGGTGAGCGACACGGGGCTGTTCCGCTCCGGCGCCATGGATACGGACGAGAGCTTCTCCTTCAAGTTCGACAAGCCCGGCACCTATCACTATGCCTGTTCGATCCATCCGCGCATGGTTGGAACGATCGTGGTCCAGTAGGCTTCAATGCAACGCGTCGTCATCAAGGTCGCCGCCGGCCGGGCCGGCATCGCCGCGGGCAACATCAGGCCGACGACCCGCACAGCGCGATCGTGTTGGCCCTCAGCGGGCAGTGCGTGCGCCCGCTGCCACGGCGCGGGCGTTGGCTTTGCGCATCGTGTCGGGTCCGGCCACGTTAGGTTCGCGGCAGAAATGCGGCGCAACGACGTTCCAACATGTTACAGACCGTAGTTCGGGCGCGCGCGCAGCGGATGATCGGTGTATGATTACCAACCCGCCCGGCGTTGGGTGATAAGCGGAGCAGGATGATGGCACGACGTCCACCGAACGATGGCGCTTCCTGGAGCGCCCGCGAACTCAAGACGCTCAGGGCGCTCGCGAAGTCAGGAACCCCGACGGGCCAGGTGGCCAAGAAGCTTGGGCGTACCGCGGCCGCGGTCCAGCAGAAGGCGATGCGCTCGGGCATCTCCTTCCGCGCGGCGAAACGCTCCGGAGCACGGCGCAGGAAGTAACCGGCAGCGTGTTGGTATCCCGTGCCGCCGCAGGCGGTGCCGGGATCTTCGCGGGGGCGGCATGCGCAGGCTCGTCGGCCTGAGGTTCCTTCCGCCGGTGCTCGGACTCGCGGCGTGCGACGTGCAGGTGCGCGACACGACTCCGGCCGAATACACGGCCAATCACGATATCGGCATGTACCAGGTGTCGGCCGCGGTGACGCGCGGCGCGCTCGTGGCGCCCGGATCGGTATTCATGTTCGCGCTCGGCCAGCGGCAGCGCATCACGCTGGCGTCCAATGCCGAGGGCTCCGAGTGGCACGGGATTTACCCGGTGCGCTGCCAGAGCAGCTTCCCGCTGCAGTTTCAGGCGGAGTGGAAGGGCCTGCTCGACGTGAAGCAGAAGCTCGTGCCGGCGCAGCCGCGGCAGATCAGTCTGCGCGAGCCGCCGCTGACCCCCAGCGCGCGCTTCGATGCGAGCGGCAAGCAGGCGAAGGGCGGCTGGCAGGGCGGCGTGCAATATCGCTTCGTCACGCAGCCGGGTGTGCGCATCAACGCGGCCCACATCGAGCCGGACAGTGCGGCAACGGCGGATCTCGCAGCCGCGCGCCCGCTGTCGGTCGTGAGCTCGTTTCCGGTCGTCGCCGGGTGCGCTGACCTGGTGGAGGTCCGCCTGGCATCCACGGCCGCCCACGCGCACGGTACACTCGTCATCGACACCGATCATCCCGCGGTTGCGCACTGGCGGACCCGGGTGGAGTTCTCCCCGTAATGAGCCTGCCGCGCCGCTATGCAACCTGGACCGCAGTGGTGATGGGCGCCCTCGCCGGCGTCGGTGTCGCAATGGGCGCCGCGGCGCAGCCCGCGCCCCAGGGGCCGCTGCGCATCGGGATCATCGGTGCGGGCCACATCGGTGGCACGCTCGCCGCGCTGTGGGTGAGCTCGGGGCACGAGGTGATGATCTCCTCGCGACATCCGGACCGGCTTCAGGGACTGGCGCGATCGCTCGGACCCCGGGCGCACGTGGGGACGCCGCACGAAGCGGCCGCCTTTGGCGACGTCGTCGTGGTCTCGGTGCCCTACGGGGCGCTGCCGCAGATCGGGCGCGACCTGAAGAGCGAGCTGGCCGGCAAGATCGTGCTCGATACCGGCAATCCGTATCCACAGCGCGACGGCGAGATGGCGGTGGAGGCTCGTGCCAAGGGGACCGGCGTCGCCTCGGCGGAATACCTGCCCGGTGTGCGCCTGGTGCGGGCGTTCAATGCCATCAACTCGGGGGATCTGCGCAGCGAGGCCCACCGCAAGGGTGCAGCCGTCGCCATTCCGCTCGCGGGCGACGATCCGCAGGCGTTGCAGGTGGCGCAACAGCTGGTGAGGGATGCGGGATTTGAGCCGGTGGTCGTGGGCCCGCTGTCGCGGGCGCGCGAGTTCGACGTCGGCACCTCCGTATACACGCGCCTGCTGACCGCACCCGAGTTGCGCAAGGCGCTGAATCTCAAGTAGCGCAGCCTGCGGACGCTCGCTCAGGCTGCGGGTGGCGGCTGCCGCTCGACCTGTGGAATGCCCGGGTCGAAGCACGCCCAGCTCGGCGCACTCGCGGTCCAGATGGTGACGGCGGGACGCGCGGCCTCCGGATCATCGAGTGTGCCCGCACGCACGAAGATCAGATGCGGCCGCGCTTCCGAGGCGCTGAACAGATGCGTGCCGCACACCGGGCAGAAGCGTCGGTGGGCGACATTGCCGCTGTCGGCGACCATGCGGTAGTCGCTCAGCGCGCCGCTGACGCTCAGGGCCTCGCTCGGAAAACAGACATTGACGGTGGCGCTGCCGGCGCCGATGTACTGGCAGACGCGGCACCAGCAGGTGCGCGTCACGATCGGCGCGGCACCGATCGAGTAGCGCACCGCCTTACACAGGCAACCACCGGTGAATTCCATGGGCTGGAGCTCCTGCTCTTGCCGATCACGGCAGGAGCCAAAGATAGCGCGGAAGGAAGCACCGGGGGACGCGAACTCGAATCCGGGCGTGCGTGAAAAAAGTCCCCGGCGATGATCGAGGGGCCGCTCGGGAGCGCGTCAACCCCGGTGCGTGGAAGAGTTTCGCGCACCGCTCCTGAACGCCCGGTGAATCCTCGAGCGGCAATCGCGTATGATCTTTTGGCTCATGCCGGTCAAGGTGCTTCGCATGCTGAGATTGCCGCAGGCCCACGCGGCGTTGCTGCCGCTCGCCGCCGCGCTGGCACTGGGCGGATCCGCGGTCGTGAGGGCGGGAGCTGGCGATACGCTGAGCAGCGCGCCGTTCGGCACCACCGCCGACGGCCGCCCGGTCGAGCTCTACACGCTGCGCAATGCGCACGGCATGCAGGTGCGGATCGCGACCTACGGGGGTACCGTGACCTCCCTCACCGCGCCCGACCGCGCCGGCCACTATGCGGACGTGGTGTTGGGATACGACGATCTTGCCGGCTACCTCAAAGGCAGCGCGTACCTGGGTGCCCTGATCGGTCGCTACGCCAACCGCATCGCCCACGGGACGTTTACGCTCGGGGGCAAGCGCTACACCGTTACCCGCAACGACGGCGACAACACGCTGCACGGCGGCGCCGTGGGGTTCGACAAGGTCCTGTGGACCGTGGTCGCGGCGCGGGTGACGTCCCGGGGGCCGCAACTCTCGCTCAGCTACCTGAGTCCGGACGGCGAGAGCGGCTTCCCCGGCCATCTCAAGGTCGGCGCCGTGTATACGCTCATGGACGACGACACGCTGCGTCTCGAGTATCGCGCCACCAGCGATCGGGACACGGTCGTAAGCTTCACTCAGCACAACTACTTCAACCTGCGCGGCTCGGGCGACGTGCTCGGGCACGTGGTGCAGATCAACGCGGGGCGTTTTACCCCGGTGGACAGCAACCTGATCCCGACCGGGGAACTACGTGCCGTGGCCGGCACGCCGTTCGATTTTCGCCAACCCACCGCAGTCGCTGCGCGCATCGCAGACCCCGACGAGCAGCTGCGGCTCGGCAAGGGCTACGATCACAACTTCGTGATCGACGCCGGGACTGCGGCGTTGCGTCCGGTGGCCTCGGTGTACGAGCCGACCACCGGCCGGGTGCTGGAAGTGCTGGCCACCGAGCCCGGATTGCAGTTCTACACGGGGAATCATCTCGACGGTTTCACCGGCAAGGGTGGCACGGTCTACCGGCAGCGCACCGGCTTGTGCCTGGAGCCCCAGCACTTTCCCGACTCCCCCAACCATCCCGACTTCCCCTCGACGCTGCTGCGGGCCCATCAGCCGTATCACAGCACAATCGTCTGGAGATTCCGGGCGAGGTAGCCGCCGGCGCCGCTGAAATCGCGCGGCTGAAATCGCGTGGGCGTACGCGCGGGTGAGGGGCCTTTCTGCGTGATGCGCATGAATGATGCGCATGGCTCAAATTCGACCTCATCGTGGCGCGAGCTCCCGGCGATTGCGGTGCGCCCGCGGCCCGGCTCGTGTCGGCGCAATCCGACAATTGCTGTCGCGAGGCTCCAAATTAGCCCTGGCATTCGTTGCGAATTCACAACAACGCTTGAGATCACTTATCATTCGCATTACAGTTTAATGAAGCGCGTTAAGGCGCCGGCACGGGGCCGGCGCGGATTATCCAGCAGCGCCGTCGCACCACACGGCATTGCAGCGACCGACAGGTCCGGTCCGCAGTGTCACCTGCCTGAACAGGCACATCGGGAGAGGGGGAGTCCCATGCGAATGAAAGGTCACCAAGCGTTTCGCAGGCATGCGCGGTCGGCTCGACGAGCGGCCGTTGCCGAAGTCATGACGTTGCCGGCCGTGCGGTTGCCGCGACGCCCGAGTAGCGGCGCCGCGCAGACCATTGCGGCCGCGGTGGCCGGCATTCTCTACGGCTCCAGCGGCGCGGTCTACGCACAGCAGGCGCAGGAGGCCGCGGCACCTACGGGCTCTGCCCAGGCTTCGCAATCACTGGAGGAAGTCGTGGTCACTGCGACCGCGGTGGGCGTGAAAAAGCTCGATGCCAGCTACAACGTCATCTCCGCGGACACTGAGCTGATCAAGGAATCCAACCCCAAGAGCGCGGCCGACATCCTCAAGCTGTCGCCGGGAATCTGGCCGGAGTCCTCGGGCGGTCAGACCGGCGCCAACATCGAGGTCGCCGGCTTCCCGAGCGGCGGCGATTCGCCGTTCTTCACCCAGATGCTCGAAGGATTGCCGCTGTACGGCATGCCGAACCTGTCCTTCACGGACTCGACCTCGTACCTGCGTCTCGATGACACCATCGAGCGCCTCGAGGTCGTGCAGGGCGGCCCGGCCGCGGTGTTCGGACCGGGACAGATGGGCGCGACCGCCAACTACATCCTGAGAACCGGCTCGGAAACGCCCACCGGTTCCGTCGGCGTGACGTACGGCAACGAGGGCCTGTGGCGCACGGATGCCTTCTACGGCTTCAAGGTCGCCGACGGCTGGTACGGCAGTGTCGGCGGCTTCTACCGCGTATCCGACGGCGTCCGCCCGCCGCAGTTCCCGGCGGACGACGGCGGCCAGTTCACCGCCACCCTGAAGCACGATCTGGATGGCGGCTCGCTGCTCATCTGGGGTCGGGTGCTCGATGACAAGAACCAGTTCATCGTGCCGGTGCCGGTGATCGAGAATGGCAGCGGAAACTCGTTCTCCAATTACCCGGGCTTCTGCGCCCTCAAGTGCTCCTACGGCAGCAAAGCGATCCAGAACGTGTCGATCCCCGATCCGGCGGGCGGCTTCGAGAACGCCGACCTCGCCAATGGCCGCGGCACCCAGATGTACTTTTTCGGCATCAAGTGGGACCAGAAAATCGGCGACTGGGCGTTGATGAATGACTTCATCGCCGACGGCGGCGGCCTTGACACCAACGCGCTGTTCTCGGGACCGAATCCACAACCCCTGGGCTACTACCTCTACGGTTGCAATATCGGGCAACCCGCTGGCTATTGCACGGGAACGACGCCAACTGCGGCAGCAGGCTCTCCCGGCCTCGGTCTTAGCCCGACGCTCAATATCAACGCCACCTACGCGGGCACGGGCCAGCCGGTGTCGCTCAATCAGAGCGTGGTCCAGCAGGGCTGGTGGTACATCCAGAAGTCGCTGCAGAATATCGCCGACGAGTTCCGCGTGAGCCGTGAGATCATCGCGGGCAACACGCTCACTGCCGGCGTCTACCTCGCCAGCTACACCGACAACGACAACTGGTCGCTCGGCAACCAGATGCTGATGGCGAACATGCCGAATACCACGGCGATCACGCTCAACTACCTGGCCGGCGGGCCCGGCTCGATCCCGTGCGGTAAGGTCGTCAGCACCACTGTGCATGTCTGCAACCTGACCAGCTCGCAGGGCTTCGTCAGCGAAAACGGCAACTTCAACATCCTCGAGCACGGCGACGCCATGAACGTGGCGCCTTACCTGTCGGACTCGTGGAAAATCGGCCCGTGGCTCCTCGACGCGGGCGCGCGGCTCGAGCACATCGATGCCCACCAGCGCACCTGCAACCGCACCGCGCAGCAGCTGGGCAGCCCCTACGATCTCTGGGACAACGCGGTACCGATCTGTAACGGCACTTTCGACTACGAGCACTACGTCAGGACCCGGCCGACGTACACGGTCGGTGCAAACTACGAGTTTGCTTCCAACATGAGCGCCTACGTGCGGGTCAACGACGGCGTGCACTACAACGACTTCGACAACGGCATACGCGATGCCAGCACAGCCTCGCCGCCGGGCTTTGCCCCGCTGCAGACGGTCCAGAACTACGAGATCGGTTTCAAGTATCAGGTGCCGATAATCTACGTCGATGTCAGCGCCTACAAGCGGACCTTCAAGGGCCTCTCGTATCAGGAAGCCACCCCCACCGGAACGCCGCTCGGCATCTTTTCCACCTATGGTGCGGACACCAAGGGAGTCGACTTCACCGCGTACGTGACGCCGCTGCCCGGACTGACCTTCAGGGTGGTCGGCGACTACATGGACGGCCACTATCAAGACCAGGTTGCCGCCAGTTGTTTCATCAACCTCTCCGGAGTCCAGCAGTGTGAAACCGTCGATGGCGCGCCGCTGCAGCGGCAGCCGAAGTTCCAGGTCCGGGCCACTCCGAGCTATACGCTGCCCGCTTTCTGGGGCGACGTGACGGCCTGGGTGACGTACGAGTACGCCGGCCAGCGCTACGAGGACCTGTTCGGCGAGCAGCCCCTGGGCTCGTACAGCATGGTGAGCGCTGGCATCCTCACCGACATCGGCAAGAACTGGCAGTTCCGCGTGCAGGGTACGAACCTTAACAACGCGATCGCGCTGACGGAAGGCAACGCACGGCAAGCGGGCAAGGCGACCGGCATTGACGGCGTGCTCATGGCGCGGCCGATCGAGGGCCGCGAGATCAACTTCACGGCGTACTACAAGTTCTGATGTCCTGACGATGACCCCTCGCGCCGTCCCGGCGCGAGGGGTTTTTTCTGCCTGCGGTGGCCGCCCGGTCGCAACCGCTACAATGGCGGCGATGACCCCCGCCCTCACGGATGCCATGCGGCGCATCAACGGCCTGCTGCAGGCCGGGAACTACCGCGCTGCCCACCAGCAGCTCGCGCAGATCGTCGATGCCAATCCCGGCTACGCGGAAGCGCTGCGGCTGCTCGCGGGCATCAAGCAGGCGCTCGGCGATCCGGCCGCGGCCGAAGAGCTGCTGCGCCGGGCGCTCGCCCTCGATCCCAGCTGGGCACCGACGCTTGCCACGCTCGCGGAGCTGCTGCTGATGAGCGGCCGCGGGAGCGAAGCTGAGCCGCTGCTGCAGCGCGCGGTCGCGGGCTCGCCACCTCACCCGAGAGCCGCGCTGCTGCTCGCGCGTTACTACAACGACACCGGCCGTCCGCAGGAGGCGCTCGCGGCGGCTGCACCGCTTTGCGGGAGCGGCAAGGCGGACGCGGACCTGGCGGCGCAGCACGTGAGCGCGCTCGTCGCCCTCGGCCGTCAGCAGGAGGCGGTCGCCGGATACCGAAAACTCCTGGCCGCGGCGCCCGACAACCTGGCAACGGCTCAGGGGCTGGCGATCGCCCTGAACGCGAGCGGTCGCCACGGCGATGCTGAGCGTGTCGCAGCGCACGTACTGACACGCGGGCGCGGCACCGCGGCGCTCTACAGCACCTACGCCCGGAGTCTCATCGCCCAGGGTGCCACGGAGCGTGCCGAGGCCGCGCTGCGCGAGTGCCTGCGGCTCGAGCCGCGCCTCGCCGAGGCTCACAGCAACCTTGCACAGCTGCTGTGGATGCGGACCGGAGACGTTGCCCAGGCGACCGCCGCGCTCGATCGCGCGCTGCAGACCTTCGCCAACGACGACGCCCTGTGGGCGGCCAAGGCCGCCATCGTTCAGGGGGCCGGGGATGCGCGCGCCGCTTACGCGTGTCTCGCTCCCCGCATCGCACGCGCGCAGGCGGCACCCACGCTGCTGGTGCGCGCCGGACTCGCCGCCCTTGAGTTCGATTCGCCGACCGCGTTGAGGCTTGCCGAGGCTGCAGTGGCCGCGATGCCGGCCAATACGGCCGCGCGCACCGTGCTGGCGGCGGCGCTGCTCGGGGTGGGCGAGGCGCGCGCGGCGCTGGAGCAGTGCGCGACGCTCCTCGCCGGTGCGCCGGATGACCAGTATCTCATCGCGCTGCAGACGAGCGCGTGGCGGCTGCTCGGCGATGAGCGCTACGAGCAACTCTGCGACTACCGGAATCTGGTGATGCCGCAGCAGCTCGAGCCGCCGGCGCCGTGGCGCGAGATGGGCAGCTTTCTCGCCGACCTCAGCGTGAGCCTCAGCCGCCTGCACAACCCCGATGGCCATGCGCTGCTCTTTCAGTCGCTGCGCCACGGCACCGAGACCACCCAGGACCTCACGCGCAGCGCCGACCCGGTGATTCGCGCGCTGTTCGCTACGTTCGCAGCGCCCATCCGCCGCTATCTGCAGCACATCGGGCACGGCCCGGATCCGCTGCGCCGTCGCAACCAGGGCCGCTGGCGCTTCAACGGCAGCTGGTCGGTGCGGCTGCGCACCTCGGGTTTTCATGCCAACCACGTCCACCCGCGCGGCTGGCTTTCCTCCGCCTGCTATCTCGAGCTGCCCCGGAGCATGAGCGACGACCGATCCCAGGAGGGCATTCTCACCTTCGGCGAGCCGGGTGTGCGCACGACTCCGCCCCTGGGCAGCGAATACTCGCTGCGCCCGCAGGTGGGCATGCTGGTGCTGTTTCCGTCCTACTTCTGGCACGGCACCGTGCCGTTTCGCAGCGACCAGGCGCGCCTCACCGTGGCGTTCGATGCCGTGCCGGATCGGTAGCCGTCGGTGAGCGGGCGCTTCGTGGTGTGCACGGTGGCTGTGGCGGCAGCGGCCGTCGCGGGCGCGCAGCAGCCGGCACGCTGGACTGCGGTGCAGGCCAATAACTGGTACGACCAGCAACCCTGGCTGGTGGGTGCCAACTACATTCCGGCGAACGCCATCAATCAGCTGGAGATGTGGCAGCGCGAGACTTTCGATCCATCACGCATCGATCGCGAGCTCGCCTGGGCGGCAGGCATCGGCATGAACACCGTGCGTGTGTTTCTGCACAATCTGCTATGGGAGCAGGACTCCGCCGGATTCGTCGGGCGCATCGATCGCTTCCTGCAGATCGCGTCCAGTCACCACATCAGGGTGATCCTGGTGCTGTTCGACTCGTGCTGGGACCCGGATCCGCACCCGGGACCGCAGCACCCTCCGGTTCCGGGCGTGCACAATTCCGGCTGGGTGCAGTCGCCGGGCTACGCCCGCCTGGGCGATGCGGCCCGCTACCCGTCGCTCGCGGCCTACGTTGAGGGCGTCGTGGGCACCTTCGGGCACGACCCGCGAGTGATCGCCTGGGATGTGTGGAACGAGCCCGATGCCGGGATGGGTGAAGCGCGGGAGCCGCACAAGGTGGAATGGGTCGCACGGCTGCTGCCGTCGGCGTTCACCTGGGCCCGCGACCGACACCCCTCGCAACCGCTCACCAGTGGACTCTCGCATGGTGAGCATGACTGGTCGAATCCGCATGAGCTCGACCGCATCGAGAAAATCCAGCTCGCGGACTCCGACGTGCTGTCCTTCCACAATTACGACTGGCCGGAGACCTTTGCGGCCAAGATCGGGCAGCTCAGCGCTTACGGTCGGCCCATGCTGTGCACCGAGTACATGGCGCGCGGTAATGGCTCGACCTTCGACGGCTCCTTGCCGATCGGCAAGCGGCACAACGTGGCCATGATCAACTGGGGTCTCGTCACGGGCAAAACGCAAACGCGCTTTCCCTGGGACTCGTGGCAGCGTCCCTACACCTCGAGCGAACCGGCGATCTGGTTCCACGATGTCTTGCGGGCCGACGGCACACCTTACCGCCGCCGCGAGGTGGAGCTCATCAAGGCGCTGAGCGCGGCGCCCAAGGGGGTCGCGCCGGTTCCTGCCGAGTGAGCTCCCGCGGTCGCCGCCAGCTTGCGATCGCGCGAGCAGCTGTACGGGATGGAGCTCAAGGCGGCGCGCCGGCCCCGCTGTCGAGTGCGTTGGCGTTGAAAGCGAGGGTGATGCGCGGCGCGTCGTTGTCGTGCGGCTCCACGTAGTGCTCCATCCAGCACGGGAACAGCACCAGCAGCCCGGCGCTGGGCGTGAGATGAATGTCGCTGTGGCCGTTCGGCACCGCGCCCTTGATGCAGCCGTGGAGCACTCCGGGACGCGGATCGCGGAACACGAACTGCCCCGAGCCCGGCGGCACCTGCAGGTAGAAGCCGCCTGAGAGCAGCGAGCCCTCGTGCAGATGCAGGAAGTTGAATCCACCGCGGTCGTGCAGGTTGATCCAGGATTGCAGGCTGAACGGGGTGCTCCGGCCCATCTGGCCGAGCGCCGCGGCGCAGGCCGCGCGCACCGCCTGTTGCAGCTCGGCGAACGCGGGTTGCCCGAGCACGTTCATGTCGGTGCTGTTCCAGCCGTGACGATTGGTGCGGCCCGCGGGGCTCGGGCTCGCCTCCCGCATCGCCAGCACCTCCTGGACCCAGCGTGGCAGTTGCGGCAGCAGCGGGTCGAGCCGGGCCTGCCAGATGCGCGTCGGAAACAGGTCGAAGGAGCGCAGCGCCGGGTTGGCGATCCGCGTGGGGGCGGCGGCCGCTGCGGCCGCTGCGCTTGCCGGGTTGTCCGCGGCAGTTTTGGCGTCCGCGCGCGCCTCCGGCGTCTCGGCGAGGTCGGCCAGACGGAACGTCACATTGATTGTTCCACTCATACGTCGCTTCCCGTAACGGTCCGGCAAGGGCCGCTTGCAGCAGCGCCGCCGCCGTGCATGGTGCGCGCGTTCCCTGCGAACCTTCAAGACGCCTGCGGGCGCCGCAGCGCCCCCGCGTCATCAGCGCAGGGGGGCTTGCTCCGCCAGCGGGGTGCCGCGCCAGGCCGCCGCCCACGACGAAGGCGCCGGGCCCATCTCAAACTCGAGTTCTCCGCCGGCCATGATCTGCCGGTAGGTGACGAGCGGGATATCGAGCGGGCGGCCGTTGAGCATTACCGACTGGATGTAGGGGTTATCGGGCGAGTTGCGCGGTGCGGAGATGATGAAGCGCTTGCCGCCTGCCAGCTGCAGCGAGAGCTTCGTGAACAGCGGGCTGCCGATCATGTAGTCCCCGGAGGCCGGATTGAGCGGATAGAAGCCCATGGCGGTGAACAGGTACCAGGCCGACATCTGCCCGCAGTCCTCGTTGCCGGCGATGCCGTCGGGCTGATTGGCATAGTAGTCGTGCGCGATCTGGCGCACGCGGGCCTGCGTCTTCCACGGCTGACCGCTGAAGTCGTACAGGTAGCCGTAGTGGTGGCTCGGCTCGTTGTCGTGGTGGTTGTGGCCGTCGCGGAAGTGCTCGTCGAGAGTCGCGTTGTACTTCTGCGCGCCGCCCATGAGCGCCATCAGTCCCGGAATGTCGTGCAGCACTGAATAGGTGTAGACCCACTTATCGCCTTCGGTCCAGCCCGCGTCCGGATCCGCCCAGGAGCCATCGGCATTGCGGCCCTGCATGAAACCGGTGGCGGGATTGTAGAGATTGCGGTAGTTGCGCGAGCGCGCGAGGAAAAACCGGTAAGCGACCTCCCTGCCGGTCGCCTGCGCTACCTGTGCGACGGCGAAGTCATCGTAGGCATCCTCCAGCGTGCTGGAAGCGGCTTCGGCCGTGCGGTCGACCGGCACGTAACCGAGCTGCTTGTACCAGGTCAGGCCGGCGCGGGCTTCGTAAGGCACGTGCGCCTCACGGTCGTGCCAGTCGCGCGTCGTGTCGCCGCTGGGCGGCGTCATGGCGTCCTTGTAGACCGCGGCATAGGCCAGCCGCGCGTCGAACCCGTGGAAACCTTTATTCATCGCCTCGGCGACCACCGCATCGCCATGCGTGGCGATCATGATGTTGGTATAGGAGGGGTTCGGCCACTTGGGCATCCAGCCGCCTTCGCGGTAGTCCTGCAGCAGCGCCTGCACCATGGCATCGATGCGCTCCGGCACCAGGATCGTCAGCAGGCTGTTCTCGGCGCGAAAGGTGTCCCACAGCGAGTAGGCGGTGTACGAGACCCCGCGGTGCACCCGGTCGTCGAAGGCGCTGTAGTAGCGGCCGTGCTCCGAGAACAGCTTGGGATAGAGCAGCGCGTGGTAGAGCCCGGTGTAGAAGATGTGACGCTCATCGGCAGACGCGCCCTCGATCGATACCGCCCCGAGCTTGCGGTTCCAGGTGCGCTCCAGATCAGCGCGCGCCGCGGCGAAATCCCAGGAGGGGATCTCCAGCTGCAGGTTGCGGCGCGCCTGCGCGAGGCTGATGAAGGACATGCCGACCCTGGCCGCGACCACCGGGGATTTCGCGGTGTCGAGCGTGACGTAGCCGCCCGCGTTCGGACCCTGCGCGGTGCCCATGCCCGGATGCTGATCCGCGCCGAGGTACACACCGTGGGAGCGAAACCCGGTGCTGAACTTCACCACGAAATAGCCTTTGAAATGCGGCAGCGCCAGATCGATCAGGTGCGCGTCCATGCGATCGGGGTTGTAGCCGACGATCTCGTGAGCGGCCGGATCGATGTGCACGTAACCGGGCACGCCGAAGCGGCTCGCCTCGACGACCACGCTGGCCGCGGCAGCGGCAGGAAAGGTGAAGCGCAGGAAGCCGCAATGGTCGGTGGCGGTGATCTCGGTGCGCAGCGTGCCTGCGCTGCCGGCGTCCTGGATCACGGAGTAGTAATAAGGTGTGGTGACCTCGTGCGCGCGCGCGAACGGCAGCTGCCGCTGCTCGGGTGAGGTCCTCACGGGCCCGACCTCGGGCACCAGCGTCACGTAGCCGTAGTCGCCCATCCAGATCGCCGGCTGATGCGTGCCGATAAAGCCCGAGATGGTGCCGTCCTCAAAGGCATAGGAGCTCACGCTGATGCGGTTCTGTCGCGTCTGTGCGGTCCAGTTGGTCGTGCCGAACGGCGTGGTGACGAAGGGCATGGTGCCGCCGTAGTCCGGGCCGCCACCGCCGGTGCCGATATAGGTATTCACCCAGTCGGCGGGGGCTCCAACGGCGGTCGCCGGCATCGCAAGCGACGCAGCAGGGGCGGGCGCGCCCGCGGGCGGAGCGGCGGGTGCGCCGCCTGAGGCGGCAAGCGCCACCAGGGCCAACGCCGCGGCGCGGCGCCGGTTCAGCTCTTGATCCGCCATGCCTTGCCTTCGTACGCCTGCAGATGCAGCCGCAGGCTGCCGTCGGCACCGAGGCCGAGCGCCGGCGCGTGCGGATCGAGAACGTCCAGCGCCTGTGCGTCGTGAGGCGCGCCGCGAATGAGCACCGTGTCATCCGCGGCGCTGCCGGCGAAGTTGATGGCGGTCACTTCGATCCCGGCACTGTCCGGCAGCTCGTGCACCAGCACCAGCAGCCCCTTCGCCTGCACGCTCGGCACGTCGACCAGCCGCGCGGCGTACAGCTGCAGACCCGCGCGCACCGCGAGCAGGCGCGCCAGTTGTGAGGCGAACGAGTCGGGCTTCTTCAGCTGCTGCGGCAGCGGGCCGTACAGCGCAACGGCGCGCGGCAAGCCCGCCGCCGAGCGCACCGCTCGAGGGTTCGAGCCGAGCAGGTCGTAGGCGCCGCGGTTGATCCAGCGGGTGTCGCCGTCGGCGAGCCGCTCGCGCACCACGGCCGGCGGCAGGGTGAGCGCGCCGACCAGGTCCCAGCCCGAGAGCGCGAACACCCCCGGTTGCATGGCATTGTAAAAGGCGAGCAGCAGGTGCAGGCGCCGGATCTGCTCCACCTGCGCGGCCTTCAGGTGCGAGATATCGCTGATGCCGAGGGACGCGGCGATGACCGTGGCGGTGGTGCTCGCCACGCCGTCCCCGAACTTCAGGTTGTAGGGGGCGCGCTCGCCGAGCAGGCGCGCGTACATCTCCCCGTGTATCAGCTCGCGCAGCTGCCGGCCCGACAGCTGCGCGCCCCGAAAGGCAAACGGCTCATCGGCGTGCGCGCCGAAGTGCGCCAGCCCCATGGTCAGCTCATCGTGGTTCTGCAGCGCGTGGATCAGCCGGGCCGGATCGATGCTGTAGGTGCGCATGAGCTTGAACACCAGGCGCAGCAGCTCGGCATCGCCGGTCAGCAGCGCCTCATCATAGGCGGGCCGCGTCACGAAGTCGTAGGACAGATCCGGACCGCCCCCGCGCGCCATCTCGCGGATGACGTCGAAGGGCAGGGCGAGCTCCTCGAAGGTGAATCCGCCCAGCTTGCGCACCATGTCGGCGATCAGTTGATTCGCCGTCAGCGACAGGGGATGGCCTTCCGACCACACACGTCCGCTCGCCTCGCGCTCGATCCCGAGCAGCCCGTTGGCATCGAGCCGCAGCATCCCATCGCCGAGCACGCCGAGCTCGTGCAGCGCATCGCCGATCACCAGCCGCTCGGCCGCGAAGGTCGGATCGAGCCAGTTGAGAGTCGGCTGACCCTGCTTGAAGTAGTGCAGATACACCCAGCGGCGCTGCACCCCATCGACCCCGCGGACCACGTCGGTGGCGCTCCAGTCGGTGTCCTTCACGCCCGGCTCGTAGAAGATCGACGAGGACAGGCGTCCGACGATGTAGCCCTTAGCCTGCAGAGCGTCCACGGTTGCGGGACTGAGATTGACGGCATCGCGTCCGGCGGGTACCGGCGGCAACAGACCCCAGTCGGCAGGCGCGATCTGCACCATGTGGTAGAGCCCGGGATAGTCGGCGTACGCCCGCTCGGCGAGGCGGAAGTCGGCGCCCTTGCCGGTGTGCCCCGGGATGACGTCACCGATGACGATCGCTCCATGCTCGTGCGCGGCCGCAACGAGATCGCGGTACTGCGCCTGCGTGCCGAAGGCCGGATCGATCTCGAAGCTGATGCGATCGAAATTGCCGTCGACGGAGGGCGTATAGGCGAGGTCCTGCACGCCGCCCGAGCGCTTCATCGGACCGGTGTGTATGCCCTGGATGCCGATCGCCTGGAAGCAGCGCCACAGCCGCTCATCCGCCAGCGTGGCGAGGACCGAGCTGCCGGGAGCGGCGGCGATGGTCGAGGCAGGGTAGGCGGTGAACCACACCGAAGCGCGCGACACCGCGGCACGCGGCTGCGGCTTGCCGTAAGGGTGCTGCCACTGGATGGCGTTGCCCGAATAGTGCGTCGCCAGCTGCTGCGCCTGGTGCAGCATCGAGCGCTCTTCGAGCCAGTGAACATAGGCGCTGGCGTCGGCGGAGTCCGGCTGTGCGGCGGCACCTGCGGCCGCCTGCGGCGGGGGCGGTGGTGGTGGCTGTGGCGTTCCCTGGCCGGAGGCCGCCGCAGCGGCACAAAGAAGGCCAGCGACACAGCTCAGGAGGCGCTTCATCGCCATGTGACCTCGATCCGCTCGCGGATGGATCGCGGCGGCAGCGCCAGGATCGCCATCGCCTGCGCGGCATCCCACGTCGGGGGTGTGGCGCTCCTGCCGTCGACGGATATCGAGGCGGGCTCAGCCGCAGCGTGGATGTGCAGCTCGTACGAGCGCTGCGGCAGCTGCCCGGAATACGAGCCGGTCGCCGGCCCGATGACCAGGTGATGCGTGCCGTTGCCGGTGGTGTGGGTCAGCGGAGTCACGGCGTATTCACCTTTACCATAGGCGAGCGAGATTCCGTCGTCCTCGTAGAGATCGAAGCGGCCTGCGCCGCCGCCATACACATTGATGATGAGCGGGTCGGGCGGGCGCGCATCGCTGGATTGGCGGACGCGCTGCTCGGGAATCAGCGCGCCGTCGCGCACGAACACCGGGGTCTCATCCACCGCATAGTGGGCGGTGAAGGTGCCGCCGCCGTGGAAGCGCTTGCCGCTGAAGAAGTCCAGCCACTCGCCCGGCGGAAGATAGATGGTCTGATCGCCGCTCGCATCGACGACCGGCGCGACCAGCAGCTCCTCGCCGAACAAATACTCATGCGAGTGACGGTACGCCTCCTCGAGTTGCGGGTAGCGCAGGTACAGCGGACGCAGAATCGGCAGGGACTCGCGGTGCGCCTGCCAGCTGTAGGTATAAAGGTAGGGCAGCAGTTGCATGCGCAGCGTGAAGTACTTGCGCATCAGGGCGATGCCCGCCTCGCCGTAGTTCCAGGGCATGCGCACGTTGCCCTCGCGCGGGTTTTCATGGGCACTGTGCATGCGCAGGATCGGACTGAAGGTGCCGAACTCGATCCAGCGCGCGTACAGGTCGAAATCGATCTTCGCCCCGTGGAAGCCGCCGATGTCGTGGCTGATGTAGGGCATCAGCACGTTGCCGCCGCGCGCGGTAAAGGCCACCTCGTAGGCGAGCACCGGCCACTGCGAGTAGGTGTCGCCGGTGAAGAAGGCCGGATAACGCTCGCTGCCCCAGTCGCCGTAGCGCCCGAGGATGAAGCCGCGCTTGCCGGTTGCCTGCTGGGTGTAATCGAAGAATACCTTGTTGGTCCAGAGCTGCTCGTTGAGTCCGGGCATGTCGACGGCACCGCTGCCGCCATCGACCCACCAGAAATCCACCCCGGCGCGCAGCAGCGGTCCGTGCAGGTCGCGCATGAAAATTTCCGCCTGCTGCTGATTCGACAGATCGAAGTAGATGCGCCGTGTTGGCTCGACGTCGCGGATCGCCACCGGGCCAAGCAGCAGGCCGCCGTCGGTTTCGCCGCCCTCGCCGTGGGCCGCTTCCACGCGCAACACCAGCAGATTCTGTCTGCCCGGCACCACATAGGGGGTGATCTCGGCGTAGGTCAGCCGCTGCGGCCAATGAATCCTGCTGTGGGTCGCCTCGGTGCCATTGACGAACAGGCGGTAGTTCTGCCGGACCTCGCCCAGATACAGATAGAGTTTCGGCGGCAGCTGCGCCGGCAGCCGCACCGTGGCCCGGTACCAGCCGGGACCGTGGTACCCCGGGTAACCCTGCTCTTGCCAGGAGCGACCGATGCGGATCGGCTTCCAGCGCGCGCCGGCGGGGTGCCCGGGCACATACCAGCGCTCGCCCAGGCCCGCAGCGTGCGGATCGGCGGCGAATTGCCACAGCTGCGACAGATCGAGGTCGAAGGAGGGGTGCGCAGGAAGCGCCCGGCCGAGGTCGGTCAGCACCTGCGGGGCGTGGCTGTCGCTCGGCGAGAGGATGCTCTCGTCGGTGTTGATGTAGCCCGGGTGATCGTTGAGGCTCAGTCTGATTCCCTGCTGTTGCAGCCACTGCGAGAACTCGTGCGGACGCGGGATGAGCGGGCTCCAGTCGTAGCCGCCGTCCCAGCCGTAGTTGTGCCAGGCGAAATCGAGTATCAGGGTGTCGAACGGTATCAGCTCGCGGCGCAGCCGCGAGAGCTCATCCTGCAGGTACTGCTGGTTGTAGTGTTGGAAGTCCGGCTGCTGCGACGCCCACGAGCCGGGGAAGTATTCGAAATTGAGGTCGGTCACCATGGGACCGAAGGCATATTGCGGCAGCATGGGAATCGGGCCGCACAGCTCGGCGTATTGGCGCAATACCTTGCCGTAGTCGGCCTGGTAGACGAACAGATACCAGTCCTGCGCCGCCGGCGGCGCCCGCGGCACTATCCAGGTGCGCTGCGCGTTCCACAGCGGCGTTTGACTGTCATCGATGAATGCATAGCCGGCGCGGCTCAGCAATCCGGGCTTGGCCTCGGGGAGCTTGAAGTCGATACCCGGAATGATGTCGTTGACCGGCGTCTCGACATCGCTGCGCCCGGCCGGCAGATTGTCCGCACTCAGGTTGTCGAGCGAATAGGGCAGGCCGCCGAGATTCTGCGGATCCTTCTGCCCCGGATGCCAGGTGCGCATGCCACCGGCGGCATCCTTCCAGCTGACTTCGAGATTGCCGGCGGCAAACTCTCCGGACTGCAGGCGGTAGCGCAGCGTCATCTCATCCGTGGCGGCCACCAGCCAGCCGTCCTGCCGCGTGGCACGCACGACGACCTTCGGCCAGTCCCGCTTCAGCACCACGGCCGTGGGCGCATCCACGAAGCGGCCGGTGGGCGAGTACTCCAGGCGCACCAGTGACGGCGTCAGGAACTCGAAGCGCGCATGGCCGGCGACGAGGGTCGGGTCGCTTTGCGTCCGGGTACAGGAAACGAACAGCGTTGCGGCGAGCGCGACGAAAAGACAGCGCGTCATCTAAAGCACCTTGCGTGACAGCCGCACCGCGCCGCTGGCGTCGCGGTCGATGCGGATATCCAGACGCTGGCCGCGGAAAGTCAGGTTGTGCAGAGTCAGTGACTTCCAGCCGGGCGGCAGCACCGGCGGATAGGCGGCGATCAGGCCCGGCTCGCGGATGCGCAGCCCGCTGAAGCCGTACACCAGGCTCTGCACGTATCCCCCGGAACCGGTGAGGAAGTAGCCGACGTTGTTGTCGGCCGTCTCGGTGCGCACGTTGAACGGCGGCTTCAGCGTGCCGCCGCTGAAATTGCCGGAGAACCAGGCGGCGGCATCCGCGCCGCTGCCGATGCTATCGGCGGCGGCCACCCGCGGCACGATGTTCATGCTGCCGCCGGCGACCCGCGCCAGCGCAGCCGGACGGATCGCGTAATCGTAGTCGTGACGGCGTAGCTGCATGCCCATCTCCAGATCGAGCGAGGGCAGGAACAACAGCGCCAGCGGACCGCCGCCAAAGTCCTCGGCGTGATCGGCCACGGCAGGATCGAAGGCGAGATGATGCTCCCCGCCGGGCGACAGGGGCACGTACAGCAAGCGGGCAATCCGGCTCCAGAGCGGATCGGGGCGCTCACCGAGAAGGTGCGCGGCGGCGGCGGCGGCACTCAGCGCGCGGGCGGCCGACACGTTGGTGAAAGTGTCGTTGGGAATGTCGGTATGCGACTCGGCCACTGAATTGACGTGCAGGATCCCGTAGCGCCCGGTGTGCGCATCGTAGCTGGCGCGGCTCGCCCAGAAGCGCGCGACCTCGCGAATCACCGGCCAGCCGTGCGATCGCAGCCAGTCGCGGTCGCGCGTGGCCAGATAGTATTGCCATTGCGCGATCGCCACGTCGGCGTTCACGTGGATCTCGGTTTCTCCGAGCACGTAAGCGGAATGCGGCGTCTGCTCGCTGCCGTTCTCGGGGTCCGACTCCCACGGGTACATGGCGCCCTCGAAGCCGTGCTGGCGCGCGCGTTGCCGTGCGGCTTCGAGGGTGCGTGCCCGAAAGTCCACCAGCGGCCGCGCGCGCTCGGGGTGCAGCAGCAGCAGCGCCGGGAATATCCAGGTATCGCTGTCCCAGAAGACGTGATTGGCGTAGCCGGGCGTGAGCGAACAGGCACCGGACCCCCACGCCGTACCCGCGCTCGAGTTCGCCAGCAGGTAGTAAAGCTCGGAGTGCGCCACCCGCTGTGCCTGCGGATCGCCCTCGATCAGAATGTCTGACTGCCACAGTGCATCCCACGCCGCACGGTGCTCGGTGAGCAGCGCTTCGAAGCCGCGCTCGCGCGCTTGCCGGGCGAGGATCAGATCCTCGCGGGCATCGCCGCCCCACCCGGCGCGTGACAGCGCGACGTACTTGGTGAAGACATAGCTATGACCCCGCTGCACCTTCAGGCTGACATCGAACGCCAGGCGGTAGGGGTCGCGGTGCAGCGTGACGCTATCGGGCGCGATCCCCGGCGGCAGAGAGACCGCGGCCGCCATGGCCATCGCCAGGCCCTGCTGCGCCTGGCCGTCGAGCCACAGCGAGAGCGAGCCGCTGTCGCCGTCGCTCGCGCGTATTCCCGTGTAGCCCGGGTACCAGACGGCCTCACGGTCGGGCGTGGCCGGCGGCCGCGGCTCGAGCGACAGCCCCTGGGCTGCGACCGCCTCCTCCATTTCCGGGCCAGTCATCTGCGCGAGCGCAAAGCGCGGCGCGTGCGGGGCCCACAGGGTGAGCGCAAACGACAACTGCACCACGCCGTCGTAGTCGGGCGTGATCTTCAGACGACTGGCGGCGAGGTGCGGGGATGCCTGACTGACCAGCGTCAGGAGCTCCACCGCGCTTTCCCGATCGTGATCGCGATAGCGATAGCGGGTGCTCAACGTGCCGTCGTGCAGGTCGAGGGTCTGCCGATAGTCGCTGAAGTGCCGCTCGCGGAGCGCCGCGCGGTTCAGCCAGGTGCCGCCGGCGCCGGGCGCCGCGGGGTTGAAATCGATTTCCGTCCACCCGGGTACCGCCGCCGGCCGGGACATATCGCCCGCCGTGTAGTCCATGAAGGCCACGAGGTAGCTGCGCGCGACTTCCGTGCCGCGCGGGGTACTGAAGGTCGAGACATAGCCGTTGCCCAGATACGCGGGGAAATAGCCGGGCAGATCGGCAAGCCCCGCGCTCAGGCGAAAGCTCGCGTCGGTTTCGGCGCGCGCACCGCCCGCGGCGAGCAGCAGCAGCCCCTGCAGTCCCAGGCACACGACGCCGGCGGCGCGCACCGTCATCGGGCGTCGCTCGGCCACGGCACGGTGCGTAGCGCCGCGGGTCGCGCCCGCGGCAGCGGCGCCGCGCTCAGGCCGGCCGGCGCCGGCCGCACGGCGAGGTATACCGTGCTCCAGAGCTGCGCGGCGTTGGATTCGTCGGCGTCGGCGGCGGCGGCCCCGAACGGCGCCGCCTGGTAGTGGCCCGCCACGAACGTCCACGACCACAGCTCCGAATTTCTCAAGGGCCGCGTCGCATCGATCGCCGACCACAGAATCCGCTGCGCCCGCAGCAGCTGCGCGCGCACGCTGGCAGGCAGATCGCTGCGTCGCAGTTGCCGCTCCAACCCGGCGGCGAACAGCGCCTGCTGCCACGACCACACCACGGTGCCGTGATAGGCGTTGCGGTTGAATTGCGCCTGCAACGCGGGCGCGCAGAACGCGGGATTGGCGACCAGCATGCCGGCAGCGGTCATCAGCCCGGCGGGAAACGGGCGCAGCAGCACCGTGAGCGCGCGCTCGAGCTGCTGCGCATCCAGCTCCGCGAACAGCAATGCAAATCCCTCATCCGAGTGCATCACCGCGATCGGTGCGCCGGAAGCGGCGAGCGCGAGCGCGTGAAAGCGCAGTGCGCCATCGCCCAGCGCGGCAAGCGCCGGCTGCGGCGCGATCGCCTGCGAGGCGGCGTAGGACTCGATGGCGCTCAACGCCACCGTGCGGGGTATGTCGACGTCGAACAAGGGTGGCGCCCGGGTGCGCCAGGTGCTCGCCAGCTGCGCGGCGCCGCCAAACAGCGTGCGGTCGTCCGGCGTCAGATAGGGCAACAGCAGTCCGCTGTCATTGAGCTGTGCCGCCGCGGCGAGCGCCGCCGGGATCAGTACGGCGTTCACATCGTACGGATAGCGCCCGCCCCCGAGGCCGCTCTCGCTGTCGCGCCAGTCGCCCACGTTGAACCCCGGCTTCAGGCCGATGAGGTGCTGCGTGTCGGGCGCGCGCCCAAACGCCGCAGCGCTCTGCAGCACGAAGCGCAGGTTCTCCACCAGCGCGGCGCCGCGCGGATCGCGGCGCTCGCCGGGGCCGCCGACCGGCGCGGCGAGAAACGCGGCGGCGCGCCCCCGCGCACGTTCATCATCGATCAGCCAGGCGCTGAGCACCGGGGCGAGCAGATAGTCGCCGTCGATCATCTTGTAGTCGTACACCGGCGCGGCGGAGCGCGAGCCGTCGCGCTCTAGGTGATCGAGCACCGCGCGCTCGCCGACGTCCTCTTCGTGCGCAACCTCTCCCTGCGGCGACAGCCGTGCGAGCACCGAGGCCAGTGCCGCTTCCACGGTGAGCGGGCTGAGAACGGGCATCAGCAGGCGCACGGACATGAGCGTATCGCGCCCGAAGTAGGTGTCGAAGCGCCAGGAGCCGGCGAGCAGCTTCTCGCGGTAGGCGAGGAAGGTCAGCGTGTCGCGCGCGGCGGCGTCGGCGCGCGCGGCGCCGTTCAGCAGCTCGCGGCCGGAGAGCGGCGTGAGCGGAGTCTCGCCGGTGAGCCCGGTGATCCGCAGGCCGATCCGGCGGTCGGCGCCGGCGCGAAGGTGCCCGTCATGCAATTGACCGTGGGTGACCTCGAGCACCAGTCGGTAGCCGGCGGCCCCGTCCAGGCGGTTGCGGGACCAGGTGAGGGTATTGCCGCGCACCACCGGGGTCGCTGCGACGCTGCCCGGCACGCTGCCGCGCTGCTCGTAGTCGCGCAGCAGGCGAGTACTGGAGAGCACCGCCTCGCGCAGTTGCAGCTCGCGAGCCGCGATCGTGGCTTGCGCCGCGATGCCGTAGAGGCTGCGGCCGCTGCCGTCGAGCGCATGAATCGCACGCGGTGGTGCGGCGAGCGTCCAGCGCGCTGGGTGCGTTTGATGCACGAACCACACGCCCACGCCGCTGTCACCGGCGGGAAAGGCGATCAGTATGCGCGGGTCGTCGCCGGAGCGAAGCAGCAGATGCGCAGCGACCTGGCCCTGCCGCACCAGGCGGTTGATGTTGAGGCCTTCCTGAACCTGGAAATCGAGGCGGGGCTGCACCGCCCGTGGCGCGCCGGCCGGCACGAGACACAGCAACCACGCGCCAATGACGATGGCCGGGACAGATTGCATCGCGGCCCTTGTGTTCACGCACCGCTATCCTGCGCGGAAACTATACAGAACGGGGCGGGATTTGGGCACAATCGCCCGATGCCGTCGGATCACCGCAGGCAGCTCTCGCGGCGTGAGTTCGCGCGCCTGGCGGCGGCGACGGCGGTGGCTGCGGGAGCTCGGCCGCTCGTCGCCGACGCGGTCCGCGGCGCAGCGCCAGCCGCACTCGCGGAGTTCGGCTACGGCGACATCGCCGTCGACAGCCGCCTGCATCAGGCCCAGCTGCAGAACACCCACGAGGTGCTCATGGAGCTGAGCGAGGACAGCCTGCTGAAGCCGTTTCGGCAGATGGTGGGGCAGGCCGCGCCGGGCGCTGACCTCGGCGGCTGGTACAACTACGATGCGGATTACAACTGGCGCACCGACGATGCGGGATTTGCGCCGGGGGCAACCTTCGGCCAGTGGATCTCGGCGCTCGCCCGCTATCACGCCATCAGCGGATCGCCGGCTGCGCGCGACAAGGTGCTGCGCCTCAACCGGCTATATGGCCTCACCATCGGCGGCGGCTTTTACGATAAGAACCGCTTCCCGGCGTACTGCTACGACAAGCTGGTGCTGGGACTGATCGATTCGCACCAGTTCGCCGCCGACCGGCAGGCGCTGGCGCTGCTCGATCGCACCACCGCGGTGGCGGTGCCGCATCTGCCAGCGCACGCCGTCGATCGCGAACTGGCTTGGCGACCCGGCAAGGATCAATCGTTTCGCTGGGACGAGTCGTACACCAATCCCGAGAATCTGCTGCTGGCTTACCGCCGCGGTGCCGGGCGTCGCTATCGCCAGCTGGCGTTGCGGTTCCTCGATGACGCGAACTGGTTCGATCCGCTGGCGCGCGGCGACAATGTCCTCGCCGGCAAGCACGCTTACAGCTACGTGAACTCGCTGAGCTCGGCGATGCAGGCCTACCTCACGCTCGGCAGCGACAAGCATTTGCGCGCCGCCACCCAGGCGTTCGGCATGCTGGCGGCGCAAAGTTACCCGACCGGCGGTTGGGGGCCGGACGAGAAGCTGGTGGCGCCGGATGACGGCCGCCTGTACGCGAGTCTCACTGCGACGCACAACAGCTTCGAGACCCCGTGCGGCGCCTATGCGCACTTCAAGCTGACGCGCTACCTGCTGCGCGTCACGCGCGACGCGCGCTACGGCGACAGCATGGAACGCATGATGTACAACACCGTGCTGGGGGCCAGGCCGCTGCGTGCCGACGGCCGTGCCTTCTACTACGCCGACTACAATTCTTCCGGGCGCAAGAGCTACTCGAACCACCGCTTCCCGTGCTGCTCGGGCACCTTGCCGCAGGTCGCGGCGGATTACGGCATCAACGCCTACCTGCGTGATACGCGCGGCGTTTATGTCAATCTGTACCTGCCTTCGACCGTCACCTGGACGCAGCGCGCCGCACGCTGCGCGTTGCGCCAAAGCGGCGACTACCCGTTTGCGGACTCAGTCGCGATCCGCGTCGGCGCGTCGCAGCCGCAGGAGTTCGCGCTGCACCTGCGTATTCCGGCATGGGCGGACGCTGCGCGTATCGCGGTGAACGGGCAGCGCTGGAGTGGCGCGACCGAGCCCGGGAGCTTCGCGGTCATTACCCGCCGCTGGCGCGAGGATGACCGGGTGGAGCTGGAGTTGCCGCGCCGCATGCAGCTCGAGGCGATCGACCGCCAGCATGCGCAGACGGTGGCGCTGTTGTGCGGTCCGCTGGTGCTGTTCGCCCTCACTGCCGGCGGCGAGCTGCCGCGGCCGCGACGCGCCGAGCTGCTGGCGGCGCGGCAGGTGGGACAGCGCTGGGAGGCGAGCGTTGCCGGCGCACCGCTGACCTTTCTGCCTTACACGGCGATCGACGCGGAACCGTACACGACCTTCCTGGCGCTCGCGGGCTGAGCCCGCGCATCACTCCCGCAGCCGCGCGCGCAGCTGCGCGATCTCTGCGGCCGACAGTCCGATCTGCGCAAGATAGGCGCGCACGCCGCCCGCCGCCTCGAGGAAGCTCAGCATGTTGTGCGCACCTTGTTCCGGGCAGCGCAGCGCCTCGATGATGCGGGCCCGGTCGGCCTCGGGATAGCGCGCGAGATAGCCCGCGCGCAGATTGTCGCCACTCACCGCGTAGTCGGTGGCGATGGCCGCCGGGGTGGCGTCCGCCAGCGCCAGCAGCAGCGCGGCAATCAGCCCGGTGCGATCCTTGCCGGCGACGCAGTGGAACAGCAGCGGCTGCGGCGGGCTCGCGGCGATGAAACTGAGCACGTGATGCAGCTCGAAGCGCACGTGCTCGAGCACGGCGCACTTCCACAGCTCCTTCGCCGGATCGCGGCTGCGCAGCTGCCACTCCTCCTCGGTGTGCGTCAGCAGCGAGATGCGCTGGTAGTGCACCTGGGGCAGCGCGGCCGGCACCGGGCTCGGCTGCCGCGCCGCCTCCTGCGGCCAGCGCAGGTCGACGATGGTGCGTACGCCATAGTCGGCGAGCGCGCGCAGACCCGCGTCGTTCAGCTGCGCGAGGTCATCGGCGCGCAGCAGCGAGCGCCAGCGCGTCTGCCCGCCATCGGTGGTCGGGTAGCCGCCAAGATCACGGGCATTCAGCAGCGCCGGAAAGTTCACTGCCCGGTCCATAGGCTCGCCGCGGATCAGGACTGCTTCTCGCGCTGTTGACTGAGGGCTACGCCCCCGAGGATCAGTGCGCCGGCGAGCGCCATGGTCACGGTGAGCGGCTCGCCCAGCAGCAGCCAGGCCCAGATCACGCCGAACAGCGGAATCAGGTAGGTGACCGTCGAGGCGCGCGCCGCGCCCACCCGCGTGATCAGCCGGTAATAGAACACGAACGCGATGCCCGTGCACAGCACACCGAGGAGCAGCGCGCTCGCCCACGAGAGCGGCGCAATCGCACGGTGGGGCCAGGTGTAGAGCGCGAGCGGTGCCAGCAGCAGCGCGCCGCAGGTGAGGTTGGCCGCGGCCACCGCCGCTGCCGGATAGCCGGTCAGATAGCGGCGCATGAGATTGATGCCGAAGCCGTACGACAGCGCCGCGGCGGTGCCGGCGAGCGCTGCGGCGCCGACGCTCGCGCCGGCCGTCCTGCCGCTGGCGAGAATGGCGACGCCGACGAAGCCGGCGGCGAGGCCCACCACACGGCGCGCACCAATGCGATCACCATAGAAGAGGAATGCGACCAGCGCCGTGAACACCACCGTCATGGCGTTGGTGATCGCACCGATGCCGGCCGGGGCGCGCTCGGCTCCCCAGGCGAACAGCACGAACGGCACCACGGAGTTCACCACGGCGATGCCGAGGATGCGCAGCCACACGCGTGCGCTGAACTGCGCGCGCGCCCGCCACAGGAACGGCATCAGCGTGAGCGCGCCGAGCGCGAGGCGCGCCTCCACCAGCGGCACCGGCCCGAAGTCCGCGGCCGCCACGCGCATGAACAGGAACGAGCCGCCCCAGATCGCCCCGAGCAGTGTCAGCTCGAACAGCGTGCGCCCGCGGGCGGGGGCTGCGGGCGCCGCCGCAGTCAGTGCGGGCGTGGCCTCAGCGGAGCTGCATTCGGATGCGGGCATGGGGCACTAGTATATGTGACGCGCATGCGCTGCGACGCGCCGGCACCGGCGCGTGTTCAACCGAGCGCCTGCTGCAGATCTTCCATGAGATCTTCGCTGGCTTCGATTCCCACCGACAGGCGCAGCAGCCCGTCGCTGATGCCGAGCCGCAGCCGCTCATCGCGCGACAGTCCGGCGTGCGAGGTGGTCGCGGGCCGTGTCAGCAGCGTGTGTACGCCGCCGAGGCTCGGTGCGACGATGGCGAGGCGCACGCGCGCGGCGAACTGCTCGGCCTGCGCCGCGCCGCCCTGCAGCTCGAAGCTCAGCACGCCGCCGCAGCCACCGAACAGCGCCCGGGCGCGCGCATGCCGCGGGTGCGACTCGAGCCCCGGGTAGTTGACGCGCCTGACCTTTGGGTGCGCCGCGAGCATGCGTGCGAGGCGCAGTGCGCTGTCATTCTGATAGCGCACGCGCAGCGCCAGGGTCTTCAGTCCGCGCTTGAGCAGGAACGCGGCATGCGGATCGAGGCAGCCGCCGAGGTGATTGGCGCGCTGGCGGATGCGCTCGATGAGGTCGGCACCACCCGCCACCGCCCCGGCGACGATGTCCGAGTGACCGTTGAGGTACTTGGTGGCGCTGTGCAGGGTGAGGTCGAAGCCGCGCGTCAGCGGGCGGAAATTGACCGGCGTGGCGAGCGTGTTGTCGATGATCGCCAGCAGCCCGTGGGTACGGGCGAACTGCGCCACGGCATCGAGATCCGCCACCTCGAGCAACGGGTTGGTCATGGCTTCGACGTAGATGGCGCGCGTAGTGGGCCGCAGCTGCGCCGCCCAGCTGTCCGGCCGGTCGCCGTCGACGAAGTCATGCGCGACGCCGAAGCGGGCGAGCTCGCCGGTCACGAGATCGTGAGTTCCTCCGTACAGGCAGTTCTGCGCCAGCAGGTGATCGCCGGGCGCCAGCACGGTAAGCAGCGTGGTGGAGATTGCCGCCATGCCGCTGGCGGTGACCAGCGCAGCCTGCGCCCCCTCGAGGGCGGCGATCTTGGCATGCAGCGCGAGGTGTCCGGGGGTGTTGTTGGTGCGCAGGTAGCGCACGTCGTGGTAGCTCTTCTCGCCGGCGTACTCGTAGGTGGCCGACTGGAATATCGGCATCTCCACGGCGCCGGCGATGCGCGGCAGCGGCTCGCCGGCGTGTACCAGCTGGGTGTCGATGTGACGGTAGGCTGTCATGGCGGCTCCACGGGGTGCGCGGCTAGTGCGGATACGCTAACGTGTCCGCATGCCTTCAGGGAGAGACACTCGCCCGCCGCGGCACTGCACTGTGTCGCCGCGCGGCCAGTACGTCGGTGGCGGTGGCCGCCGCCGGGGTCGCGAATGATACGCGCCACCGAGCGCTTTTCCAGCCGCGTCGAGGACTACGCGCGCTGCCGCCCGGGCTATCCCGGAAGCGCCATCGATCTGCTCGCCGCGAGCTGCGGGCTATCCGCGGTGGCGGTGGTCGCGGACCTCGGCTCGGGCACCGGAATCCTGACGGAGCTGCTGCTGGCACGCGGCGCGCAGGTGTTCGCCGTCGAGCCCAACGCTGCCATGCGCACGGCCGCGGAAGCGCGGCTCGGCGCGCAGGCGCGCTTTCACAGCGTTGCCGGCAGCGCGGAGGCGACCACGCTGCCCGAGGCCAGCATCGATCTGCTGGTCGCCGGGCAGGCGTTTCACTGGTTCGACGTCCAGGCGGCGCGCCGCGAAGCGCTGCGCATCGTGCGGCCCGGCGGCTTTGGCGCACTGCTGTGGAACGAGCGCCCGGTGCAGGCGGATGACTTCCTCGCCGACTACGAGGCCCTGCTGCTGCGGCATGCCGCGGAGTACGCCGCCATCAGCGCCAGCCGCGCCGACGAGCGCAGCATGCGCGAGTTCTTCGGCGGAACGATGCAGTTTGTCAGCTTCCCCAATCAGCAGCACCTCGACTTCGCGGGCCTCAAGGGAAGGCTCATGTCCTCCTCCTACGCGCCCGAGCCCGGTCACCCGGAGCACGAACCGATGATCGCCGGGCTGCAGGAGGTGTTCCGCCGCCACGCACGGCACGGCGAGGTGGTGTTCCGCTACCGCACGCTGGTGTACTTCGGACCGCTGCGCCCCTGAGGCCCCTACCAGACGGGAACCCGGTCGGCCGGAGCGAGATAGAGCTTGTGGCCCGGCTTGACGGCCAAGGCGTCGTACCACGGGTCGAGGTTGCGCACGGTGTCGGTGCGGTACTCGGCCGGTGCGTGCCCGTCGGTGACCAGCTGCTGGCGCAGCGCCGCCTCGCGGATCTTTTCCTGCCAGCTCTGCGCGTAGCTCAGGAAGAAAAGTTGCTCACCGCTGAAGCCCTGCGCCCGCGGCGCCTGGCCACCCTTGAGGGTCAGTCGCCAGGCATCGTAGGCGACCGACAGTCCCGCCACGTCGGCGATGTTCTCGCTGAGGGTCTGCTTGCCGTTGACGCGCACGTCCGGAAACGGGTGGTAGGCGTCGAACTGCGCGGCGAGGCGCTCCCCGGCAGCCTCGAAATGCGCGAAGTCCTCCTGGGTCCACCAGTTCTTCAGCCGGCCGGTGGCGTCGAAGAGCGCGCCCTGGTCATCGAAACTGTGGCTGATCTCGTGCCCGATCGTCGCCCCGATGGCACCGTAATCGTAGACCGGGTCGCGGTCCGGATCGAAGTAAGGCGGCTGCAGAATTGCCGCCGGGAAGTTGAGCGCGTTCATCGCCGGCAGGTTGACGGCATTCACCAGCTGCGGATTCATGACCCACTCGCCTCTGTCGACCGGGCGGCCGAGCTTGGCGAGGTTGCGCCGGTACTCGAAGAGCCGGGCGCGCTGCGAGTTGCCGAAGGCATCGCCGCGCACCACTTCGAGCGCCGAATAATCACGCCAGTGATCCGGGTAACCGACGCCCACCTTGAGCGTGGCAAGCTTCGCTTTGGCTTTCTCGCGCGTGGCCGGGCTCATCCACGCCAGCCGGTCGATGCGGGTGGCGAACGCCGCCACGAGGTTGCGCGCCAGGCCTTGCGCGCGGGCCTTCTCGGCCGGCGGGAAATAATGCGCCACGTACAGCTTGCCGACCGCCTCGCCGAGCGCGTCGTTGGTCTCGATGACCGCGCGCTTCCAGCGCACCCGCAGCTGCGGTGTGCCCGACAGCACCCGCCCGTGGAAGGCGAAATGCTCCGCCACGAAGGCGTTCGGCAGGTAGGCGCAATGGGCCTCCACGTAGTGAAAGCGCAGGTAATCCTTCCAGGTCTCGAGCGGCACGCTGGCGGTGAGCGCCGACAGGCCCTGCACCGCACTCGGCTGCCACACAATGAGCTCGCTCACCTGCGCCAGTCCTGCGGCGCCGAAGAACTGCGTCCAGTCGAGGCCGGGAGCGCGCCGAGCGAACTCTGCCGCCGGCCAGTGATTGTCACCCTTGAGGACGTCCTCCGACTGCGCGCGCGTCGCGTGCGCCTCGGCGATACGCTGCTCGAGGGCGAAGATGCGGGCGGCCTTCGCGGGCGCGTCCGGCAGCTGCGCGAGGTTGAGCACCGCGACGACGTGCGCCTGGTAGCGCTTGCGGATCTCGGCCATCTTCGCCGACGGATCGAGGTAGTAGTCGCGATCGGGCATCACCAGCCCGCCCTGCAGCAGAAACGGAACATAGCGCGTCGGCTCGTCGAGGTCCTGCGCCACCCACAGCCCGAAGAGGTTCTCGGTATGCAGCTCGGTGGCATTGAGAATATCGACATCGGCGCGCAGCGTCTCGCCGAGCGCGCGCGCGAGCGCCGCGCGATCGGCGATGGCATCGATGCGCCGCAGGCCCGCTTCCAGCGGCTTGCCGCCGAGGCGCTCGATGGTGGCCTCGTCCATGAAGCTGTCGTAGTAATCGGCGATCTTGCGCGCCTCGGTGCCGGGGCGCGAGGTGGCGGCGGCGACGCGGATCAGATCCGCGGTGCGCTGCGCGGTGAGCTCGGCGAGGATGTCGCCGCTCCCCCAGGAGCTGCGATCGGGCGGGATCCGGGTTCTT
This sequence comes from Steroidobacteraceae bacterium, assembly GCA_035481975.1. Lineage (GTDB taxonomy): Bacteria > Pseudomonadota > Gammaproteobacteria > Steroidobacterales > Steroidobacteraceae > 13-2-20CM-66-19. The sequence continues at coordinate 32,134 of DATHRC010000008.1, forward strand.
TTCAGCCACGCTCCGTTGGCGTAGGCGAAGAAGTCATCGCCCGCGGCGACCGTGTGGTCGATGGCCGACAGGTCCAGTCCGTGTTCCGCGGCCGGCGCGGCGGCCGCGGCGCTGAAGATGACGGCCGCGAGCACCGCCAGCGCGGCAGCGGCAGACGTTCGTGAGCTGCGAAGCATGGGGTGACTTTCCGGAGGATCGCGGCCGGCCGATGGTGGCGGGCCGGGCAGTCTACACGAGCGGCCGGTGTTGAATCCCGCCGCCCGCCCCGGGAATACTCACGCCCGATGCACCCGCTCCGCCGCCTCGCCGCCGCGCTGCTGTTGGCCGGCTGCGCGCGGCTCGCCGCTGCCTGGGGTCCCCAGGGGCACCGCACGGTCGGCGCCATCGCCGATCGCCTGCTGACGCCGCCGGCGCGCGCCGCGGTGCTGCAGCTGCTCAGCGGCGACCTGGACAAGTTCGGCCACGCTTCCGGTCGCAGTACGCTCGCGGCGGTGTCGGACTGGGCGGACGAGATCCGTGGCACGCCCGCCGACCAGCCGCGCTGGCACTACGACGACATACCGGTATGCGGCCGCGCGCCGCGCGACAGCTACTGCGCCGGGGCCCAATGCAACAGCGCACAGCTCGAGCAGCAGACCGCGCTGCTGCGCGACGCCCGCGCGCCGCTGCGCGAGCGCAACGAAGCGCTGAAGTGGCTGGTGCACCTGGTGGCCGACATTCACCAGCCGCTGCACGCCGCGGATAACCACGATCACGGTGGCAACGACGTGCCGGTCGTGCTCGCCGGGGTGCGTACGCGCGGACGCGAGAGCCTGCACCGTGCGTGGGACAATGAGCTGGTGAAGCTCGCACTGCAGGCGCGCAACCGGCAGCAGCCGCCGGCCAACATCGCAGCGCTGGCGCTGGAGGCGCGCAGCCTCGCCGCGGACGCCGGCCAGGGGTCGCCCGACAGCTGGGCTTTCGAATCCAACAACCTGGCCCGCAACGTCGCGTACACTTACCCGGGCTTTGCCTGCAACATCGTGCCCCAGGGGATCGTGGTGCTGGACGCGGCCTACCAACAGCAGGCCGCAGCGATCGTGCGCGAGCGACTGCTGCTGGCAGGCGCAAGGCTCGCGGCCGTTGTGAACGAGACGCTGGCGCCAGCACGGTCCGCCGGGCGTTAGGAGATCGCAATGAGCATGCGTGCGCTGGCCAGCGGATTTGTGACACTGATCGCCGGCACGCTCCTCGGCGGGCAGCTGCAGGCGGCCACGCCCTGGAGCGAGACTCTCACTCAACAGGCGCTGAATTCCGGCTTCCTGACACGATTGCCGGCACCGGTGTCGGTGGCCTTCGGCTTGGCCAAGGGGGACGAAGGCACCGAGGTGAGGCAGCTGCTGCTCAAGGCCGGACATCGCGTCCGGACATTCAACGTGAGCGTGGCCAATCACGGCGATGTGGTGGTTTTCAACGTCAACGCGCAAACCGGGGCGACCGTAGCCTATCTCGTAACGCCCGATGGCCGCCTGCGCAAGGCCGTGTCATACCAGGCCGGCGGCACAGCCGAAGCACTGACTGCGGCGGACGCGCAGGCAGGTCTGGCGCGCGAGGCGCGCTTTTGGGCGGCCCGCGCCCGCCAGGGGTCTGCGCCGTCACCATGACGGTTTGCGCTTGACCGGCAGCGTTGCCTGCCCGAACAGGCCCCCGGAGAGCCGTTGACGGACCCGCGCAGCAGCCCGTGCTAAATTAACCCTACCGTAACATTGTGGAGGGTGAGCCGTGAACGCCTGCGAGCAGAGTGTGACCTCCGCTGCGGAGCACAGCCCCGCCGCCGCACCGACGCCGGTGTCGGCGGAGCTGCGGCCGCAGACGCTCGCACCCGACCGCGGCTTCGATCACTGGCTGCTGTCGCGGTTGCACGCGGCGCTCGGGTCCCCGCCGCTGGAGCTGGCCGTGCGCAACGGCGCACGCGTGGGCACCGCCGCCGCGGTCGCGAAGGTGACTTTCGCAACCCGCGGTACGCTGCTGTCGGTCCTGTGGGATCCGGCGATGCGCTTCGGCGACGCCTACAGCGACGGCCGGGTGACGGTCGATGGGGATCTGGTCGAGATGCTGGAGAGCGTCTACCGCGCCGGCCAAACTTCCGGGCCGCCGTCGCTGCTGCGCCGTTGCATCACGGCGCTGCATCGGCCGCACCGCAACACGCCCGCCGGATCGCGCGACAACATCCATCGTCATTACGACATCGGCAACGAGTTCTACGCGCTGTGGCTCGGCCGCACGATGGCATACACCTGCGCCTATTACCCGACGCCGGCGGTGAGCCTCGACGCGGCGCAGGTCGCCAAGATGGATCACGTCTGCCGCAAGCTGCGGCTGCAGCCCGGGGAGAGCGTGGTGGAGGCCGGGTGCGGCTGGGGTACGCTGGCGCTGCACATGGCGCGCCACTACGGCGTGCGCGTGCGTGCCTTCAACATCTCGCACCAGCAGATCGCCTGGGCGCGCGAGCAGGCCGCGCGCGCCGGTGTCGGCGGCCGTGTCGAGTATGTCGAGGACGACTATCGCAACATCACCGGCCACTACGACGCCTTCGTCTCGGTCGGCATGCTCGAGCACGTCGGGCTCGCCAATTACCCGACCCTCGGGCACGTGGCGCAGCGCTGCCTCGGTGGGCGCGGCCGCGGCCTGATTCATTCGATCGGCCGCAACTGGCCGGCACGGCTGCAGCCGTGGATCGAGAAGCGCATCTTCCCGGGCGCCTATCCGCCCGCGCTCGGGGAGATGATGCGTATCTTCGAGCCGTGGGACCTGTCGGTGCTCGATGTCGAGAATCTGCGCCTGCACTACGCGCTGACGCTGCGCCACTGGCTGGCGTTGTTCGAGGGCGCGCGCGAGCGGGTGCGCGACATGTTCGATGAGAAGTTCGTGCGCATGTGGCGGCTGTATCTGGCCGGCTCGGTGGCCGGCTTCACCACCGGCACGTTGCAGCTGTTCCAGATCGTCTTCGCTCCCGGCACGAGCAACGACATCCCCTTGACGCGCGCCCACCTGTACAGCCGCTGAGCACGCCGCCGCTCCATGCGCACCTGTGATGTGCTCATCGTCGGCGGCGGCCCGGCCGGCTCGACCGCCGCCTGGCAGCTGCGCCTTGCCGGCGCCGACGTGCTGGTGCTCGATCGTGAGCGCTTTCCGCGCCTCAAGCTATGCGCCGGCTGGATCACGCCGGAGGTGGTGCGTGAGTTAGAGCTGGACCTGGCGAGCTACCCGCACCGCCTGCTGACCTTTCCGCGTCTGCGGGTGCACGTCGGACGGCTGCACCTGCCGGTGGCGTGCGTGCAGCATTCGATCCGCCGCGTGGAGTGGGACGCCTGGCTGCTGGAGCGCTCCGGCGCTGAAGTGGTGCAGCACAACGTGCGCCACATCGTCCCCGACGGTGACGGTTACCTCATCGACGACGCCTTCCGCTGCCGCTTTCTTGTCGGCGCCGGGGGCACGCGCTGCCCGGTCTATCGGGAGCTGTTCCGCGAGCTCAATCCGCGCGCCAGCGAGCTGCAGATCGTCACCCTCGAGCAGGAGATCCGCTACGACTGGCAGGACTCCGACTGTCACCTGTGGTTCTTCGATCATGGACTGCCCGGCTACTCGTGGTACGTGCCCAAGGAGCGGGGCTGGCTCAACGTCGGCCTGGGTGGCATCGCCGAGCGGATGAAGAAAGGTGGCCAGGATCTGCGCGCCCATTGGGCGCACCTCGCCGCGCAGCTCGAGCGCGGCCTCGCCCCGGGGGCGCACTACGATCCGGGCGGCTACAGCTACTACCTGCGCGGGCGGGTCGAGGTCGTGCGGCGCGGCAACGCGTTCATCACCGGGGATGCGGCTGGGCTGGCCACGCGCGATCTGGGCGAGGGGATCGGGCCGGCGGTGCGCAGCGGCCTGCGTGCGGCGCGCGCCATCGTGGCGGGCGAGCCCTACGGGCTCGAGGACGTCACCGGCCTGTCCGTCAGCAGCATCGCGCGCAGCATGCTCGACCGCCTGGTGCATGCCGGCGCACTGTCGGCCCGGCAGCGGCGCGCGCCGCAGTGAGGAGCGCACATGGCCTACGTTACCGTCATCAATGAGCATCAGCACGTGCAGCAGATCGTCTCGGGGCATCACCATCTCACGGCGGACGAGGCGCTCGCCGCCGGCGGCAGCGATGCCGGCTTCGCGCCGCGCGAGCTGCTGCTCGCGAGCCTCGGCGCCGATACCGCGGTCGCGCTGCGCAAGCATGCGATGCACCACGACTGGACGCTCGGCAAGATCACCGTGGGCGTGCGCTGGTCGCGCGACAGCGCCGGCCAGGATCACATCGAGCGGCGCTTGTCCTTCAGCAAGGCGTTGACGGCGGAGCAGAAGTCGGCGCTGCTGGAGGCGGCGGCGGCGGCACCGGTCGCGCGCGTGCTCACCGCCGGCATTCGCATCCAGTCGACCGTGGTGGATTGAGCGGGCGCGCGTCACGCGCAAAGCCGCTGCTTCGCAAACAGCGGCCGCGGGATGTCGCGGCAGGGCCAGCGCGTTCGGCGGTGTCTAAGCCTGCGTGACGCCGCGGCGGATGGCGTAGCGCACCAGGCCGGCGGTGTCGTGGATGTCGAGCTTGCGCATGAGCTTCGAGCGGTGCGATTCGACGGTCTTGGCGCTGATCCCGAGCCGCGCGGCGATCGCCTTGGTGGAAGCGCCCTCGGCGATCAGCTGCAGCACCTGGCGCTCGCGCACCGACAGCCCATTGGCGCGCGGGCGCTCCGAGCTGTAGGCCTCGGCGACCGCGCTCGCCACACCGGGGCTCAGGTACACCTCGCCGCGGCATACCCCTTCGATGGCGCGCACCAGGTCGCGTGCGGCCTGGTTCTTCAGCACATAGCCCTTCGCTCCGCAGCGCAGGGCCTCGGCGACATACAGCGGCTCGTCGTGCTGGGTGAGCACGACCAGGCGCACGTGGGGACAGGTCTGGGCGAGCTCGAGCGCCGCGTTCAGGCCGTTGAACTGCGGCATGCCGATGTCCATCACCGCGACATCGGGATTCTCGCTGCGCACCAGGCGCACCGCCTCGCGGCCATCGGCGGCTTCGCCGACCACGAGGAAACCGGCCTTCTCGAGCAGCGAGCGCAGTGCCTGGCGCACGAGCACGTGGTCGTCGGCCAATACCAGGCGGATGCTCATTGCGGCACCCCGCCGATGGCAACTGTCGCGTTCATCGCACTCCTGCGCACGCCGTCGCGGATAGGGGGGAAGGATGCACTGCCGGCAGACCCGGCGCAAAGGCGCAGCACCACAGTGCGGCGCCTCGTCGGGCGGTGGACATTGCCTGGCATCCTTCGGGCAACGCCCGTGTCGCAGCGGCCAGCGCCCTCAGGGCGGGGACGAGTGCGCGGCGTCGTGCCGCCTGGAATTACATAATACGCCCTTGTACGCGCAGCCGCACACGCCCACTGTCGGCGCCCGACGCTTGCTTTTGCGGGCGTAGCGCGCGCGCGGCGTCAGCCGGGAACGTTATCTCACTTTGACCATTGTTGACTTGCGCTCCGCGGGCGGCGTACGTTCCACCCCTAACGAAGAAGCCACGCCCGCGCGTGAGGGATGATGCGCCGGCCGCAGCGTGCGCCTCGTCATCGCGACACGGACAGAACAACGCAAGAACAGGGAAAGGGAGCCATGAATCCTGCAACTGTGCTCAAGGCCGTCGTCACGGCCGCCGTCACCGTCATTCTTTCCGCCAGCACCCTGTCCGCCGCGACGGCCGCGGCGCCGGCACTGAAGCGAAACGTCATCGTCATCCTGCGCGATCAGATGCCGATGCTGCCCGCAGTGCGCGGGCAGCGCGAGGCGCGCGCCGGGGCGCTGGCCTCGGCCCAAGCGCCGATCGTTTCCCACCTGCAGGCCTCCGGCGCAGCGCGCATCCGTGGCTTCGCGCTGATCAACGCGGTGGCGGCCAACGTCACGGCCGATGAGGAGCAGGCACTCGCCGCGCACCCGCTGGTGCAGGCGGTGGTGCCGGAGCGGGTGATCAAGCTGCCGCGTGCGGCGAATGCCCGCGCGGCGTTCGCCGGCGGCAACAGCGGCGCGGTCGCCGGCGGCGGCGCCGACGCCCGGCTGTGCAACACGCTCGAGCCCGAGGCGCTGCAGCTCACCAACACCGCCTTCCTCGATCCGAGCGTGCCGCAGGCGCAGCGCGTGCGTGACGGCAACGGCGAATTCGTCACCGGCAAGGGTGTCAAGGTCGCCTGGATCGCCGACGGGCTCGACCCGACCATCCAGGGGTTCATCCACACCGACGGCACGCCGGTGTTCATCGACTACCAGAATTTCTCCGGCGATCCGGCCGGCACGCCCACCGGCAGCGGCGAGGCTTTCGGCGATGCGAGCTCCATCGCGGCGAACGACACGCCCAACGGCAAGGTGCTCAGCTTCGACATCAGCCAGTACGTCGACAAAGCGCTCGGGACGCTGCCGCCCGGTGCATGCAACATCCGCATCCGCGGCATGGCCCCGGGCGCCTCGGTCGTGGGCCTTAAGGCCTTCTCGGCGCTCGGCGTCACCACCAACACCGCGATCGCTCAGGCGATCGAGTACGCCGTGGTCCATGACGATGTGGACGTGATCAACGAGTCCTTCGGCGGTAACCCGTTCCCGGACAACGACAACGATCCGATCGCGCTCGCCGACCAGGCCGCGGTACGCGGCGGCGTGGTGGTCGTGGTGAGCACCGGTGACGCCGGCTTCAACGGCACCATGGGCACCCCGTCCACCGATCCCTTGGTGATCTCCTCCGGTGCCACCACGCAGCTACGGCTGTACCGGCAGGTGGGCTATGGAGCGGCGTTCTTTGCCAGCAACGGCTGGCTGAGCAACAACCTCTCGGCATTCAGCTCCGGCGGCTTCAGCATGAGCGGGCCGCGCGTGCCCGACACCGTCGCCCCGGGCGATGTCGGCTGGGCGCTGTGCGCACCGCTCGCCGAAACGGCGCTGTTCACCGAATGCGACGCGCCGCTGGGGGGCGAGGCGAAGCCGCCCGCCATCCAGATCTTCGGTGGCACCAGCGAGTCCTCACCGCTTACCGCCGGTGAAGCGGCGCTCATCATCCAGGCCTATCGCAGCACGCACCACGGCCACGATCCCTCGCCCGCGCTCGTCAAAGAGATCATCATGAGCACGGCGACCGACCTCGGCGCGCCGCCCAGCGAGCAGGGGGCGGGACTGATCAACGCGCTCGCCGCGGTCAACGCGGCGCTGTCGGTGCGGGATCAGAACGGCGGGGCGGGGCCGAGCGGCAACAGCCTGCTGAACAACCCGACCAACGTCAGCATCACCGATCTGCCGCGCGCACCGGAGAGTGTGACGGTGGCGATCACCAACACCGGCAGCGTGAAGCAGCTGCTCGAGCCCGAACTGCAGGTACTCGGGCCGCCGATCGCCGGCGCGACCACCACGGTGACGCTGGCGAAAAGCGACCCGATCTTCCCGAGTCCCGCCGGGCTGCCGCGCAACTACGTACTGCAGCACTTCACCGTACCTGAGGGTGCAGAGCACCTGGATGCGGCGATCGCCTGGCAGGTGAACCCGTTCACGGGTCCGGCGGTCACTGTCGATCTCGGCCTCATCGATCCGTCCGGCAAGGATGCGGGCTATACCATTCCGCAGGGGGCCTCGAGCGCCTACGGGCATTTCGACGTCAACCACCCGGCAGCGGGGACGTGGACCGCGGTCATCTGGACGTCGGCCGTGAGCGATAGTTACTACGGGCCGGTGGTATTCAGCTGGACCGCCGAGCGCTACGTGAAGTTCGGCTCGGTGTCGCCGGCGAGCTTCGAGCTGGCGCCGGGCGCGACGCAGTGGATCACGGCGCGCTTCAGCATGCCGGCGCAGCCGGGGGATGAGGCGGTCGCGATTCGCTTCGCCGGCAATGCGTCGCACGCGGAAGTTCCGATTGTGCTGCGCGCGCTGGTGCCGACCGGGCCGAACGGCGGCTTCTTCAATGGCACGCTGACCGGCGGCAACGGCCGCGGCTCGACCGGGCCGACGCAGACCTTTGCCTTCGACGTGCCGCCCGGGGTCAAGAACATGAGTCTGTCCGTGCAGGACTCCGACAGCTTCTGGCTGCTGGAGGGTCTGCTGGTGGCGCCCGATGGCATGCAGCTGTCGGTCGAGCCGAACTTCGATGCGAACGAAAATCCCACGGTCACCATGCAGCTGAATCGTGCCCAGCCGGCGCCCGGTCGCTGGCGCTTCATCCTGCTGCAGAATCTGTTCGCCTCGGGCAACGAGACGAGCCTGCCGTTCACCGCGCAGATCAACTTCAACGCGGCGCAGGTGAATGCCACAGGCCTGCCGCAGAATCCACATACCAAGCTGTCAGTGGCTGCCGGAGCGGTGAGCGTGCCGATCACGATCACCAACACCGGCGGGCTGGCGCAGGCATATTTCGCGGATGCGCGGCTCGAGGGCGCCCTGACGACGCTCACGTTCGGGACCTTCCCGGTATGCGGTGGACCACCCCCACTGACGCAGCTGCCGTATGCCTGCTTCGGTACGTTCCTGCCGACGCAGGTGAAGAGCGCCCAGTTCATCGCGCAGGCGGGAGCGCCGATCACCATGGATGCGGCCGGCGACACGGGTTACCTGGTCGGCGTCACCGGCGCACCGGATCTCACCGCGCGCTCGGTCGGGCCGAATACGGTGGTCGCTTCCATCACCGAGTCCGAAGTGCCGTGGGGCGAGTGGGAGATGTTTCCGACGCTGATCGGTCCTTACGGGCCCGCGGGCGCACCGACGACCCCGGTGAGCACCAGCGTGGCGCTGGAGCTGAAGCCCTTCGACGCGACGGTCACGTCCGACCACGGCGACCTCTGGTCCGATGTGACCTTCGGCACCAGCACGTTCAATCCGCTGGTGCTGGGCCCGGGTGCGACCGGCACGATCAACGTGACCATCACGCCGAGCGCCTCGCAGGTCGGCACGACCGTGCACGGGATCATCTACGTCGATACGTTCAACGCGGTCGTTCAGACCGGCGATGAGGTGGTGGGCATTCCGTACAGCTACACCGTCACGCGCTGAAGCGGGAACCTGCAGCGCCCGGCCGCATGAGCGGCCGGGCGCTACCGCGGCGCGAATACGATCGGCGGCGCGCTCAGCTGCCGATCCTGACCTGGTAAGTGACGGTGAGCGCCCCGCCCGAGCGAAGCGAGCCGCCGAAGCTCCATTGCACCGCGCCGGTGCCGCCCGCCGCAGGCTGGGTGGTCACGCTGCAGCTGCTCACGCCCGCGGGCAGTGTGCCCGGGCAGGCCGCCGACACGAAGGTAGTAAAGGCGGGCGTCGCATCGCTGATCACGAGTGTCGACACGGTCTGCGCACCGGTGTTGGTGGCGGTGAGGGTGTACTGCAGCGTGTCGCCAGGATTGGCATTCACGGCAGTTGCCGCGCCACCGCCCTGAGTGAGGTTGCTGACCAGCTTGACGAGCGACAGCGTGCCGGTCGCGCCGACCGTGGTCAGGTCGCTGGCGCTCACCGTGGCCGCGAGCGCCGGGCTGGCATTGCTGTACTGGCATGCGGCGCTGACGGTGACGGCGCTCTGCGCCCCGGCCGCGGCGCCGGCGGGCACCTGCACCTTGACGATCAGGCAGACCTTCTGACCGGCCGTGACCGCGATGGGCGCGCTGATCTGCGGATCGCTGCCGCTGAGCGTGCCGCTGCAGCTCAAATCCTGGTAGAGCACCGCGGTCCACGGCGGCGCGGCCGGCGCACTGCTGGCGGCGATCGCGAAGCTCACCTGCCCGGCGCTGCCGGCAATGAAGGTGTGGGCGTACTGCACGGTCGCGCCCGGCTGCGCCTGCTGCGCGCCGTTGGGGGCGAGACTGTTGGGCGGCACCAGCCCGAAGCTCACCCCGGTATAAGCCTGGCCGGCCACCGGTGTGAAACTCACGCTCGGACGTGAGTAACTGCCGCCGCTGGTTCCGGCACTGCCGCCGGTGGCGAGATAGCCGCTCGGGGCGAGCGGGGTGACGGTGAGCGTGCCGCTGGCGGTGGCCGGTATCCACAGCGTATAGGTGCCCGCCGCCGGCGTGCGCATCGCGGTGGTGACCGCCCCGCTGCCCTGCACCAGCACGCTGCCGATGCCGGCTTCCGCGCCGTCCTGCACGCCGTTGTTGGCGATACCCGCGCCGGCGCCGGTGTCGGCAAACACCACGCCGCTCACGCTGCTGCCGTCGTACAGGCCGAAATTCTGCGGCGGCGGCGGTTCGCTCGGCACCACGTTGAGCTGGATGACGCCGCTCGGGTTCTGCGTGCCGAGCCAGCCGGCGGGGCGCGCAGCGATGATGTCGGTGAGCGTGCTATCCGCATTGAGGATGAGGCAATAGCTGCCGGCGGCGATCGGCGCGAAGCTGTACGCACCGCTTGCGGCGTTCACGGCGGCGGCCGCCGTGGCCGGGCTCTGACACGCCCCGCCGGTGAAAGGCGCGAGCTTGACGAACAGGCCGCTCACGCCGGTGCCGCTCTCGCCGCCGTCCAGGGTGCCATTGTGGTTGGCGTCGTTGTAGACCGTGCCGGCGATGGTCTGCGGCGGCGGCGTCAGGGTCAATGTGCAGGTGATGGCGTCCCCGGTCTGGGGCGTCAGCGTGAAGCTGGTGCCGGCGCCATGCGGCAGCACCGTGTTGGTGCCGCCGAAGGCCGACGCTCCCGGGCCGCTGTTGGTGCAGCTCATGCTGCCGGTGTACGCCGACAGCGCCGAGAAGCTGCCGGCCGCCATGGCGGCGCTCAGCGTGATGCTGTTGGTGCCGATGACGGAAGTTGCCCCGGTGCCGACGTTGCCGGCCCCGCTGGTGGTGGCCGCCTTGATGGTGGCCGCGGGGCTGGTGTAGGCGATGCTGGCGGTGAACTGGTCGGAGGCGCTGATGCGTCCGTTGATCACCAGGTTGAAGGTGAGCGGCGGCAGCGAGAGGGCGAACAACGCCGCCTCGTTACCCGAAAAGGCCGTCGAGACCTGTGTGGGGTTCGCTGTTCCGAGCACCACCGAGCCGTTGTAGTTGCCATCTGTCGTCGTCGGCGCGCTTTCGAGCACGATGCCAGTACCGGTGCCCGACAAAGTCACGGCGCCGCCATTAAAGGAGGCGTAGTAGGTGACGTTGTCTATCAGGCTCCAGCTCGAGGTGCTCGTATAGGTGATGGTCTCCGGCGCATTGGTATTCTCGCCGTCCGCGCTGTAGAGGACGAAGGTGCGCGCGTTGCCGGAGGCGTCCTTGACGGTGAGACCCGACAGCGTGGTGGTGCCGGTACCCGTCTGGTTGAGCCAATAGAATATCGGCTTGCCGGTGATGCCGTTGTAGGCGCCGTGTCCGAAGGCACCGCCGCCGCTCCACGAAGGCTCGGCGACCACGGCCATGCCGCTCGTGATCTGGGCGCTCAGGTTGAAGGTGCCGGCGCCGTTCGGCAGCGTGAAGGTGAGCGGCTGCGCTGCCACCGAGCCGGTGTTGAAGCTGGTGAAATCGAGCCACCACAGGCTCTGTGCGAACGTGCCGGTGCCGCTGCTCGCGTAGGAGCCGCCGGCGGCCAGCACCGGCGCGGCGCTCACCGCGAGCACCGCGGCGAGGAGCGCGGCGCGCAGCGGGCCTGCGCCGCGCAGCGGGCGTGCGCCACGCGGGAGGCGTGCGGCCCGGGACGGCGCTGCGCGCTGCCGCGGAACCCTGAGCGTGAAGGCGCCGCAATTCTTCATGGGGCACGCGCAGCGAAGTTGCCGTGCCCGGCGCTGTCGCGCGCCGCGACCGGCGCGCCGCCGAGCAGGCTCTCGTCGAACTTTAAGTTCAGCCGCAGATAGACGCCGCGCTGCGTGTACGCTTCGCCGGAAAGATCGGGCGCCGAAAAGCCCTGCACGTTGTAGCCGAGCGAGACCCACAGGTTCTTCCACACCAGGTAACCGACCACCGGTCCCAGTGCGTACTGACGGTCGCCGTCACCCCACAGCGCATAGCCCTGCAGACCGGCGTCCCAGCGGGGATTGAGATCCCAGGTGGAGCGCGCCCCGCCGAGCTGGGTGAGCGTGGTGCCGGCGAACCCGTCGGTCCAGTCGATGGCGCGCTTGGCCGCATAGCGCGCGGCGATCTCCCAGCCGCGCGTCGGCTGGATGTTGAGGTTGCCGGCGACGATCCATGCCATCTCGTCGAGGTTAAGGCCCGGGCCGAGCGTGGTGTCGTAGTCGCGCAGGTACTCGATCTGGCCGAGCGCGTTCCAGACATCGCTGTTCACCGGGCGGTAGGCGAACCCCGACTGCACGCGCGCCAGCTCGCGACCCTGCGGGCCCTGCGCCCCTTGCAGTCCGTCCGCCTCCTGGTTGAGGTCGGTCTGCTTCGTATACAGCGCGCGCTCGAGCAGCGTCCAGGACGCATCGAGCTTGTGGGCAACACCAGCGGTCAACAGCCAGGTGTGCGAGCTGTCGGAGGTCTCCCACTGCGCCTGGGAGGAGGCCTTCCAGTCGTGTGCGGCGGTGTAGTTCGCGCCGAGCGTGATCGCGCTCGCTGCGTCACTGATCACCCCGCCGAGGGGCACGACGCGCTGCGCACTGGCCGACAGCCCGATACCGTCCTCGAGCTTCCACTGCTGGCGCAGGCCGATCGCCGCTTCGCTGCTGCGCCCGTCGATGCCGTCGCCGACGCGGTACTCATCGAACAGCTGCGTGTTGTCGGGGAGCGTGGTGCTCAGGCCCGCCACCGTGGTGTACTGCTGCACCTGCGGATCGAGCGAGTAGGGGCCGTTGAGGCTGTTGATGAAGTCGTGCTGTGCGTACAGGTGCGTCGTGGCATTCAGCGCGTAGGTGCCGCCGACGCCGTATTCCTCGCCTTCGCCGGCGACGGCCTTCTCGGCGAGCGCGAAGGCTTCGGCACCCTTGACGTCCGGAACCGGCACGGTGACCTTGACGAGCGCGGCGGTGTAACCGGCCTGCGCGTTGTCCGTGCCCGGCGGCAGCACCGGGGGCACCGGTGTCGCCGGTGCGATCATGCCAGGCAGGGCAGGGGCGGACAGTGCCGCGGCCGCATTGGCGTCGCTGTGCAGCACGCCGACCTCCACCTTCGCCTTGCCGCGCAGGGTGTGCTCGAGCTTCACGTCCGCCCCGGTCTGCTCGGCTCCGGTGACACTGTCGGAGGTCCTCAGGCCTTCCGCGACGATCCGGTCGGCCGCGTCCAGGCGGTAAGCTCCTTTGAGGCCGTACTGGGCTTCGCCGGCCTGTTGCAGGCTGTTCGGGTTGTAGAAATCCGCATCGGTGTGCGTGCCCCACAGGTGCATCTGCAGCTTCGTGTCCTCGTGCTGCACGTCGAGGCGCTCGCCGAGGCCGTCGCCCTGCACGTCGCTTGCGCTGCGGGCCACTTCGGCGATCGCCGTGGTATGGGCGTCGAGCTTTTCGGTGAGGTTGACGCCTTCCAGCGTAAGCTCGTTGCCGGGGTCGGCATCGTGGATCGCGGTGGCGCCGAGGGTGAGCCCCGGGGTCACCTGCAGGCGCGCATCCGCGCCTTCCACCCAGTGCTTCGGGCCGCCGTCATCGATCGAGTAGCTGACGTGGACGTAGACCGGGTTGAGGTTGGCATCGACGCTCGGCACCGGATTGGTGAGCAGCAGCAGCCCGGTGTACGGCTCGATGGCGTAGTCGGTGAACGGCGTCAGCGGGGTGTCGCTCAGGATGACTGACGGCTGATTGCGGTCGCGCGTGATGATGTCGACCTGCTGGCTGTTAGTGACGCCGCGCAGGTCGAGCTGGAACGGACCGGAGGTGCCGTTGGCGCGGAACTCGACGATGCTCTGGGTGCTGCTGGTGTCGCTGGCAAAGCCATCGACGGTGACGCTGCCGAGCTGCCAGTGCGCCTTGGCGCCGTTCAGGGCGCGCGCGTACTGGGTCAGCTGGCGGGCCGGGTTGTCGCTTTGCGTGGTGTAGTCGCCATACAGCGCGTAATTGGTGCCGTTCTGCACCATGACGTACAGCTTGCCGGTGGACTGCGCGTCGAAGCCGCGCGCCGCGGAGTCGCCGTACACCGGATAGAACTGGTCGGGCTGGATGTCGCGGAACAGCGTGGTGTCGGAGGGCTTGTCCGAGTCGTACGCGAGTGTCAGCAGCGTCGAGCCCAGGACCTTGCCCTTGAGGAACAGCGCGGTGCGCGCCGCGGCATCGTCCTTGCCGCTGTCGAAGCTGCTGGAGACATTGGCGATCTCATTCTCGAACACGTCGGTGCTCTGGGCCGGCTGCAGCGCCGACGGATTGAGATTGCGCAGGTTGAGGGAAGCGGACACGAGTCCCACGCCGAGCAGCGGCCGCAGGTTGGGCGTGAAATCGAGCGTGGTGGCGGCCTTCACCGCGCCGCTGCCGACCGCGATGTCGGTCTTGCCCGGCTGCGCCGGCGGCAGCAGCAGCAGCTGCGCCGCGCCGCCGCTGACGAACACCTGGCTGCCGTCCGCCTTCGCCACGTGCTCATCGGCGGGGATCTGCCAGCGGCCGAGACTGGTGGACAGCGTGAGCAGGGTGCGCGCGGCCACCGGCAGGCCGTCGGCATCGCGCAGCAGCACCTTGACGGGTACCGCCGTGGCTGCGTCCGCCACCGCCGCGGCAGGCGCCTCGAGAATGATGCGCGCCAGCGCGCCCGGAGCGAGCACGCTGATGGCGGCGCTGCCGCGCACAACGCCGAAGTCATCGAGGGCGCGCAGGCGCAGCTCATTCCTGCCGGGGGTGAGATCGACGCCGACGTACTCCCAGGCCAGCACGCCGGTTCTCTCCAGGCTGCTCTTCTGGCCGACGCGACTGTCAGCGAGGGTGTTGCCGTTGACGGTGAGCTCCAGATGCGTGCCGAGCGGCCCCTTCACCTGCACGCGCGTCTGCGCGATCGGCAGCACGTCGCCATCCTTCAGGTTGACGAAGCCCACCTCGGGTGAGAGCTGCGGCAGCGCCTTCTCCAGCGCCTCGGTGCGCAGCTGCGTCTGCAGGGCGCGGAAATCGGCGTAATTGCTGTCGTCGGCTACCGGCGGCGCCGGCGCCTGCTGCTCGAGCAGCTGCGCCGCACTGGTGGTGAGCTGCTGCGGCAGTCCCTGCGCCTGCGGCGCGTACGGGCCGCCGGGATCGGCCACCGCGCCGAGCGGCGCGGCCGCTCCCGCAAAGGGTGAGATGCCGGGCATGCCGGAGGCGAGCGGTGCCTGCGGCAGCAGCGTGTTGCTGCCGGTCGTGGTATCGGGCGCACCCGGCAGACGGATGACCCCACTCGCCGGCAGCGTGCGCTGGTCGACGCTGGTGGTGGTCGCATTCGGCGACAACAGGCTCGAGGCCGCCTGCAGGATCTCCGAGGGCGTGATCAGGGCCTGGCGCCGCGCGTTGATCTGCGCATTGAGGTCGGCGCTGCAGCCGGCGAGCGCGAAGTCGGTCTTGTGCAGCTCGCCGTTGGTGAGGTCGACGAAGGCGCTGCCACCATCGAAGGCATTGCGGTTATTGAGCACCTCGAGGCGCGTGCCCGCCGGCAGCGTGGTGAGATCGACCTTGGCCACGTGCATGCGCGGGGTGAGACCGTACAGGCTGTACTTGCCGTCTTCGTCGCTCACCACGTAGGTGCCGTCCTCCAGGTAGATGCGCACGCCGGGGATTCCGGGCTCGCCCGGATCCTGGATGCCGTTGGCGTTGCAGTCGGCGAACACCTTGCCGATGAGGTAGGCGTCGCTGGAGAACACCCCGCCGGTGATCTGCACGGTAACGCTGGCGCGATTCGACGCGAGGTGGCCGCTCAGCGCCTGCGCCAGGTTGGTGCCGCTGCCGCCCTGCGCACCGGCGCCGATGCGCACCCGGTAGCTGAGGGTCAGCTGGGCCGCCTTCGGCAGGGCGCCGAGCGCAAATTCCAGCGCCGGTCCGGCCCCGCCGGCCGGATCGGCGAGATGCGCACCATTCAGGCGGGCGCTGCCGTGCACGTAGGAGAAGCCCGCCGGCAGCTCATCGCTCACCACGCTCGCCGGCAACGCCGCGCCGGTGTTGTTATTCACCTGCACGCTGTAGTCGACGAAGTCGCCGAGCTGCGCGCTGAGCTTGTCGGCAGTCTTCTGGATCAGCAGGCCACCGGCTGCGCCGCCCGGATCGAGCGGCACGTCGAAGTGCACCGCCTGGTTCTGTGCGCCGGCGATGACAAAATTCCTGCCGTAGGAGCCTTGCGGATTGAGCACGCGGCCCGCGGGCTGCTGGGCCGGCGGCAGCGTCGAGGGAAACAGGTAACCGGCCGGCGGCGTGACAACCAGCCGGTAGGTACTCGGGGCCACGACCGGGAAAGCATAGCCGCCGGAGGCGGCGGTGACCACGGTCGCCGGCGCCGGGGTCGTGCCGTCGGACTGGAACACGCGCGCCGGCCCGCCGGCGTTACCGCCGTTGCCGGCGCCAGTGACGTCGATGAGCTCGACGCTCGTGGCCGCCACCGCATGGTTGCTGTGACTGTCGTACACCACGCCCGACGGATCGATGAGCAGCGTGGTGCTGGCCGACACCGCGCCGCCGGCGCAATGCGTCACGGTCGCGGTGACCACGTCGTTCGGCAGCACCTCGAGCACCCCGTCGCCCGCTACCACCGCATGCGTCGCCGCGTTCGCCGTGGGCACGTTCGGCTGGATGCGGAACACGCCGGTGTTGGCTGCGGTCTCCACGGCGTTGAAGGTGTCGACGTCCCCGGTCAGGCGGCTGGTGATCGTGACCGGCACGGTCAGTGCCTGCGCGGGATTGTTGTTGCAGACGGCGGCATTCACCTGCACGAACAGCGGACTGCCGAGCGCGCCCGAGGCGCTGGCGGTGACGTAACTGCCGCTGGTGTAGTAGCCGATGGCCGGGGCGATCACCGGCAGAGTGATGATCAGGGTGTTGCTCGGCGTGCTCTGGGCGGCACCACCGGCGCTGGCGGCCCAGCCGGCCACGGCCAGCGCGCTGATGGCGGTGCTGGCGTTGGCATTGACGCTGACGTTGAGCTGGCCGGCGAGCGTGGCGCCCGACGGCAGCGTCGCCACGGCGAAGGCCGCCGCGTCGATGACGGCGCCGCCGGGCGGCGCCGTGGCCCAGCTGTTGGCGGCGGTCCCCTGCAGGTGATAGAGCGTTTGCGCGCCCGCGGTCAGCGCGTGCGCACTGACGAAGCTGGTGTTGGCCGGTGTCTGGAAGGACAGCAGCACCAGGCTGGTGGGTGCGCCGTTCACGGTGAGCGCGATCGGCTGGGCCGCCGCGCCGCCCTGGTTCTCGGCGTTCGCGGTCAGCACCAGCACCGCCCCGGGGGTGCTGGAGCTGCTCGCTGAGCTCAGCGTCACGACCATCAGGGGCGTCGTGCCGGTGACGACCGTGGCGCTCACCGTGTTGGAGCCAAAGCCGATCTGCTGCGCCGTGGCGTTGGTGTACAGGCCCGCGGCGGTGTTGCTGATGACGGTGCCCGCAGGCGGCGGCGCCGCCTGGCCCAGCGCCCACGGGATCAGCGGCAATCCGACGAGCAGCAGGTAGCGAAGCAGGCGGTGAAACATTGGGGTGGGCGCGGCGCTGCGGTGACTTCTGGGCTTGGCGAGCGAGCGACCATCCCGCAGCGACGGGGGAGGCGGGCGCCTCCCCCGTCCCTGCCTCAGTGGTTCACCGCCACGCCGAAGGTGATGACCGCCGACTGCCCGGGTGTCAGAGTGCCGACATTGGCGCTGAAGGAGCCGGTGCCGCCCACCGCCGGCGCGCCACCCGCGATACTGCCGACGGTCGTGGCTGGCGCGGTGCTCAAGGTGGTGAAGGTGGGGGTGGCGTCCGATACCACCACCGCGGTGGCGTTGCTCGAGCCGCTGTTGGTGACGGTGATCTGGTAGTCCACGCACTGCGCCGGTTTGGCGCTGATGGTGGTGGCGGCGTACACGGTGCCACCCGTCGGGCCGGTGCAGCCGGCATCGAGCGCCTGCAGCTTGAGCAGCGTCAGGTTACCGGCGACCACCGTGGTGGTGTCGACGGCCACGGCGGGCGCCGGAGCGGCGGACACGTAGCTGCCGTTGGTGGTGGTGGCCGTGTTGGTGGTGGTATCGACCGCCCCCACCGTGGCGGCGGCCGGTGCGATCACCTTGACGAAGATGGTGATCGACTGACCGGGGGCGAGGCCCGCGCCGAGACCGGTGACCGTGTTGAGATTGCCGGTGATCTGCGGGTCGTTCGCATCCAGGCTGCTGCCGCCATCGGCGTCGTAGTAGAGCTGCGAGGTCCAGCCGGCCTGGTTGTTGGCGCTGGTGAAGGCAATGGTGCTCACCGTGCCGTTGCCCTCGACGACGTTGCCGTTGTTGGTGAGCGTCTGGGTGTAGACGAAGGAACCTCCCGCCGCGACCTGTCCAGAGTGGTTGGGCGTGAAGGTGAGCGAGCGCGTCGCGTTGACCGTCACCGCGTCAAAAATGGTGTCGGTCGCCGCGGAATTGGGCGACAGCGCGCGGAAGTACAGGTTGTTGCTGCTGGCGGCGAAACCGGCCGGCACGGTCACGACCGCGCACACCACCACGTTGCTGAGCGAGGCCACGGTGCCGGTGTTGGTGATCGTGGCGCCGGTGGTGGAGCAGTTGCCCGCGCCACCGTCGGCCTTGAAGGTCACTGTCCAGCCGGCCGGCAACGTCTGGCTGGAGAAGTTCGCCACGGTGCTGGCCGCCAGGTTGTAGTTGTCGGGCGAGGGGCCGCGGTTGTTGGCCACCAGGATGAAGGTGGTGCTGCTGCCCGGGGCGGTGGTGTTGGTGATCACCGGGGAGCCTTCCGGCCCCGGACCCTGGCCCGGCGCCGGCGAGCCGGCGTTGTAGGGGCTGTTGTTGGTCACGTCGACCGCATTGGAGGAGATCGCGCTCAGCGTGTCGGTCGCGGTCGCGGTCACCGCCGCGTTGAACACGGAAGCGGCGCTCTTCTGCACGGTGAACGGCGCACCGGTGTTGGTGGCGTTCGCCGGCAGGTTGGCCTTGACGATGACGTTGTAGGTGGCGCCCGCCGCCAGCGGCCCGGTATCGGCAATGCCGTCGCCGTTGGTGTCGGTGAGCGGCGTGACGCCGTCGCTCTTGAACAGCTGGAAGGTGGTGCCGGCGGGGAAAGTGTTGGTGCCGACGGTGATATTGAAGGTGTCGGTACCGTTACCGGTGTTGGTCACCGTATTGGTGAAGCTCACCGCCGAGCCCGGCGCCGCCGGTCCCGCCACCGTCTGGCCGGTGAAGGTCAGCGCCACCGTCTGCCGCACCGTGAACGGCACGGTGTTGGTGCTGCCGCTGACGTTGGTGCCGCCGCCGTTGCTGTAGATGTAGGTCGCGGTATTGTTCAGGACGCCGGCGGCGGTGGCCGCAGCGACGTTCACCTGGAAAGTCACCGTGCCGGACTGCCCGGCGGTCACCTGGGCGAGCGTCGCCGTGAAGGTGTTGCTGGCGGCGGTGTAGCTGGAGGTGATGGTATTGGGCGCAGTACCGCTGGTGCCCCCGGTATCCGACAGCGCCGTGGCTCCCGTGACGCTCCAGCGCCCGGAGCCGGCCACATAGGTGAGGCCGGTGGGGATCGCATCGGTGAGCGCTACGCTGGTGGCGGTGCTGTTGCCGGTGTTGGTGTAGCTCAGCGTATAGGTATAGGGACCGGAGGGGGCATTGCCGCTGGCCGCGCTCACCGCCTTGGTGATGACCACCGCGGCGTTGTTGGTGACCGTGGTGACGTCGGTGTTGCTGCCGCTCTTGGTGTTGTCGAACACGCTGGTGGCGGTGACGGTGACCGTATTGGTCTGTCCGGCGGTCGCCGTGCCCGGCAGGGTGGCGGCGACCACGAAGCGGAAGGTCGCCCCGGAGTTGACCGCGCCGCTCGAGGTGAGCGGTGAGCCGGTCGGCTGACCACTGCCGTTGTCGGCATAGATCTGCACGCTGCTCATGGTGAAAGCGCCGGCATTGGCCGTCGTCAGATTGAACGTGTCGACGCCGTTGCCGCTATTGGTGAGGGTGTGCGGGTAATAGACCACGCTGCCCGCGGTGGCATTCTGCGCACCGTTCTGGGTGAGCGTGAGGCTCGCCACCTGCTGCACGGTGGTCTGCACCACGTTGGAGGTGACGGTGTGCGACACCCCGGAGGTATCGGTGTAGGTGGCCGACGCCTGGTTGCTGATGGACGTGCCCGCCGGCGGCGGGACCGCCTGCACGCTGCCGACGGCGGCGATGGCGAGTACCGCGGCGACCAGGACGCTCGCAGCACGACGCAGCCGGCTGGTTGCAGCTGCGGACGGATATTGTTTGAATGCAGTCAAGATGTAACTCCGTGAAACTTAAGCTGTTGATGTCGTACGTGAGGCGCGCGGCATCAGCCCGCAGGCGTGCCGGCGGCCGCGGCGGCGACCGCCGGGGCGGCGGTGTTGACGCGTACGCGCGCGCTCACCTCGCGGCTTGCGCCCGCGGCGAGGATGCCGAGGTTCCAGCGCAGCGCGCGGTAGTCCTCCAGCGGCACCGCCGCGAGGCGCTCCCTGCCGTCGGCCTGGCGCACGCGCCGCAGCAGCGGCAGCGGCGCGAAGGTCGTGCCATCGGTGCTCGCCAGAGCGTCCGGGGGCAGCTGCGAGCCGTCGAGCAGCGTCGTGCCCGCCGGGATGGGCAGACTGGCGACCAGCCCCTGCACCGCCGCGGCGGAGTGATTCGTGTAGGTGACGCGGTACTCGAGTACGTCGCCTGGTTTGCTGGCCTGCACCGGATGCAATACGGACTTGCCGTCGACGGTCTCGACCTTCTCCACCTGCAACTGCGAGCTGACGAGTGCGGACTGCGCCCAGGCGACCCCTGCCAGAGCCAGACACGCGAACCAGACCGGCCAATGCCGCGGCGATATAAAACGCATACTTACCTTCTTTGTTGAACCAACTTGAGGGAACCACTAAGGGTTTTCCCTATAGGAGTATTGGAGCCGATTGACAGAACGTGGCCGGCAACCGATTTCACAGAACAGCGGGCACCGCCGCGGACCGCGTTCACAATTCGCCCGCCCGCGCGGGCAAAGTGCGACCTGCGTCGCACTCGGCGCGGCTCGGGCTACCTCAATCGAGAGATGACATCCAACACGTGCCGGCTCGGCAAGGCCGATGTCAGTTAGATTGCAGCGTCCGCAGCGGGGAGATGGCGCGGGCGTCTTGACGCTTCTTCAGCGTTCGTAACGTATGAACGAGGTGCGGCGCGCGAGCGTGTCATACAGCGCGCGCCCGGCGGCATTGAATTCCTGGGTGAGCCAGTAGACGCCGGCGGCCTGGGCCTGGTCGGCCGCGGCGTACACCGCGTGAATCAGGGCGCGCCCGATGCCGCCGCCGCGGGCCTGGGGATCGACGAACAGATCCTCGAGGTAGCACATCGGCTGCAATGACCAGCTCGATGGATGAAACAGGTAATGCGCGAAGCCGACGAGCGTCCCCTGCCGCTCCGCCACCAGTCCGTGCGGCTGCACGCCCGGCTCGATGAGCCGGGCAAACGTGCGGTCGGTCACCGCGGCGGGCAGATGCTGGCGGTAGAAGCGCAGATAGCCGTCCCAGAGCGGCTGCCATTGATCACGGTCATCGGCCCGCAGATTTCTGATCTCATGCATCGCGTGCCGCCCTTGTCAGCGAAACGGCGCGGCGCGATGACTCTCGGCGAGCACCTGGTCGAGGGCGCGCCGCAGCAGCACCTGCATCGAGCAGCCGCTGCGGTGACTCACGGACTTCAGCAGCCAGTACTTGCGCGGTGGCAGATACAGAGTCACCGCGACCTGCCGGCCCTTCATGTGACGATTCGAGGTCCGCTGCTTGACGAACATCGAAGCCCCCCTTCCTGTCTCCTGCACCCTGCGACCTCCCGCGGCGGCCGCGCCGTGCGAGCGTGCCGGGCTACGCGACCGCTACCGCGGCAATTTACCGCAAGCGCAGCGCCGGCGCTTACGTTGTCGGGCCGCGGCGGCGCCCCTGCCAATAGAACGCCAGTCCCACCGCGGTGAGCGTGGCGGAGCCGCCGACCACTTTCAGCGCGATGAGCGCCGGGTTGGCGCTGTGCGTCGGCGGAATCATGGCCACCCCCACGCCGAGCAGCGTGACGCTGACGCCGCAGGCGGCTACCGCGACGCACACCCACGGACCGCCCGGCACGCGCACCGGGGGCTGCGGCATTCCCGCCGAGCGCGCCCGCAGCACCGGCAGCGCGGCGAACATATAGATGAGCGGCACCAGGCCGAGGATGATCGACATGTCGATGAGCACGAGGAAGGCCTCGTGGATGGCAGAACCGGAGACCGCAGTGAGGAGGATCAGCGTGGTGACCGTGCCCTGGACCAGCAGGGCCACGTACGGCGAGCGGTAGCGCGGGTGCACCGCCCCCAGGGCGCTTGGCAGGTACCGATCGAGACCAAACAGGAACGGCAGCCGCGCGGTGCCCGCCACCCAGGCTCCGAGTGTGCCGGCCTGCGACAGCGCCACCAGCGCCGCCGCCACGGCGCCGAAAGCCGGCACGCCGATCCGCGCGCCGACGGTGGCGAGGGCCTGGGGGATGCCGCTGATGACGTTGATCTCATGGGCCGGCAGGGCGACGAGCAGCGCAGCCGTTCCGGCAATGTAAAGGAGCGGCACCACGAGGCAGGCGATGAGCACCGCACGCGCGATCGAACGGCGGGGGTCCTTGATCTCCCCGCCCAGGATCGGACCGAGCTCGAGCCCGACATAAGCCAGCGCCATGGCGGAGAAGCTCGCGAGCGTGGGCAGCGAGTGCAGGTCGGGGAGCAGCGCCATACGGCCGAAGGCGGTGGCACTGCCGGAAGTTCGCCAGGCGAGCCCCCCGGCGCCGAGGATCAGCGCGCCGGCGATCCAGGTGGCGAAACCACCGACGTTCTGCAGCCACTTGGCGCGACTCAGCCCCAGGATGTTGAGGAGCGTCGCGAACCACAGCACGCCGAGACACACCGCGCCGTTATAAAGCGGGCTGTCCGCCAGCGCGAGCCACGGCCCGCCGCGAACGAAGAGTATCGCCGCGGCGATGAACAGCAGCAGCGACGGGAAGAACACCAGATTGCTGACCCAGTAGGACCAGCCGACGATGAAGGCGTGCAGCTCGCCGAAGGCCGCACGCGACCAGATGTAGATGCCGCCTTCGCCCGGCAGGCGCGAGCTCAGCTCGAGCACCGTGAGCGCCGACGGCAGGAAGAAGGTGAGCATGCCGAAGAGCCACAGGGTGAGGCTCGCAGGTCCGATCTGGGCGGCGATCGACAGCCAGCGAAATGAGATGATCGCCGCGACGTTGAGCAGCACCAGGTCGAGCAGACCGAGGCTGCGTTGCAGCCGCGGTCCGGCGTCGCGGTCCGAGGTCACGGCGACGCATGCTAGCATGCGCGCCGCAACAGATAATTCCAGGTCCGCCGGCGCATCTCTACATGGAGGTTTTCGATTACATCATCGTCGGCGCGGGCACCGCCGGCTGCGTACTCGCCAGCCGGCTGGTGGCGAGCGGCCGGCGCCGCGTGCTGCTGCTCGAGGCGGGCGGCTCCGACCGCAGGTTGTGGATCCGCGTGCCGATCGGCTACGGCCGCACCTTCAGCGATCCGCGTGTCAACTGGATGTACGCGACCGAGCCCGAGCCGGCGTTGCTCGGACGGCGCGTGTTCTGGCCGCGCGGCAAGGTGCTCGGCGGCTCCGGCTCGATCAACGGCATGGTGTACGTGCGCGGCTTGCCGCACGACTTCGATGACTGGCAGGCGCTCGGCAATCCGGGCTGGGGATACCGCGAGGTGCTGCCGTATTTCCGCAGGCTCGAGGATTACCCCGGGGCGCCGGACGAGTACCACGCGCGCGGCGGCCCGATCTCCATCACTGATGTGTCAGGGGCAGCGCATCCGTTGTGTCGCACCTTCATCGACAGCTGCATGCGCCTCGGCTACCCGCAGCTTGCAGATCTCAACGGTGCGCGCACCGAGGGCGTGAGCATCTATCAGATCACCACGCGCAACGGGCTACGCGCCTCGACCGCGACCGGTTATCTGCGGCCGGCACTGCGCCAGCGTAACCTGACGCTGCGGCTGCGGGCGCAGGCGCTGCGGATCCTGTTCCACAGCCAGCGCGCGATCGGCATCGCCTATCGGCAGCGCGCGCATACCCACCAGGCGCGCGCCAGCCAGGGGGTGATCTTAAGCCTGGGTGCGGTCAACTCACCGCAGCTGCTGCAGCTCTCCGGGGTGGGCGACACCGGGCTGCTGCGCCGCCATGGCATCGAGGTGGTCGCGCACCATCCCCAGGTAGGTTTGAATCTGCAGGATCATCTGGACTTCTCCTACGGGTATCGCGCCAGGGTGCCGACCCTGAACGACGAGATCCACCCCTGGCGCGGCAAGCTCACGGCGGCGGTGCGTTATGCGCTGACGCGTGGCGGCCCGTTGTCCATGAGCATCAATCAGAGCGGCGGCTTCATCCGCAGCGACGCGGACCGCCCGCGGCCGAACATGCAGCTGTACTTCAGCCCGTTGAGCTACCCGGCGGCGCGCTGGCCCGTGCGCCGGCTGCTGCAACCGGACCCGTTCTCCGGCTTGGTGCTGTCGTTCAATCCCTGCCGGCCCACCAGTCGCGGGCGCATCGAGATCCGCAGCGCCGACCCGCTCGCCGCGCCGCTGATTTTCGCCAATTACCTGAGCACCGAGCACGACCTGGCGGAAGCGCTCGCCGGGGTGCGGCGGCTGCGCAGCATCGCCGCCACCGCGCCGCTCGCCGACGTCATTGCGGCGCAGCTCGAGCCGGCAGCGACCGGCAGCAGCGATGCGGCGCTGCTGCAGGAGTTTCGGACGCGCGCCACCACCTGCTTTCATCCGGTGGGCAGCTGCCGCATGGGGCCGGATGCGGCCGCAGCCGTGGTGGACGCGCGGCTGCGGGTGCACGGCCTGAGCGCGCTGTGGGTCGTCGATGCCTCGATCTTTCCGACCGTGACCTCGGGCAATACCAACACGCCGACCATCATGGTCGCCGAGAAGGCAGCCGAGATGATCCGGGAAGAGGAGGGCGATGGGGTCAGCTGGGCCCGGCAGCCCGGATGATGAGCAACAGCCCTGCGCCGACGACGACGGCGCCAATGGCTCGCGCCACGCGCTCTCCGGCCGGAGCGAGACGCTCGACGGTAATGGCGGCCGTCACGGCGGCCATCGCGCGCAGGTCCATGACCCCGACGGCGAGCAGGATCGCCGTGAGGCCGCCACAGCAGTAGCTGCAGTGCAGGCCGAGGCGCACGCCGTGTCGCCATGCCGTGCCGCCGTCCGCGGGCAATGTACGGCCGCACCCCGGTGCCTCCCGGCAGCAGGCCAGGTGATATGCCTTCCACGCGGTGAACTGCAGTGCGCCGGCGACGAGCACGACCACACCGACTGCGAGCGGCACGGCGCGCGCCAGCGCCGGCCGCTGCATCTCGACAGCTGCCAGCGCGACGCCCAGCGGAAAGGTAGCCATGCCGAACACGGTCCACACCAGGGCGTACCCCACGCCCACCCGCGCGGTCAGCCGGCCGAGGCGCGCCGCGCCGCTGCCGCCGACGGCCTGGCGGTAGCGCCACAGCATGGGCACCAGGGACGGCAGCATCATCGCGGCCATCATCGCCAGCCACATGCCGAGGAAGGACGCCGCGGCGCCGGGCCACGTCTGTCCGGGCATCCGCATCCACGCCATCGACATCGTCCAGCCGCCGGGCATCGGCATCTCGCCCATTCCCGACATGGACGCGCTCCAGACGAACGTCACCGCGGCGCTGGCGGCGAACAGCAGCGCCGCGACGCCGAAGAAGGCTTGCTGAGAAGGCCGCCGGGAAATCATGCCGGAAATCATGCGGGATTCCTCTCGCTTTGCCGCCCGCGGCTCTGGCCTTCGGGTGTCAGGTGACGCGCGGCCTGAAGTTTCACGATCAGCACACTGAGCGAGAGCAGGATCTCGTTGCAGGCGCGAGCTTCCGATGTGGCGCGTTCCGGTCG
The DNA here is from genome assembly GCA_035481975.1 of Steroidobacteraceae bacterium. GTDB lineage: Bacteria > Pseudomonadota > Gammaproteobacteria > Steroidobacterales > Steroidobacteraceae > 13-2-20CM-66-19. The sequence continues at coordinate 58,079 of DATHRC010000008.1, forward strand.
GGAGCTGTCACCGAGCTGGTCACCCAGAAAGGCAATGAGCGCCCGCAGCTGCGCAATCGATGTGTCCAACAGCTCCCCGGCTGTAATCATCATCGCCGACCCCTTTCAACCGCCCGCCCGAATGGGCTCGCGCTGCTGGTACTCGTCGTGGCGGCGCCACCACACGCCCGTCTCGTTGCGTCCCCGGGGGGCGCGGTCGAGCCACGGGTACATGCCCCACAGGGCGTCCAGTCCGCGCGCATAGGTGGAATAGGTGTGATAGAGGAGGCCGTCTTCGAGCACGAACGCGCTCATGCCCGGTCTTTCGCGCGTGAACGTGGCCACATCGGTGCCGGTCATGGCCGCGATCTCGGCGACAGGCCCCTCGCCGCGTTTCGTCGTCTGCGGCGCCTCGCGCCGGTAGTTGTATTCGACCCCCGCGCGCTGTTGCGCCTCGGTGAGCGAGACGTTGAAATCGAAGTTGAAGTCCGCGCCGAGCGAAGACGCCCAGGGGAAGCTCCAGCCCATCCGCCGCTGGTACGCCTGCAGTTTCGCGAGCGGCGCCCGCGACACCGCCGCAAAGGCGACGTCGTGGTTCGCCAGGTGAACGATGAAGCCGTCGAACCCGTCTGCGATCGACGAGCAGGACGGACACCCCGCCGTGTACTCGGGCCCGAACATGAAATGATAGACGAGCAGCTGCGAGCGCCCGCGGAAAAGATCTGCCAGCGAGGCGTTTCCCGCGTCGGTCTCGAATCGATACGGCTTGTCGATCCGGACCCACGGCAGCTCCTGCCGCCGCCGCGCCAGCTCGTCGCTGCGGCGCGTGAGCTCCTTCTCGGCCTTGAGCAGCTCGAGCCGCGCGCTCAGCCACTGCTCACGGGTCCCGGTCCTGTGTGTCGTCGCCATCGTCCTGCTCCTTAAGTCGCTGCCGTTGCCGATACGGCGGGTGGCCTGGTGGTCGTAAGATTAGGGCCGGGCAGCGAAACGGCGGGAGTGACAAGTGTGGCGGGATTCCGATGGACTCGCTGATCACGGCCGCGGCGCGGGCGCTCGCGGCGGGTGATCCCCTCGGCGCACTGAAGCGGGTCGCCCTGCGCGATGACGCGCCGGCGCTCGCGCTGCGCGGCATCGCGATGGCGCAGCTCGGCGACCTTGCCCGGGCGCGGACTCTGCTACGCCGTGCGGCGCGCGCCTTTGGTCCGAAAGAGGCCGTGGCGCGCGCGCGGTGTGTCGTCGCCGAGGCCGAGATCGCACTCGTCTCGCGCGATCTGGCGTGGCCGGCGAAGGCGCTCGAGGCGGCGCGCACGACGCTCGAAGCGCACGGCGACCGGGTGAACGCCGCGCACGCGCGCTATCTCGAGGCCCGGCGCCTGCTCCTGATCGGGCGCCTCGACGAGGCCGAGCGCACGCTTGCCGCGCTCGACGCGGCGCCGTTGCCACCTGCGTCGCGAGCCGCCCACGAGCTGGTCGTGGCCGGGATCGCGTTGCGACGCCTGCAGACCCGAGCGGCGCGCGCTGCGCTCGAGCGCGCCGGGCACGCCGCGCACCTCGCGGCAATCCCGGCGCTGACGGCGGAGGTCGCAAGCGCGACCCTGGTCCTCAGCACGCCCGCGGCGCGCCTGATTGCGCGCGGCGAGGAGCGGCTGCTGCGGCTCGAGGAGGTCGAGGCGTTGCTGGCCTCGGGGGCGCTGGTGGTGGACGCGTGCCGTCACGTGCTGCGCGACGCACGCACGGTGATCTCGCTCGCAAGCCGTCCGGTGCTGTTCGCGCTCGCGCGCGCGCTGGCCGAGGCGTGGCCGGCAGATGTGGCGCGCGACGCGCTGGTCGCGCGGGCATTCCGGGCGAAGCGTGCCGATGAATCGTACCGTGCGCGCCTGCGTGTCGAGCTGGGACGGCTGCGCAAGGTGCTGCGGACACTGGCCGGCGTGAGCGCGACGCCGCGAGGGTTTGCGCTCTTGCCGCGTCGCGCCCGCGAGGTCGCGGTGCTGGCGCCGCCGGTCGAAGAGGAGCATGCGGCGCTGCTCGCGTTCCTCGCCGACGGTGAGTCGTGGTCGAGCTCGGCCCTGGCGCTGGCGCTTGGCGGCAGCCAGCGCAACGTGCAGCGTGCCCTCGACGCGCTGGCGGCGGCATGCAAGGTGCAGTCGTTGGGTCGCGGGCGGGCGCGTCGTTGGCTGACCCCGCCCGTGCCCGGATTCCCGACGACTTTGTTACTCCCCGCCCCACTCCCCGAGTGACTAGGATGGCAGCATGAAACGATCAGCGGCCAAGATTCTGCGTGAGTATGGACCCTTTCCGGGTGTCGACCGCATTGGTGGGGTCACCTATGACGGTCAGCAGGTGTGGATGGCTGCCGGCGACAAACTGCAGGCCTTCGATCCGGCGAGCGGCAAGACGCTGCGCTCGATTGATGTCGCCGCGCACGCCGGCACGGCCTTCGACGGTCAGCATCTGTTTCAGATCGCCGAGGATCGCATCCACAAGATCGATCCCCACAGCGGCCGTGTGCTCGCCACGATCCCGGCGCCCGGCGGCGGCGGCGACTCGGGACTCGCGTGGGCCGAAGGGTCGCTGTGGGTGGGACAGTATCGCGAGCGCAAGATTCATCAGATCGATCCGCAGACCGGGGCGATTCTTCGCACCCTCGAGTCCAACCGCTTCGTCACCGGGGTCACCTGGCTCGACGGCGAGCTGTGGCATGCCACCTGGGAGGGGGACGAGAGCGATCTGCGCCGCATCGATCCGCAAACGGGCGAGGTGCTGGAGAGCCTCGAGATGCCGCCCGGAGTCGGCGTGTCGGGGCTCGAGTCCGATGGCGGCGAGCAGTTCTTCTGCGGAGGAGGCAACAGCGGCAAGGTGCGAGCCGTCCGCCGGCCCAGGCGAGCCTCCGCGACCGGCGCCAGCAAGTAATCGCGGCGCACGCGCCGACTTTCACGGTGCGACGGCGATGTTGCCATGCGTTGCACCGCGGCGCCCAGGCGGAATGCGACGGAGCGCGCGGCTACTTCCTCGGGCCGAAGGCGTAGGAGAATCGCAGGCCGATGGTGCGCGGACGGATCACCGTGTTCGACTTGACGAACAGCGAATAGAAGGAGAACGGGTAGCCCTGCGAGTTGCTGAGGTTCTCGCCGTAGAGCTGCGCCGTCCAGGCATCCTTGCTGACACCCAGCGCGGCGTTGTAGGTGGTGTAGCCCGGGTCATAGAAGGCGACCGACTGGCCCTGCAACGTCTTGGTGAGGTGATCGGTGGTGGCGTAGGAGCCGCCCTGGCGGTTGACGCCGGCCTGCAGGAACCCCTGGTAGTCGTAGAACGGAAACTCGTAGCGCGCGCGCAGGTTGCCCTGGAAGGGCGGGGAGTTCGCGAGCGGCGAGCCCAGGTCGCCGAAGGGATTGACGATATTGATCGGCTGGCCGGTCGTGGGGTTGACCAGGGACAGGGTCTTTACCACCTCGGTGCTGTTCCATGATGCCGAGCCGGTGAGCGTCAGACCCTCGGTGACGCGCGCGATGAAGGAGGTCTCTCCCCCGCGCACCCGATAGTTGGGGCCATTGGTGGTGAAGGTGAGATTGCCGGTCACGCCCGGATCGAAGATGGTGAGCTGTGTCCGGGTCCAGTCTTCCTGGTACACCGCGCCGTTCCATTGCAGACGGTGATCGAACCACTCGGTTTTCCAGCCGAGCTCGTTGTTGGTCAGCTCGTCGGGTCCGTAAGCGAGCGGCGGGGTGAACAGCCCGAAGAGCGGCGAGGTGGGCGCGATCACCGACGCCGCGCGGTTGAACCCGCCCGGCCGGAAGCCCTGTGACCAGGTGTAGTAGAGCAGGGCGTCGCGGGTGACGTGCCAGCTCAAGTTGGCGCGGCTCCTGAAGCCGGTATAGGTCTTGTCGAGATTTTCCGCATCCAGATTGGTGCCATTCGATTCCGGTATGCCGCAGGGACTGGGCGGCACGTTGCCGTCGAACGGCCCGTAGATCTCGCAGCCGAAGCTGCCGACATTCGAGCCGCTCTCGAAGTTCTCGATGTGGTAATAGCGCGTGCCGACGGTCAGGGTCAGCGTCTTCGGCAGCAGGTCAAAGTCCACCGAGGTAAAGGCCGCGCGCTGCTTGTAGCCGCGGTCGATGTCGTTGAAGAACACGTCCCCGGGCAGGCGCACGCGGGGATTGTTGGCGGTCACCCCGGGCGGCGGGGCGATGGGCACGAAATGCGGGCTGGTGCCGTAGTGCCAGTCGGCCTGCTCGTCGATCTCATACTTTTCGTAGAACAGCCCGGCGAGCGCGCGCAGGCGCCAGTCATCGGGCGTGCTCAGGCGCACCTCGTGGCTCTGGTGGGTGTTGGTCTGATAATCCGTCCAGAAGACGTTCGGCGAGTAGCAGAAGCCCGCCGATCCCGCCGTCGGCACCTTGTTCTTGAACGGGTAGCCGGGATAGTCGCACTGGTAGTAGCCGGCGTACTTGCCGCGGGAGTAGGCGGTGTAGTCGCTCACCTGGTTGGTGAGGCGGTCGAGGTAAGCGCCGGCGTAGACGAATTGCAGGGCGGAGATGCGCCCGTTGATGGTGAGCGCGGTGTTCTCGAATTTGTCGCGGTCGTCGGTGGGGTTATATTGCTGCACCGACAGCGGCGGCAACGGTGTGCCAAGGCCGTCGTACTGCTCCTCCCAGAATACGCCCTGGGCGTCCATGTCCTGGTAGCTCTGCGCCAGCAGCACATTCCAGTCGTCGTCGATCTTCCACAGCAGGGAAGCGCGTATACCCTGGTAGGTGACCGGATTGAACGCGTTGCTGATATAGGCGGAGTTGTTGATCGCGCCGCTGTTCGGCGGCACGGCGCCGCCGAAGTAGTTCACCGACACCAGGTCGGACGTCGAGCGCGCGAAGGTGCCGGGGATGTTGTTGATGTAGCCGCCGCGCCGCTCATCGTAGATGACCACGCGGGCGGCGAGGGTATCGGCGATCAGCGGTACATTCAGCGTGGCATCGAGGTTGCTGCTCGGATCGCCGTGCGCGGTGGTGCCGTAGCCGGCATTGACCGTGCCGGTGGTGACGTCGAGCTTGGGCTTGTTGGTGATGTAACGCACCACGCCGGCTTCGGCGCCCGCGCCAAACAGCGTCCCCTGGGGTCCTTCGAGGATCTCGATGCGCTCCATGTCCGCGGCATAGATGTCGAGGTTGCGTCCGGGCAGCTGCCCGGACTGCTCGTCGAGATAGATGGCGACGTTCGGGAAGCTGCCGAGACTGCCCGAGCCCTGCTCGCCGCTCTGGCCGGTGGAGAGCCCGCGCATGTAGATCTCGCCCTGGCCCGGGCCGTTGCCGCCCCAGGTGACGTTCGGCAGATACTTGACGAAGTCATCGAGGGTGGTGACGTTGAGCTGCGCGATCGTCTCGGAGGTGAGCGCCTGCAGGGTGATCGGCACGTCCTGCGAGCTTTCCGCGCGGCGCTGCGCGGTGACGATGACTTCGCTGATTCCGGTGCCCGGCTCGCTGGCGGCGGCCGGAGCATCGCTCCTTTGCGCAAACGCCGGTGCGGCGGCGTGCGCCGCCAGGATGCCCGCCACCGCGCAGGAAATCCGGTAGTTCCTCTTCATCCGCCCCCCTGCAGTGTCGTTGTCGAGGTGCCGCCTACGGGCCGGCCGCTTTATAAGCTGTCCAGATGGTCTTCAGGTCCGCATATTTCTCGATCGCATGCGCCGAGCGGTCGCGGCCGAAGCCCGACTGCTTGAAGCCACCGAACGGGGTCGCGATCGAGGAGCGATCGAAGCTGTTCACCCACACGGTGCCGGCGCGCAGTCCCGCCGACAGGCGGTGCGCGGCGTTGATGTCGTGGGTCCACACCGCCGCCGCCAGGCCGTAGATGCTGTCGTTGGCGAGAATGAGCGCTTCGGCCTCGCTGCTGCACGGCATGACCGCCAGCACCGGTCCGAAGATCTCTTCGCGCGCCACGCGCATCTGCGGCTGCACCGCGTCGAGAATGGTCGCCTGCACGTAGTAACCGCCGGTCTCGGCGAGCGCCTGCCGGCCGCCGAGTGCCAGCTGCGCACCCTCCGCCACGCCGCTGTCGATGTAGCCGAGCACGCTGCGCATGTGGCCCTCATCGATCAGCGCTCCCATCTGCGTCGCCGGATCCAGCGGATGCCCGAGGCGGATGCCGGCGGTGACGCGGCGGATGGCGTCCAGCAGCCGCTCGCGCACGCTCGCCGCCACGATGACGCGCGAGCCGGCGTTACAGGTCTCGCCGGCGTTGTAATAGATGCCCCAGGCGATCGCCTCGGCCGCCGCGTCGAGGTCGGCATCCGCGAGCACCACGTGCGGGCTCTTGCCGCCGCACTCGAGCGAGACGCGCTTCAGGTTCGACTCCCCGGCGTAGCGCAGCATCAGCTTGCCCACCTCGGTCGAGCCGGTGAAGCTCACCATGTCGACGTCAGCGTGCAGCGCCAGCGGCTTGCCGGCCTCCGCGCCGAATCCCGGAACGACGTTCAGGACGCCCGGCGGCAGTCCCGCTTCCAGCGCAAGCTCGCCGAGGCGGATGGCGGTGAGCGGCGACTGCTCGGCGGGCTTCAGCACCACGGAGTTGCCGACGAGGAGTGCCGGAGCGATCTTCCAGCTGGTCACGATCAGCGGGTAGTTCCACGGCACGATCGCCGCGACCACGCCGAGGGGCTCGCGGCGGATCAACGCCAGGTCATCAGGCCCGGTGGGTGCGATCTCGTCGTAGAGCTTGTCGGCGTACTCGGCGTAGTAGGCGATGCAATCGGCGGCCTTCGGCACGTCGACGCCGAGCGAATCGCGGATCGGCTTGCCGACATCGAGTGTCTCGAGCATCGCCAGATGCTCGAGATCGGCGCGGATCGCGTCCGCGAAGCGCAGCAGCACGCGCTTGCGCTCCTGCGGTGAGGTGCGGCGCCAGTGGCCCGCCTCGAACGCCGCGCGCGCGGCGGCGACTGCCGCCGCGACGTCCGCCTGCTCGCAGCGGGCGACGTGCGCGATCACGCGGCCATCGATCGGGCTCTTTTTCTCGAAGGTCCGGCCGCTGCGGGCGGCAACCCGTTGGCCATTGATCAGCGCGCGTCCTTCGGGACGCAAGGGCGCCGCGAGGCGCTCCCAATCGCTGCGGCTGCGGGCCGGAATCGCATTCATGATCGGTCGGGCTCCCAGGCACACAGGCGCCAGACGCAATGAGGCTATCACAAGGTACGTTGGTGCGGGAACGGCCTGGGCGGACTCCTCAGGAAGTTGCCCTGCGGCGGGGGCTCTCAGCGGCGGCAGCGCTGGCGGCGCGCAGCGCCCGCTCGCCGCTCAGCGGTCGAGCTCCGGGTAATGCCGGAACAGATCCTCGTTGTTGAAGGCGACGTGGCGGTCCGAGGCGAGGTAGCGCGCGATGCGCGGCCGCGCGAACACGGCGTCGTGCAGTGCGCACAGGCGCGGCCGGCGGCGCAGCGCCTTGCCGCTGTGGGAGGGGAAGGCATAGCGCAGACCGTCGACAAGGTGGGCCACGGAGAGATCCACATAACCCAGGCGCGCACCGACCATCCAGGGTCCACGGGCGCGATTAAACTCGAGCACGCGCTCGAAGTAGCCGAGAAATTTCGGCAGCCGCACCGCGAGGAAATCGCTGGTGCGCCGGCGCGCCGCGGCCTTCTGCTCCTCGTAGGCATAGCCGTCGCCGAGCGGATGATGGGTGTGGAAGATCTCCTGGTAGAGATCGAGGAGAGTGAGCTGCAGCTGGTGCGCCCAGAGTCTGCCCGCCTCATCAGCCGGCGCCAGCTGCAGTCGGCTGCCGAGGAACAGCAGGATGTTCGGCGTCTGTGCAATCAGCTGCCGTCCGGCTTTGAGGACCGGAGGGGCGAAGGGCGGACGCGTCACGCCCCGGGCCGCGAGTACCTCGAGGAGGGCCGGCACCCCGCCGCCGCGCCGCTGCGGCAGGGTGGCGACATCCACATAGCGGGCGCCGCCCTCCTCGAGCGCGAGGCGGATGAATTCGCCGCGTCCCTGAATTCCCGGCCAGTAATAGAGCTGGTAGATCATAAGGCTCTCGCGTCCGTCGCTACGGCTTCAAGGGGCAGACTAATCATTGCCGCGACGGCCGCCAACAAGCGCAAAAAACGTGACGCCGTTGGGGATTGCGCGCCCGCCTGGCCGCGGCCCCCGCGGGGACGCTCGAGAAGCGTGACGGCGTACAGGACAGCTGCGCCCTGCGTTTGACCATAATGCGTCAAGGACCGGCCCCACCACACTCATGCCCAACGCATCCGCGACCGCAAGACTGCGTGCGCTTCCGGCGGTCCTGACGCTGGTCGCCGGACGCACCTCGCCTGATCAGCCCGGCACCGGGCCCGACAACTGGAGCGAGGGGCCGCCGTTCGCCGACGTCCAGCAGCTCATCCAGTCGGGAGTCGCTGCCGATGCGGTGATCCTCTACCCGAGCGATGCACATCAGGCGGTGAGCTGGCTGCAGGCGCTGCGCCGCGCGCCGCTGCTGGCGCTCGCGCCGATATTTCTCAACCGCTCCTGCGGCGAAGCCGTCGATGCCCTGAGTGACGGTGTGGCGGCAACTCTGGCGGCCGCAGCTTCGCGAGCTACCCTCATTGCCGGGCGCGCCCAGGCGCTCGGCCGCCGGCAGACGGCGGAGGGCGATGAGCGGCTGCTCGCGTTCCTCTATCTTCGTCCCGAGCGGGTGCTCACACCCGTGGCCGACTGGCGCGACGAGCGCATCTATCGCTATCCGCTCGCAGATGTCCTCGGCCACAACGGCGAGGATGGCTTCCTGCTGCTCGACGGGCTGCGACGGCGGGGACTGCTCGAGACGGCCGAGCTGATCGAGCGCGTGCACACCTGTCCGGAGTGTTCCGCGGGACAGTTGCTGTTCATCGAGACGTGCCCGCAATGCGGCAGCATCGACACGGCCGTACAGAATTTTCTGCATTGCTACGCGTGCGGCAACGTCGCCACCCAGGAAGAGTATCTGCGGGCGGACGGACTGAGCTGTCCGAAGTGCTCGGCGCGGCTGCGTCACATCGGCGTCGACTACGATCGCGCCCTGGAGACCCAGGCCTGCAACGCCTGCCGCGCGCGCTTCACCGAACCGAGCGTGAAGGCACGCTGCCTGCGCTGCAGCCAGCTGTCCGCGACCGATGAGCTCACCGAGCGCAGCTACTACGGCATGCGCCTGTCGGCGGCGGGCGAGCTGGCCGCGCGCACCGGGCAGATCGGCGACTTCTTCAGGCTCATTGATGAGTTCAGCCAGGCCCACCCGACCTACTTCACCGGCAACCTCGAGTGGCTGCTGAGTCTCTCCCGACGCCATCCCGAGCTGCAGTTCGGCCTGATCTGCCTGAAGTTCGCCAACGTCCGGCTGCTCGCGGCACGGCTGCCCCACGGGCGGGTGGCGCAGATGTTCGATGCGCTGGCGCAGCGCCTGCGGGCGCTGGTGCGCGTCACCGATCTGTTCATGCGCAACGCCGATGAATACTGCTGGCTGCTGCTGCCGCAGACTTCCCCCGAAGGCATCGCCACGGTGATGGAGCGCATCGCCGCGCTGCGCGATGCGGCGACCCCGGAGGAGGGGCTGCGCATCGAGATCACGACCGCCGCCTTCAGCTCGCTGGACGCGAGCGAGGAGATCACCGATGCCCGGGTGCTGATGGGCACGCTGCGCAGCCGGGTCGACTGATGGACGTGCTGCTCACATTCGGTGATGCCGCGCTGACCTTGCGGCAGCTGCTGGAGACGGCGTGGTACTCCGACTGGACGAGCGTTGCGCTCAAGTTCTTTCCCTTCGTGCTGCTGTTCGAGCTGCCGCTGCAGCTGCTGGTGATGCTGGGGGCGGTGCGCCACTACCTCGAGGCCCGCGGCGCGCGCCAGCCGTTGAACTTCAATCCGCGGGTGTCGTGCATCATCACCTGTTACTCCGAAGGCGCCGACGTGCGGCACACCGTGCGCACGCTCACCGAACAGCTCTATGACGGCCAGATCGAGATGCTGGCGGTGGTGGACGGCGCGGTGCAGAACCGCGAGACCCTCGCGGCGCTGCGCGCGCTGCAGGCCTACGTCGACACGCGCCGCGACCGCCGGCTGGAGATCGTTCCCAAGCTGCAGCGCGGTGGGCGCGTCTCGAGCCTGAACCAGGGGCTCGCGCTCGCCAGCGGTCAGGTCGTCATGGCGCTCGACGGTGACACCTCTTTCGACAACGACATGGTGCGCCACGCCGTGCGGCACTTCGCCGACCGGAACGTCGTCGCGGTGGCGGGGAATCTGCGGGTGCGCAATGCCTTCAGCACGCTGGTCACCCGGCTGCAGGCGCTGGAGTACGCGCTGTCGATTCACCTGAGCCGTGCGGGTCTCGATGCCTTCAATATCGTCAACAACGTCTCCGGCGCCTTCGGCGTCTTCCGGCGCGATTTCCTGCGGCAGATCGGCGGCTGGGACAGCGGCACCGCCGAGGACCTCGATCTCACGCTGCGCATCAAGAAATATTTCGCGCGTTACCCGGGGCTGCGGATCCGCTTCGAGCCGCGCGCCATCGGACATACGGATGCACCCACCACGCTGCGGCAATTCCTGCGGCAGCGCCTGCGCTGGGACGGCGACCTGTCCTACCTGTACCTGCGCAAGCACGTCCACCACCTGCGCCCGGGTCTGCTCGGCATGCGCAATTTCCTGGCGTTCATCTGGACCGGCCTGCTATTCCAGCTGGTGACGCCGTTCGTGGTGCTGAGCTACACCCTCTACGTGTTCTGCGTCTATCCGCCCGGAGTGGTGCTGGGCGTGCTGGCGTTCGTGTACCTGTTCTATCTGGTGCTCGTCGCCCTCATGTACGCGGAGTACTGGCTGCTCTACTCGGAGCGCAAGCGCCAGGACCTGCGCCTCGCCGTCCTGCTGCCGGTCTTTCCGCTATTCACCTTCGTCATGCGCTGCTGGAACGCCATCGCCACCTTGAGTGAGCTGCTGACGAAGTCGCACCTCGAGTCGGCGATGGCGCCCTCCTGGGTGCTCAAGCGCACGAAGTTCTGAACATGGCGATAAGCGCACGCATTCTGCCCCGGCTCGCCGCGGCCTGCTGCCTGTGGCCGGTGGCGGCGCTCGCGCTGCCGCCGCTCGAGCAACTGGAAACGCGCCTGGAGCTTTCGCCCGCCGCGCAGCTCGCCGAGCGGTCCTACGAGTCCAGCCGCGATACGCTCGGCGCCGGTCGGATCGGGCTCGGCGTGAGCGCCTTCGGCAACTTAGGCTACGAGCACAATCACGACATCATCGACCCGCAGCATTCCTGGACCTACACCCAGGGGCTGGTCGGCGGCGGCCTGTCCATGCCGCTGCTCGGCAGCCGCCTGCAGCTCGAGCAAAACTTGAGCGAGCAGCAGGTGCAGCTCGCGCTCCTCGACGCGCGCCGGCAGCTGCAGCGGCGCGAGCTGCTGGCGCGCCTGCGCAAGGCGTACGCCGACTACTGGCAGGCGCAGCGCCTGGAACTCCTCGCGCAGAGTTACCTGCAGGAAGAGCCCGGCTTCGAGCACGTGGCGGAGCTGCGCACCCGCGCCGGGCTGCTGCTGGATGCGGATCGCATCGAGCTGCTCAGCGGCTTTTCGCTGGCACGGCGCGATGAGGCGGCCGGCGGCGCGGACCGCGAGGTGGCGCTTGGGCTGATGCGCGAGCTCACCGGGCAGGATCTGGACGGCGGCATCGCCGTGCGGCCGCTGGTCTCGGCGGAGTGCGTCGGCACGGCGTCCCCGGACGATGACTGGGCGGACACCGATCCGGAGCTCACCGGACTACAGCAGGTCATCGCGCTGCGCGAAGCCAGCCCCCGTGACAGCGCGCTCTATCCCGTGCAGTCGAGCGTTCAGCTCGGCTACTCCTCCCTCGAGGACTGGCCGACCGGGCAGCACGGGGCATCGGCGGTCCTGAGCTGGACGTTCCAGGTGCCGCTCGAATACGGCACGCAGCGCCGGCTCCTCGCCCGCGCCGCGTCTGCGCAGGTGGCCCACGCCCGCCTCGAGTACGAGATGCGACGCCAGGAGCTGCACCAGCAGCGCAGCGAGCTCGTCGGGCGCGCCCAGGTGCTGCGCCAGTCCACCGAATTCGCTGCCACGCGGCTCGCCGCCGCCGATGCCGCCGTGCAGGAGCGTGGCCTGCGGGCGGCGAGGCTCGGTGGCGATGTCGCCGAGCAACTGCAGCGCGCACGCCTGCAGCGCTACAACGCGGCCAAGGCACTCGCAGAAGCCGACAAGGCGCTGGTGTACTGGTATGCCGACTGGGCACGCTTCGAGACGGCACCGTGTGAGTCGGCGCCGAATGCCTTCCGGCAGCGGCTGCCCGAGGGCATCGCTGCCGGGCGGCCGCTGCTGCTGCCGGTGGCGAGCGTGCCGGGCACCGCGGCTGCGATGCCGGCCGCCGCGGCCGCCGCGCCTGCCGAGCTGCGCGCCGATCGCGCACTGTATCTGTGGCACTCGGCGGACTGGCTCGCGAGTGCATCTTCTTCTTCCGGCGAGAGCAAATTCACCGAGCTGCATGCCGCCGGCATCAAGCGGCTGCTGATCTCGCTCGATGCCGCGCAGATGCGCCGCGCCATCGCCCGCCCGGCGCTGCTGGTGAAAGCGGTGCGCAGCACCCACGAGCACGGCTTCAGTGTCGAGCTGCTGCTAGGTGACCCGGGCTGGATCCGCCCGGCGCAGCGCGGCCGGCTGCTGGCCATCATTGCCGGTCTCAAATCCGTACCGTTCGACGGGGTGCATCTCGACCTCGAGCCCGCGCAGCTCGATCCGGCGCCGGAGAAGCTGCCGCAGCTCCTCGCCGAGCTGACGCGCACCCTGGCCGCGGTGAGCCGGGCGAGTCCCTGGCCGGTCGCGCTCAGCACCCATCCGCGCGATCTCGCCGTGGAGCTGCCCGGCGAGGGCAGCTTCGCGCAGGCGCTGCGCCGGCTGCGGATCTCAACCACCCTGATGGTCTATGTGGCCAATCCCGAGCGTGCGGTGGCGATCGCGCAGCCGCTGCTCGAGCGTTATCCGCAGCTGTCGTTCAGCGTCGCGCTGAGCCTGGAGCGCTCGCTCGGCCGCGACGAGAGCCTGTGGCCGTATCCCGAAGAGGAGCGCCGCGAGCGCCTCGAGCGGGTGGAGAGTGAGCTCACCGCCGCCAACTTCCGCGGACTCACCCTGCAGCTCGAGGACGCCTGGGGTGACGCGGCCGGGCTTCCCAGGCTCGCCACCGGAGAGTGACCATGCAGGTGCAATTCAAGTCCAAACCGCGCGCACCCGACGAGTTGGGGGGAGTGAAGATTCTCTATGCCAAGGCGCGCGGCAAGGGGCACAGGCTCGCCTGGTATCTGATCCTGCTGGTGGTGCTGTCGCCGATCTTCGTGCTCCTGAGCGGAGTGGTGGGCTCCTGGCTCACCCTGACGGCCAACGGCACGGTGTCGCTCGAGCAGCACGAGGTGCGCGCGGTGCGCGCCGCACGCATCAGTCGCCTCACCGTCGCCGTCGGCGACCGGGTCGAGGCCGGCGCGACGCTCGCCGAGCTCGACAGCCTCGATCTCGATGCGGCCGCGGCCCACAACGCCGTCGAGCGGCAGGCGGCCGCGCAGGCGCAGCGCGGCGCCTACGCCCAGCAGCAAGCGGCGCTTGATGAACTGCGGCTCAAGGAGCGGTACGTGCGCTATCAGCGGCAGCGCCGCGACGAGATTGCCGCGCTGGTCGATGAGGGCGCGGCGACGGTCGCCGAGCTCGATACGGCCGAAACTGCGGTCACGGAGGCCGAGGTGGAGCTGGTGCAGTTGCGGGCGACGGCGGCGCGGATGCCGGCGGCGAGCACCGCCGAGGTCGATCACGAGCTGCTCGAGCGCCAGCAAGACTCTATGATCCTGACGGCGCCCTTCGGCGGTCGCGTCCTCGAGCTCGGCGCGCGCCAGGGCGAGTACGTCGCTCCCGGCGAGCCCGTGGTCGTGCTGGCGCGCACCGACACAGCGCGGGTGCTCGCCTATGCGTCGCCGAAGTTCGGCACGCAGCTCAAGGTCGGCATGCAGGCGACCATCCGTTTCCCGGACGGCACGCGCATCCGCGCGCTCATCGCCGAGCCGCCGCCACTCACCCAGCGCATGCCGGCGGACCTCGTGGACCAGTTCGGACTGCGGCCGATGACGGTCGTGCTGAACCTCTTGCCCCAGGAGCGCCTGAGTGAAACCCAGCGTGTCCAGGGCCTGCCCGTAACCGTGCGCTTCCACTACGCGTGGGAGTCCTCAGGCATCGGCGGTTTCGTCGGCGGCTTGCTGGGGGATCTGAGCCGCTAGCGCACCTTGCTGACAGGCGCCGCCGCCGCCGGCGTTCACGATCGAGCGATGGCCCTTCAGGCCCAATCCGGTTCCTGCCCGGCCTTCCATTTGATGCTGCAGCCCACGCTCGGGGTTTGCTCCGCTGCCACGGCGCGGCCGCGCAGCAGTGCTTCGGCCGCCGCGGCCAGATCCGCACCGGTGACGGGAATGTTGTTCCCGGGGCTGCTGGCGTCGAACCGTCCGCGATAGGTGAGTCGCCGCTCGCGATCGAACAGAAAGAAATCCGGCGTGCAGATCGCCTCGTAGGCCTTCGCCACCTCCTGGGACTCGTCATAGAGGTACGGGAAAATGAAGCTGAAGCCCTTGTGCTGTGCGATGCGGCGCATCTCGGGCGGCGCGTCCTCGGGATAGCTCGCGATGTCGTTCGGATTGATGGCGACCACCGCGAGCCCGCGCGAGCCGAAGTCGCGGGCGAAGGCGACGAATCCATCGAGGATGTGCTTGACGAACGGGCAGTGATTACAGAGGAAGGCGACCAGCAGCGCCGGCTGGCGGGCGAAGTCCTCGAGTGCAACCGTGCTGCCGCTCACCGCATCCGGCAGCGCGAAGGGCGGGGCTTTGGTTCCCAGCGCCAGCATGCGCGAGTATTTGCGGGCCATGTGTGCTCCCTTACGCTTCAGGGCGAGACCGGGTGGGCCGGCGGCAGCGGCAGACCTTTCGCGGCTGCTTCCGTGCGCAACAGATCCGGACGGTCGGAGATGATGCCATCGACGCCCATGTCGATCAGCCGGCGCATATCCTGGGGCTCGTTCACCGTCCAGACCACGACCGGGAGCCCGAGCTTGTGGGCCTCATCGACCGAGTGCTGATCGACGTCGCCGTAGAACGGCGACCAGATGTTGCCGCCAGCGGCCTTGACCATGCGCGGGACCGAGCCGCCGTACTTGCGCGGATCGAGACCTGCAGTCCATGGCGTGTCGGGATAGATGTTGGCTTCGGGTTGAGCCTGTTGTGTGAGGTACACGGTGGGTATACCGGGAGCCTGTTTCTGCACCAGCTTGAGCGTCCGCCAGTCGAACGACTCGATCATGACCCGGTCGCTGAAGTGCTCACGGCGCAGCAGTTCCAGCACCACCGCGACGAAGTGCTCCGGGTCGGGAGATTCCTCGGGATGGGTCGGGTCGATCTTGGTCTCGATGTTGAGGCGCACATGATGATCGCCCGAGCGGCGCACCAGCGCGAACACTTCCGCCAGCGTCGGTATGCGGGTGCCGGGCACGACGCGCTGCTCCGGAAAGCGGGCCGCGTAGTCGCTGCCGGGGCGGATCTGGCCGACGTCGTAGCTCTTGACCTCGGCCAACGTGAGCTTCACGTATGGAGTGCCCGGCGGGTCGATGTAGCGACCGTCGGCAGCGCGCGCCAGATCCGGATTGAGCGTGCGCTCGTGCGACACCACCACTACGCCGTCGCGCGTGACTCCCATGTCGAGCTCGAGCGTGTCGACTCCCATCGACAGGGCATTCGCGAAGGAGGGCAGGGTGTTCTCCGGACGCAGCGCCCGGCCGCCGCGGTGCGCCTCGAGGTCGAAGGGCGTCAGCCGGTGACCCGGCCCGCCCTCCGGGTCGGCGCCGGTGGCGTTTAAAGAGAGCAACAGGCTCGTCATGGCGAGCGCCAGGGGAATCGCTGTCCAGGCACGCACGCGCACCTCTTCGCCGTCGCCGGCCCATGTGGGGACGAGACACTAGCCCACGGACGAGAGTCTAGGGAAGGGCCGGGGGGTGCGGTGCGTTCCGGGGCCGGTCCGCCGGCCGGCGCCCGCGGGGGGCCGGTTTGAGGAATCAGCCTTTCAGAACGGCGAGCTTGCTGTGGGTGCGCACCGCATCGTCCGCATCGACGGTGTTGTCCTTGCGCACCATCTCGGCGAACTGCGCCGGTGCCACGGCCGGACTGAAATAAAAGCCCTGGTACTGGTCGCAGCCGAGCTCGGTCAGCAGCTGCAGCTGCTCCGGTGTCTCCACGCCCTCGGCAATGACCTTGAGGTGCAGGCTGTGCGCGAGGGAGATGATCGCCTGCACGATCGAGGCGTCTTCCGGGCGGCGCGTCAGCTGGTCGATGAAGCAGCGGTCGATCTTCAGCTTGTCGATCGGGAAGCGGCGCAGATAGCTCATGCTGGAATAGCCGGTGCCGAAGTCATCGACCGAGACCAGCACGCCCATGCGGCTGATCGCTTCCAGAATGTGCACTGATTCTTCCGCATCGCTCATGACCGCCGTCTCGGTGAGCTCGACCTCGAGCAGCTGCGGGTCGAGGCCCGATGCGTCCAGCGCGCGGCGGATCTGCTTCACCAGGTCGGTCAGGCGGAACTGCGAGGGCGCGAGGTTGACGGCGATCCGTAGCGGTCGCAACCCTTCGCGTTTCCAGGCCTGCGCCTGGCGGCAGGCTTCCGACAGCACCCACTCGCCGATGGCATCGAGCAGGCCGCACTCTTCAGCCAGAGGAATGAATTCCGCCGGCGGCAGCAGCCCGCGCTGCGGATGGCGCCAGCGGATCAGCGCCTCAGCGCTGTGGATGCGCCCGGTGGCGGTGTCGACCTTCGGCTGGTAGTGCAGCTCGAACTGCGCGTTGCGCAGCGCCTCGTGCAGCTCGCTTTCGAACTTTACCCGCTCCTGGGTGATCGTGCCCATGCTCTCGGCATAGCACTGCACGTTGTTGCGGCCGCGCTCCTTGGCGTGGTACATGGCCGCGTCCGCGCGCGCCAGCAGCGTATCGATGCCCGCGCCGTCGCGCGGATAGAAGGCAATGCCGATGCTCGGCGAGATGTGCACGTCGATGCCGAGGAGCCGGATCGGGGCCTCCATGATCTTCAGCAGCCGCCCGCCCATCTCGAGCGCCTCGGCCTGGGTGGCGGGCCCGTCGAAGACGATCACGAACTCATCGCCGCCGAGCCGCGCGGTGGTATCGACGGCGCGCACCACTCCCTTCAGGCGCGACGCCACCTCGCGCAGCAGATCATCGCCGGCGCGATGGCCGAGCGAGTCATTGACGACCTTGAAGCGGTCGAGGTCGAGCACCAGCACCGCAAATTCATGCGCCTGGCGGTTCGCCTGGGCAATCGCCTGGGTGATGCGGTCATCGAGCAGCAGGCGGTTCGGCAGGCCGGTGAGTGAATCGTGCGAGGCCAGGTGCCGCAGCTGGCGGTTGGCCGCCTCGAGTCCGCGGGTCCGGTCGGTGACGGCCTGCTCGAGGCTCTCGACGTGGCTCTTGAGCGCGCGCGCGTTCTGCCACTTGCGGCTCAAGGCGCTGGCGGACTGCAGGATCTCAATCGGCTCGAACGGCTTCTTGATGACGATGAGCTTGTCCGAGCGCCCGAGTCGGGCCAGGAGCTCGAGCCAGTCGTAGTCGGTGTAGGCGGAGCAGACGACCACCTGGACATCGGGGTCGATTTTCCACAGGTTCTCGATCGTCTCGAGTCCGTCCCACCCCGGCGGCATGCGCATGTCCACGAAGGCGACCGAGTAAGGACGCCCCTCGACGAGCGCCCGGCGGGCGAGCTCCACGCCCTCCCGTCCCTGCATGGCCGAGTCCACATCGAAGGTCGGGCGTGATACGGCCGACTGCACCTCGCCGAACAGTGCAGCTTCCGCCGCCGAGATCCGGGTATCGTCGCGGCCCGCGAGGATCTTGCGATAGTCCGCGTGGATCGCCGGATTATCGTCGATCATCAGCAGGCGGTGCGTGAGCAGCCTTGGCTCATCAGCCATCGGACGGCTCCGTGTGCGTCAGGGGCAGCGTCAGGGTGAAGGTGGCCCCCTGGCCCGGCCCGGCACTCTCGCCCAGCAGCGAACCGCCCAGGTCCTTGGCCGCAAGCGCGCAGCTGTGCAGCCCAAAGCCGTGGCCATCCTTGCGCGTGGTGAAGCCGTGATTGAAGATTCGCTCCAGGTTTTCCTGCGGGATGCCGCAGCCGGTGTCGATGACGGCGATCGACATCACCCCGTCCGCCGCGCCGACCCGCACCGTCACGCGCTTGACCGTGCCGGGGCCCTCGTCGCAGGCGTACTTGGCATTGCGGATGAGGTTGACCAGGATCTGCAGCACCTTGTGCTTGTCGACCTGGATCGGCGGCACTTCCTTGAAATCGCGTACCAGCACCACGCCGTGGCGGCTGAAGGCTCCCTCGTTCATCCGCAGGCTGTCCTCGACCAGTGTGCAGATATCGACGATGTCGGTGATGCCGCCACGCCGCGCGTAGCTCTGCTGCACCGAGACGATCTCCTTGATGTGCTCGACGTTGCTGCGCAGCGCCGTGAGCTCTTCGACCGCCGCCTCGCGCTCCGCGGAAAGCTCGCTGGCAAGCTCCTGGAGATAGGCCGGCAGCCGCCGCCCCTGCGCACCGCTGAGGAACGCGGCGAGGTTGTCGGCATGCTCGGAGAGCAGGCTGGCGACCCGCGCAAGTCCGGTGGATCTGGATTTCTTGATGCGCTCGCTGATGAGGCTCGCCGACACGTTGACGCTGTTCAGGACATTGCCGACGTTGTGCAGCACGTTGGTCGCCACTTCCGCCATGCCCGCCTGGCGCGAAGCGAGCAGCAGCTGCTTGTGCACGCCCTCGAGCTCCTGCTCGGCGAGCCGCCGCTCGGTGATGTCCTGGACGACCACGACGGCGCCGAGCGACTCGCGGGCGGGCCCGACCAGACGCCGCGAGCTGGCCAGCACGGTGCGCATCGCGCGATCCGGTCGGACGATGATGAACTCCTCATCGCTCACCTCGGTGCCAGCCATGGCACGCGCCAGCGGACGCTGCTCACGCGACACCGGGGTGCTGCCGTCCGGGAGGAACACCTGGGAAGTGATGGGGTAGGGACTGCGCGTAGCGGAGCCGCGCGCCTCTTCGGCCGGGATGCCAAACAGCTCGATGGCGGCGCGGTTGTAATGCGTCACCTTGCCATTGATGTCGCAGGCGAGCAGCCCGAGCGGGAGCTCGGCGATCACGGTGGCGAGCAGCGTCTGGTTCTGCACCAGGGCGATCGCCATCTCCTTGCGCGCGGAGATGTCACGCAGGAACTCGACCGAGCACTCCGGCTCCTGCCCGCCGCCGCGCACCAGCGAGGTGGTCACCCGCACCCACAGCGCGCTGCCGTCCCTGCGCAGATAGCGCCGCTCGACGTCCAGATGAGGGATCTCGCCGCGCCACAGCCGCTCGAGGCCTAAGGTGGTGGACTCGAGATCCTCCGCCACCGTGAGGGTGGCGATCGATCTGCCGTCGAGCTCCGCGTTACTGAAGCCGAGCATCGCGCAGAAGGCGCGGTTGCAGTGACGATAAGTGCCGTCGCGGTTGGCGAAGGCGATGCCGATGGGCGCGTGCTCGACGGTATTGCGGAAGAGTGTCTCGACATGCGCCGGCGCACCGCCGCTCTCAAGCAGCGCATGCAGCTGCGCAGCATTGATGCTGGCCGTGCTCATCGGACCCTGGGCGCGTCCGGGGGGGCAAGCCGCGACAAAAAAACGGTGCTCATCGGGGACACTTGCGCGCAGACCTCCGGTGCTCCAGCGCCACCGCAAGAAAACGGCTTAACTACATAAGCTGGGGGGAAATTGCAGCACGGCGGGCGGGCGGGAACAGCGAACTGGGTCGCAGCCGCTGCGCCGCGCCGGCCTCACTCCGTGAAGCCGGTCCCGCTTTGCAAGATCAGCAGCCTGGGAATTCGCGGAGCGTCAACGCAATAGCCAAGCTGTCGGTGCGCCCATCGAGCCCATTAGCGGAAGTACCAGGCCAGGGAGATCCCCGCATAGGTGATGCCGTCATTCGGGTGGTTGAGGCCACCGTTGGAGAAATGCTGGCCGGTGAGAGCGATCTCATACTGACGTCGACCGCCGAAGCTCAGACCGGTCCGCAGCAACTCGGTAAACTCGAAGTCGCCGCCGAGGTGACGCGTTCCGGCAATGGTGGTCTCCGTGAAACCGCTGAGGCCGAGCCCAAACTCGATAAATGGCGTAACGGCCGGCGTCGCGGTGCGCTGCCAGCGCAGCTTCGGCACGACCGCGAGCGCGTGCGTGGTGTTGTAATGCGAAGACGAGCGATGACCCTGGAATTCACTCACGCCCAGATCGAGGTGACTGGTGAGCGTCCAGCGGGCATATTGGTGCAGCGGTGCGCGACGGTCGAGCTGCACGGCGATCGCATACAGGTCGGCACCCTGGCCGTAGCCGACGGTGACACGCACCGCATCCGCGTGCGCGGTCGCGGCGCAGGCCGCAGCGAGCAGCGCGCCGAGGAGTAACCGCCGCAGGCAGCCCATGACGCCAAGCCCTAGTTCGACGCACTGACACGAGTTGACTCAACGGCTGCCGTCAGATGAGCGCTTCCTTGCGATTGAATTTCCACGGACGCAACTTTGATGATATGTCGTGCGGCAGTCGAGCGACACATCCCAACATGTCCGACTGTCACTGATTTAGTGTTAGGGGTATTCCCGATGCGTAAAGTCGCCGTGATTGTTGGAAGTCTGTCGAGCAAATCGATCAACCGCAGTCTCGCTCGAGCTCTCGCAGCTCTGGCCACGCCGCGGCTCGAGTTCCACGAAGTGGATCTCAGCGATCTGCCGATGCTCAACAGTGAATTTCAGAACGAGCCGCCGCCGCCGGTGTGGCGCATGAAAAAGGAAATCGAAGCGGCCGATGCGGTACTCATCGTCAGCCCCGAGAACAATCGCTCGGTACCGGCGGTGCTGAAGAACGCGATCGACTGGGGGTCGCGCCCCTGGGGCAAGAACTCCTGGGCCGACAAGCCCGGCGCGATCATCGGCGCCTCGACCGGCCAGATCGGTACGGCGGTGGCGCAACAGCACCTGCGCACCATTCTCTCGCCGCTCAAGGTGCTGCTCATGGGGCAGCCGGAAGCCTATATCCAGCTGAAGCCGGGCATGATCGATGATGCTTACCGCGTCAGCGACGAGGGTTTACGTAAGGTGCTGCAGAGCTATGTCGATGCCTTTATCCTGTGGATCGAGAGGAACCTGAGCCATTGAGAATACCGACGCTCTTCATCGATCGCGACGGCACCCTGATCGAGGAGCCTGCCGACAACCAGGTCGACAGCCTGGCGAAGATCCGCTTCATGCCCGGGGTGTTTGCCGCCCTTACCGAGCTCGCGCAGCGCTACCGACTGGTCATGGTGACCAACCAGAATGGGCTTGGCAGCCCGGGTTTCCCGTGGGCCGCGTTCAATGAAGCCCACGAGTTCGTGCTCGACGCGTTGCGCTCCCAGGGGATCCGCTTCGAGAAGGTGTTCGTCTGTCCGCATGGCGCGAGCGAGGGGTGCGGCTGCCGCAAGCCGCGCACCGGGCTGGTGGAGGCTTACCTGCGCGAGCAGCCGATCGAGCTGGTGGCGATGATCGGCGACCGGGACACGGACCTTGAGTTCGCGGCGAACCTCAGGACCCGCGGGCTGCGGGTGCGCATCGACGGTACTGCCGATGAGACGTGGCCCGCCGTGGTGCGGCAGCTCACGTGATTTTGCGCATTCTCACGCTGAATAACATCAGCTCAAGCGGACTTTCCCGGTTTCCTGCCGAGCGTTACGCCGTCGGCGCCGACATCGAGCGCCCCGATGCGATCCTGGTGCGCTCAGCGGACCTGCATGAGTTGGGCATCGGCCGGGAGGTGCGTGCCATCGGCCGCGCCGGAGCGGGCGTCAACAACATCCCGGTGGAGGAAATGAGCCGGCGCGGCGTTGCGGTATTCAATACTCCCGGCGCCAATGCCAATGCGGTGAAGGAGCTGGTGCTGGGGAGTCTCTTCCTGGCCGCCCGCAACCTCGGAGCCGCGTGGCAGTTCGCGCGGGGCTTGAGCGGTGATGATGAGGCGATCGAGGAGGCGGTGGAGAAGGGCAAGAGAGCCTTCGTGGGCTTCGAGCTGCCGGGGCGTACGCTCGGGGTCGTGGGCTTGGGGGCGATCGGCGTCGAGGTGGCGAACGCGGCGCTGTCCCTCGGCATGAAGGTGCTGGGCTACGATCCGCAGATCACCGTGCGGCGCGCGTGGCAGCTGTCATCGAGCGTCGAGCAGGCGCTGTCGCTGGACGATCTGTTCGCGCGCTCGGACGTCGTCACCGTGCACGTGCCGTTGAACGACGACACGACGAAGCTCGTGAACGGGGCGCGACTGCGCCTGATGCGAAAGCCCGCCACGATCCTGAACTTCGCGCGCGCCGGGATCGTGGATGAGGAGGCGGTGCTCGCGGCGCTCGATGCGCAGGTGCTGCACGCCTATGTCTGCGATTTCCCCAAGCGGGCGCTGCTTCAGCATCCGCGGGTCATCACGCTGCCGCACCTGGGAGCCTCCACGCTCGAGGCGGAGGAGAACTGCGCGGTGATGGTAGTGGATCAGCTGCGTGACTTTCTCGAGAACGGCAACATCAGGAACAGCGTCAACTATCCGGAGGCCGTGCTGCCGCGCGTGCCTAATACGACGCGCTTGGGGATAGCCAACCGCAACGTGCCGAACATGGTGGGACAGATCTCCACCTGTCTGGCGTCGGAGCGGATCAATATCGCGGATCTTCTCAACAAGTCGCACGGGGACTATGCGTATACGCTGATCGACGTGGACGCAGAGGTGAGTGAGGCGCTGCTCGGGAGGATTCGGGGCATCGAGGGGGTGCTGGCGGCGTACATTCTTTGAGCGCCGGAGGTCCCCCGCAATAGACCCTTTGCTCCGCTTCTCTTCGATGAGGGCGGGAGGGGACGGCCTAGTGCCAGGAAGTGGGTTGCGGCGGGATGGCGGGCGCGGTGCACTGCGCAGAGGCCCTCAGAGATGGCCGGAGCGCCATGAAGTGGGACAGCGCGAGACGCGAGCGCTTCGGCTGCGCAAAGGTCTATCGCGTGTGCCCTCCGCTTCGCTCCTAGGTCAAGGCGAGTCGACAAAGACGGTTTCTGCGCCTAGCTTCTCGAAACATAGATTCACGGTCCGACCCAGGGCCCGGGTTCTATGAAGGGCCATGGCCGGAATCGTCACGCATTGCCAGGGCTGCAGGTGCAGTTCCCGATTATCTGCCAGATCTATGGCAAGGCATCCGCTTACAACGATGAACAGCTCATCGGACGCGGGGTGATAGTGCCAGCGATAGGCTTCGTCGAACACGGCGAGCCGCAGACAGCTGTCATTGACGCGGCTGATGACCATGTTGCGGTAGCGCTCGGTGACCGCCGCGCCTTCTGCTGCCAGATCGACTACGTGCAGCGCGGGATACCGTACGGGCTCCTTGGCATACCTTTCTGCTGTTGAGTCCATCGATACCTCTGCTGCTGAATGGCGAGAGCTAGGGCTTTAGTCAGCCTGGTTTTATGCCGGTGCGATCGTTCATACGATCGACGCCGCAACGGTCATCGTGGGGTGGGTGGGGATTGTCCAGTGGATGCTATCTTACTTTCCCAGCTGGCCGCGTCCGCGAGCGCCGGGCGGATAACGCCGCGCGTCGAGTCGTTGCGGGGCCGCGCGCTGTTGCCCTGACGGGCGTGAGGTCTGCGCCCATTGAGGCGGCGGCGCCGTCGGGCCTTGGAAAGGCCGCCGCCATCTCGCGCAGCCATTCGAGCAGGCGCTGGACCTTCGGTAGCGCCAGGTAGCTTTCGGGACAGACGAAATAATAGGCTCGCGGGCACGGCAGCACCTGCTCGCTCGCGCGCACGACGCGACCATTGGCGAGATCATGCGCGGCCAGCGCCCAGCGGGTGAGTGCCAGACCCTGACCCTGCTCGGCCGCCGCAAGCACGGTCAGCGAATCGTCGAAGGCGGTGCCGCGCTCCTTCCAGTCGGTTTCGGCTCCGGGACGACGCCACATGCTCCAGGATTCATCGGAAGAGCGCAGCAGCGGGTAGCGCTTCAGATCGGCCGGCGTCCGCAGCGGGCCCAGGCGGGCGAGCAGTTCGCGGCTGCACACCGGCAGGAACCATTCATCGAGCAACTTCTCGTTGTAAAGACCTGGCGTGGGTGCGGTGCTCATGCGCAGCGCGGCATGGAAATCGCCCTGCGCGAAATCGACCGGGACGTGTGAGGTGTGAATGCTCAGCTCGATATGCGGATGCCGGTCATGGAACTGCGGCAGGCGCGGCAACAACCATTTCTGCAGGAACGAGGCCACCGTGCTGATGCTGAGTACGCCGCCGCTGCGGTCCTGACGCAACTGCTGCATCGCCTGCTGCAACTCGCCGAGCCCACGGCGTACGCCCGGTAGGAGCAGCGCACCCTCGGCACTCAAAGCGATCGCGCGGCCGCTGCGCCGGAATAGCGGAACGCGCAAGTACTCCTCGAGCGTACGGATCTGCATGCTCACCGCTGCGGGCGTCACGTGCAACGCGTCGGCGGCATCGGCGAAGCTCAGTCGAGTGGCGACGGCTTCGAACACGCGCAGCGCGTTCAATGGCAGGCGATCGAAGCTCCGCGTCGCTTCAGTTTTTCTTACGCGTCGTTCAGACATCGCGTTTGCTGCTCGTGCCTGAGAGGACAACACTGCACGCCATGGATCACACGAGGAGCTTTCCCATGAAAACCGCCAACTTCGTTGCCTTGTTTGCCGCCCTGCTGCTGACCGCTGCTGAGTTTCTGGTCATGGACTATGACGCGCGCCAGCGTGTCGTGCTCTATCAGAGCGAGGCCGTCGCCGCGCTTGCGGCGCACGAGTAGTAGTCTGCCACGGCTCGGGCCTCGCGTCAGGGAGCCGCCGCTCCGCTGTCGCCCCGCGCCGAGGCCGGTGCGGGGGCCTGCGGCTTCTTTAGGAGCACCCTACCATTTGGAGCTGATCATGATGGCCCCGGCGAGCAGCGCGAAAATGCCTGCGACCACAATGGGAAGACCGGTGGGACCCATGAGTTGCATGGCACCGCCGGCTAAGGGCGTGCCCACGAGGCCGCCCAGGCCCCACATGGCGGCAAACGCCGCGTTTCCCGCGGCGAGCGCCGATCCTTTGAAGCGCTCGCCCAGACGCACGAGACTCAGCGTGTAGATGGCAAAGTACCCGCCACCCCAGAAGAAGACCAGCAGCCATAGAGACAGCGGCGCGCGCACGGCAATCGGCAGGAGCGCGGCGGTTACCGCAGTCCAGAGAGCGCACGTGATGTACAAGGCTCGTCCCGGCATGTGGTCGGCCAGCCAGCCGACGGGGAGCTGGAAGCCTATGGTGCCGGCGATCATGACGACGAGTGTCAGGTTGCTGCCGTTGACGGTGAGTCCGTGACGCAGCGTGAAGATCGGCAGCATCGACATCGCCACCTGATCCGCCAACGCGGCAGCCGCTATGCCGGCCAGCAGCAGGGGCGCCGTCGACATGAATGCCAGGGTCGACACACCAGGGCCGGCTTCGACAGCGCTTCGCGGTAACTCGCTGCGGGTGGAAAAGAGAGGGATCAATGCCAGCAGTCCACAGACCGCGCCGGCCAGGAACGGAGCCCAGCCCTGGGTGCCTACCAGGAGCAGCAATGCGGGTCCGACGGCGAATCCGACCGATTGCAGCATCGAGTAGAGGCCCACGACCCGACCCCGCGCATGCTCGGTTGCAAGCTCGATCATCCACGTATCGCTGACGACAAAAAGACAAGCGAGCGACATGCCCAGCAGCAGGCGAAGAGGCATCCACGCCCAGGGATTCGCGATCGCCCCGATCAGCAGGAAACCGACGACAGCACCGCAAATGCTGATCGCGGTCAGCGCACGCCCGCCGATC